>NZ_JAGRPF010000098.1 GCF_020439865.1 Prosthecobacter sp.
AACGCGTCAGTCACGAGAGCATGCTCATGTCCTGCGATTACTTCGAGCAGCAGCACGCCTGTGGCAGAATCACGTCAGCGGACCTCTCCGAAGCCATCGCTCAGGCCAAGGCAAACACGAGTCCTGCGCAGCTGGTTTCCTGGTTGAACAACCCTCAACTTCCCGAATCGGAGTTCGTCTTCTGCCTCGCCGATATCGTCGAGGCGGGCGAACACGGTCCATGGAATCGGGTCATCGCCGAACAGATTTCAAAATGGTGCGCCGCCTACTTCGACGAGGCACAGTCTGCCTGGCGGATGCCATGGAAAAAGCTGCCGCTCTTCGCTGCCTGGAAGCAGGCTGCGTCGATCGACCTCGCTCCGGAATTGACTGGGCTCCCCGGGTTTAGGTCGCTTGTCGCCAGTTTGCCTGACGCCGCTGCCGAAGTCATCCCCGTGCTGCTGGAGTCGCTCCAAATCACCGAGAATGCCGCCGAAGATTATATGCACCGCCTGCTCATGACATTGCCCGGTTGGAGCAGCTACGTGCAGTATCGGGTGAGGGACAAATCCATGCACGGCACGCATGACGAGTCGCTGCTGGACCTGCTGGCCGTGCGGCTGGTCTTCGAATCGGCGCTGCTCAAAATCCACGATAGCCGGTCCCTGCGGGAGTTCTGGTCGGGCAATCAGTGCGCCGATCCGGTGGCGCCATCGGAATCCACGCGGAACCTGCTGCTCTGGCACTCCGCACTCGAGATCGGATTTCAGCGCGAGCTTTGCGGCAAGCTGATCGCCAATGCAACGAGTTCACAGACATCGAAAAATTCGCGGCCTCTCCTTCAGGCGGTGTTTTGCATCGACGTGCGGTCCGAGGTCATGCGGAGGTCGCTGGAGTCTGTCACTTCCGAGGTCGAAACACTCGGCTTCGCCGGTTTCTTCGGCATGCCCATCGAGCATGTGCCCTTTGGTCAAAGAAAAGGGGTGTCGCAGGTGCCGGTGCTCTTCACGCCGAAATATCGGGTGCGCGAGCACCTTCCGGATGCGACGCCTTCGCAGGAGAAGAGCAAGCTTCGGACGATGCAGCTCGGCAGAAGGCTCAATCATTCGTGGAATGCCTTCAAAACATCCGCAGTCAGCTGTTTCAGCTTCGTCGAAGCCGCGGGACCCGGATTCGCGTGGAAACTTGTGAAGGATGGTTTTCAAATCGGAACCCAAGGAGAGGCGCACTCATGCTCTTCCTGTGCCGAGCCGAACCTTCATCATCACAAAAAGCATTCGCACGACATAATCGACGACACGCATCCCGAGTCTGGCATCCCGCCGGAGGACCAGGTGCAGCTCGCGCTCGGGGCGCTCAAAAACATGGGGCTGACCTCGCGCTTTGCGCCTCTGGTGATGATCTGCGGCCATGGCAGCAACACCACGAACAACCCGTATGCTGCGGGTCTCGACTGCGGTGCCTGCGGCGGACACGCCGGTGATTCGAACGCACGGGTCGCTGCCGCGATTCTCAACCAGCCTGCTGTCAGAGCTGGACTCGTCGAGCACGGCATCCACATCCCGGACGACACACACTTCATCGCCGCTCTGCACGACACTACGACGGACGAGATCACACTGTTCGACACTCGTTACGTTCCGACATCCCATAAACGCGACTTCAAACAAGTGCGGCAGTGGATAGCCGAGGCAACCTTGATTGCGAGGTCTCATCGGGCACCAACGCTCGGGCTTGGACATCTCACGGGGGCACAACTCGGGGCAGGTATCCAGCAAAAGAGCGCCGACTGGTCCGAAGTGCGGCCCGAATGGGGCCTCGCCGGAAATGCCGCCTTCATCGCCGCACCACGGGATAGGACAAAGGGCCTCAACCTCGGTGGTCGCGTCTTCCTGCATAACTACAACCACGATGCCGACACAACGAAGAGCACCCTCGAGCTCATCATGACTGCCCCCATGGTCGTGGCGAACTGGATCAACATGCAATACTACGCCAGCACGGTGAACAACCGCCTCTGGGGCAGCGGGAACAAGGTCACGCACAACGTCGTCGGCACCTTCGGCATCCAGCAGGGCAACGGCGGCGACCTCCAGGCCGGACTCCCGCTGCAAAGCGTTCATGACGGCGAGAAGTGGATGCATGAGCCGGTTCGGCTCAGCGTCTTCATCGAGGCGAATCACGCCGACATCGACGCGGTGATCGCCAAACACGAAAGCGTCCGCCAACTCGTGGACAACGGCTGGGTCCACCTGTTCGCCATCGAAGATGAGGGCCAGACCATCCTCCGCCACCTTCCCGGTGGCGGATGGGAGTCGGTGACTGCCTGACTTTGTAAAGCTGTGCAGATTCTTGCTCGTTGGAGAATGCATGCGGCGTTTGTTGCCGCATGCATTCCTCATTGTTTGATCTTGGTCAGCGTGACATCTGGGTCTTCGGCGGCGCGGGCTATCTCGGCCGGTCCGTCGTGGCGCAATTGGTCGCCATGCAGGCTCGCGTGCTCTGTGTGGATCTTGAAGGTCGTGCGGCTGAGATGGTCGGCGAAAACGGATCGCAGGAACAAGTCACTGCCGCCTCGCTTGATGCAGCAAACACGACTGCCGTGGACACTTTCGTGAAGGATCAAGTCGCCGCACGCGGTGTGCCGCTCGGGCTGGTGGTCATGACTTACGCTTCAACGGCAAAGCGGTTCGATGACTTGAGCGCCGACGACTTCGACCGTGCGAATCACGGCAATCTCACAGCGACGTTCGCGCTATCTCGTGCAGTCGGCAATGCGATGGCGGAGCAGGGCAGGGGCAGCATCGTGCTCTTCTCGAGCATGTATGGCAGCGTCTCGCCGGATCCGCAGGTCTATGTGGCACCGATGAATCCGAATCCCGTGGAGTACGGTGTCGGGAAGGCGGGCATCCAGCAGATGGCACGCTATCTGGCCGTGCATTACGGCCCGAAAAGCGTCCGCGTGAATTCGATCTCGCCTGGTCCTTTTCCGAATCCCACGCTCCAGAAGGACAATCCCGAGTTCATGGGACGTCTCGCTCAAAAAGTGCCGTTGGGCCGGGTTGGTCAGGCGCCGGAGATTGCAGGGGCGGTGGGCTTTTTGCTCGCTGATGCGTCCACCTTTGTCACCGGTCAGAATCTCGCCGTGGACGGCGGATGGACGGCGTGGTGAGTCATCAGAGCGTTTCGCCGCGCACGAGTTGTGGCATCAGGCGGATCGCCTTCGGCGGAAGTGTGCCGGTCTCGGCCAGTTTGCGGGCGGCTTTGGACACGCTGCGGGCGAACTGCGTTGGGTTGGCCGCATAGCGTGTCACGGGAGGAATGGTGTGCTGCAAAAAGGCTTCGTCGTCACGGGAGATGATCGCGATGTCCTGAGGAATGCGTTTGCCGCGTTGCATGAGAAACATCATCACGGTGAGCACATGCACCGCGCGTGCAACGATGCAGGCGGTGGGAGGTCGCGAGGAACGCAGCGCCTTGTCGAGCAGGGTGCAGAGATGTTCCGGTGTGCCGTTGTGCAGCAGCACTTGCAGTGGCGGTGCGCCCTCGCCCTGCAATCCTTCAACGAGTCCGCGCTCGCTCTCGACGTCTCCGCCGAAATTGCTCTCGGGTCGAATGAAGGCAATGTGGCGATGTCCTTTCCGGCGCATCATGGCTCCCGCGTGCCGGCAGCCGGCGCGGTAGTCTGCATCGAACGAAGGCAGCGTGATGCCGGAAGCACAGGATCCCACCACCAGACAGGGGAGTTGGCGCTGACTAAACCAGTTTTGCATGGGTTCCAGCGAACCAAACAGGAGCCACACCGCCGCCGGGGAGCGTGCCACGAGCAGATCGAGCGCCTTCGCAGGCTTCGTGGAATAGCAGGCGGTGCTAACGTGAATCTCCAGGCTGAAACCCGCCCGCGAAAGCTGGTCACGCAGTTCATCGACCATCACCACGGAGGAAGGCGACATGGCGAGCAGAGGACGCGAGGAGAGGAGGGCAATCACGCGCGAATGCGCCGTCCTTTGGGAAGTTCCTGTGGTTTTGATTCGTCTGCGCTGCCGTTCGGCGACTTCGAGCCAGCCATCCCGTTGCAATTCGTTCAATGCGGCCCGCAGCGTGTGCCGGCTGACCTGGAGTCGGGCGCAGAGCTCCCGCTCGCCGGGCAGGTGTCCCTGCCAGTGACCGCTTTCCATCGAGTCACGCAGACTCTGGGCGGTCAGGCTGACAAGTGAAGTGCGCTGCGGTGGTTTGGGGCCGGTGGGGGAAGGGGAGGACATCTGGTTTGGGCAACAGACCAGAAGCATAGGCTTGTTGCTGCTCGTTTCAAAAGCCTAGTTTTTTCACCATGCCTGAATCCCCACGCGTTCTGTCACACAGCGATCTTCTTCAACTCAAGCGCTGGAACACGCCGACGATCTACAACGGCTGGGAGCAGATCACGAAGCACAATCCCGGCGAGGATGCGTTCAACATCGAGGAAACCCGCGACTTCATGCCGCAGATGGGGCCGATGGTCGGTTACGCAGTGACCTTGGTCATCGAACCTTCCAACGCTTCGCATCGAAAAGTGAACCCCGCTGCCGGGGAAGAATACCGTCGCTACATCGCCAGCGTGCCCGGCTCGAAGATCATCGTCGTGCAGGACCTCGACAAACCGCGAGTGCTCGGCTCCGCCTGGGGCGAGGTGAGCGCAAACATGTTTCGTGCCCTCGGTTGTGTCGGCACCATCACGGATGGGGCAATTCGTGACCTCGACGAAATGACCAACGCTGGCTTCAAGGCGCTCGCACGTCGCCTCTGCGTCGGACATGCGCACGTGCATCCGGTGCGCTGGAATTGCGAAGTCGAGGTCTTTGGCCGCAGAGTCTGCCCTGGCGATCTCATTCACGCCGACAAGCACGGCTTTCTCGTCATTCCGCCCGAAGACCACCCGGGACTGCTTGATGCCGCTCGTTTCATGGACTCGAACGAGTGTTCCACCGTTATCGCAGCCTCCCGCGACAGTGCCGGTCTCGGCACGGACGAACTGCTCGCCAATCTCGAAGCGTCCATCACGCAATTCAGTGCCAACGTGAAATCCAAGTTCAGCCGCGAAGGTGAGTGGTAAGCCAATCCATCCTATGAAGTTCATCGCACTTTACCTGCTACTCGCATGCGCGATTCACGCCGAAAGCACCATCACGCTCAACGTCGAGCCCACCAAGGAGCATCCTCGCAACTCCGAGGGTTCGTTCGCGACGCTCAAATCAGGCCGCATCATCTTCTGCTACTCGCAGTTCTACGGCGGCGCGGCAGATGAGAGCCCGGCACGCATCGTGAAGATCCATTCCGACGATGAAGGCCGCACCTGGAGCACGCCAGTCACTGTCGTGGAAAACACCGGCGGCAACAACGTCATGAGCGTCTCGCTGCTGCGTCTCGCCAGCGGCAAACTGGCAATGTTCTACTGTCTCAAGAACAGCTGGCTCGACTGCCGTCCGCACATGCGCCTTTCCACCGACGAAGGTGAAACTTGGAGCGATGCCAAGCTGATCCAACAAGCCCCAGGCTATTTCGTGTTGAACAACGATCGTGTCATCCAGACGAGCAAAGGTCGGCTGATTGTTCCGCTGGCCTTTCATCGCTCGCGCGGCACCGATCCACACTCCAGCAGGTCGTTTGACGCGCGCGCCATTGCCATGTGGCTCTATTCCGACGACGAAGGTGCTACGTGGGCCGAATCCTCAAGCTGGTGGGCCATTCCAGTGCGCAGTGGCAGTGGCCTGCAGGAACCCGGCGTCGTCGAACTCGCGGACGGATCGATCTTCTCTTGGTGTCGCACCGATCAAGGCGCGCAATACGGTTTCCGCTCGACCGACGCGGCCAAAACCTTCTCGGCACCCGAACCGACGGAAATGAAATCCCCCAACGGCCCAGCGAGCATCAAGCGACTCCCCGGCAGCAGCGACCTGCTGGCGATCTACAACGACCATTCCGGGATGTTTCCGTTCCCGCCGAAGAAGCGCAACCCCTTCGTTGCCGCCATCTCCACCGACGGAGGCAAGACCTTTCCGCAACGCAAGCTCATTGAGAGCGATCCCGACGGCCTTTACCACTACACCGCCATCCACTTTGTCGGCGATGCCATGCTCATCGGCTACTGCGCCGGTGACAGTAAAGTCGGCGCTCTCAACCGCCTGCGCATCCGCCGCATCAGACTCGACTGGCTCCGCGAGAAATGATTCCTTCCGTTTGTTCCGTGTATTCCGTAGGCCCTTCTTCATCGTTATGAGACGTTCCAAAGTCCTCGCCAAACTCCGCTCTGGTCAGGTTGCCCGCATCTGCTGCTGCGGGTCACCCATCGCCTTTTTTCCGGCCATCGCCGCCCATTTCAAATACGACGGCATCTGGCTTGATGCCGAGCATCGCGTCTGGGATCCACGCGAGTCAGAGACGATGCTCGGGCGACATCATGCCGCTGACATCGACTGCATCTGGCGACCACCGACAAAGGAGAAAAATGGGCTCTACCGCTTGCTCGAAGACGGCGCCGCCGGCCTCATGATTCCCCATGTCGGAACCGCCAAGGAAGCGCGTGCGCTCGTCAACGCGATCAAATTTCCGCCGCTTGGCGACCGCGGCTTTTGCGGTGGTGGTCGTGATGCAGATTACTGGATTGGAAAACCCGCCGATTACACTGATGCCGCCAACCGCGAGAGCTGCCTCGTGGTGCAAATCGAAACGCCTGCCGCGCTTGCCAACGCCGAGGCCATCGCCGCCGTTCCGGGCGTGGATGTTCTGTTTATCGGTCCGGGCGACATGTCACTGCGGCTCGGCTGCACGCCGGGCGTCAGCGATCCCGGGATGCTCGATGTGCAGAAGCAAATCGCCGCCGCGTGTCGCAAACACGGCAAAGCCTGGGGTCGCCCCGTCGGTTCCGCTGACGATGCTAAAACGATCATCGATCTCGGCGCGCAGTTTGTCGTGCACGGCAGCGAGTTTGGAGCCGTTCACTCCCATTTCACTACCTGTGCCGCCGACTTTGATTCGATCTTGAGTGACACCGCTTCGACACCTGCCATACCTGAGGGGAAGACGTACTGACCTGCTCATGAAATCACGCCTCCTCATCTGCCTCTTCCTTTGGAACTTCATCCATGTCACCCAGGCTCAGCAGCCATCGGATTGGCTGGAGCCCTTTGCGCCGCACAAGATCGCTGGAAATCTCTACTATGTCGGCTCCAAAGATCTCGCCTCGTATCTCATCGCCACGCCTGAGGGCCACATCCTGATCAACAGCAGTCTCGAGGAATCAGTGCCACTGATTCGTGCCAGCATTGAGAAACTCGGGTTCAAATTCTCCGATGTGAAGATCCTGCTGATCAGTCACGCGCACTCGGACCACTGCGCGGGCAGCGCCGAGATCATCAAGCAAACCAAGGCGCAGCATTTCGTCATGGCCGAGGATGCGGATGCTGTGGAAAGCGGTGGCGCAGTCAAATCACGCCTCAAGGCCAGCTACCTGAAGTTCCCGCCCGCGAAGGTGGATCGCCGCCTCAAGGATGGTGAAGAGGTCACGCTCGGCGGTTCCACCGTCGTCGCGCATTTGACGCCCGGTCACACGCCCGGCTGCACCACATGGACCATGAAAGTGGATGGTCTCAACGCCGTCATCATCGGCAGTCCGAATGTGAACCCCGGCTACATCCTTGTGGACAACAAGGACTACCCCACGATCGCCTCCGACTACGAGAAGACCTTCCGCGTGCTGAAGGCGATTCCAGTGGATCTCTTCCTCGGTGCTCATGGCGGCTACTACGACATGACCACGAAGCACGCGCGCTTCCTTGTGGCAGGCGGAGATAATCCATTCATTGATCCCGCAGGCTACGCTCGCTACGTCGCCAATC
>NZ_JAGRPF010000099.1 GCF_020439865.1 Prosthecobacter sp.
AAGGTGCCGGAGCATGTCGTCGTCGTGTTCGACGAGGCCTACTACGAGTTCCTCGACAATCCGCCGGACACGCTCAAGTACGTCCGCGAAGGCCGCAACGTCGTCGTCCTGCGCACCTTCTCGAAGATTCAGGGCCTCGCCGGCACGCGCGTCGGCTATGGCATCGGACCGAAAGAGCTCATCGATGTTCTGCAGCGCACGCGCCAGCCCTTCAACCTCAACTCCATCGCCCAGGCGGGTGCGCTGGCCGGACTGCTCGATCAGGAGCATCAGGACAAGACGAAACGCATCACCGACGAAGGCCGCGACTATCTGCAGCAGCAGTTTGGCGAGATGGGTCTCGAATACATCCCCAGCTTCGCCAACTTCGTCCTTGTCAAAGTCGGCGACGGCAACGCCGTCTTCAAAGCGATGATGGACAAGGGCGTCATCGTTCGCGCCATGGCCGCCTACAAGCTCCCCGAGTGGGTCCGCATCTCCGTCGGCACCATGCCGATGAACGAGCGCTGCATCGAGGTGCTGAAGGAAGTGCTCAGGAAGTAGAGCTACAATTGCTTGATGCGCATATTGCGGAACTCCACCGGGCCTTTCTGACCGCAGAGGACGAGATGGCCTCGACGCCTGGAGAGATCGAGGGGCGGGCGGAAATTGCCTTGTGCTTTCAACTGTGTGAGTTCGGCGTCCTGCACGGTGGCGCCATCTATGATGACAGTGATCCGGTCGTTCTGGACGATGATCTCATGACCTGCCCAGATGCCCGCTGATACGGTTGTTTTACGATCTGCGCCTCGCATGCCAAAGATGGACGCATGCCGTTGCCAGTGTTCGATGTTCGCATACTGAGGGGCGTTGTCGTCCAGCATCTGGATTTCAAAACCGGTGTGTGAGAGAGATTTGAAAGCTGCTTTGTCCTCCGCGCACCAAATGCCGATGCCGCTGTTGCCACCGGCTGAGAGCCGCAGGTCGAACTTTAAATGAAAGCTGCCGAACTCGTTGTTTGAAATCAGGTCGCCGCCGGTGACTGTGCTGGTGAGCACCGCGCTGATGATCTGGTAGCCAGTGGTGTCACCTTTCCAGCCGGCGAGCGTGGCGCCGTCACAGAGCGGCGTCCAGACGGGCTGTCCGGGTTTTGTCTGGAGATCCAGCGCAAGCTGCCTGCTTCCGGCGGCAAGCGTGTTCAGGGACATGCGTGCGGTGGCCTGGCTCGGCAGTCGCATGACGAGCATGTCATTCTCGATTTCAACAAAATCTGCAAGGATGTCTTTTCCCTGGGTGTTGCTCCAGACGAACATTTGTTTGAGAGGAAAATTCGGATGTACGGGTGCGGAGGGAGCCGCCGCCGCAGGGGCGGTGGTTTTGAGCGTAGTCTCGGCCAACGGGATGATCCGCCGGTTCTGCACGGCTTCGCGCAGCGCCTTGATTGTGCCGGCTTCGTCCTTGCGGTTGTTTCGCAGAAGTTCAGCCTCGTAGGTTGCGAGCGTCTTGGTGTAGGTGTCGTAGAGAGGGAGAGTGCTTTTTTCGCGATCCGCCAGGTGCCGTCTGGCACTGTCTCGGTAAGTTTTGCGCAGGCTGGCGAGGATGGGATGGTCTGCTGAGCTGTCAGCAGGCATATCCTGGCCGGAACTTATCAGGGCGATCTCTGACTCGATGATCGGAACTGCATTGCGCATCTCCGGACGGGGTTGGATTTCCACCAGTCTGCGTTGCAAGGCCTGGAGATATTGCTCGCGGAGCGTGTTCATGGCCTCGCGCCATGGCTGGGCGGCCTGTTTTTCATAAGCGGCGGCGAAGGAGTCGTCGAGTGCGGAAACGCGGGCGTCGTTGATGGAGAGGGGCGCGGAGTTGTCCCACTCCACGAGGAAGGCGCGGATGGTTTGGTTGAGTCTTGCCGGTTCGTCTTCGAATATGTCATTCCAGCCGCCATCAGGTCCGTAAAAATACGTCATGTGTTCCAGCTTGGCGTTGGTGCCCGCGCCGTTGGGTTCGCCGCTGCCGTCTGAGTTGCGGGCCCAGGCGGTGAAGCTCCAAGGTTCACCCGTGATCCAGCGCCACTTGCCGTTGGCTGCCAGTTCGCCGCCGAGGGTCACGGCCTTGATGCCGGGCGGCATCGAGCGTTGGAGCCACCCCTGTTCTTCGCTGCTGGTGATGGTGGCCAGGTGTCCTCCCATGGCCTCAGCCCTGCGTTTGGCGTCGTTCCAAGTGATTGGTCCGGGGACAAATTTGTAGCGTGAGCTTTTAAAGGTCAGGGCATCGGCGGGAATCGAGGTGGATTGCGTGCGCACGCGTTTGGAAAGCGGCGTGATCGGCGGTGGAGAGGGCTTTGTGGCTGTCGGTGTGGCTGTCGTGGCCGTGGTCGTGGTTTTTGCAGGGACAGGTGCGGGGACTGGCGTAGTGGGCATCGAAGGCACTGCCGCCGCAGTGATCGTCGGGACGGGG
>NZ_JAGRPF010000100.1 GCF_020439865.1 Prosthecobacter sp.
GGCTGTAAACGGCGACCGCATAGTGGCCGTATTTCTTGAAGCGGATCTTCACGCAGTGGCAGCCGTCCCCCTGCTCGGTCTTCAGGGTGAACTCCGGCCGCGTGTGCTCCGTCGCGTCCTCCTCGCCCACGATCCGCAGGTCCAGGCCCATGGCCTCCGTGTAGCCCGCCTTGCTCTTGATGCCCTGCACCAGCAGGAAGGTTCGGTCCAGAGCTCCCGGCGGCACCGCCGTCAGGCTGCCCGGCAGGGTGGGCGGCGTCGGCGCGGTGTAGGTCGGGAAGGCAAAATCCTCGCCCCCGGTCCCGCCGGTCAGGTCGTCGATCGCCGCCGTGCAGGACGGGGCGAAGTTGCGCACGTTGGTGATCCAGTCGCCCAGCGCATAGGCCAGGACGAGGTTGTCCGCCACGGCGGCGTTCACGTCGGCCGTCACCAGCCCGAGGGCGGTGGCGTAGCCGGGCAGCTTCGTGGCGAAGTTCGTGTGCCACTCCGGCTGCTGGGGCAGGAGTTTGGGGTAGTAGGGCTGGCGTTTCATGGTTGGTTTCTTGCGTTTGCGGTTGGGGATGAGGAGACTGGCCGGGGAGGCCGGCCCCCAGAGGGCTCCGGAATTCCAGGTGCTGCCGTCGTTCCACGTCGGCATCACCCGGCCCTCCGGTGAAATGGAAAAGCCGCTTTCCGGCGCGGCTCCGGCAGGTGCCGGAGCGTCCCCGGCAAACTCCGGCGGAGTTCCGGCACGCACCGGCGCGGATCGGGCAAACTCCGGCGCGGTTCCGGCAAGCACCGGCGGAGTTCCGGCAAACTCCGACGCAGCTCCGGCAGGCACCGGCGGAGTTCCGGCAAACTCCGACGTAGCTCCGGCAAGCTCCGGCCTGAGACCGGCAGACTCCGGCGGGGTTCTGGCAAGCTCCGGCGCGATTCTGGCAAGCTCCGGCCTGAGTCCGGCAAGCTCCGACGCGATTCCGGAAAGCTCCGGCGGGGCTCCGGCAAAGTCCGGCGTGATTCCGGCAAGGAACGGTGCCGTGCCGGCAAAGAACCCGGTCGTGATGACAGCCTCCTCCCGCCGCCTGCCGGGCGGTCGGTCGCCGGAGGTGCGGGGCGGGGGACGGGCGTCGCTTGCATGGCACAGCCTGCCATCCGTCGGCGGCCTGGCGATGCCGGTTTCCCGTGCATCGCGCTGGCGCGTTTGTTGCTCTCAGAGCAGGAACTGCAGATATTCCAGCAGCACCGAGAGCTCCCACGGGTAGCGCAGCGTCCAGCGCGGATCGTCCGTGTGCTCGCGCCGCTGCCGGCGGCGGTATTTCCGCATCCAGCGGCGCGTGAGTTTTTCCAGTTCGTCCGGAAAAAAGCCCAGCAGCAGCGCCACCTGGGCCACCGTATGGCGGCCATGCAGGCACAGGCCGTTGAGGTAATCCCGCAGCGACTGCCGGCCCACGCCGCACTCCCGCGCCACCCAAGTGGGGCCCAGCTCGTGGCGTTTCAGCAGGCACCGCACCACCCAGACCATGCCCCGGTGCAACCGCTCCACGTCCAGCTTCCTCCGCCGCGGCAGCGGCCGCCCCGCCCGGTTCGCCGTCCGGGGATTCGTGGAGGATGAAGACGCCTTCGCCTGCATAGTCACGCGCGGTGATTGGGGCCACGATTCTGTGGCGCTCCCCGCGATTCGTAAATTGGCAGACCTGCCAATAAACCGCACTTTTTTGGGCCTAGGGATTGGCCGAAAGAGACGAAAAAAGGAAAAGAGGGATGGGGCTGCAGAACGCCGAATCTCCTGTATTGGGTTCCCACGACAATGCCGACGAGCCCCGACCTCACTTCCGCCCGCAATCTGGCCTACCAAGGTGTGGGACGGAACTTGCTCCAGTTTCAGCGTCTGGAACTTTTGCTCAAGTATCTTCTCGCACGTCATCAAGGCTCCTACACCCACGAGACCATGGCCGATGAGCTGAAGCGACGTGAGGAGGCGGTGGAGAGGAAGACCTTGGGGGTGCTCGCGGGAGATTTGTTCGAACAATTGATCCTGAAACCGGCCGCTGGCGATTTCGTGACTGCCGATGACGTTGCCCCCGGAGAGGCCTCGCATCGCTTTGGCATCACGATTACCGAGGAGCTCCACCAGGAGTGGCAATCCCGGCTCAAAGGCTTGGTCGATGAGCGCAATCGGTTGGTGCATCTGTCGCTGTTGACTTGGGATTTGAACACGCTCGAGGGCTGCCAGGCCGTGATCGCAGCCCTCGACGAGCAGCGCGGGCGGATTGCGACGGAGTTCGAACAAGTGAAACGCTACCACGAGTTCTTTACCCAATGCCTGAAGGAGCTGCATGAAGACATGATGGCGGAGGGAAACGCTCCTGTGGGATTGGCCCCTTGTGGACAGCGGTTCAGTGTTTAACTCACGTCACGATGGCCGCCTGCACCCAATTCACCTGCTCCCACTGCGGCTTCAAGGTTGACGCCTGGAGCGACGGCAATCCTTACCTGACGGACCGCGACGGGAAGCGGCATTTCTTTTACCATCCGGGGGACTACTGGGAGCCGCGTGCGTTTTACCAGCAGCAGACGGGCTGCGACGAGGTGCGTGAGGACGAATACCTGGCTTTCTGGAAGGAGCGTGGTGGCAACGAGGGTGACTGGCTCTGCCTGCAGTGCGGACGTCAGACGCGGCGTGATCCGAAGCGTGATCGCATGCGTTGCACGGGCTGCAGCAAACCGAAGCTGCGAAACACCAACCGTCTCGAAGGCCGCACCTGCCCGAAGTGCAGGAAGGGAATCTTCCGCGGCGAGATGACCGCGATCTCGTGAGTGGTCTTTTCATCGACGTGTCGCTTCTGAGTGGAAATGGGACGCGACGCAGCGCGTTCCTACCGGAGGATGGGAGGGCAAGGCTCCGGCCTTGCCGAAGTGGGCAGCGCAGGAGTGCCGCCCTCCGATGAGGAGGGATGAATATCCCAGCGGGGAATGCGTCGAGTACGGGGACAACCCATTGTTCTCCCATGAAAACTCTCGCCTTGGCGTTCACTTCTTTGTTCATCGTGCTGGCTCCGGTCTCCCGGGTGGAGGCGCAGTCGGGCTACGATGTGTCGATCGACTTTTTTTACGATGCGCTGCAGCCTTACGGGGACTGGGTTTACATCCCGACCTACGGCTACTGCTGGGAGCCTTACTCAGGACTGGTGGGGCCGGGGTGGCAGCCGTACACGGACGGTTACTGGGCTTACACGGACGCGGGCTGGACGTGGATGACGGACGAGCCGTTTGGCTGGGCGACGTATCACTACGGCCGCTGGATGATCCATGCGGGGCACTGGTGCTGGGTGCCGGGCTATGACTGGGCGCCGGCGTGGGTGTCGTGGCGGCAGGGGCCGCAGTACATCGGCTGGGCGCCGCTGCCGCCGGATGCGTTCTGGGTGCTGAGCCTGGGCTTCGGCGCGTGGACGGACGTGTATTATGACATCGGCCCGGGCTGGTACAATTTTGTGCCGTATCAATCGTTCGCCTGCAGCACGTCGCTGCGGCCCTATGTGGTGAACCGCTCCTACAACGTGAATTTCATCAGCCAGTCGGTGAACATCACGAACATCACGTACAACAAACAGGTGGTGAACCACATCTTCGTGGGCGGGCCGGACGTGAACCGCATGGACCAGATGGGCCGCATGCCGGTGCCGCGCTACCAGCTGCGCCGCGATGACTCGGGCCTGCGCAACGACTGGCTGCGCCGCGACGGCGACCGCGATCCGCGCCATCTCTTCCATGTGGACCGCGGGCAGCTCATCGTGGCCGCGCCGCAGATCCGCCGTGACGAGCACCCCGGCCTGCCGAGCCGCGTGCGGGAACGTTTCACGCAGCCGGAGATCGACCGCGGCTGGGCACATGCGGGAAACAGCGAGCAGGGCCGTCACTTGCAGAGCCTGCGCGAGCAGGCGCGGCGCGAGCTGCCGAAGAATCTGCCGGCGCGCCAGCCGGTGATCGCCACCAGCAACACGCCGCCGCCGGCGGTGGGGCGCACGCTTTCGACGACGGAACGCCACAACCACGGCGGCTACGCGGCCCGAACGGAGGAAGTGCGCCGCGCGATGCCGGAGGTGAGGCCGACCGTGCCGGAAGTACGCCCGAGCGTGCCGGAGATCCGCCGCTCGATGCCCGAGGTGCGTCCGAGCGTTCCAGAAGTTCGCCGGAGCCTGCCCGAAGTGCGTCCGAGTGTGCCTGAGGTAAGGCCCAGCGTGCCCGAAGTGAGGCCGAGTGTGCCGGAGATTCGCCGTAGCCTGCCCGAAGTGCGTCCGAGTGTGCCCGAGGTAAGGCCCAGCGTGCCCGAGGTTCGTCGGAGCGTGCCGGAAGTAAGGCCGGGCGGGCCGCAGCAGCGTCCGTCGTTCATTCCTCAGCCTAACGAGCAGCAGCAGGCTCAGCAGCGATTCCAAGAGCATCAAATGCGCGAGCAGCAGCGGATGCAGCAGCAACAGCAGGCGGAGGCACAGGCGCAACAACTGCAGCAGCAGCGTGAGATGGAGCAACGCCAGCAGGCACAAATCCAGCAGCAGGCCCAGCAGCGGATGCAGGAGCAGCAGCAGCGTGAGCACGAGCAGCGCCAGCAGGCACAAATCCAGCAGCAGGCTCAGCAGCGAATCCAGGAGCAGCAACAGCGTGATTTTCAGCAGCGCCAGCAGCAGATGCAGCAGCAGCGGGAGCATGAGCAACGCCAGCAGGCACAGATCCAGCAACAGCAGGCGCAGCAACGAATGCAGGAGCAGCAGCGTGATTTTCAACAGCGTCAGCAACAGGCTCAGGCTCAGGCGCAACAGATGCAGCAACAGCAGGCGCAGCAGCAACAGCAGGAGTTCATACGGCGGGCTCAGCAGCAGGCGCAGCAGGCTCAGGAGCTGGCACGGCAACAGATGCAGCGGTTCATGCCTCCGCAGCAGCAACAACCCCAGCAACAGCCGCCGGCTGGCGCGCCGCCGATGGGCGGACGCCACGGCCGTGGTAAGTAGGAGGGCAAGGCTCCGGCCTTGCCGAAGAAGTCGGCAACGCAGGAGCGTTGCCCTCCTGCGAGTGAAGAACGAATGAGTCTGCGACGCGAAAGCACGTGACAGACTCGCAGCCGGTGCGGAGATTTCTCGAATGAGACACATCTTCTTCTGCCTGATCGCATGGATGGGATTCCTGCCCTCTTGGGGACATGCACGCCTTGATGACACGGAACGTCGGTGTGTTGAGCGCTACGGTAGCGCCGAGCGTCCGAAGCAGCGGGTGATCATGCCTGAACCGCTCGTCTCCGGAGCCACGGAGTCCACCTATCACTTCCAAGGATGGGCGCTGCGCGTGGCGTTTCTCGACGGGAAGGTGGTGGCACAGGAGTATCAGAAGGAGCTGCCGCATCCTTCCGGCAAAACGATCAAGGCGGAGGAACTGCAGGCGATCTTGGAAGCTGAACAGAGCGGCGGAGCCTGGGAACGCAGTGCGACCCATCCGTTGAAAGCTGACAAGCCGGAGATGATCATCGGCACCGCCCTGTTGGGCGGGATGCATTGGAAACGCAGTGACGGTGCCGGTGCGACATTGACGCCCATGGCTTACACCATCGTGTTTTACTCGAGGGAAGGGATTCAGGCTGCGCTACGGGCAGAGGCAGCCAAGGAGCAGAAGCGCCGCAAGTCGATGCCGAAGTTTTAAGCGGCGGACGTGCCGTGAAGGGCAAGGCTCCGGCCTTGCCGAAGGCGAAAATGGGACGGGAGCGCGGACACTCTTGTCCGCTGTTTGGAAGATGCGGACAAGAGTGTCCGCGCTCCTTTCTCTCCTTGGACGCGAATTCTCCTGCTCGTCCCCGACAGGCTGACAAAGTGGGACGCGACGCAGCGCGTCCCTACCTGGAGGGTGTTACCGCCACCAGGCGGGCAGGTCGGTCATCGTCTCTTTGAGGATGGAGCGGATGGCCAGACGTTCGGCAGGAGGAATGTGGGCATGCTGGGCATCAGGTTGCTCACGGAGGTAGAGGGCCATGTGGTAGTAGACGCGTTCCTTGAGCTCCTTGGGTGCCTCCTTCCACGTGTCCGTATAGAGCATGTAGCTGCAGCGATGTTTGAACATGCGTGTCTTGAGATCGAGGTCCTTGAGCGAGAGGCCGGCCTTGGTCTGTTTGCGGTCGCGCAGGAAGTCCTGCACGTAGGCGGGGTCTCCGACGATGCCTTTGCCGGGAAACTTCGCCTCGTCGGCGAACACGATGTAGCGCGCGAGTTCTTCCGCGCGCTCTTCGATCTCCGCTTTCGCGGCGGCTCCGAGCAGGCCTTTGGTTTCGAACTTGAGCTGGCGCACGGTGTAGATGGCATAGACGAGGCGGTTCTCGAAGCCCATCTGGTGCTCGTTCATGAGGTTGGGCAGGATGTCGCTGGTGGGCAGCAGGTGCAGGCTGAGGTCGGAGTACTGGCCGGGCTCCACGGGGACGATCTGATTTTTGCCGGCGTTCGGGACGCCCATCACGTTGGCCTTGTTGTCGGTGATGTTGTGCTGGCCGGTGAGGTGCCAGCCGCCGAAGCGCAGGTTCAGCGGGATCTGATGCCCCTGCACATCACGACGATAGGTCTCGAGGCTCGAGCCCGCGCGCGACACGAGCAGCGATTCGGCGATGAGCCCCGGCAGTCTGCGCGTGGCATTGCCGGCATGGCAGTTCATGCACTTGGTGGAGCGCGTGACGTTGGGCACCGGACCGCCGGGACGCAGGCGGTCGAAGACGTAGAACATCGGCCCCATCTCGGGATCCGCGGCAATGATTTCCACCAGTCCGCCGGGCACCCAGCCGAGGTAGGTGTCCTCGTTGAAGTAAAGGGCGCGCGGATTGCGCGGGTTGATGATCTCGCTCTGCAGCGAGCTGGCGGAAAACACCATGATCTGCGAGCTGATCGGAATGTTCAGCGCCTCGAGCAGGCTGGTGAGGAAGGCCTTGTCGTTGGTGGTGTCGAGCCTGACCTCGCCTTTCTGCGCCTTTGCCTGCAGCTCGGCGAAGCGGTCCCGCGGCTTCCATTCGAGGTAGTTGTGCGGCTGGGAGCGGAAATCGATCACACGCGGCTCCTTGGTCTCCGCAGCGGTGGCGGCGGAGATGGTCAAAAACAGCAGCATCGTCAGGGATCGGGAACGCATCGTGCTCTATACGCTTGCGAAGTTACCCAAATCGCACCAGACAACACCAAACATTTGTCCTTTTTCATTCCGGTTCGTCCCTCTTCTCATGCCCACCATCCAGCCACGCCGCGCAGGCATTCTGATTCCCGTCTTCGCTCTCCGCACTCCTGAGGATCTCGGCATCGGCGACATCGGAGGCGTGCGCCAGCTCGTGGACTGGGCGGCGGAGACGGGCCTCGGCTTCGTGCAGTTCCTGCCGATCAATGCCACGGGCAGCGACAGCAGCCCCTACAACGCGATCAGCTCGGTGGCGCTGGATTACCTGACGCTCGAGCTCACGCCTGCGGCGATTCCGGAACTGGATGAGAAGTTTTACCGCACGATCACCGGCATCCTGCGCGTGGACCTGCTGCGGCACGGATCGGTGAACTACCCGAAGGTGCGGCGGCTGAAAAACACCCTGCTGCGCCGCGCTTTCAGCCAGATCGAACAGCAGCCGGAGCGGATGCGCGAGTTCGAGGCGTTCTGCATTCGCGAGGCGTCATGGCTGGATGACTTCTGTCTCTTTAAGGTGCTCATGGAGGTGCACGGCCATGAGGACTGGACGAACTGGCGCGAGAATCTGAACAGCGCCGCCAAGGCCCGCGCCTGGCGCGATGCGAACGCCGACGAGGTGGATGACCGCATTCTGTTCCACGCCTACGTGCAGTGGCTGTGCTTCAGGCAGTGGGGCGAACTGCGCGCCTACGCGAACGGGAAGGGGGTCAAGCTGATGGGCGACATCCCCTTCGGCATCTCCTGGTGCAGCGCCGATGTGTTCTTCCAGCCGGAGCAGTTTGACCTGAACTGGTGCGGCGGCGCACCGCCGGAAACCTACTTCAAGGACGACTACTTCGTGCAGCGCTGGGGCCAGAACTGGGGCATCCCGCACTACCGCTGGCACGTGATGGAACAAGGCGGCTTCCAGTGGTGGCGGCGGCGCACGCAGAAGCTCGTCGAGGTCTTCGACATCTTCCGCATCGACCATGTGCTGGGCTTCTACCGCATCTACAGCTTCCCGTGGCGGCCGACGCGCAATGAGGAGTTTTGTTATCTCTCGGATGACGAAGCAAAAGCGCTCACCGGCGGCCGTCTGCCGCACTACATCGAGCACGGCGACGACACGCCGGAGCACAAGGCGGTGAACCTCGCGAACGGCGACAAGTATCTGCGCATGATCCTCGACGCGGCCGCAGGCAAGGCGGAGGTGGTGGCGGAGGATCTCGGAACCGTGCCCGACTATGTGCGTCCGCATCTTCTCAGCCTCGACATTCCTGGATTTAAGGTCTGCCAGTGGGAGAGCGACGACCAGGGGCGTGTCGTCATGGGCAGCACCTATGACAACTGCGCCTTCACGACCTACGCAACGCATGATCACGAACCGATGAAGACGCATTGGGAACATCGCCGTCGCGATGCGGCGAGCGCCGATGAGGGACAGCGCGCGCTCGGTCAAAAGGAATTGCGGGACTTGGCGGAGTTCGCCGGGCTGCGTTTCTCCTCCGATGGCTGGCCTGAATACGACACCCACATTCGTCGTGCTCTGCTGGAGGCGCTGCTGACCAGCAATGCGCGCTTTGCCGCCTTCATGCTCACGGACCTCTTCGGTCTCGAAGACCGTTTCAACGTTCCCGGGATCGCCGCCACCAGCAACTGGAGCGCGCGCCTGCCGATGACGGTGGCCGAGATGAGAGCTGCTTCGCCGTGGAAGGAAGAATGCGACTGGCTCAAGAAGGCGATTCAGCGTACCGAACGCTAGAAAGTTCTGCGATCAAGGCAGTCCCCATGCGGCGCGCAGAGCGGCATAGTCGGCTTTGGGCAGCAGGACGTAGTGAGGAGAGGCCTTGGGATCGAGCCAGCGAAGCAGGCGGACGAGGTCAGTCTCGGCCATGGTCGTGCAGCCGGCGCTGGGCGTGGAGGGTCCGCGGCGGACGTGGAAGAAGATCGCGCTGCCGTAGCCGGGGGCCGCAGGCTGCTGGTTGTGGCGGATTTCGAGCATCCATTTGTAGGCCGCGTCCCCAAGCCGCATCTTTTGTTTTTCAAACCAAGGCGGAATGCCCTGACGCGGATCGATGCGGACATGACGGTTGTAGTAAGGCGAGGCCGAATCATCGACGTAAGCGTCCCATGGGCCGACCTGGATGTAGGGCCAGCGGGAGCCGCCGGGTGGTGTGGCGGCATAGCCGAACAAAGAGCCCAATTGAAAAACCCCGGCGGGAGCTCTCCAGTCCTTCTCCACCTTGGCGGGGATGCCGTTCTGGGGCTGGTTGAACACACCGCGGCCCCAGGCGAGCCCCTTGCGACCGAGCAGCACGGGCACCGGCTTCTCAAACACCGCCTGCCAGGGCGCTCCGGCGGACGCGCGCTGGTAGCACTGCATGCTCGCCGTGTTCGAGTTCCACGTGGCGGCCTGGGAGACGATCACCTGCTTCACGGCGCGGCCGATCTGCGCGTGAGATTCCGATGGCAGCAGGGCGAAAATGAGGATGCCAGCCAGAGGCAGCAGCAGTGCTTTTTTTTGACGGCAAAGTTTTTGGTATTGCATGGCGAACCTGTTTCCGAATATATTCATTAAATCAACCCTGCCGGGTTAATTGGATTCAGGTTTTGGGGGTTTTTTTCCTGAGCTCCGAGTTCCGGCAGGGTTGTTTTTTTTCCCTTGGAAGACGCTTGTAATCAATCTAGCGCATTGATTCGCGGCCAAGGCGTTCTAAGGATGGCGTCCATGAACCTTCGGTGCCTGTCTGTCACTTTCGCAGCCGCGACCCTCCTCGGTGTTTCCGCCTGCTCCACGTCCTCGGTCGTCAGCCTTGATTACGTGCCAGAAAACGGGAGGATGGTCCGCGGAAGCCCCGACTTTTCAGTGGGGCAGTTCAAGGACAAACGGGGGGTGCAGGCCCAGACGCTGGGCCATGTGCGCATGCCCATCGGGCCCAAGGTCGACACCCTGCAAACCCGGCTTCCGATCAAAGACATCGTGCGCAACGCCTTTGGCTACGCGCTTGAAGCACGCGGCATGATGGCGCCGGATTCGAAGGGCCGCTACATCATCACCGGGGAGATTCACGACCTGCGTTCCCAGCTGCTCGTGCACCCCTATGGATACGCGCGCATCCGGGTGAACGTGCGCGAGGCGTCCTCAGGACGTGTGCTGTTCACCAAGGTTTACGAAGGCGAGCGCCAGAGCGGCGCGTATCGTCCCGGCAGCGGCTCGCCCGTCCCGGTGCTGCGGGAGCTGACCTCCCGTGCGCTTCAGGAGGCCGTGGATCGGGCGCTGGATGATCCGGCGATGCGCCAGCGTCTGGGAACGGGTTCAGATAGCCGCCCGCGTTACGCACCGGGGATGCTGTAGGATTGAGTGCGGCTACTTGAGCGCCTCGTTCAGCACGCGTCCGTCTGCGTCGGGGAAGGGAACGCCGAGAAGTTTCGCCATCGTCGGCGTGACGTCGATGTTCTTCATTTCATCGAGCACGACACCCTGCTTCACGCCCGCGCCGCTGATCACGAATCCGCCATAGAGGTTCGGATCGAGCTGGAAATGACCGTGCGCGCCCTTTGGCGGATCATTCGGAATGATGACTTCGCTGTCGGCCAGCGAGTCGGTGAAGGTGTAGCCGTCGGCGGCGAGCAGCACGAGATCGGGCTCACGCCCATCCTGCGCGGTGGTGATGTGGTGCAGTTTGCTGTCAAAGTCCTTGGACTCGACGACGCCCTCCACGCCTTCCAGTTTCGCGAGCTTCGGCGTGATCTGCTGGAGAATGGTTTCGCGATTCGCAGCATCGAGCACATAGACGAAGCAGGAGCCGCCTTCGGCCATGGCGAAGACCTGCGAATCGGGTGCGAGGCTCTTGCCGAGCACGGCTTTGACGAAGCCATCCTTCTTCAGCGCCGAGTTGGCGTTGATCGACTTGGTGTAGGTCACAAAGCCGTGGTCGGTGGTGATGACGAAAGCGGTTTTGTCGCGGATGCCGGCCTCTTCGGTGGCGCGCACGAGATCGGCGACGCGATTGTCCGAATCGTTCGCCGCCCAGTAGGCTTCGGCGACCTGTCGGCCATGCGCATGCTCGAAAGAGTCGAGGCTGACGAGGTGAATCGCCAGGAAGTTGGGCTTGTGCTTCTTGATGATGTGCGTGGCGAGCAGAGTGTACATGTAATCACGCTGCGCCTTGCCTGCATTGCCCGCTTTGCACCATTCCATCTGCTTCTCGATCGGGATGCCAGCTGCCCGTGCGTCTTCCAGCAGTTCCGGCGTGCCGTACTTCTCGAACAACTCCTGTTCGAACACATCCGGCACCGTCCAGTCGAGCGTTTTGGCTCCACGCGATGCGGGCCAGATCACGCCGGCTGTTTTCATGCCCGCGGCCTTGGCCGCGTCATAAATGGTCGGCGTTTTGACGATTTCGTCCTTATTGAAGAGCGGATCGGGAATGAGAGGAATCTTCTTTCGCTGCTCGCGATCGAAGTATTCGTTCGCCAGCACGCCGTGCTTGCCCGGATGCACGCCGGTGACGAGCGTGGTGTGATTCGTCCACGTCACCGTCGGAAACGAGCACTCCATTCGCTTCGAACGCACGCCGTTTGCCGCCAGCGCTTTCACCGCCGGCATGTGGCACTTGGGATCATCAAAGTAATGATGCGCCCAGCCGTCGATGCTGACGAGAATGACGTGTTCAGCGGGGGCTGCGTGAGCGAGAGTCGTCACGACGAAGAAGAGGACGAGAAGGCGTTCGAGCATGCAGCAGTATTCCTGAAGGGTGAGTGTCAACAGTGTCAGTAGGCTTAAAGTACCTCGCGACCACGAATAAACTTACCATGACGTAGAGACGAAATACACATAGCCAGAAGAGTATTTCAAGACTTGGAGGAAGTCGTCGCCACGTTCGTAACCGAAATAGGTTGTCTGTGTGGCAGGAGGAGGCGTCCACCAGTCGGGGCCGTCAAAACTAATGTCTATCAGGTTTGCAATATCGTGGTGTGCGGCTGGATCAAAGCGTTCACTCAGTCCGAGTTTTTTGGCATAGAGAGGGAGATCGATCTCTGGAAGCCTCGCCTTTATGCAGCGCACGTAATCGCCGTTCCAAGAGTCCGAGTAATGTTCCTGCACATCAGTCGCGGATTCTGGAAGCGATCGACGTGCAGTCGAAGGCATGAATTCATCCAGCAGAAATACGGTGCCGATTAGCGTCGAAATGACGCCAATCGATATTAGGCATCCACGCTTCAACCAAGGATTTGTCCTTTGTTTTGCCGGGAACGTCATGGTTCGCTAGCCAAATCATTTCCGTGGCTCTGCAATGGTGGCAGAATCACTTCCCGACGCGATACAGCTTGTCCTGCGTGCGGATGAAGAGGCTGCTGTCGCTGACGGAGATGCTGGCGCGCACGCTGGCGGCGTTGCCGTTCGGTTTGGAGCCGTCGCCCATCTCGTTGACGGAGAGAAGCTCAAACTTGTCCGGGTTGGCGCTGGCGACATAGACCTCGCCCCAGAAATTGATGCAGTACACTTTGCCATCGGCGACGGTCGGGCTGCTTTCGAACTTCGTTTTGCCACCGAGTTCGCCAGACCACAGGGCCTTGCCGGTTTTTGGTTCGAGGCAGCTCAGGATCTTCTTGCCACCGTCGAGGACGTAGAAGTGGCCTTTGTAGAACGCAGGTGTGGGCACATCGCTCGTGACGCCTTTGGGTTCGGTCTGCCAGACGGGCTGGGTTTCGCCCTTCGCATCGAGCGGCATGGCAAACACCGGTGAATTCTTCGGCGCGCAGACGATGGCCATTCCGTCGCCAACGACAGGCGAGGGGACGAGGCGGAAGAACTTGTTGTAGCCTTCACCCGGCGGGTTCCACGTGGCGATGCGGGAGAACTCCTTGCCGGTGGCAGCGTCATGAATGGTGAGCGTGTCGCCGCCGGAGATCAGCATGAGGCGCTGGCCTTTGTAGCTGGTGAACACCGGGCTGCTGAAGGCTTCCAGTGACTCAGTGTTGCCGAGGCTTGGGCGGATCTGCTTCCAAATGTCCTTCCCGGTGGCAGGATCGATGGCGAGCACGTAGCTGCTCAAATCCTTGCCAGGAGTGCCCTTCTCAAACTTGTCCTGAAACTTGAAGGTCTCGTTGCGCTGAAGCACCTGGATGTAGAGCTTGCCGCTGTCGATGGTGGGGCTGCTGCCATAAGTCCACTGCGTGGCGAAGGCTCCGTGGGTTTCCTTGAAATCACGCTTCCACACGATCTTGCCGCTGAAATCACAGGCGGCGGCGACGGCGTTGGCAAAGAGGAAGTAAACTCGGTCACCATCCGTCGCAGCCGAGGGGCTGGCGAGGTTGCTCTTGTCGTCCCACTGGACCTCGGTGCCCTCGGAGATGGTCGTGCGCCACTTTTCTTTGCCGGTCTGCTTGTCGTAGCAAAGTCCGACGAGCTTTTTCTCTTCGGCGATGGGTGCGGTCAGGAAAATGTTGTCGCCCCAGATGACTGGCACCGAAGCGGAGAGGCCGGGCATGTCCACGGCCCACTTCACGCCCTCGGTGGTGCTGAACTTCACCGGCAGTCCGGTTTCGCTCGACGAGCCGTCCTGATTCGGACCGCGCCAGTTCGGCCAGTTTTCAGCGAGAACGGCGGATTGAATCGACAACGAGGCAAGCAGTAGGGCGACGGGTAATTTCATGGCGAAGTGAGAGAAGCGAATACGTGCTGGCATGTCGAGATGTTTTCGCGAATTGATCGACAACTTTGAACCTCCTCCCATGGCAATCGACTGCGCTCGCGCTTCTCGGTTTCACCGCCGGTCTGGCGTTGCATCTGCGCTGGCATCCGCTGCGGCGGCATTTGTCGGACGCGTGGGACTTCCTTCGTCTGAGGCCCGTCCTGATCGTTTGGACTGCGGGCGCGCTGATCCTCGCATCGGTTTTCTCCGAATCATTGCGCACGCCCATTCCGCTCGCACGGCTCACGGACTGGCGTGAGATGATCCTGCCGTTGTCGCGTGATGCGGCGCAGCACATGGCGATGCTGCCTCACGTGCTGATTCCACCCTGGCCGCTGGCCTGCCTTGTTCCTGTTCTGCTCGTGTTCCTGACGGTACGCATCTGGCGCTGGCCTTATCGTTACGGAGAACGCAGGCCCGGGCCGGAGCAAAAAGTCGCGTTGCTCGTGTTCACCCTGACAGGTTTTGGCTGGCTTGCGCTTGAGGGATCGAGTTTGAGGCACATGCTTCCCGAGGGGGCTGAAACGGTGAAGCTGGGACTACGTTACGTCTTCACAGCGCTCGCCGCAGCCGGTGTTCAGGTGTGGCTGGTGAGGTTTGTCATGGCTTGGGAGAAACCTCAGGACACTGAGGCGGAGACCGATGCCACGGCGGCTCTGGAGCACGTGTTTGCCCGATGGCAGGGCGTGGCGTGGCTGGCGGGCTTCAATCTGCTCTGGATGGGGCTGCGGTTCTGGCAGATCAGCACACCCGGGAGCATTGGCGGTTGGTTGTGGATCGAAGTGCTGCTGCTGTTTGCCGCGCTTCCGGTCGCTGTGGGAGCGGTGCCCGGAACGTTCTGGCTTCAGGGAGCGGCGGCGCTGCGCATTTTGCTGCGATCTGCTGTTCCCCTGGTGCTACTCAGCATCACGTCACTTGCCGTTTTGATTCTCGCTCAATACACCTCGGCGACGACTGTTGCGTTGTCCGAGGGTTCCGCGATCGGGCGCATGATCGTGCTGCCGCTGAATGCTTTGGCGCTTGCCATGCTCGATTGCTGGCTATTGCTAACGGCCCTCCTCCTCATGCTGCGCCACGGCTTTCCACGTTCCCCCTCCGCATGACCAGCGGCACGCTTTCTACAGAACAGATCGTGCGGCGGGCAAAGTCGAACCTGGCCTTCGCCCTCGCCTGCCTGCCGAAGGAACGCCGCCGTGACATGATCTCATTCTACGCCTTCTGTCGCGTGGTGGATGACATCGCAGACGACACTCAGGTGCCTGCGGCTGACAAAGAAAAGGAGCTGAACCATTGGAAGCGCTGCGTAGAGGCGGGCGAGCCTCCGGGGCATCCCGTGCTCGACGAAATGCTGGTGCTGCCCAAGAAGTACGGCTTCCCGCGTGCTTGGCTTGGTGAAATCATTGACGGTGTCGCCAGTGACATCACCAAGACACGCTATGAGACCTTTGAGGAACTCCTTGGGTATTGCTACAAAGTCGCGAGCGTCGTCGGACTCGTGAGCATCGAGATCTTCGGACACACAAATCCCGCCACGCGGGATTACGCGATCAATCTGGGCTATGCGCTGCAGTTCACGAACATCATTAGGGATGTCGGTCAGGACGCGCGCGACACCGGACGCATCTACATTCCCAGAAAAGAATTGCGGCAGTTCGGTGTGCTGGAGAGCGAGATTCTGGACGCGCGCCCGAGCGAACGTTTCACGAAGATGATGGACTTTCAGTATGCACGCGCCCGCGACTATTACGCCGCCGCTCAGAAGGCGCTGCCGCCGGAGGATCGCAAAAGCATGGTGGCCTCAGAGATCATGGCCGCGATCTACTCGCGCATCCTCGACAAGCTCAAGCAGGAGCGCTATCCGGTCTTCACCAAACGCTGCCGCCTCAGCAAGCTGCACAAGGTGTGGATTCTCGGCAGTCATCTGATCAAGGCGCGCTTCTGCCGTTGAGAAGCACCGCAAGCAAAGTCGCTGTTTCGCGTTTCCGTCCCTCCGTTCCATTCATGAAAAAAGCCCTCGTTCTTGCCCTGCTTGCCAGCGCTTTCTCGCTGCATGCCGAAACCAAGCCTCTGAAAGCCCTGCTGATCACCGGCGGCTGCTGCCATGACTATGCGAAGCAGCACCTGATCATCTCAGAGGGCATTCAAAGCCGCGCCAATGTACAGGTGGATGTGATCTGGACCGACGACAAGTCCACCAACCCGCCGCTGCCCGTGTATGACAATCCCGACTGGGCGAAAGGGTACGACGTGATCATTCACGACGAATGCGCCGCGAGCATGAACAACAAGGAGGTGCTCACGCGCATCCTCGACGCGCACAAGACCATCCCGTCCATTCACCTGCATTGCGCGATGCACAGCTTCCGCACCGGCGAGGACCGCTGGTTCAAGCACCTCGGCATCCAGTCCGCTTCGCATGGCCCGCAGGAACCGATTGCGATCACGTTTGTCGATCCCGAGCATCCCATCACGAAGCCGCTGAAGGACTGGACGACGATCAAGGAGGAACTCTACAACAACGTGAACATCTTCGACGGTCATCCGCTCGCGATGGGCAAGCAGGTGGTCAAAGGCAAGGACGTGGACTATGTCGTCGCGTGGACGAACGAAAAAGTCGGCGCCCGCAGCTTCAGCACCACGATCGGTCACAACAACGACACCGTCGCCGATGCGCGGTACCTTGATCTCATCACGCGCGGCCTGCTGTGGGCCTGCGACAAGCTGAACGCGGATTACCTCACGCCGTTCAAGGGACAGAACAAGATCACCTTTGTTCCGGCGAAACCTGTTGAGGCTCCCAAGCCGCCTCCACCACCTCCGGCCAACGCCACTGGCATCAAGGCAACGGCGAGCAGCGAGGAAACCGGCAAGAGCAACTTCGCCTGGCGTGCGGTGGACGGCGACGACAAGACGCGCTGGTGCGCCAGCAACGCCAGCTATCCGCAATGGCTCCAGCTTGAGTTTGAAAAACCGCAGGCGCTCACCGGCATCGACAGCGTTTGGGAGAACGGCGGCGTGTATCGTTACAAGATCGAGGCCAGCGCCGATGGCAAAACATGGAGCACGCTCGTGGATGCCTCCAGCAACACGAAGAACGCTCCCTACAAGGACGACTTCGCCAAGAAGGATGGCATCAAATTCGTGAAGATCCACGCGCTGGGCAAGACCAGCGGCGGCTGGGCGAGCATTCGCGAAGTGAAGCTCAAAGGCCCGGACATCAAGGCCGTCGCACCCAAACTCAGCGACGCGCAGAAGAAAGAGCAGAACAAGGCGAACGATCCTTATGCGAAGGAAGGCAACATCACGCCGAAGATCGTGAAGCTCACGCCGGAGCAGGAGACGGCCATCTTGAAGGATGTGAAGGTGGCGGATGGCTTTGAGGTCAGTCTGTTCGCGAACAGCGCCGCTGCGAACTATCCCGTCTTTGTCGCCGCCGCACCTGATGGCACGCTCTATGTCAGCAGCGATGGCAATGGCTCGCTGGGCCGCAATCCGAAGCGTGGACGCGTGATCCGCCTGCGCGATCTCGATGGCGATGGACGCGCCGATGAAACGAAGGTCTTCTGCGAGGTCGATGCGCCGCGCGGTCTCGTGTGGGATCACGACCGCCTCTATCTCGTGCATCCGCCGCACTTGAGCGAATTCATCGATGCGGACGGCGATGGTGTGGCGGAAAAGGAGAACGTGCTCGTCAAAAACATCGCGTTCGGCTACGACCAGCGTCCTGCCGATCACACAACCAACGGACTGAGCCTCGGCATCGACGGCTGGCTCTACATCGCCGGTGGCGACTTCGGTTTCATGGACGCCGTGGGCACGGACGGGCGGCATTTGCAGCATCGCGGCGGCGGCGTGATCCGCGTCCGTCCTGACGGCACGGGTTTGGAAATCTATAGCACCGGCACGCGCAACATCCTCGAAGTCGCCATCAGCCCGCTGATGGACATCTTCGCGCGCGACAACACCAACGACGGCGGCGGCTGGAACGTGCGCTTCCACCACTTCACCGGCCTCGACGACCACGGCTACCCGCGTCTCTACAAAAACTTCAACGACGAGTGCATCCAGCCGTTGGCGGACTACGGCGGTGGCAGCGGCTGCGGCGCGGTTTACATCGACGAACCCGGCTTCGGGAAATGGAACAATGCCCCCTTCACCTGCGACTGGGGCACCGGCGCTCTGTGGCACCACCAGGTGAAACCCAAAGGCGCGACCTTTGAAGAAACCCGCAAGCCCGAGCCCTTCATCAAAATGACCCGCCCCACCGACGCCGATGTCGATGGCAACAGTCGCGTCTATTGCGCGAGTTGGAAAGGCGCGACCTTCAACTGGGAAGGTCCGGATGTCGGTTACATCGTGCAGGTCAGGCCGAAGGGCTTCAAACCCGAGCCACTGCCTGATTTCACGAAAGCGAGCGATGCGGAGTTGGTGAAGGTACTGGAGTCCGCGAGCAACCGCCGGAGGATGGAGGCGCAACGAGAACTTATTCGGCGACCATGGTCGAAATCACATCGTCTGCTCACGACCCTTTGTGTGGATCCAGCTTGTGGCCGGGGAACGCAAAGCGCAGCGATGAATGCTTATGTTCAGCACCCTGGCAAAGACGTGCCAATCGCTCTCGATAATCCACCCACAAAGAAGTCCATTGAGGCATATGTTGCGGCGTTGCGTGGGTATTGGGTAGAGTCCACGAATCCATCCGGGGGGATGCTGTTTCGGTATAGTTCGGGGAGCGGCTTCGGTCTGGGAGGTGCTGGAGGAGACGATGATTTCGAAGAAGTCTGGGGTCGAAAAACAGCAGCAGACCTTCATCAATTCGTTCGTGGCAACGCTTGGTCGAAGCCTCCTCCTGACAGTTCTATTCTCGGTGATAAGATAAGTCCTGTGTTGGAGCACATGTCCATAGCGGCGGCGCGACGTGTAATGTCCCATGTACGAGTGTTTGCACTGCTGGATGACGAGAGGGAGCTGAAGCAAGCCGCTACATTGCCTCCACCTTACCGCGATGAGATTCCAAAGCGGGTTTACAAAGAAAAGCTCAGCCACGTCCGGGCTCTAGCTGGAATGCACCAGCCCGAAGTCGTCACCGGACTCATCAAGCGCCTCGGCAAGTTCAACGATCCCGCGCTGCGCCAGGGCATTCTCGCTGCGCTGTGCCGCCTACATTTCCATGAAGGTGAGTGGAAGGGGGATTCGTGGGGCACGCGGCCGGACACGCGCGGGCCGTATTACCAGCCGGAAGCGTGGAGCGAGACGCCGAAGATCGCGGCTGCGCTGAAGGATGCGCTGGCGAAGGCCTCGCCGGAAGAGGCGGCGTTTCTGGTGAAGGAGATGAACCTCAACCGCATTCAGTCGAATGACGCGCTGGAGCGCATTCTGGTGCTCGCGAAGAAGGATGCGAAAGTGATTCCTGATGCCGTGGCGCAACTTGCGACGGCGGATGCGATTCCGGCCGATGCGGTTCCGCTTCTGCTGCAGGCGTTGAAAATGGCGGATGCCAAAACCGCGACGATTTCACAGGCAATCATCGCCCTGGCCAAAACCGACAGTGCCGAGGGTGTGAGCGCGACGCTGGCGGCCTTCGATGCGCTGAAGAAGATGCCGGAGTCCGGCAAGGACTACGAAGCGGCGACGAACGCGTTTTTCAACGCGCCGAAACTCGAGAACCATCATCAACTCGTCGAACAGATAGCGGAGAAGGTGGACGGCAAGACGTCGCTTTATGCGGATGCAGCGCTGCTCAATCTCGCCAACCGCAAGTCCGGCAGTCCGGAGTCGATTCAACTGTCGCAGAAAGCGCTGGATGCCGGCTGGGCCGATGCGAAGCGCCGGAAGCAGATCGTGGAGGCGATCGGTTTGATCAAACACATGCCGTCGGCGGGCAAGGTGCTCACCGCGTTGAACGATCCCGATCCTGTGGTGAAAAAAGCAGCTGACAACGCCGCGAAGTCGATGCGTCTGAATCGCGAAAAGGACACCACGCCGCTGGTGAGTACGCTGAAACCTGAGGAAGTGCTCGCCAAGGTCATCACCATGAAGGGCGATGTGGCGACGGGTGAAATGGTCTTCACCAAGGCCACCTGCATCGCCTGCCACACGACGAGCGAGAGCCAGCCGCAGAAGGGGCCGTATCTCGGCAACATCGCGCAAACCTACAAGCGCCCCGATCTAGCCCAAAACATCCTCGATCCCAACAAAACCATCGCCCAAGGCTTCGCCAGCGAGATGATCACGATGAAGGACGGCACGCAGCAGATGGGATTCATCACCCTGGAAGGCGCAAATGAAGTAAAACTGCGCAACATCGCCGCCCAGGAGTTCACCTTTAAAACGGCGGACATCAAAGACCGCCAGAAACTGCCGATGAGCATGATGCCGCCCGGCCTGATGATGAACTTCACGGTGAAAGAGTTCGCCAGCCTCTTGGATTACCTGGAGTCGTTGGTGAAGAAGTGAATCCAAAGTGGTCCGCACAGGGGACTGTGCGGACCACTTTACGCGATGACTTCCTTCACCACATGCCCGTGAACATCGGTGAGGCGGAAGTCGCGGCCGGCGTGGCGGAAGGTGAGCTTCTCGTGATCGAGGCCGAGCTGATGAAGGATGGTCGCATGCAGGTCGTGCATGTGGACTTTGTCCTCGACGGCCATGTGACCGATGTCGTCGGTGACGCCGTGGGAGAAGCCGGATTTGAAACCGCCACCGGCGACCCAGACGGTGAAGCCGAGCGGATTGTGGTCGCGGCCGGTGCCGTTGTTTTGCGCATAAGGCGTGCGGCCGAATTCGCCGCCCCACCAGACGATGGTGTCTTCGAGAAGGCCGCGCTGTTTGAGATCATAGAGCAGACCGGCGATCGGCTTATCGACAGCGGCGGCGTGGTCGCCATGCTTGGGCAGATTGGAATGTTGATCCCAGGCGGGGTTGTTGGAATTGTCGCCGTAATTGACCTGGATGTAGCGCACGCCCTGCTCGGCGAGGCGGCGGGCCATGAGGCACTGGCGGCCGTAGTTGTCCGTGGTCTTTTCGTTGATGCCGTAAAGCTTCAAGGTGGCTTCGGATTCGCCACTCAGGTCAATGGCATCAGGAGCCTTGTTTTGCAGCCGCCAGGCGAGCTCGTAGCTGCGGATGACGGCGTCGATCTCGGTATCGCCAGGCATGGCACGGGCGGCCTGTTCGGCGTTCAGAGCGCCGAGGAGGTCGAATTGCTTGCGCTGCTGCTCGGTCGTCCAGATCGTGTTGGCGATGTTCTTGATCGTGGATTCCTTGGCGGGCAGACCGCTGCGGCCCACGGGCGTTCCTTGGAAGACGGCGGGCAGGAAGGCGTTGCCGTAATTGCGCGGGCCGCCGTTGCCGAGACTCGGACTTATCGTGACAAAGCCGGGCAGATTTTCGTTTTCAGCGCCGAGGCCATACATCACCCACGAGCCCATGCTGGGGCGGATGAAACTCGTGGTGCCGGTGTGCAAAAAGAGCGTGGCTGGACCATGCGCGACGCCCTCGGTGTGCATGCCGTGGAAAAAGCACAGGTCGTCGATGTGCTGGTTGATGTTTGGGAAAAGATTCGATGCCCAATGGCCGGTCTCGCCGTGCTGTTTGAAGTCCCAAAGCGGCTTCATCACGCGCTGCGGCGCGCCTTTGCCGGTCTTGGCCACGATGCGGGAGTCTTCGACGTCGATGATCTTGCCGTCGTCTTTGAACAGGCGCGGTTTGTAATCATACGAGTCCACGTGGCTGACACCGCCCTGCATGAAGAGGAAGATGACGCGCTTGGCTTTGGGAGCGTGATGCGGCTTCCGGATCGCGAGCGGATTCGCCAGCGCCGCCTGACTCTGGGCCATGGCCTGCCAGGCCAGATAGCCAAAGCCGCAGCCGGTGGTCTGAAGAATGTCGCGTCGGGAGAAGGGCATGGCGAGTCAACGTGGCAGGAGAGGGTAATTTCGCCAGAAAAAAGCCCCATGGGCCACGAGGGCGCATGGGGCGTGGTGGAGAAAGCAGACGACTACTTCAGCATGTCCGCCACGAAGGAGCGCTCATCGACGAGTTCCTTGTTGGTGGCGGCGATCTTCGATTTGGCGAATTCGTCCATCTCGTAGCCGGTGATGACTTCGTAGCTGCCGGGGGTCGTGGTGCGCACGGGCATGCCGGCCCAGACTTCGGGATCGAAGCCGTAGAGACCGTTGCTCTTCACTGCGACAGAATGGATCGCGCCGGGGGTGACGAGCGAGCGGACGTGATCGACGAGCGCATTGGCTGCGGAGGCTGCGGAAGATGCGCCACGGGCGGCGATGATGGCGGCGCCGCGCTTGCCGACGGTTTCGCAGA
>NZ_JAGRPF010000101.1 GCF_020439865.1 Prosthecobacter sp.
CAAGCCGCCTGATACCATGAGCCGTGGAGGTGTTTGCAAAACGCAAACATCCCGCAAACACCAACACAGCTCATTCACATATGGGAAGACCCTTCATTGACTTCACGGCGGTCAAAGCCGCCGTGACCTTCGCGCAGGTGCTGGAGCATTACGGCCTCACAGCCAAAATGCACCGCACTCGCAACGGCGATGGCCTCGACGGCCCTTGCCCCATCCACCCTGAAGCCACCGGCAAAGACACGTTCAAAGTGACGCTCAGCAAGAACTGCTGGTTCTGTCATCTCTCCGCATGCAAATGCGGCGGCAATCATCTCGACTTCGTCGCGAAGATGGAGAACTGCGATGCCCACGAAGCAGCGCTGAAAATCGACCAGTGGTTCAACCTCGGGCTGGCTGGCAAAGCGGACTCACCTCCGCCACGTCAACAGCAAGGAGGCTCAGCCGCACCTTCACGCCCATGGTCTGGATCACCTCCGGCCCATGGAAACCGACCTCAATCTGAGACTCGTGCCGAGCCACTGGAACCGGTGGAAGAGCTAGGCGAAAACGCACCTCTGAGCTTCAAGCTGGAGAATCTAAAAACGGATCATGCCTATCTGACCGAGCGAGGACTCACCCCGGCAACGGTGGCGGAGTTTGGTCTCGGTTTTTGTGCCAAGGGCACCATGTCCGGGCGGATCGTCATCCCCATCCACAACAGGGACAGCGAACTCGTCGGCTACGCAGGTCGCTGGCCGGGACAACCACCTGATGATCGACCGAAATACAAGCTGCCCGCTGGATTCCGCAAAAGCGCCGAGGTTTTCAATCTCGACCGCGCTTCCAAGGAGGAAAAAGGGCTGCCGTTAATCGTCGTCGAAGGTTTCTTCGATGTGATCAAGCTCTGGCAGCTCAGCTTTCGCCGGGTCGTCTCCATCATGGGCAGCTCTCTCTCCGCAGCGCAGGAAACGGTGCTCGTGGAGGCATCCGAAGGCAGAGCGGGCATCATCTTGATGTTCGACGAGGACGAGGCTGGACGCATGGGGCGTGAAAAGGCCCTCGTGAAGCTGGCGAGGCGGTTGTTTGTCCGGGTCGTGCCGCTTCCCCAAGAAGGAGCCCAACCGGATCACCTGACCGAGAACGAACTGCACGCTCTGCTGGACTGAGAACCCATGACTGAAGACCTCTGCCATGTTCATTCTCTATCCACAGACCGCCCGGTTCGCCATGGGCCAGCTTTTTGCCACGCCCGGTGTTCTCGCCGAAGTCTCCACAACAGACATCTCCTCCGCCCTCGCACGACATGCGATGGGTGACTGGGGCGAACTCTGCCAGGAAGACATTGATGAGAACAATCGAGCGCTCGAAGAGGGCTCTCGGCTGCTGTCCGCCTACAGCACGACCAGCCAGGTGAAGTTCTGGATCATCACGGAATGGGATCGTTCCGTGACGACCGTTCTCTTGCCCAGCGAATACTAAAAACACCCGCCTCGGAGTTCATCCGGGCGGGCTTTTTGTTTGGAGATCATTTGAGGAGCAGTTCATCGACGAACTGACGGAAGTCGCGGTCGAAGAAGGCTTTCCGCTCCTCCCACACATGGCGCGGCACAGGCCGCCCGAAGAAGTTCCGAATGTCTTTTTCCAGTCCCTCCAGGCTGGACACCTCCCTGCCTTCGATGGCTCGATACCAGCAGTGCAGATGAAACATCAGCAGCATGACAAACTGAGCTTCTTCAGCCGTGACGGGCTTGGTGTAGAGATCGGCTTTTGGGTCGCGGATTCGGGCGAGTTTGGGATTCTTTTGGCTTTCCTCCCAAATGTCCCGGTGCTGCTCAGTGAGCCGGACAAGATTGTTCAGACGGCGTGAGCGGGTATCTTCTCGAAAACTCAATGCCGTAAAAGCCAAGCCGGAAATGATTCCAACTGCTGAGAGCAGATCAAAGGCATGAAGTCCGATCCAAGCGACGATGTGGGCCATGATGCGCCCATTGTATCACAAGCGGAGTGACTCAGGCCAGATGTCAGGCTTTGGCTGGAATGTCAGCCTTGGCATCGACCAAGATGCGGCGAGGCACACGGACGATCCGTTCATCAGGCCCACACCCTGCGGTCGCAGGCAGGAGCGGTTTGGCTGCATCCGTCATGTCGATGCCGATGATGGCGAAATCGCCATCAGCCAGCTCCCAGATGTCAGGACAGTTTTCCAAGGCCGGGGTGCTTTGACCGTTGGCGTGAGGGTCAGGGCCGATTCTGCGGAGGAAGGTCATGGCAGGTGAATGGGTTTGTGAGGCATCATATCTGCTCTCATTTTGGAGGCAAGGCGATTTTCTGGCAAAACTTGAGGGTGAACAAGCCCCTCCACGGCAAACGATCCAAGATCTTCTGCGAGCACATACGTTCGCTGCGGGAGAAAGCTGGCATGACGCAGCGTGATCTCGCCACGGCGCTTGGTCGTGAGCATGGGATGGTGGCAAGGATCGAGCTGGGCGAGCGACGCGTGGACTTGATCGAAGCCTTTGATTTGTTTGAAGCTCTCGGGGCCGATCCCGGCCGCGAAGTTCAAGAACTGATGAAAAAGTTCAACGCCGCCGCGTAAACCATCCACCCCGCTGACCTATGCTTGGCCTTTGGAAAAAGCGCAAACCGGAGGAACTCCGGCCACCGACCTACACCCTGGTGGATGACTTTCAGACATCCTCTGATTCGTTCTACCAGAGCATCGAAGAAGAGCTTCAGCAGCGAAAGGTTCCGGGACTGGAGCTGATGCGCCTGGATTATCGGGAGGGTGGCATGCTTTCCTCGAAGCGTGACTACCTGCGGATGAGGCGGGAGCGACTCACTTTCGATCTCTGCTCTGCACCTTTCGGAACATCTTGGTTCTTCTCGTATCGCTTCTGCGAGATACCCGCGCCGTTCCCTTTCTGGCAGTTCCTCGTGCTGCTCTTGCTGCTGAGCGGTCTAGTCGTTGGCTATCTGGCTCTCTTTGGCATGGTCTGGGGCGGTGTCACCATCGGGATGACCATCTTGGGTTTTATCCTGCTGCTGCGAAACACGCTGACGCTCGGGCTCGAGGACTTCGATGCATGGCTGCTGACGGTTCCTGTGTTCGGAAGGCTCTACGAAATCCTTTTGCGGAAGGAGACATTTTTCCGGCAGGACACCCGCCTCATGTATGTGGAAATGGTGGAGCGAATCATTAAAGCCAAGATCAACGAAGTCACGGCTGCCGAAGGGATTGAGAAGGTCGAGTTCATCGAAGCAAGGCCCGACATGCATCCCTTGCTCGCCCGAATGGTGCAAGTGCCCTCGCGAATGAGTGTATGACGACCCCCCACGAACAGCTCTCAGCGCAGTATTTGCAGTGGGAGCTGCGGGGGCGTGGCTGGTTCATTCATCCCGAAGCAGTCGGATTGGAACCGCCATTTGAGAGGTTTACCGGCTACCGACTGCGTGCGGAAGGCGTGACGGACGATGTTCGCCGCCCCTCCCTGATGGAGCGTGCGCTGAGCAAGGCTGGCCGGTGGTTCAACACAGAGAAAATCCACGTCGATGAGACCGAGGACACGGCTTCGGAAGAGGAAGTGACCACCTGGAGCCGGGGCTTCTGCCATGAAATCGCGCTGACTTTTCCGAGGGTTCCCCGCTATCGGCGTGAGCAGATGGATTCGTTTTTGAGGCTGTGCCGGTCCTGCCGAGAGCCGGTGGCATTCGAGATTCTAGCCGACCAGCGAGAGATCGGTTTCCAGTGGGCATTCAGTGAGGAGGATGCATCTCAGCTTCAAGCGCAGACCGAGACGCACTTCCCTGGCTGTGTCACCCGCCCAACCGAAAACCTTCTGCATTCAGCCTGGGAGCGAACCGGGCGTTTTTATGCTGCGGCTGAGATTGGTTTGGGACGCGACTTTTTGCTCTCTCTCGAAACTGGGAAGAGTGATCTGCTCCCCGGATTGATCTCAGCCATGTCCGGCTTTGCCGACAAGGAGATGGGATTGTTTCAGGTGATCTTCGAGCCTGCCACGGCGGCATGGGGTGAGAGCATGGTGCGAGTTTCGACTCACGCAGATGGCACCCCTGTTTTCAGGAACCACGCTGAGCTATCGCGTGAGGCATCACAAAAGGCGCGGAGTCCGCTGTTTGCCGTGGTATTGCGGCTGGTGACGTGCGCCGAAAATGGCGCACGCGCATGGGCACTTTTGGCTCCGATGATGGCAGCGCTGAATGCGCTCGCTCGACCGGGCGGCAATCATCTCGTCCCGCTGGCGGCAGATGAGTATCCAGCGGAGGCTCAGGAAGAGGACCTGCTGAATCGACAGACTCACCGTTGGGGGATGCTGCTTTCGCAGGAGGAACTGCTCAATCTCATCCGCCTTCCCGATGAGTCGCTGGTGTCGAAGAAGTTGCGGCAGGACACCGGGCGCAGTCGTGCTTACTCAGGTGAACGCGACGGTGGCTTGTTCCTTGGTTGGAATGACCACGCCGGCCAGCGTAGCAACGTTTTCCTGACCACCGATCAGCGGGTGCGGCACATGCACGTCATCGGCGGCACTGGGACGGGCAAAACGACGTTCTTGATGAATCTGATCCGCCAGGATTTGGAGAGTGGTGATAGCTTTGCTCTGCTAGACCCGCATGGAGATGTGACCGAGCGGCTGTTGGCACTGGTGCCAGCGCATCGACGCGATGATGTGGTGCTCGTCGATGCTAGCGATGAGGCATTCAGCATTGGCTTTAACATTCTCCGGGCGACCACGGACTACGAGAAAACGCTGCTGGCGTCCGACCTCGTCAGCGTATTCCAGCGCCTCAGCACTAGCTGGGGGGATCAAATGACCGTGGTGCTCCGCAACGCCATCCTCGCCTTTCTGGAGCACCCCGAAGGTGGCACTCTGGCGGATGTACAGCGTTTTCTTCTGGAGCCGGAGTATCGCAGCAAGGTGCTCGAAGGAGTGACCGATGCGGATGTGGTCTATTACTGGAAGAAGGGCTTTCCCCAACTCGGCGGCAGCAAATCCATTGGGCCAGTGCTGACCAGATTGCAGACCTTTCTCTCACCCAAGCCAATTCGCTACATGGTGAGCCAGCGCGATACCAAGCTGGACATCCCGGCGATCATGGACTCGGGCAAAATTCTCCTCGTCAAACTGCCCCAGGGATTGATGGGCACTGAAAATAGCTACCTTCTCGGCTCGCTGATCGTTTCCAAACTTCAGCAAGCTGCCATGGCTCGGCAACGCCTTCCTGAGAACCAGCGCAGGCTTTTCACATTGTATGTGGATGAGTTTCAGAACTTCATCACGCCGTCCATGGCCGAGATTTTGTCGGGAGCGCGGAAGTATCGGCTGTCCTTGGTTTTGGCGCATCAAGAGCTGGCGCAGCTCAGCAGAAATGACGCCGTGGCAAGTGCGGTGCTGGCAAATGCCGGAACGCGAGTGGTGTTCCGTGTGGGAGATTCCGACGCGCGCGAGCTGGCGAAGGGATTCGCACACTTTGAGGCCGACGCTCTTCAAAGTCTCGGAATCGGAGAGGCCATCGTGCGCATCGAGCGAAGCGATCAGGATTTCAATGTGCGCGTTCCCTTTGATTCCATCGACATGACGGGAGACGATCAGGTGCGCGAGGATGTGATCGCTAGATCCAGAAGTCGATACGGGACGCCACGAAGCGAGATCGAGGCAGCAGAACGGCAACGGCTTTGTGCGCTGACAGCACCTTTGCCCGCGAAGAGCCAGCAACCGGCAAAAGCCCAAGAGCCACCCACTCCTGTCACAGTCGAGCCCTCAGTGCCCGATCCTGAGCTTGTTCCACCGATTGCCGTAGAAGTCCCACCTCATGCTGAGGCACCCCTTGAACCGCCCCAATACGAAACCACCACCCTCAAAGCTGATCTGGAGGAACTGGGACGCGGTGGGGACATCCACAAGGCCGCACAGGCCGAGTTCAAGCGGCTGGCTGAGGCGCGGGGCTTTCGAGCCACGATTGAACGTCAGCTCCCCGGCTCGCTCGACACGGTGGACATCTACCTGGAACGGGATGGCCTCAGCATTGCCTGCGAGGTTTCCGTGACGAACACACTCGAATACGAGATGAAGAACGTGACCAAGTGCCTCCGTGCAGGCGTGGCGCAGGTGCTCGTTTTGACCGTCGATGAGACCAAACACCAGCGGCTTAGCGCGGCCGTCAGCAGCCTGCTCTCGGCTGAGGATCAAAAGCGGGTGCTGTGCCTGATGCAGGCCGACTTTGTCGCCTTTCTGGATTCCTGCCGAGCTGCGCCCGCCCCCGAGCCTCCTCCACCATCCGCAGCCAGCAGTTCCAAAGTCGTGAAAGGATGGAAAGTGCGAACCAACGCCGTTCCAACTCCAAGCGAGGACGTGAATGCACTGGAAAAGGAACTCGCCGCGACGATGGCGGAGAACCTTCGCCGACGGAAGACCAAGAAGCGCGGTGAGAAGAAGTAGAGGCGCTGACTTGAAAAAGAAGGGGTACGATGTTAAAGGCAATACATGAGTAAAACTTTGCCTATTTGCGAAAGTGGAGCCAAACGGGTTGGGATCTGGATTCGCGTCTCCAGCGAGGAGCAGGCCGAGGGTGACAGCCCGGATCATCACCGCGTCCGGGCGGAAATGTATGCCACCTCGCGGGGATGGAAGGTTCTCGAAATCTATGACCTCGCAGGGGTAAGCGGCAAGAGCGTGGCCGACCACCCGGAGGCCAAACGCATGATGGCTGACGTGAAGCGCGGGCACATCCAGGCGCTCGTCTTTTCCAAACTCGCCCGCCTGACCCGCAATGCGAAGGAGTTGATGGAGTTCAGCGAGTTCTTCCAGACCCACCAGGCCGATCTCGTGTCGCTCAGTGAGAGCATCGACACGAGTTCACCCGCCGGGCGGCTGTTTTTCAATCTGGTCGGCTGCATGGCCCAATGGGAGCGAGAAGAGATCGCCGACCGGATCAAGAGTTCTGTTCTTGTTCGCGCAAAGATGGGCAAACCGCTCAGCGGTAAGGCCCCTTATGGCTACATGTGGAAGGACAAGAAGCTCGCGGTGAACCCGGACGAAGCTCCCGTGCGCAGGCTGATCTATGAGCTTTTCGACGAGCACAAGCGAATCAAAACCGTTGCCCGGATGCTGAATCAACGAGGCTACCGCACCCGGAACAAAAAGAAGTGGTCGGACACGGCGGTGCGCTTCCAGCTTCGCGATCCCACGCCCAAGGGCATCCATCGCCGCAACTACAGCACCAACATCGGCGGCAAGAAGCTCGTCAACAAACCTGAGAGCGAACACATTTTCAATGAGGTCGAGGCCATCGTCTCTGCCGAGCTATGGGAACGGTGCAACGCCTGCCTGGACGCCCGTTACATGAAGCGCGAGCGCCGTCCCAGCAAGATGCCCGCTCATATCTTCAGCGGCTTCGTCGCCTGCCACTGCGGGGCCAGGATGTATGTGCCCATGCGCACGCCGAAATACACCTGCCAGAAGTGCCGCAACAGCATCTCATGCCAGGACTTAGACGAGATTTTCATGGAGGAGGTCAAGGGCTACCTCGTGAAACCGGACAACATCCAGGCCTACCTCAAAAAGGCCGGAACCGCCCTCTCTGAAAAGCAGTCGCTGCACGAACAGCGGCGGAAGGAGTCCGAAAAGCTCACGCAGGACACCGAGCGCATGCTCCGGCTCTATCTCGATGGCAACATCGGCGCGGAGGACTTCAAAAAGTTCAACCAGCCGCTCAGCGACCAGCGATCGCAGCTCGACGAAGAACTGGCGCGCCTCCAAGCCGAGATTGACGTTCTCAAAATCGACAACCTCTCAAGTGAACAGATGGTCTCCGAGGCCATCGACCTGCATGCCCGCTGGCCTGAGATGAGCCTCGAAGAAAAACGCCGCGTCGCCGAACTGATGGTGCGCAGCATCGTCGTGGGCGACGGCGAGATCGAATTCAACCTTGTTCAGCTTCCCAGCTATCAAGAATTCACAAATTGGCAAAATACGTATCTTCGTGCGAGTAGGGCGGCGCGCAGCAGCAAAGGAGACGCAGCGTCTGTGACGCGGTGATCTGATGCCATGCACCGGACGGAATGAGAACCGCATCGCCGGGAACGACGGCGCGAGTTTCTCCGTCGATCTCCATGGTTCCCTGCCCTTCGAGGATGAAGTAGAACTCTTCGCTGAGCCTGTGGTAATGGCGCTCGGTGGGCTGCCCGACAGGAACGACAGCCTCAGCGAGGCTCTGATTCTGCACCGGAGCATTCGTGCGGTCGAGGATGCTGCGAATGGTGCTGCCGTCCTTCGTGGTGAAGGGACTCTGAGTGGAAAGCTGGTTGATGGTCATGCGCATTCTGTGTTACTGCTGGGAAAGCTTATGGCGAACGGATTTCCTCTCGAAAACTGCCGTGCGGTGATCACCGGGGCATCCTCCGGTCTCGGCGCTGAATTTGCACGACAACTGGCTTCCAAAGCAAGCACGCTGGTGCTGGTTGCGCGGCGAGCTGATGCGCTGGAGGCCGTGAAACAGGGGATCGCATCTTCGCCAGCAACCATCCTCTGCTGTGCTGCTGATCTGGCCACGGACGAAGGACGCGATCAACTGCTCGCCTTTCTCACCACGAATGGGGTGAAACCCAACCTGCTGATCAACAACGCCGGGATGGGAGACTACGGCAGTTTCGCGAGTTCTCCGATCGAGAAGACGCGAACCCAGCTGGAACTCAACATCACAGCCTTGTCGATGCTGACGCATTCCCTGATTCCCGTTTTGCAAAGCCCCGCCGGAATCTTGAACGTCAGCTCCCTGGCAAGCACCTTGCCCATGCCCAACCTCGCGGTGTATGCGGCTTCCAAAGCCTATGTGACCAGCTTTTCCGAGGCCCTGGCGATCGAACTCGCGCCACACGGCGTGACGGTGACCTGCGTCTGCCCCGGACCGACTCCGACCAACTTCAGCAAAACGGCAAGACGTGAAGATGGCAACGACACGAACCGCTCTGGTCAGAAGCTGCTGCGCATTCCGCCCCACAGGGTGGTCAAAGAGGCGCTTTCGGCACTTCAGAAAGGCCGGGTCTGCGTGTTTCCCGGGGTGGGAGTATCGATCGCCGGACGGCTGTTCCGACTGATGCCGCGCCGTCTGATCCGCTGGTCGCTCAAGCGACGGGCTGCCAAGGAATGATCGTTGCACAACGATGGCGGCAGGATGTACAATCATTTCGTGCGCTGCCCTGCCTGTCGAACCCTTGCCATTGAAACCGATGCCGCCTGCCGGCAGTGCGGGTTCTCGCTTGAAGTGGCGGACCGAACCTTTGGCATCGCCCCGGCCTTGCAGCGTCCCATCTCGGACACCACGGGCGTGATGGGTTCTTTTGCCCGGAGGCGAGTGGAGAGCGTGATCGCCCAGGTGGAGCGGCGTTTTCCCCAGCTCACAATTGCCGCAGTGCTGATCGACGTGCCGCAGCAGGCCCCTCTGGTGCCCTATGCGTTCTGGATCTTCAATCGCGGGCGGCTTTCCAGCGCCGTGGAGAAAGGCGGCGAAAACCGGCTGGTGATGTTGCTCATCGACACGAATTCGGACCGGGCAATCGCCATGGTGGGCTACGGACTCGAACCCTTCATTCAAGAAGTCCACCTGCAATCCTGCCTCCAGGCGGCGCAACAACCGCTGCGTGGCCGACAGGCTGGCCCGGCCATCGAATCCTTCGTGCGGGAATTGGACCGACAACTCGGCGACTTGTGCATGCTGGTACCGAAACAGTTCGGTCTCGTGCACGATGTGCAATGGCTGGATGCCGGTGCTCCGGGAGAAGAAGCTGTCGGACTGGCGGAAAACCTGTATTGATGCTGCGCATGATGAACCGACGACACTTTCTTCATCTGAGTCTGCTGGGAGGAACCGCCTCTCAGCTTGCAGCGGCGGAGCATCTCTCACAAAGCGTGACCTTCCTCGGAGTGGACAAATTTCAACAGGTGGTTGCCCGGGCACTGGCTGAAAACTGGGCTGCGCTGCCGATGGGTGCGCGGGTGGCACAGTTCGGACAGGCTTTGCGCGGCACCAAGTACGTCGCATGGACCTTGGAGATCGACGACCAGATCGAGTCACCGTCAGTCAACTTCAACGGACTCGACTGCTGGACGTTCTTTGAGATCGCCCTGGGGCTGGCGCGCATGGTCGCCAGGCGCCAGGGTTCGTATGCGCCGTCCGACCTGCTGCGACAAATCGAATGGACGCGCTATCGTGGCGGCAAGTGCCGGGGGCAATATCTAGATCGCATTCACTACCTGGACGAATGGTTCACCGACAATGCCGCCCGGGGCAACATCCGCAATGTCACGCGTGACGTCGGCCCGGTGGTGCGCCTGACGGGACGCAGCAATGATGAGATGTCGTTGAACCCAAAGCTCTACCGCTACCTGCGTGCAAATCCGTCACTGGTGCCCGCGCTGGCGCAGATCGAGAAAAAGCTGGAACGCGTGCCGTTTGATTTCATTGCGAAGGCTCAGGTCGCCGCCTGCGAGCCGCGCATTCAAAGCGGCGACATCATTGGCATCGTCACCAACCGCCAGCACGTGTTTTGTTCGCATGTCGGCCTGGCGCTTAGAACCGGCGATGGGGTGTGCCGCTTCATGCACGCATCAGCGACCTATAAAAAGGTGGTCGTGGACAAAACGATCCATGAATATCTGAACACCTTCAAAAGCCACGCGGGCATCATCGTTGGACGTCCACGTGACGTCTGAGTTGCACCCGGAGGGAGCCGGAGGGCGGACCGGGTGCTCTCAACTTACTTGTCGAAGAACGACTCTTCTTCGCGGTCGCTGACCTTGAGATAGCGGTAGTAAATCTCGAGTTGAAGCGTGCAGAGACACTGGCGGTAGATCTCGTCTGCCGCGTCGCCGGAAGGCCAGTTCGGACGGCCGCGCTTGAAAGAGCCGTCCGCCTGCTGGGCGCCGAGGATCTGCGGCAGGAACTGCTGGTTGTAGAACTTCCAGTCCTCGCCTCCCTGCTGGAAAAACGCCTGGGTGTAGTAGTACCAGCAGTAGAGGTTGCAGTTCTTGTTCCAGTCGAGCGGTTCGGCGGTGATGAAGTCACGCAGGAACTTGACGCCCTTCTTGATTGCCGTGGTCTTGCCCTTGGCCATCGTCTGCAAACCAAGAATGCCCACGCCGGAAAGGCTCCACTGGTTGTAGTGTGCGTCCCGATTCGCACCGCCAAACCCACCGTCCTTGGTCTGCTTGTCTTCAAGGTATTTGGTCATTTTGGTGATCGAGCTGTGCAGCCCATCAATCTTCAAACCGGTGTTTTTCGCGGCCTTGAGGGCCTGGAACTGCCAGCCGGCCACCGAAAGATCCTCGCGGCTCTTCTTGCCTGCATAGAAGCCGGTTTCCTGGTCATACACCCAGCTCCCGCTGTCCTGCTGGTTGTCGATGATGATCTTCACACCTTGCTCAAAGGCTTCGCGCATGCCCGGAAGCGACTTGCTGCCAAGACGCGCCAGCGTGTACATCTCACCCAGAGCATACGTCGCAATGCCGTGCTCATAGACGGGAGCATTGCCTTTGGCCGCCTGGCTGAAGAGCTTGTTCTTATTGGTCTTTTGCGTCTCGATGAGGAACATGATGCCCTTCATCACGTTGTCTCCGTAGAACGGCGACTCTGGCGTCTCACAACGGCCCAGGAAGCACAGCAGCGCCAGTCCGGTCATCGCGCACTTGTTGTTGCGGCCCCAGGAGCCGTCGGCGTTCTGCTTGCCCTTCAGCCACTCCAGCGACGCGCTCACAGCAGCCTCGCACTCCGGCGTCCCGCCGTTCTGCCTCAGCTTCTCCAAACGTTCCTGCGTCGAACAGCGGCTGCGCATCGATGGCGGCAGCGTCACAAACCCTGCTGCTCCTCCCATCCCCATCCCTTTGCCAAATCCACCACCAGCCCCGCCGGTGCCAAACCCTCCGCTCGCTCCCAGCGCTCCTCCGCCCATCATCGCGCTCACATCCGGCATGTCCAGCGCGTCCGGCGGCGCCTCTGGCAGCGTGATCGCCGAGTTCATGCTCGTGCTCACCAGCTTCTTCATCGGCATCGTCTTGTTGATCGAACTGCGCTTCTTCTGCTGCACCTTGTGCTGCAGGTCCGCACTCGCCTGCGCCCCCTGCGCCGTCCCGCCTCCCGGCAGGAAGTCCACCTGCTTGTCCAGCACCCCGGTGGTGAACACGATGAACAACGCCGCAATGCCCAGCCCCACGTGAATCAAAATGCTCAGCAGCAGGGAGCTCGCCCCCGCCTTGCGCCACAACTGCACGAACTTGTTGGGCGGCGGCCCCGTCTCAATGTGCGTGAGCGCTGGCGGATGAAACACCTCCCCTTCGTGATGCTCGACCAGCACAGGAGCCTCCGCTTCGTCCACCGGTGCGGCGCTCATCACCATCGGTGCGCTTGGCGCAGGCATGGCAGGCACCGCCCCTGAGGGAACAGGCATCGCCGGAGCCACGCCGGAGGGCACCGGCATCGCCACTGGCACGGCGGCGCTTGCCGGTTTGGGAGCCGCAGGAACCGCGCCGGTCGAGGGCGCAGGCGGCGGCGGCATCGCAGGCATCGGCATCGTGGGCATCGGATAGCCCGGCGGATAGCCAGGCATCTGCGGCGGATACCCCTGCGGCATCGGATAGCCCGGCGGATAGCCCTGCGGCATCGGATAACCCGGCGGATACCCCGGCATCTGCGGCGGATAGCCTTGCGGCATTGGATAGCCCGGCGGATACCCCGGCATCTGCGGCGGATAGCCCTGCGGCGGCATGTAGCCCGGAGGCAGCGGCTGGGTCGCTCCCGGGTGCGGGGGCTGCGGCGGATTCTGCGGTGTTCCTGGCTGCTGCGGATTCATGATAATAAAGGGATTGTACGAGCGGAGATTACACGTTCGTCGATGCCTCCGACAAGGTGAATTTACGGCCGCAACAAAAACGAACTCTCAGGTCGGAGTACGTTTCTTGAGTCCTGGGGCTGCTTTGTCGCATATGTGGCTCCATGGCGGGAGAGTTTTGGGCTGGAAGCGGGCAGTTCACGCGTTTTCAAATTTTCGCCAGTACAGCAGAGCGATGGGGATCATGGAAAGGCATTCCTGACCAGCGGTGGCGATGCCTTCCATGGATCGCGAGGTCCAGGCGCCGAGGATGAAAGAGAAGGCGATGAGTACGGCTGATCCGAAGGTGAAGACGGCCCGGGGTGCAATGGTCAGGCGCACGGGACGTGTTTCTTCTCCGAGGAGATCGATGAAACGCGCGGCGCTGACCACCAGAACGATGATCGAGAGCCAGCCGTTGTCATCGAGAGTGCCGGTGGCGAGATAGTCGTAGCCTCCGTGGGCGGCGACCGCGAGAAGGAAGGTGGCGATGAATTCATCCGCCCTGGCAAAGCGCGTTAGCAGCATGCGGTAGAGGCTGTGCGCGCAGATGCCGGTGAGCGAGATGTGCAGGAAGTTGGCGGAGAGAAAACGCGTCCAAGCGATGGTGCCGCCGAAGTCCTGATAGTAGCCGATGTTTTCTTCGAGTGAGAAACCGAGGCCCACAAAGGCGCCAGTGAGCAGGGCGAGGCCCGGCTGGCGTCGCCACATCAGCCACGGGAGGAACAACGCGAAGAGGAGGAGCTTGCAGCCTTCCTCACGCAGGCCGACGCCCACGAGATAATAAATCAGATCGTGCGGGAAAGGGGCGTCGGCAGTCATTCCCTGCACAAACTCCTGATAGGCGAGGACCGTGAGCGTGGGCCATACGCTGGCCACCCCGGCCATGAGAGCCACGATAGGACGCGCCCAGCGCCAGCGCTCGTGATCGCTGTGTTGCACGAGAATAAAGTACCACAGCGCCGCGACGAAGAAGGCAAGTGTGAGCATCCCATAAGGGATTTCGTTGATGCGGTGGCGGATGAGCCCGTGCCATTGCATCCAGACATCCCCGAGCAGCGCTCCGGCATGATGCTGAAGCAGTGGGTGGCAGTGCTCGATCCACCCGGTATGGGCGGCGATGGTGCGCAGCAGATTGAGATCGCGCAGGTTGATCGCGAGACGCACGGCTTCTTCACGTGCAGCGGAGGCGTCTGCGAAGTTCAGCCCCTCAGTGTAGAACGCCTGCATGGCACCCGGGATGTTGTTACCGCGCCTCTGCACGCTCCCCGCCAGTTCAGCGGCCAGCATTTCGGGTGGCGTCGCGAGTGCTTTGCTCTCCAACCGTTCGAGTGCGGGCATGTCTGCATCGAGCGTCGCAGCGAGGAAATCTCGGAACAAACCAACGGGCGCGTCGGTGGTGGCGTGCTGTCGTATCAACTCCGCGACGTCATAGCCTCCGAGCTTTCCGTCACTGAGAAAACCTTGGAATGCGCCTGCTTCGTCTCCTTCGACCAGCTTCGGGATCTGCGCCAGCAGCATGCGCAGCCAGGTGGCGAGTTCGCGCGGTTGCGGGGCGGTTTCATGCCGCAGATGATGAAACTCCTCGTGCAGGTGACTCAGCGCGGGCGAGACCGCGAAACTCCCGGCGGGCTCGCCCGATCGAACGCTCCCGATCACGATCACACAGGCGATGATCATGCCGACGGCAATGATGGCTGCTGAAGTGCGAAGAAGAAAACGGCGGTTGCGTGTCAGGTAGTGCGTGCGCGCACGCCAGCCGTGAAAAGGAGAGCGGTCATGACTCATGCTGGATTTAGTCGTCCGCTTTTTTCCACCAGTCGGGGGATTGTTCCCAAGGAGCACGTGACTCCTGCTCCGGAGGGGCGGGCGCCGTGTGTGCTTCCTGCCTCTCCGTCTCACCGTCCAGTTCCATGAGCAGCTTCACATGCGGCTCTGGTTTGGTTGTGCGCCGCCAGATGACCCAGGCCCACATGGCAAAGGCTCCAAGCAGAAAGAAGAGCGTGCCGAGCGTAAAGAGCACGAACCAGTCGGAGGCCTCCACCCATTCACGCGAAATCTTCACCGTGCCGCTTTCGGGGCGTGCGAGAAAGGCGAGGCGCGCGTGCATGATTGCGGACCGTTGAGCTTAGATGTCGTGGAAGACGAGCCGCATCGGGATCATCTTGGAGAACTGGAAACCGTGCTGCTGGAAGAACGACTGCGAGTCGGCACTGATGCGGTCGGTGAGCAGCGTGATGCGGCGGAACCGTTTCTCACGCGCAAACTCGATGGCATGCTTGAGCAGGCGTCCGCCATATCCCTGGCGGCGGTGCTGCGGGTGGACGATCACATCCTCCATGATGAGCACCAGCCCGCCCTCCGCCGTGCTGATGGTGAAGAGCAGGTTGAGCATGCCGATGATCTTGTGATCCGTGCGCAGCACAAAGATGCGACCACGGTTCGGCTGCTCGAGAATCAAACGCAGGCCGTGCTCCTGTTTGGAGCGGTCCGGATTGAAGTCCTCTTCTTCGCTGAAGAGCGCAATAAGCAGTTCCACAAGCTGTGGAAGATCTTCGATGGTTGCCGGTTCGATGTGTGGTTCGGTGTCGGACATTGGTTTTTAGGATAACGGGGTCGGGGACAAAGGCAATGCGTTCAATGCCACGGATGCCGCAAGTTTTCGAAACCGGTTGCACACAAAGAATCATGCCGGTGGCGTTGGAGCCATGAAACTCCTGCTCTCGACGGGGGTTGTACCTCCAGCATCCAACCCACACAACCCACTCAAATGAAACCCAGAACCAACCAATTCACCTGCCTTTGTGGCGTCGTCGCTCTCAGCGTCGCCGCACTTCAGGCACAGGATTCAAAACCACCGGCAGACAGACCTGCCGCAGAGACACCGCGGACAGAAAACAATCGTCCTCCTGCTCCTGAACGACGTGACCAGCCACAACGCGATGGTGCACGCCGCGATGAAAGCGGCCCTCGTCCTCAAGCGACGCGCGGTCCTGAGCGCCGTCCGCAGATGGATGGTCGTCGCGATGCTGATCATCCGCGCGGTGACCAGCCTCAACGTGATGGACAACGCGGTCCCATGACTCCTCCTCGTGACGGCGGTCGGGGGCCAGACAAAGCCGCAGGCGCTGAAGGATTTCGTCGCCCGCCGATGGATGGCCCGCGCGATGGGGATCATCCGCGGGGCACTCCTCCGCAGCAGGGAAATCGTGGGCCGGTGATTCCGCCCAAAGACAACCCTCGCGGTCATGATCACGCGGGAAGTCCGGAAGCATCTCGTCAGCCTCAAGGGCCACGTGGAGATGATCGCGGAGTTCCTCAGCATGGTCCACAGGGCCGTGGGCCGCAGAACTTTGCACAGCGTGGTGGATTTGGACCGCCGCCTGGGCGCGGAGGATTCCGTTCGCCTCCTGGTGGCCCGCATGGCAGGCCGATGGATCGTGGTGGTCGGGGAATGTTGGGGCGCGGAACTGAACGCCGGTTTGAAGGCCGGCCGCAACCACAGCAATTCGGCAGTCCGCGTCAGGGCGGAGGATTCTCAGGTCCACGTGGCCCCGGAGCGGGCGCTCCACCACCACGCGGTCACTTTGGTCACCGCGAAGGCGGACGCGGCCCGGGAGGACCGGGACAGTTCCGTCGTCCGATGACTCCTCCGCATGCAGGGATGCGTGGCGGGGATCGCGGTCCTGGCCCGTCGCCTCGTGGTGGTCCAGGAGTCAAGCCTCCGTTTCAACGCGGCGGTGAAGGCGGGCATCGTCCGCCTCCCATGAATCGCGACCAGCGTGGCCCGGCATCGATGCCGCCCGGACCGCGCGGCGAGGATCGTGGGCGCGAAGGTCCGCCGCGTGACAGAAGTGTGTGAATGAAAGGATCTGCTTAAATCAATCTCAGGCGGCCCGGGCAACCGGGCCGTTTTTTTATGCATGTGAAAGCTCATTCGCACCTCGTGGGTTGTGTTTGTGCAAACGAACTCCATAATCGCCCCCGACAGCCGGAACATCTGCGGCCCGTCACGACACCCACCGCATGAGCTTGGTCAACAAACCCGCCAAATCCTCCTTTTCCAATCCGCAGGATGCTGCGAGCGGCGATCATGGTTCGGCGGTTCAGCCTTGGTGGTCGCCGCGTCGATGGGCGCATCTTTGGAACGGCCGGAGTTCGGTCTCGGCAGCCTCCGCCGCCACAGCAAACACGATGCTGCCGGTGCTGATCGAGGTGTTTGCCGCCTTCAGCAAGCTGGACGGCAACATTGAAGAGGAGGAAGTCGAATCCAGTCTGGGATACCTCCGCTATGATTACCCGGAGGCGATTTACGCCGACATGCGCCGTCTCTACTTTGAGGCGCTGCAGGAGCCGCAGGATCTGTCCCAGCGTGCGAAGGAACTCAGCCAGAAGCTCTCGCAGGAACAGAAAATTCTGCTGGGCGTGCAGTTGTATCTCCTCATTTCACGCGCGCAGCAGAATCAGCGGCAGATGGTGGAGTTTTATCTCTTCATGACGAATCTGGGCATCGCCGCCCAGGCCATCGACATCGTTTATCAGCTCAACGCCGGAGACAAACCGCCGGAGGAAGGGTTTTCTACCAAGGGCGGCCAGCCGCTCGACACGCTGCGCATTGGCGCCACGAAAAACTGCGACGTGTTGCTGCGCTCGTTGTCTGACGATTGCTCGGTCGTGGCCTTCCGGTTTCAAAACCTCGTGCTGCTCAAGAACACCGGCAGCATTTCCATTCTGGTTCGCAGCCGCCGTCAGCCTCCGGGGGAATTCTCCCGTCTCTATCCCGGCGAGCGCGTGGTGCTGGAGGACGTGACGCTCGACTACAACGACCTGATCACCTACTTCAACTCGAAGAAGACACTCTCGGGAACGCAGATTTACCTCACGCTGACGGACAGCGGCAGCGCGGAAATCGCGCCTCATCGCATGCGCGGCACAAACCTGAGACTGAGCTTTGGTCTCGGCGTTACCGTCGAAGCACTACGCACGACGCAGGCCACGCTGAACGGCGTGGTGCTCAGCAGCGGCACCATCGTGGAGGCCAGCATCGAGGACAGCATCATCGCTCACGGCGAAGTGGAGATTGCGCTGCGCGATCTGCGTGTGCGTGCGCAGGAGTTTGGCGGGCAGTTCCGTCTCGAAGGCAGTCGCAATACTTATCTCGTCTCAAACAAGCCCGAATTGCTTGATGAAGGCGACATCCTTCTCTCCGAGGATACCGACGGTGAGATCCTCCTGCGCATCGAGTGCAACTACGCACAGAAAACTGGCGTGCTGGAAGTGCTGCGCTCGTCGCGGCCGCTTTACATCGGCCTGATTCCGGTGCGAGATCGCATCACCCTCAATGATGGCGACACCATCACGTTGGGAGAAGGGCAGTATCTGCGCTGCCATTTTGCCGACCGCATCATCGAGGAGGAACGCAACACGGTGCGCCAGATCGAGGTGCGCGAACTCAGCCATCGTTTCGACGGCCGTGACACGGCGCAGGACGGCGTGAGTTTCATCGCCCGCCGCGGGGAAATGATCTGCGTCATGGGGCCGAGCGGTTGCGGCAAGAGCACGTTGTTGCGCATTCTTGGCGGTCAGTTGAAGCCCAAGGGCGGGGAAGTGCTGATGAACGGTCTCGCCCTGTACGACAACCTGCACAACATCACGCCCTACATTGCCTACATCCCGCAGGAGGACGCCTTTGATCCGCTGTTGAAGGTGCAGGAGAATCTCGACTTTTCCGTGGCGGTGCGTTGTCCGCACCTGAAGACCGAGGAACGTCGCAAACGTGTCGATGCGAAGCTCGCGGAACTTGGCCTGGCCGATCTGCGCAATCGTCTCGCAGGCACGCCGCAGCAGAAGTTCCTCAGCGGCGGCGAACGCAAGCGACTCAACGCCGGTCTCGACATGATCGGCATTTCGGACGTCTATCTGTTCGATGAGCCGACGTCTGGCCTGTCTTCAAAGGACAGTGAACATGTTCTTGAGATCATCCGCAGCCTTGCGCGCAACAAGATCGTCATCACCTCCATCCATCAGCCGAGTTCGCGGCTGCTGCAGATGTTCGACAAGGCGCTGTTGCTCGATAAAGGCGGCAAAATGGCCTACTACGGCACGCCGCAGGGCATGATCGAGTACTTTTGGCGGGTGTATCACACCGAAACCGGGCAGGCAGGCGATGCGGAGGCGCAGCCGCCAGACAAGCTCACTCCTGACTTCGTTTTCGACGTGCTGGAGACGCCGCTGCGCGACATCAGCGGTGACATCATTCAGGAGCGCAGCGCTGACGGGCATCTCGTTGCAGCGCGGCGCTTTCCGCCGAACTTCTGGCGCGATTCATATCAGCGGCATCTCATCATGGAGAGCATGGCGAAGCAAAAAGCCGCTCCCGGCAGCACGAGCCTCATCGCACGTCCGAAGCGGGATGAGAGTCAGAGCGCGAGCCGCATGCGCAGCACGCCAAAGCCGCCGAAGCATACCTTCCGCGAGGAAAGCATCTTGTTTTTCACGCTATTGAAGCGTGCGTTTCTCAGCAAGCTGCGCAATCGCGCCAACCTGCTCACTACGCTGCTGGAGGCGCCGCTGCTGGCCTGGCTCATCGCCAGCGTGCTCAAGTACTCCGAGGAGGCGCACTACACCTTCGCCACCGCGTTCCATATTCCGACGTACCTCTTCATGAGCCTCGTTGTGGCGATGTTTCTGGGCCTCACAAACAGCGCGGACGAAATCATCCGCGACCGCCATACACTGAGCCGCGAGCGCAATCACAACCTGCGCACGTTCTACTACCTCAGTGGCAAGATCATTTCGCTTTCCGCCTTCGCGCTTCTGCAATGCGTGATCTACCTGCTCATCGGCAACTGGGTGCTCGAGATTCGTGACATGTTCTTCATCCACCTGTGGTGGATGTTCCTCACCTCGCTGACGGGCGTCTGCCTCGGGTTGTTCATCTCCAGCATCGTTTCGGACAATCGCACCGCGGTGAATGCCATCCCGCTCATCCTGATTCCGCAGATCATCCTCGGCGGGGCGTTGATCAAATACGAGGAGATGAACAAGAACCTCGACCTCGTTTATTCCGTGGGGCGGTGGCTCAAGAAGGCCGGCAATGACGAGGAAAACGTCAGCAAGCTCAAGGTTCCGTTCATCTGCCAGTTCATGCCGCTTCGATGGTCGTATGAGGGGATGGTCATTTCCCAGTCGAAGCTCAATCCTCTGACGAGGAATCAGGATTTTCTCGACGAGCGCATTCAATCGCTGCTGCCGCCGTCTGGAGTGGACATGAGTGATCGACAGCGGCACGAGCTTGAACTGACCAAGCAGTCGCTGGCGGTGGTTTCCGGCCTCTATGCCGAGAATCCGCGGGAGATTTCGAAGCGCCTGGGTTCGATCCGTGATGCCGTGCTGAGCGGACGCATCGAGCCGCCGATGCTCGACAGCATGCTGGAGCAAAATGACGGTGTCAGCGCTGAAGAAATCTACGTGAACCGCAAGGTGCTCGACCTCGTCACCAAGGCGGAGATGGAACGCGAGGACTACCGCCGCAAAACAAGTCCCAATGTGTTCTTCGGCACGCGGAAGACTTATTTGGGCACCAAATACAACACGCTTTGGATCAACAGTGTTGTCATCCTCTTCACGCTCACGTTGATCATCGCTTGCGTGGAAATCAGCCTGAGAAGGCAGCTCACGAAGGTGTGATCAGGCTCCTTCTCACTTCTCCAACTTCTTCAACGCCGCGGTGACATTGTCCACGGTCAGCAGTTCATCGAGAATGAAGGGGTCCTCCACACCGGGAATGTAGAGCACGTTGACTGGAACGGCGCGTTTGCCGAGCGCTTCGAGCGCGAGTCGGATGGATTCGTCCGGATCCGACCAGTCGGCTTTGAGCGTGGCGACTTTGTGCTGCTTGAAAAGAGCCCGTAGTCCCGCGTTGGAATAGACGCGTTTGTTGACCTGGCAGGTCCAGCACCAGGAGGCGGTGAAGTCGATGTACACCGGCTGCTTGGCCGCACGCAAGGCGGCCACTTTTTCGGGAGACCACGTTTCCCAATGCAGGGCGTCGGGGTCTTTGGGATTGACCGTTTCGGTGGTGTGTGAACGTGCGGCGGACGCATCCGGCAGTCCAATCCACAGCCCGCCGACAACGGCCAGCAGCGCGAGCAGTCGCGCGATGGTCTGCGTGCGTGCGGATTTGTGAGGCAGCGCCCAGCGCCCGTAGATCCAGCAGCCCAGTGCGATGAGCACAAGACTGAGAATCGCAAACAACAGCGGCAGTCCTTCGATCTGAGTCGTCAGAACATAGAACATGAAGCCTACCGTGCCGAATAGTAGGAAGGACATGCCCTGCTTGAAACTTTCCATCCATGCTCCGGGCCGCGGCAGCGCGGAGATGAGGCCGGGGAAGATCGAAAGCAGCAGAAAGGGGCTTGCGAGACCGAGGCCGATCAACGTGAAGATCAGCATCGACTGCGATGCTGGCAGCGCGAGCGTGGCGCCCAGCGCGGTGCCAAGAAACGGTGCGGAGCAGGGCGTGGCGACCACCGTGGCGAGAAGGCCGGAAAAGAACGAGCCGCCGAGGCCGCTTTTGGACTGCAGGCCCGCGCCCACTCCGATGGCCGAAGTGCCAATCTCAAAGAGCCCCGCCATGTTCAGCGCAAACACGAGGAAGAAAGCGGCCAGGAAGAAATTGAAAGCAGGCGACTGAAGCTGCGAGCCCCAGCCTTTGTTCAGCGCGATGGCGATGCCACCCAGCGCCCAGAACGAAAGCAGAATGCCGACGGTGTACATCAAGCCGTGCAGCACGACCTTGCGGCGGTCTTCACCTGCCTGCTGCACCACGCTGGTCACCTTGATGCCCAGCACCGGGAAGACGCAGGGCATGATGTTCAGGATCAAACCACCGACGAAGGCGTATAGAAGCAGTTGTGTGAAGGGAAGGGGGGCGGATTTGGGAGCGACCGCCGGAGCGGTGGACGGCTTGACCTCGTCCTCCTTCGCTACGGTCGTGGCTTCAGAAGTTTTTTTTTCTGCGGGTGCCGGACTGCCGAAGACAGCTTTATTCGCAGCATTGGCTTCGGCGGTGGCGGCGATTTTCATCGAGAGCGCGATCTCTTTGATGAAAGGCATGCAGCTTTTGGGATCGCACACCAGCGCATCGACCTTCACCTTCAAGTCCACGCTGCTGCCGACGGCGGCGCTGGCCGGCGGTGTGATTTTTACCGGCAGGTAAGTGGTGCCATCGTATCCCTCGCTCATCTCGCCGCCCGTGGACGGAACCTTGTGTGTGGCGGGCCAGGGCAGTTCTTCGACCTGCCAGCCTTCGGGCAGCTTCCAGACCAGTTTCGTGGGTTTGCCCACGACTTCCGGTGGCAGAACTTTTCCGTATGTGTGGGAGTCCTTGGCATGCACCAGTTTGACCGCCGCCTGAAATGGTTGCCCGGGTGCGGCGGCCGTGACTTCGGCCACAAGTTCTGCCGTGACCCGCTGCGGCTTCGGCGCGGCGACCCCTTCAAAGCTGAACGTTTGCGCATTCAGGGCGGTGACAGCGAGCAGCGATGCGGCGAGGGAGAGGAAACAGCTTCGATTCATGGGTTGGAAAGGAATGGCAGGTAAGAGAACGCGTCGTGTGGGTTATTCCCATCACGACGCGTCTGGAAGTGAACTGATTCTGTGGAGAGTGTTTAGAGCGCCTTGTGGCTGCCGTCGCAGAAGGGCGGATTCTTGCTGTGCTTGCAGTTGCACAGCCACACCTTCTTTGCCTCCGGCAGGGTGAACTTCTTCGGACCGAAGCCGGTGCCTTTGTGGCTGCCATCGCAGTTCGGCTGATGCCCGCTCAGGCCGCAGGCGCACCACCAGTGGTCTCCAGCAGGCAGTTCGACAGCGACGGGTTGCTTCTCGTGAATTTTGGGGAGATTTTCCATGGCGCGAGTCTGGCAGGTGATGGAAGAAGCGTCAAGGCACACCCACGGTTCGTCGCCGTTGGTGAATCGACGAGGCCTCGGCGGTCCCGTGTCGGCTCTCGTTTGCGATGATGAGGTCGCGGCACGGCTTGCCGTTGGCCGCCGTCGCCGGACCATCGGACACTCCTCCAGGCCCCCACACCGGTTTCCTGCGTGATGGCCGGACGGGATCCGCATGATTCTGGAGCGCTCCGGGTCGCTTCCGGCAAAGCACTCCGCGGCTCCGGCAAAGGACGGCGTGAGTCTGGCAAGGAACTCGGCGGCTCCGGCAAACGACGGCGTGAGTCTGGCACGGAACGCCGCAGCTCCGGCAAAGG
>NZ_JAGRPF010000241.1 GCF_020439865.1 Prosthecobacter sp.
CGCAGCGGCCTCGGCGATTACGGTGACTTCGTGATGCAGACCGATGACGTGGTCGTCGCCGTGTCGGAGGCGTTGGAGCGCAACGGCATGACGAAGAACACGCTCTTCATCCTCACCAGCGACAACGGCTGCTCGAAGGCCGCCGGGATCGACAAGCTCGCCGCGCAGGGCCACAGGGTCAGCGCGAACCTGCGCGGTTCGAAGGCGGACATCTGGGACGGCGGGCATCGCATCCCGTTCATCGCCCGCTGGCCGGCGAAGATCGCCGCTGGCTCCACAAGCGACCAGCTCATCTGCCTCGTCGATTTCTTCGCCACCGCCGCCGGGATCCTCGGTCAGCCGGTGCCCGCGGGCAGTTGCGAGGACAGCGTGAGCTTCCTGCCGGCGTTCGGCGGTGAAAAGATCGTGTCCACGCGTCACGGCGTCATTCATCACTCGAACAGCGGCCACTTCGCCTATCGCCAGGGACCGTGGAAGCTCGCGCTCGCCAAAGCCTCCGGCGGCTGGTCCTCGCCCACCGAAGCCAAGGCGCCCGCCGACTGGCCCAAAGGCCAGCTCTACCACATGAAGGACGACATCGGCGAGACCACGAACCTCTTCGAATCCAAACCCGAGATCGTGAACCAGCTCCTCGATCTCCTGAAAGCCGACATCGCCCGCGGCCGCAGCACCGACGGCCCGGATTCGGCGAACGACTTCGCAGACATCGTGCTGTGGAAAAGCGAGAAGGGGAAGAAGATGAAAAAGAAGAAGGACAAGTGATGTCACCGGCTGCACTTCCTCAACCAAAGCAATGGATCACCTAGGAACAGAACTTCGTGCAGCGATGGAATCCGTCGGTTCCACTTCGATCGCGCACAAAGGAAACGGCTGGTGCACGCTGATCGAAGCTTCGGAGATCGGAGATTCAAAACCGCCGTTCTGGATCCAGCTTCATGCCGGGATGTTCAACTTTCAGTATCTGGATGAGAAAGAACCGCTGACGGTTCTTCCCGACGATGGGGTTCGCCTGCCAGACGGCTGCAAGCTGACGGCGTGGGAGCCGAAGGTCTACTGCACCTTCGATGTGGAATCGGTGAATGAAGACGACATCGAACAAATGGTCCGAGCAGCCTTGGAGAGCTACTATGGTCTGGCGCCCAATTGCAAAATCAAGGTGACGACCGAGAAACTCGCCTAGCTTTCACAGCCAGTGTCCGGTTTTGCCCTCAAGCTGGAGATAGATGAACAGCATTCTGGCCAACCACCCTTCCCAACCATGAAACGCGCGCTCACCACTCTCTGTCTCCTCGCCTTTGGCGCGGCACTTCACGCCGCCCAGCCGAACATCGTGATCCTCTACGCGGATGACATGGGCTATGGCGACCTCGGCATTCAGAATCCGCAGTCGAAGATTCCGACGCCGAATCTGGACAAGCTCGCCAAGGCGGGGATGCGCTTCACGGATGCGCACAGTTCGTCCGGCATCTGCACGCCGAGCCGTTATGCGCTGCTGGAGGGGCGCTATCACTGGCGGAAGTTTCACGGCATCGTGAACTCGTTTGACCAGCCGATCATGGACGATGAAAAGCAGACGGTGGCGGAGATGCTGAAGGCGAAGGGCTATCAAACCGCGTGCATCGGCAAATGGCATCTCGGCTGGGACTGGGAGTCGATCAAGAAGCCGGGCGCGGAACTGCAGGGCGATGGGAAGAAGAAGTCTTTTGCCCCGGGTGCGTTCGACTGGAGCAAGCCCATCGCCGGTGGGCCGCTCTCGCACGGGTTTGATTATTACTTCGGCGACGACGTGCCGAATTTTCCGCCTTACGCCTGTTTTGAGAACGATCGCGTCATCACCACGCCCACCGTTGCTCTCACCACGACGGCACCGACAGCCGAAGGCAGCTGGGAGGCGCGTCCGGGCCCCTCGGTGAAGGACTGGGACTTCTGGGCGGTGATGCCGACGTTGACGACGAAGGCGGAGGAGTGGATCGGCAAGCAGCAGAAAGACAAGCCGTTCTTCCTCTACTTCCCTTTCACGTCGCCGCATGCGCCCATCGTTCCGGCGAAGGAATTCGTCGGCAAGTCGGGCGCGAACGGCTACGGCGACTACGTGGTGCAGACCGACGACACCGTGGGACGCGTGCTCGCCGCGCTGGAGAAGCACGGCTTCGCGGACAACACGCTCGTCATTTTCTCCGCCGACAACGGCCCGGAGCAATACGCGTATGAGCGCATCAAGAACTTCGGGCATCGCAGCATGGGCGAGCTGCGCGGATTGAAGCGCGACATCTGGGAAGGCGGCCACCGCGTGCCGTTTGTCGTCAAATGGCCCGGCGTGGTGCCCGCGGGCAAGGTGAACGACGGCCTCATCAGCCAGATCGACATCTATGCAACGATCGCGGCGATTGTCGGCGGCGACATTCCGGCCGGTTCCGCCGAAGACAGCTTCAATCAGCTCGCTCTCATCAAAGGTGAAGGCCCCAGCGCGCGCGACACCGTCGTGCACAACACGAACGCCAACGGCTACGCATTGCGTCATGGCGACTGGGTCTTGGTAGACGCGAAATCCGGCAGCGTGACGAAAGTGCCCGCGTGGTTCGATGAAGCGAACGGCTACGCGAAGAACACGCAGCCCGGCGAGCTCTACAACCTGAAGGACGATGTCGCCGAGAAGAAGAACCTCTATTCCGAGATGCCGGAGAAAGTCGCCGAACTTAAAGCCCTGCTCGCCAAAGTGCGCGAGAAAGGACAGGTGCGATAGGTTCCAACATGAAGACGACATTCACCAAACTTAACGACGGTTGGAATGCCGAGCCGAACGCGCCAGGTCCCAAGGTGTCTTGGGACGGAAGTGATCTAATCCTGCGCTTCTACTTAAATCCATTTCAATTCCCGCAATTTGATGAGGAGGACATTGGAATCATCCGGTTCGAAAATTGCACTCGTTACAGGTTTGGAACCGTTAACGACGAAGGTTGGTATCGAGGACAATGCAGATTTAGCAAAACTGCCCCGAGTTGGGGTGAGTTTTATGAAATCTCAGGCGATCTAAAGCTCGATCACTTGAAGGACAACTGGATCATCAGATCTCTCGATCAGTCGAATCAACACCATTACTTGTTTTATTTCCGAGATGAAGAATTCGAATGCGATGCTGCAGGCTGGAAACTTGAGATCGAAAAAGCCAGTCCAAACAACAACCTCTGATAGCAACGTTTTTTGAGCAATCGGCAATCTCAAGCATGTGACCTCGTTACAATATCAATCATGAAACCCGCCCTCATCATCCTTTCGTCATTCCTCATTCTGGTTTCGTCATTCGCTGCAGAGCAGCGCCCCAACGTTCTCTTCCTCTTCGCCGACGACTTCACGTATGAAGCGATCCGCGCTTTTGGCCACACGGACATCGATACGCCGAATCTCGACCGTCTTGCCGCACGCGGCACCACCTTCACCCGCGCCTACAACATGGGCTCATGGAGCGGTGCGGTGTGCGTGGCGAGCCGCACGATGCTGAACACCGGCCGCAGCGTGTGGGACGCGGACTCGGTTTACAAAACGACCGACAAGGAGCGTCAGTCAGGTGTGCTATGGTCGCAGCTCATGGGCAAGGCCGGCTACAAGACTTACATGACCGGAAAGTGGCATGTGCAGACCGATGCGACGAAGTGTTTCGACATGGTCATGGATGTGCGCCCCGGCATGCCGAAGACCGTTCCCACCGCCTACAATCGTCCCATCGAAGGTCAGACCGATGCGTGGAGCCCCTATGACAAATCGCTTGGCGGATTCTGGGAAGGCGGCAAGCACTGGAGCGAAGTCGTGAATGACCACACGATCACCTTCCTCAACGACGCGAAGCAGCAGGAGAAGCCGTTTTTCATCTACGCCGCGTTCAACGCGCCGCACGATCCACGACAGGCGCCGAAGGAGTTTCAGGACATGTATCCGCTCAGCCGCATGCAGGTGCCGCAGAACTTCATTCCCGAGTATCCCTACAAGGACGACATCGGCTGCCAGCACAAACTGCGTGATGAAAACCTCGCGCCAATGCCGCGCACGGAGTTCGCGGTGAAGACGCACCGCAGCGAATACTATGCGCTCATCTCGCACCTCGACGTGCAGATCGGTAAAATCCTCGACACGCTCGACGCGAACGGCCAGGCCGACAACACGTGGATCTTCTTCACCGCCGACCACGGTCTCGCCGTCGGACATCACGGACTCATCGGCAAACAAAACATGTATGACCACAGCGTGCGCGTGCCCTTCATCGTCGCCGGTCCCGGTGTGGCGAAGAATGCGAAGAACGACAACGCGATCTATCTTCAGGACGTCATGGCCACCGCGCTCGATCTCGCCGGCGCCGAAAAGCCGAAGCACGTCTTCTTCCACAGCCTGCGCCCGCTGCTCAACGGCGAACAGAAAACGAGCAGCTACGACTCCGTCTATGGCGCCTACCTCGAACTGCAGCGCGCCGTCACGCACGACGGCTGGAAGCTCATCGCCTATCCGAAGGCCAAGGTATTGCGCCTTTACCACCTCGCTGAAGATCCGCAGGAGATGACCGATCTCGCCGCGAAACCCGAACACGCCGCGAAGAAGAAGGAAATGTTCGAGCGCCTCGTGAAGCTGTCGTCGGAGCTTGGCGACAAGGTGGATTTGACGAAGGTGTTTGGAGAATGATCTGCGTCGGACGGGCGTTTCCACGTCATGTTCCGACCCTTCAGCGTTCTCCTCGGCCTTTTTTCAGCCCTCGTCGTTTCGGCGTCATCTTTTTCGGCTCAGCCGAACGTGCTGCTCATCATCACCGATGACCAGGGCTACGGCGATTTCTCGATCCATGGCAATCCGCATGTGCAAACGCCGAACATCGATCAGCTCGGCAGGTCGGGCGTGCAATTCGAGCGCTTCTACGTGAACTCCTTCTGCGCGCCGACGCGTGCGGCGCTGCTCACGGGACGCTGGCCGCTGCGCACGGGCTGCCATGGCGTCACGCACAACCGCGAGGCCATCCGTCCTTCGGAAGTCACGATGGCGGAGGCGCTGAAAGGCAGCGGGTATCGCACGGCCTGCATCGGCAAATGGCACAACGGCGAGCAGTTTCCCTTCACGCCTTCCGGCCAGGGATTCGACGATGTGTTCGGCTTCAACAACGGCCATTGGAACAACTACTTCGACGCCACGCTGCTGCGCGGTTCGACGCCCGAACCGACGAAGGGCTACATCAGCGACGTGCTGACCGACGAGGCACTGAAGTTCATCAACGCGAACCAGAAAGATCCGTTCTTCTGCTACCTCGCCTACAACGCACCGCACTCGCCCTATCAGGTGCCGGACAAGTACTTTGACAAGTTCAAGGCGAAGGGCCTCGAGGACAACGTGGCCGCGTTTTACGGCATGTGCGAAAACATCGACGACAACGTCGGACGTCTGCTCGGCCGGCTCGATGAATTGAAGCTCGCCGAGAACACGATCGTGCTCTTCCTCACGGACAACGGCGGCACGGCGGGCGTGAAGATTTACAACGCCGGCATGCGCGGCGGCAAGGTGAGCGTGCATGAAGGAGGCAGCCGCGTGCCGCTCTTCATGCGCTGGCCCGCGGCGAAATGGAAACCGCATGTCGCGAAGCCCATCGTCTCACACATCGACCTTCTCCCGACGCTGCTCGACCTGTCCGGCACGAAGGCGCTGGATGGCCCGAAGCTCGACGGCATCAGCCTGCGTCCGCTTTTGGAAAGCGAGGACACCAGCGCCTGGCCGGAGCGCACGCTCTTCACGCACAATCCCATCGACGAGACGAACAAGTATCCCGGTGCCGTGCGCACGCAGCGACATCGCCTCGTGCGCGAGATCAAAGGTCCTGCCGGCGGCTCCAAAGCGAAGGCGAACGACGACAGCGCGACCGCCTGGCAGCTCTATGACATGGAAGTCGACCCCGGCGAGAAGAACGACATCGCCAAAGCGAATCCCGAACTCGTGAAGGAGCTCGCCGCCAAATACGACGCATGGTTTGCTGACATCTCGCACTACGCCCTGCAGCGTTTCCGGCTTCCCGTCGGTCACAAGGAGCAGAATCCCGTCGAGCTGCACGCGCCGCAGGCTTATTACGATGAGCCGTTGCATTTCGCCAGTGGACCGGGCTTCGCCAACGACTGGCTCACCAACTGGACGAATGATATGGCGGATGTTTGGTTCGAAGTCTTTGTCGCCACTGCCGGTGAATACGAGTTCGAAATCGCCTACGACTGCCCAGCGGAGGACGCCGGTTCCAAGATCCGGCTCAGAACTCCACACGGTGCGTTGGAAACCACCGTCGTCGCCGCGCCGATCAAGGACATCCCATTGCCGCACCGCGATGAAGCTGGCAACGAACGTTACCGCAATCGCGAGTGGGCCACGTTGAAACTTGGAACTTTAAACATGAAACGCGGCCCTGCGCGCCTGACACTCGAGGTGCTCTCCATGCCCGGCTCGCAGGTGATGGACTTGAAGCATGTGAAGCTTACTCTTCGTTAATCCTTCCCCAACCCATGAAGCCTCTTGTTGTATTCCTGTCCTTATTCGTCGTCTTGGTTTCGTCATTTGCCGCGGAACAGCGTCCGCCGAACATCCTCTTCGCCATCGCCGACGATTGGGGTGCGCATGCAGGCGCCTACGGCACGCCGTGGGTGAAGACTCCGGCGTTCGATCGCATCGCGAAAGAGGGCCTGCTTTTCACCCGTGCCTACACCCCTGTCGCGAAGTGCGCGCCGTCGCGCGCCATCGTGATCACCGGCCGTTATGCCTGGCAAAATGAAGAGGCGGGCAATCACATGGCTTACTTTCCGGCGAAGCTCAAAAGCTGGCCGGAGGTACTGATGGAGAAGGGCTGGAACATGGGCATCACCGGCAAAGGCTGGGGCCCGGGTGTCGCGAATGATGCGAACGGCAAGCCGCGCTTGATCACCGGCAAGCCCTACAACAAACGCAATGCACCGGCGCCCGCGTCGGGCATGTCCAAGAACGACTACGCCGCCAACTTCACCGACTTCCTCGATGCTGCGCCGAAGGACAAGCCCTGGTGCTTCTGGTACGGCTGCTTCGAGCCGCATCGCGGTTACGAGTATGAATCCGGCGTGAAGAAAGGCGGAAAAAAACTCTCCGATGTCGATCGCATCCCCGGCTACTGGCCCGAAGACGACATCGTGCGCAACGACATCCTCGATTACGCTTTTGAGGTCGAGCACGCAGACGACCACCTCGCACGCATGATCGCAGAGCTCGAAAAGCGCGGCGAACTCGACAACACGCTCATCATCGTCACCGCCGACCACGGCATGCCCTTCCCACGTTGCAAAGGCTACGCGTATCAGGATTCCAACCACGTGCCGCTCGCCATCCGCTTCCCCGGCGGCCTGACGAAGCCCGGTCGTATCATCGATGACTTCGTCAACTTCACCGACATCGCGCCCACGATCCTCGACTACGCGGGCATCGCCGAGAAGGACAGCGGCATGATGCCGATCACCGGCAAGAGCTGGCGCCCGATTTTGGAGAGCGAGAAAAGCGGCCGCGTCATCGCCGAGCGCGACCACACGCTCATCGGCAAGGAACGCACCGACGTGGGCCGGCCGCATGACTGGGGCTATCCGATCCGTGGTATAGTCACCGCCGAGAACCTGTATTTGAAGAACTACGAACCGACGCGCTGGCCCGCAGGCAATCCCGAAACCGGCTATCTCGACACCGACGGCAGCCCCACCAAGACGCTCATCCTCGAAATGGGCCGCAAGGATCGCAGCGACAAGTTCTGGCAGCTCAACTTCGGCATGCGTTCCGCCGAGGAACTCTACGACCTCAGCGTCGATGCCGACTGCGCCCACAACCTCGCCGGTGAATCCGTGCACACCGAGCGCGTGAAGCAACTGCGCGAACGCATGGAAACCGAGCTCAAGTCCCAGAACGATCCGCGCATGTTCGGCAACGGCAAAATCTTTGACGAATATCCCGCCACCAACGGCGCCGGCTTCTACGAGAAATTCATGCGCGGCGAGAAGATGAACGCGGGCTGGGTGTCGCCGAGTGATTTCGAAAAAGAGCCGATCAAACAGCCATGAGATCTCTCGCATTAGTACTCCTGACATCGTTCGTCATTCCGCATTCATCACTTCTGGCGAAGCCGAATGTTCTCTTCATCATCGCGGACGATCTTACTTCGACCGCGTTGAGCTGCTACGGCAACAAGGTCTGCCAGACGCCTAACATCGACCGTCTCGCGTCGCGTGGTATGCGTTTTACGCGGGCGTATTGCCAGGGAACCTACTGCGGGCCGTCGCGGGCGTCGTTCATGTCCGGTTACTATCCACATGCGACGGGTGTGCAGGGTTACATCAGCCCGCGTGCCGCCATCGGCGACCGTGCGACGTGGGCGCAGCATTTCAAGAACGCAGGCTACTACTCCGCGCGTGTGAGCAAGATCTTCCACATGGGCGTGCCTGGCGGAATTGAGGAAGGCAGCGATGGCGCGGATGATCCTGCGTCGTGGACGGAGCGATTCAACAGTCCCGGCCCGGAATGGAAATCGCCCGGCGTCGGCGAGACATTGGAGGGCAATCCCGATGGCAAGAAGCCCGTGGTCGGCGGCAACACCTTCGTCGTCGTGGCGGCCGATGGCGATGACATGGTGCAGTCCGATGGCAGGACCGCGTCGAAGGCCCGCGAACTCATCGAGCAGCACGCGAAGGAGCCGTTCTTCCTCGCGGTGGGTTTTGTGCGGCCGCATGTGCCGTTCGTGTCGCCTGCGAAGTATCACGCGTATCCGGCGGACTCGATGGCGCTGCCGGAAAAGGTGCCCGGCGACTGGGATGACATCCCGAAGCCCGGCATCAACTACAAGACGAGCGTGAACATGAAGATGGACGTGCCGAAGCAGAAGAAGGCCGTCGCCGGTTATTATGCAGCGGTGAGTTTCATGGACGCACAGGTCGGCAAGGTGCTCGATGCGCTGGAGAAATCCGGCGAGGCGGACAACACGATTGTCATTTTCACCAGCGATCACGGCTATCATCTCGGCGAGCACGATTTCTGGGCCAAGGTCAGCCTGCATGATGAAAGTGCACGCGTGCCGCTCATCATCAGCGTGCCCGGCAAGAAGCCCGGCGTGAGCGATTCGTTCGTCGAGCTGCTCGATCTCTATCCCACCACCGCGAAACTCTGCGGTCTCGAAGTGCCCGCGCGACTGCAAGGCAAGGACATCAGCCCGATCCTCGACGATCCG
>NZ_JAGRPF010000102.1 GCF_020439865.1 Prosthecobacter sp.
AGAGCTGCTGGGACAGGTCCTCGACCTCCTGCTTGTCGATCTTGTGATCGCTGATGATGCGCAGGATGAAGCCGCGCTGACCGTCGGTGCAGTTCCAGCGCTCGGCGGCAGGATGCGGCGTGTAACCACCTCGCGTGCCATTGCCGTTGGAGCGTGGTTGGGCGCGGCCGTTGTGGTGAACACTGCCGTTCCCGTTGGAACCGGGGATGAACCCGGCGTGCTGGATTTCCTGGTCGACGGACTGCTGCAAAAGCCCGTAAAGCTTCTGCACTTCGGCTTCGACCTGGCTGATGTCATTGAGTTCGACCTCGACCGAGGCGCTGAAGCTGTGGCTGCTGTACTGCGGCAGCCCGAGTTTTTTGCTGTAGTTGGCGCTGAGTTTGATGGCCATGATGATGTCCTCCTTGGATGGATGAGTTGGGTTATGGGTGGTGTTGAAGAAGCCGTCACGACGCCCGGACACAAAAACACCCGGCCCCTCGAAGGAGGGACCGGGTGTGATGCGGACGGGAATGCGGTGACAGCGTGGTGCGGCTAGCCCTTGCTGGCTGCCTGCGGTGTGTTGCCCTGAGCCGGGATGTTCATCTGCTTGGTGGCAATGCTCCAGCTCTCCGTGTCACGCAGACAGGAGGTGAGCAGTTCGTTGACCAGCGTGGTCATGGGACGACGCAGGCGCCGGCCTTCATGATAAAGCGCGCAGATGATAACCCGGTCGATGCAGGGCGAATAATGGGTTCGCCGTGGCATGGTGGGTGATGAGCAAGCCGGAGATAAGCCCCCGGTCGCTCATGTATTTATAACGCGGAGGAGGGGGGAATTGCAGACGCTCGCCCAGCCACATCGTGATGACACGAGTAACTGGAACTCAATGTGATACTGCGTTCCCGGTTAATGCAATTGCACCGTCCAAATGTGGAACCAAAGCCCACGCTCAGTTTTAACCCGAGTCACTTGGTCCAAGGCCGCCCAATGATAAACTCAAAAAGTGTCCGAATAGTGTCCGAGTCGGATTTTGACTCCATCCACCAAAATTCCTAACTCATTGATTATGGGTGGCGCACCCGTCAGGATTCGAACCTGAAACCTTCTGATCCGTAGTCAGATGCTCTAATCCGTTGAGCTACGGGTGCGTTTGGCCTTTGCCAGTCACGCTGTCTCTGAAACAGCGGGCCACGAGACTAGACCAGCGATGAGTTTTGTCAAACTCCGTGGAGCATTTTATTCTACCACCAAGGAGCCAATTTTACACGACTGTTCGTAGGCGTGCGCCACGCGCAGCACGCTGGCTTCATCAAGCGCCTTGCCAACGATTTGCAGGCCGACGGGAAGCGCTTTCCCCTCCACCTCGACCTTGCCACAAGGAACACTGATGCCCGGCAGGCCGGCCAGGTTGACAGGAATCGTGAACACATCCTCGAGATAGGCCGCAAGGGGATTGTCTTTGAGTTCGCCCAGTTTATGAGCGGGCGTGGGGCTGGTGGGCGAAATGATCACATCAACCTTTTTAAAGGCTTTCTCGAAATCATTTCGAATCAACGTGCGGGCCTTCTGAGCGCGGATGTAATAGGCGTCGTAGTATCCGGAACTGAGCATGTAGGTCCCCAATAGGATACGCCTCTTCACCTCCGGCCCGAAACCTTCCGCACGTGAACGCGTGTATTGCTCCATCAGGTCCCCTGCACTGCCGCTGCGGTGACCGTAGCGTACCCCATCGAATCGGGCGAGGTTGGCGGAAGCCTCCGCGGGCGCCAGCACATAGTACGTCGCCACACCAAGCTCAGTGTGAGGCAGACTGATCTCTTCAACAACAGCCCCCAAGGACTCGAGCTGTCGGATCGCAGCCTGAACATTAGCAGCCACACCTTCATGGATGCCCTTGATGTAATATTCCTTGGGCAGGCCGATGCGCAGCCCTTTGATGTCCTGACCGATTGCCTCTGTGAAATCAGGCACCTCGACATTCAATGACGTGGAGTCGTGCGAATCGTATCCACAAAGATGATTCAGCAGCAACGCAGCATCCTCCACGGTTTTGGTTACCGGACCGATTTGATCGAGCGATGAGGCGAATGCGACGAGCCCGAAACGCGAGACCCGGCCATAGGTGGGCTTGATTCCCACGCAGCCGCACAAAGCCGCAGGCTGACGAATGGAACCGCCGGTGTCCGAGCCCAAGGCCGCGATGGCGAGATCTCCCGCAACCGCAGCCGCACTGCCGCCGCTGGATCCTCCTGGCACGCGGGCGAGATCGTGTGGATTACGAGTCGTGCCGAGCGCTGAGTTCTCCGTGCTCGATCCCATGGCAAACTCATCCATGTTCAAACGGCCGAACGGAATCCCTCCGGCAGTTCTAAGGCGCTGAATCGCGCCCGCATCATACGGAGCGACGTAGTTCTCGTTCAGAATTCGTGAGCCGCAGGTGCAGGGCTGTCCGATCACATTCATGTTGTCCTTCACCGCGATCGGAATCCCCCCCAACGGCTTCGATGTATCTACACGATCCGCTTCCGCGAGCGCCGTTTCCACATCCCACGACAGATAGGCTCCGAGGTCGGGATTGCGGGATTCGATGGCTCTGGCGACATCCAAAACAATGTCCCGCGGCGTGATCTCGCCGGAAGAGATCGATTTACGCAACGCGGTGAGGGAAGAAGAGGCAAGCATACGACTATAGGCTGCTGTGAAGCGGTTATTCGATCACCTTCGGAATCTGGAACTGGTCCTTGATCCGTTTTGGTGCGTTGCCGAGAGCCGCATCCTGGCTTAAGCCCGTTCTAGGTTCGTCCGCACGCAGAACATCGTAGACTGGCATCGCATGAGCCGTCGGTTCCACGCCGTCCAGATCGTAGCGCGTCAGAGTGTCGATATACGAGAGAATGCCATCGAGCTGGGCCCCATAATGGCCAGCCTCCTCTTCGGTAAGGTCGAGGCGAGCCAGCTTCGCTACGTGATAAATGTCGATCTGATGAGCTTCAGGCATGATCAAAGCCGCCTTTCTTGCCAGCGGGTGGCGTGCTTTGCAAACAAAAGGCGCAGACTGTTTCCAGTCTGCGCCTCGAAATCCCTCAGGGAGAATTACCAGCCCTGTGAACTTGATGAGTATGGCATTTCCGAACGGAACCCGAATTCTGGGGCAAATTCGGTGTATCCCCACCAGTTGTCCAACGCCTCCTTGTGGTGGTACGGCGCGCGATAAGTGCGCTTCCAGCTCGGCACTGGGAAAGTGATGGTTTCATAGAAACCGAAACCTGCTCGGATCAGAGTGCGCTTCGTTCCCTCCACCAAGAAGTCAGAGGCCGCAGCGATGGCCCCCTCCGACTTGTTGGTCTTGCGCCATGCAGAGGGGTATTCCAACCACCCAAACATCAAGTTGCCCACACCACGACTCAGCTTGCGGCTCCAAGTGTTGTGGTGCCCAGGGGGAGACTGGATGTCCCCAAAAACGGTGCTCGAGAGACCCAGAGAGGTGATGGCCAAGATTAGAAACAGTTTTTTCATGTGACTTTGATATGATTAACAAAACTCGGTGCCGTTTGGCAACCATTATATTGAGCTTTTTGGAGCCGGATATCGTCACACCACGTTCCCTCCCAGTAAAGCGGGCGCACATTTTCCTCGTTTGCGAGGCAATCGCATTAACAAACCGGGGCTGTCCTTTTGAGAACCATCACTCAAAGGCGGACGCCTGGGCAAAGACAAAACGATGGATGCCAGGCAGGTCTGGAGCACTGCAAGCATTGCCGTAGCCGAGTTCCAAGCAACGTCCGACCACGGTGGCACCTTGGTCATGTCCTACTTCAAGGGCCACGAAAGCATTTGCACTCAGGTAAGCCAAAGCGTCGGAAAGGAAACACTCGACGATGCGGAGGCCGTCGGTGCCTCCATCGAGAGCGAGGACAGGGTCCCGTTTGACCTCGGGGCTGAGAGTCTGAATTTCAGCGGTGGGGATATAGGGAAGGTTGGCAACAATTAGATCAAAGGTGCCGGTGACTTTTTCGAAGAGGTCGCTGCGCAAGAGCTTGACGTTGGCGCTGAGGCGCGAAGCGTTGAGGCGAGCGAGATCGAGAGCGTCCTCGCTGATGTCGGCAAGGACGACCTCGCTATTCGGCCAAGCTTTGGCGAGGCTGAGGCCGATACAGCCGGAGCCGGTGGCCATGTCGAGCACCCGTGCCGGGGGCTTGGCGAGTTTTTTGAGAACGAGTTCGACGAGTGTTTCGGTTTCGGGACGCGGGATCAGGGCGCGGTGGTCACTGACAAACTCATGACCACAGAACTCAACGGTGCCGAGCAGGTGCTGAAGCGGCTCCCCTTCCCCACGGCGGCGCAGGAGATCTCGAAGAGCAACGAGGTCGGCCTCGGGAACAGTTTCACTGAAGCGGAGGTAAAGATCGAGACGACGGCAGCCTAAGACGTGGGCGAGGAGGTGCTCCATGTTCAGCCGGGCTTCATCGATCTTTTTCTTCTCCAGGTAGGCGGTGCCGGATTGGAGGATTTCGAGAAGGGGCTTCATGAGGAGTAACGACTGCTGGACCACTAATGGGACGATGACGCATCAATCAAACCGGATTCGGTGATGAGTTGATGAACCCGCTGATCATGGGATTCGGCAGGGATCTGGTCAATGATCTGACAGTCGAAAGCAACCGCGACGCACTGGGCACGAAAGGTCGGGTGAGCGAGCAAACGGTCGTAATAGCCACCACCACGACCGAGACGCACGCCGTCTCGGGTAAAGGCGAGACCGGGAACGAGGACGACGTCGAGCGCGGTGATGTCGAGGGCCGGACAGTGATCTCTGGGCTCCCATACATTCATATGGCCACGCTGAAGATCATCAGGCGCGTGAACCTGCCGAGGCTGGAGAAAATGCTGTTCGATGTGGAAAAAACAGGCCCCAGCCCCCACTGCGTCGAGCTCGGGCAATAGATGCGAAACGAGATCTGGTTCATTTTTCAGACCGCCGAACAGGGCGACGTGACATCCCGCGTTCAGACGAACGTTTCCTTCGAGATGGTGCAGAATGTGTGCGGCGATTCGCCGGCTGGCCTCAGTCATGAACGCGGGACTGAGGGCACGAAGTCGCTCGCGCATGTGCTGCCGAAGCGTGGATTTGTCGTGCATGCGCTTCTGGGATTGAAGCGGACAGGGGTGTCCGCGCAGTCTGCTCAGAGCAGTTCGGGTTTTTGCAGAAGTTCGGCGACGCGTTTGAGGAGACGACCGGCGCCGCCGCCATCGAGAACGCGGTGGTCGAAGCTGAGAGTAAGTTCGGCTTCGGTAACGGGGATGAACTGCTTCACTTCGTCGCTCCAATGCGGCACTTTGCTGCCCGCTCCGAGGCCAAGAACGAGGTTCTGCTCGGGCAACGGAATGGGCGTGGCCCAGACGATGCCGAAGGTGCCGAAGTTGGTGACCGTGGCGATGCCGGGGCGATTGACATCGTTGGGAAGACGCCGCGCGCGCGCCTGCTCGACGAGCTTGTTGTAAGTGGGCACCAATTTGACGAGAGGGGTCTTTTCGACCTCTCGTAGCGTGGGCACCATGACGCCATCATCGACTTCGACAGCGAATCCGATGTCGATGGCCAGCGGGTGAACAATGCGGTTACCGACCAAGCGTCCCGCAAAGGCGGTGTTTTCGGCGAGAGCCAGTGCTAACGCCCGAATGGCATAGAGAGCAGGACCGGGTTTGGGATCGGCTTTTTTGCGGTGCGCGAGCAATGCATCCAGCATCACGGGACTGCCGACAGTTGCAAGTGGACGAGTCCAACTGCGACGCATGGAATCCGCAACGGCGATGCGCATCGGCGATGCGGGGGTCATGCGATGCTGCTCCAACGCGCGAAGGAAGGCCTCAAAATCTTCGACCGTGACACGACCTCCCGCACCAGTGCCGGGGACGCCGGCAAGGTCAGACGCATTGAGGCCGAGTTCGAGCATACGGGCACGCATGCGCGGGGAAATGTAGCTGGCACCCGTAGCACCGGCCGGCACTGGCAACCCCCCGACAACAGGCTCGACGGTGGGCTGACGCGTGGAGATAACGTCATTGTCGTCGATCTTGAAATGAAGGTTTTCGACCTGCGCGTTGCCTGTTCTGGGCGCGGCGGAGGCTTCTGGCTTCTGTGCTTCGGCACCAAGCCCCAGGGATTGTGCGTTTTCCTCGGTAACCTCAAAGGCGGCGAGTGTGGAACCCACCGCGTAGCTGGTCTGCGTGGTCGCCACGATGTGCCCGATGGTTCCAGCACAGGGCGCTGTGACGGCCATGGCAGCCTTGTTGGTCTCGACCTCAAAAAGGTCAGAACCAGCCTCCACCGCCTGTCCGGGTTTGACCAGGATGCGAAGAATCGTGGCTTCGGCGATGGACTCGCCGAGCTGGGGCATCAGGATGGGGATGGTGCGCATCTCGAGAAGGTTGAGTGACGGTATGACGAATGCCAATTCTAATAGCGCAGCAGGCGTCGAAGAGCGGCGGCAATGGTGGAGGTGGTGGGCCGATGCGATTTCCAAAGATTGGGATGATACGGGATCGGCGTGTCCTTTGAGTTCAAACGCATCGGCGGAGCGTCAAGCAAATGGAAGCCCTCGCTGGTGACTCGAGCAATGACTTCAGCGGTGACACCGCCCCAAGGGAAGGCCTCCCCGAGCGCAAGCAGCCGACCGGTGCGAGCGACGGAGGCCAGGATGGTGTCGGTGTCCATCGGCTTCACGGAGCGCAGATCGACGACCTCGATTTGATATCCGTCGAGCTGCAGTTCCTCGGCGGCACGCAGTGCCTCATGCACCATGGCGCTGTAGGTGACGATGGTGGCATGACGTCCCGGACGTGCAATGCGCGCCTTCCCGATGGGCAGCTCACGATCGCCGATCTGCTCGGCCTTGAGGTGGTAGTAGAGGAACTTGTGCTCGCAGTAAATGACAGGATCGTTGAGCTTGACGCTGTCGAGCAGCATCCAGTAGGCATCCTCGACTGTGGCCGGCGCAACAATGACCAGACCAGGATAATGCGAGTAGATGGCCTCCATCGACTGGCTGTGAAACGGTCCGCTGCCGGCCGTGCCACCGGAAGGCATTCGGATCGTGATGGGACACGGGACATTGGTGCGCCAATAGAGCGTCGCCGCCTGGTTGACGATTTGATTGAAGCCGACCGACGAGAAGTCGGCGAACTGCATTTCGATGATGGGACGCGCCCCTTCCACGGCGGCCCCGATGGCCATGCCGACCATGGCGTCCTCGCTGATAGGGGCGTCAAAGACGCGGTTGGGAAACTCCTTGCTGAGATTCTTCGTGGCCTTGAACGCACCGCCAAAGGTGGCGATGTCCTGGCCGTAAAGGAAGACCGAGGGGTCATGGCGCAGGGCTTCGTATTGCGCCTCACGAATGGCTTCGAGATAGGTAATGCTCATGCCTCGTGCTGCCCCTCCACGAGATCGGCACAGGAAAGGGCCTGCCATTTTTCTTTGAAAGGGTCAGGCGTGGGTTCTTTGGACACTTTGGAGATGGTTAGATCAACGGTTCGACGCACTTCCTCATTAAAATCACGCAGTTCAGCCGAAGACATCCAGCCGTGATCGCGGGCGAAATCTTCCGCCACCTGAAGGCAGTCGCGTGCAGACGGATCCCGGCGTTTTTGATCGGGAATGTAGGAGGCGTCGTCATGCTCGCCATGACCTGCCAGGCGCAGCAGCGTACCAACGATCATCTGGGGACCGCCGCCGGAACGGGCCTGAGCGACGGCGGCACGGAATGCCTTGAGACAGGAAGCCAGGTCCGTGGCATCCACGACCATGCCGCTGACACCGTAGCCGACCGCACGATCCACCAGGTTTTCACAGGCATACTGGCGCGTATTCGGCGTGGAGTAGGCGTATTGATTGTTCGCCACGCTGACGACGATCGGCAGTTTTTCCACCGCCGCCATGTTCAGAGCTTCGTGAAAAGCACCGGTGGAAGTGCCACCGTCTCCGATGCTGGTGGCACCAATGCTGTCCCCCAACGTTCCGGCCAGTCGACGGGCAAAAAGTCCGCCAGCCACCACCGACAGCAAACTGCCCAAATGGCTGATCATGGCCAGGAGCCCTTCTTTGGGGCGTCCGCGATGAATGTTCCCGTCACGACCGCGCATCGGACCTGTGACAGCCCCAAGGTAGGTCCGAACACAATCGAGAATGGGTTCGCCAAAAGCAATGCGCCCGGCCTGATCACGAATGAGGGGACCGTAAATATCCTTCCCCTTCCGAAGCTGCACTCCGAGCGCCGCACTGAACGCCTCCTGCCCTTTTCCGAGATAGACGCCGCCGACGATGCGCCCCCCGGCCCGGTAGAGCGATCCCAATTTCTCCTCCAACACTCGTGCCAGCAGCATGTGCTGATAGCAGAGAAGGAATTGATCGCGAAAATCGGCCGTCAGGTCGGTTTCGACGCAGTTGATCGGTGAAGCAAGTGCCACGAGGCACATTTGGTAATCAAGGGCTACAGATTCGTCAACAGCGTCGCCAACAGGTTTACTTAAAACTCACAGAATTACTGGAGCAGATGGCACTCCTCTCGCTTGAGTCCAAGAGACTTTTTTGAGTTTAGGAGTGACAAAGTGTGTATTATTTGAATAAATTGTTTTGAAATTTCAATAATGTTGTGTAAATATAATAAACAAAGCTGAAATTTTTAGAATTCCATGGAATCACTTCTTGCCACAGCCGCTGCTGATCCTGCGTTCTCAAACTTCCAGGTGCAAAGTTATGGGAGTTTGCTGCTGCCCGACCATCCGATTCGTTTCGGATTCCAAGTCGACATTGTTCCGGATCAATGCCCATCCAGCATCTTGTTTGGCCTCATCAGTCGCGATCCTGTCAACGGAGGCAAGGCAAAAACCTCCGGGTTTGCCGTGCGTGTTGATTTGGAAATGCGTGAGGTCTGGGATGTTCTGAACGGCAGTGGTCTCGTCGGCTGGGTGGAACATCCAGATGGGCTTGCAGGCTTCACGGACGAAGAGCCTCTGCTGCTCGGATGGGAGATCGAATATCATGGTCAAGCATTGATCCCCAAGCTTGTAGTGGCAGATCAACAGTGGCTCTACCCTGCTATCCAGTGTCCTCATCCTGTGGTCATGGAAACTGTGATCGGCTGGCAGGGTGAATGGGGAAACGATCCACGAAACACCTTCCTGCACCCGGCCCTATGGCGCGAGCACCTGCCGGTGTTCAACACTCAGGAGCCTGAGGCCATCGCGGCATAGCCAAGCTCCGGCTTGAATCCGGTCGTATTTCCCGTTACCAACGGGGACATGAACAACACGGAAAGTCGCATCCTCATCACCGGCGGAGCCGGATTCATCGGCAGCGCCCTCGTCTGGGAACTGAACCGCCGCGGCTGCGAAAACATCGTCGTCTGCGACCGCCTGAGCACCGATGAAAAGTGGAAGAACCTCGTCCCACTCAAGTTCGCCGACTACATCGATGGCAACGACCTTCTGCAGAACGTCCTGCACGCGCCCGCCAGGCTCGGTCGATTTGATCTGATCCTGCATCTCGGCGCCTGCTCAGCCACCACCGAGCGCGATGCGGACTACCTCATGCGGAACAACTTCGAGTTCACGAAGCAGCTTTGCCAGTGGGCCCTGCGGGACGGAACGCGCTTTGTTTACGCCTCATCCGCAGCGACTTACGGCGATGGCGCGCACGGCATGAACGATCAGGACCCGGACATCCACAAGCTACGCCCGCTGAACATGTACGGCTACTCGAAGCACCTTTTCGATCTCCACGCCAAACGCGAAGGCTGGCTGCCGAACATCGTCGGCCTCAAGTATTTCAACGTCTACGGCCCCAACGAAGACCACAAGGCCGACATGCGCAGCCTAGTCCACAAAGCCTGCGGCCAGATCCTCGCCACGGACAAGGTGCAGCTCTTCAAATCCCACCGCCCCGACTACAGGCACGGCGAGCAGATGCGCGACTTCCTCTACGTGAAGGACGCCATCCGCATGACCCTCCACCTCGCGGAGACCGGTAGCGCCAGCGGCCTTTTCAACCTCGGTTCAGGCGAGGCTCACACGTGGATCGAACTTGCCACCGCGATCTTCACCGCGCTCGGCAAGAAGCCGAACATCGAGTTCATCGACATGCCGGATCACCTGCAGTCGAAGTATCAGTACTACACCTGCGCCGACATCGCGAAGCTCCGCGCCTCCGGGTTCACCCAGGAAATCACCCCGCTCACTGAGGCGGTGCGCGATTATGTGCAGGGCTATCTCGTGCCCGACAAGCGGCTCGGGGATGAGGTGGCGTAAGGCGGGATTTGCAAAGGTGGCCGCTTCAGGCTAAACACCCCGCCCCATGTCCGCCCCCACCAACCGCATCGACGCCCGTTTTGCCGCCCTTCGTGACGCGAAGAAGAAGGCCTTCGTCGCCTATGTCTGCGCCGGCGATCCCACACTCGATGCCACCATCGACATTGTGCTCGGCCTCGAACGTGCCGGGGTGGACATCGTCGAGCTCGGTGTCCCCTTCTCCGATCCGCTGGCCGATGGCGTGGTGAATCAGATGGCCGCCGACCGTGCTCTGAAGGCCGGTGCCACGACTCCCGGTGTGCTGGAGATGATCCGCCAACTGCGCACGAAGTCGCAGGTGCCGATCGTGCTCTTCACCTACCTGAATCCCATCTACACCTACGGCTACGAGCGCTTCCATCAGGACGCGGCGGCCGCCGGGGCCGATGGTGTGCTCGTGCTCGACCTGCCGCCGGATGAAGCGGCCCAAAACGCCGAGCTGAAGCCCGCACCCGAGTTGCGCCACATCCAGCTCATCGCTCCCACATCGCCTGCCGAGCGCATCGCCAGCATTGCTAAGTCAGCTGAAGGTTTTGTTTATTATGTGAGCCGCCTCGGCGTCACCGGAGCCCAAGCGGAGATCGCCACCGGCATCGCCGAGCAGGTCGCCGTTATCAAAGCGGCCACCGACGTACCCGTGTGCGTCGGCTTCGGCGTCTCGAACCCCGAACAGGCCGCCACCATCGCCAGCAAGGCCGATGGCGTCGTCGTCGGCAGCGCCATCGTAAAACTCATCGAGCAAAACGGCTCCTCATCGGACTGCGCCGCGAAGGTTGAGGCCTTTGTGAAGCCGCTCGTCGATGCCGTCCACGCCCTCTGATTTCCCCCATGACTCTGCAATTCACCAAAATGAACGGCGCCGGCAATGACTTCGTCATGCTGGACAATCGTGACCTCAAGCTCGCTCTCTCCAAGGAGCAGATCGAAAAGCTCTGCGACCGCCATCGCGGCATCGGTGCCGACGGACTGCTCTGCGTCGAACCCGCGACCGAAGGCGGCGACTTCAAAATGCGCTACTACAACGCCGACGGCGGCGAGGCCGAGATGTGCGGCAACGGCGCGCGCTGCTTCGGACGTTTTGTCAATCGTCTGCACGATGACAAGCTGACGAAGATCAACTTCGAAACCCTTGCCGGCATGATCTCCGCCGAGTTCGAGGGCGATCAGGTGCGCATCAACATGAGCGCCCCGCACAATCTTCACCTGTCCCAGCTTCTCACCGTGGCTGGCGCCGGATTGACCGTGCACAGCATCAACACGGGCGTGCCGCATGCCGTGGTCTTCGTCGATGATCTCGAGGATGTCCCCGTCCGTGAATGGGGCGCCGGACTGCGCTACCACGATGCCTTCAGGCCGAAAGGCACGAACGCCAATTTCGCCAAGGTGATCGCACCGGGCAGCATCGCCATCCGCACCTACGAGCGCGGGGTCGAGGACGAAACCCTCGCCTGCGGCACCGGCATGGTCGCCTGCGCACTGATTCATCACGAACTCACCGGAGTCCCCGGTCCCGTCAGTGTCCTCGTCAAAGGCGGCGACACGCTCAAAGTCGGATTTGAGGAACCCTCCCGCAGCGAATACACCAACGTCACGCTCTTCGGCCCCGCAGATTTCGTTTTCCAAGGCACCGTTCAACTCTAAGCTCCGCGCCCTTCGCCCTACGCTTCCCATGTTCGCAGGAACCCACACCGCCATCGTCACCCCTTTCAAAAACGGCCAGATTGATGAGGCCGCGCTCAAATCGCTGATCGATTTCCAGTTCGACAACGGCGTGACCGGCATCGTGCCCTGCGGCACCACGGGAGAGTCGCCCACGCTCGACCACGACGAACACGAGCGCGTCATCAAGCTCAGCGTTGAATTCGCCAAGGGCCGCGGCGGCGTCATGGCCGGCACGGGATCAAATTCCACACGCGAGGCCATCGAACTCACGCAGGAAGCCGAAGCCGCCGGTGCGACCGCATCGCTGCAGGTCGCGCCTTATTACAACAAGCCGACTCCCGAAGGCCTGTATCAACACTTCAAGGCCATCGCCGACAACACCAAACTCCCGATCATGCTTTACAGCATCCCGGGACGCTGCGGCATCGACATCGGGCTCGATGTGCTCGTGCGCCTCGCCGAGAGCTGCCCGAACATCCGCGCCATCAAGGAAGCCGGCGGCAATCCGGAGCGTGTGAGCCAGATGAAGCAGATCCTTCCGGCGGACTTCGAAATCCTCTCCGGCGACGACGGCCTCACCCTGCCCTTCATGTCCGTCGGCGGCTGCGGCATCGTCAGCGTCGCGTCGAATCTCATTCCGAAGCCAATCAGCGAGATGGTGCAACTCGCGCTCAAAGGCGACTACGCCTCCGCGTTGACCATCCACACGAAGTACTACCCGCTCTTCGCCGCCTTCCTGAAACTGGCCACCAATCCCATCCCGATCAAAACCGCGATGGCGCTGGCAGGTCATTGCAGCGATGAACTGCGCCTGCCTCTCGTCGGCATGGAAAAGACCAAGATTGATGAACTGACCGCCACGCTGAAGAAGCTAGGCATCATCAGCTAGAAGCTGGACATGACGGTCCCGATGCGCATCAATGGAGGCATGCGCATTATTCGCATCATCTGCATTCTGCCGCTGCTGGGGCTCTCTGCCTGCACCTATCTAGCGAACAAGGCGGCTGGCCTGCGTTCCTCGTCGAAAAAAAGCCCGGCCGACAATCGCATCCGCGAGGCCAAAGTGATCGGCGTGATCGAACTGGTGAATCCGGAGCAGAACTACGTGCTCATCAACTGCGAGCAGCGGCTGAACATTCCCGTGGGCACTGAGATTGTTACCCAAGGAATCGGAAGCTCCCGGGCGAAGCTCAAGGTCACCCCTGAACGCAAAGGCAACTACATCACCGCGGACATCACGGAAGGCACACCTCAACTGCACGACCTCGTCTTGTATAAGGTCGTGCCGGGAGAAGTCCCCGCCCCTCCACCTGTCACCACCACCGCCAGCGGGGCCGTGGTGCCTCTGACACCGATCATGCAGGCGGACGTGATCCCACCGCTGGACGCCCCCTTCCAACCGATGGCACCAGCCCAACCGGCTCCCTCACCAACACCAGTGCCTGTGCAGCCTCAGCCAGCACCGCCTCCAGAAGCCGAACCCACCGCCGATCCCAGCAAGCTGCCTCCTGTCATCCGATGATCTCCGAAAGCGAAGCGCTGGCGCGCGTTCTGGCGGCCGTGGCATCACTCAAAATAGAAACCGAGACCTTGCTCGCGGCACACGACCGTTTTGCCGCACAGGATGTGACCGCAACCGTGCCGATCCCCGCATTCGATCAGTCGTCCATGGACGGCTACGCTCTGATCGCTTCTGAGAGCACCGACAAGGCCCCGCTGCGTGTCACGGGTGAGCAACCTGCAGGACTGGACCTCGGACTTGAAGTCAAAAAAGGCTGCGCCATTCGCATTTTTACCGGCGCACCGATTCCCAAAGGAGCGGATGCGGTAATCATGCAGGAGGATGTGAAGCGTGACGGCGATCAAATCGTCTGCACGGAGCCTGTGGTTGTCGGAGAAAACATTCGACGTGCGGGAGCGGACCTGTGCCAGGGGCAGTTTGTGATGCGTGTTGGTGACAAATTCACCCCCGGGCGGATGGCCTTGCTGGCCTCTCAAGGACTCGAAAGCATCTATGTTCATACGCTGCCACGTGTCGCCGTGTTAAGCACGGGCGACGAGCTGGTCTCCCCCGGCCAAGGACCGCTGCAAGCCGGACAAATCTACAACACGAACGGCCTGATGTTGCGCGGCATGCTGTCGCGCCTGGGAATTCGCCACAGCAGTCATGTCCATTGCCGCGATGATTTGCAGGCCACCATCGAAACACTCGACAGGTTAATGGACGCAAACGACGTCGTACTAATCAGCGGCGGCGTTTCCGTCGGAGATCACGATCAGATCAAGCCCGCGCTCAAGCAACTCGGTGTCGAACCGGACCTGTGGCGCGTTCGAGTGAAGCCGGGCAAGCCGTTCCTCTTTGCGTCACGACAAAAGCCTCACACCACCCATGTCTTCGGGCTGCCTGGCAATCCAGTTTCGTCATTCGTGACCTTCCTTTTGTTTGTGCGACCTGCGCTGCTCAAGATGATGGGCGCCTCCAAATCCCAACTCATGCCGCGCTTGATTCCTGCGACGGCTGGAACTGCGCTCGAAAATCCCGGGGACAGGCCGCACTATCTGCGTGGCACGCTCACCGACGGCCGGTTCATGCCTTTTGGCCTCCAGCAGAGCCATGCGCTCCTTTCCTTGAGCCGTTCGGATGCCCTCGTGAGATTGGAGGCCGGGCAAAGCCTGCAAGTGGGCGATGCCACGCAGGCGTGGTTGCTGGATTGATTGGTTGCGCGCAACGCACGGCTATCCATTCTGCGCATTCATCAATCATGGAACACGTTCTCGTCATCACCCGCCAGCTCTTCGATCAACTCGGCAGCTTTCAAGGCTTTCAAGCCGACACTCCGCGCTACTTGCATGCAATGCTGGCTCCAGGTGCCAATCATTTCATGGAGCGCCCGGCAGCGGAGAAAGATCCCTCACACAAGCAACTCATCCCCTACACCATTTTTCATCACGCAGGCCGCTATCTGAGCTATACCCGAGGAGGAAGTTCTGGGGAAAAACGACTCGTGGCCAAACGCTCCATTGGCATCGGAGGACATATCAATCCTGTGGACGCCGGGCAGGACGGCCTCGGTGAAACGATGTACTACAACGGCGTCGAACGTGAGATGGCCGAGGAACTCGTCATCGGAGGCACTCACACGCAGAAGGTCATCGGACTCATCAATGATGACGCGACCGAAGTTGGCAGCGTTCATCTTGGCGTTGTGCACTTCTTTGATCTCAGCAGCGATGATGTGCAGTCCAACGAAGACGCCATTCAGGACCTTCGATTCCACACTCTGGAAGAACTGCATGCCATGCACGACCAGTTGGAAACGTGGTCACAAATCTGCGTGGCTCATCTCTGGAGTGTTCAAAAGAAATTGAAATCATCCGCGTAGGAAGAAATGCTTGTCTCTTCGCGCAACGAGTGTTTTTCTTCTTCTAAATGCAAGAATCATCCCTCAGCGCCCCGGCGGCCCCCATCGCTTCGCTGAACGAACCTGCACCCAGCAGCAGCGCGGCCGAAGACCGCATCCTTGTGGACAAAGCCCAGGCGGGAGACACGGGTGCGTTCGATGAACTTGTGCGCAAGTACACCCCGAAGCTCTACGGCCTGATCTACAATATGACCTCGAACCGCGAGGACACCGCCGATCTGCTGCAAGACGTTTTTGCGAAGGCCTACCGCTCCATCAAGCGCTTCATGGGCAAGTCCTCGTTCTACACCTGGATCTATTCGATCTCAGTGAACATGACTTTGAACTTTCTTAAGAAACGAGGAAGGCATCATAAGGTCAGTCTTGACGATGTAGATACCGGAATTGAGAACGACCCGGACTTCATCCGGGTGACCACCGCCAATACGGGCACGCTACGTGAAGTGAACATCCATGAGCTGCAAAAAAGGTTGAACGCAGCCATGATGAAGCTGTCGGAAGATCACCGCACGGTGGTGACTTTGTACGATGTACAGGGGCTCCAGCATGCCGAAATCAGCAAGATATTAGGAGTCTCGGAAGGGACCGTCAGATCACGATTGTTTTACGCACATCGCCTGCTCCAGACATATCTTGAAGATTTCGTGAAATAACCTTGGTCCATGAACGAATTTAGCAAACACGATCCCCAGCACGCCATGAGTGAGTTTGAAAGCATCCAGCGGTTGATTCGATTGAAGCGGTTCGAACAGCCAGGGGAAGGATTCACTGAAGACTTTCTTCGTCAGTTTCATCAGAGGCAGAGAGCGGAGATGCTCAAACAGTCATCTCTCGAACTGTTTTGGGAACGTGCAACCACCTGCTGGGACAACCTGTTTGTGCCTAAGTGGGGAATGGTGGCGGCGGCCGCATGCGTTTGCGCCATGAGCCTCTGGATGTTGTCCCGGCCTGTCCCGGAATCGACACCCGCTGTCACCTCAGTTCCTGCCGTCGCTGAAAAGCCCTTCCTGCTCAAAATGGATCTCAGCGATCTCCCCATGGCACGCATGGCCGAACATGACGACGCCACGATTACAGACATGCTTCTCCGCAAGCATTTGGAGGTGCGGCCGGTCCTTGAGGGAAATGTCTCGCCGCTGCCGGTCAATGGTTGGCAGACGCCTACGCTCCAAAACGCCTTCCCCGCCATTCATGACGGAGTCGAAGGTGGCTTGGGCAAGTAACAGGTCGAAAGACCGGAGCGACCGCAGCGCCAAAACTTCCCTTTGCCTTCAGGGCAGGCCGCGCTTAAACCTTGCGCTGCTCATGGGAAACCGCCCTGACATTCGCCGAATTATCCGAATTAGCTTCGGACTCACCTGCGCCTGACGCTGCCTGGAGGGTCCGTTTTCTCTTGCCCACGCTTCAAGCGCTCCCGGCAACCGGCGTCCCGGAGCTTCTGGCAAACGCCAGCCCGGACCGTTTTCTCATTGCGAACCCCTTTCAATCTCTCCATTTCCACATTCACATGTCTCCAGTTACCATCTATGACACCACCCTGCGTGACGGCACCCAGGGCACCGGCATCTCTTTCAGCACCCTCGACAAAATCCGCGTCGCCGAGAAACTCGACGAATTTGGCGTGCATTACATCGAAGGCGGCTGGCCCGGGTCCAATCCCAAAGATGCCGCCTTCTTCGAAGAAGCCTCCAAGCGCTCATGGAAAAATGCGAAGATCACCGCCTTTGGGATGACACGCCGCGGCAAGATGAAGGTGGAAGACGACCCGCAGGTCCAAATGCTGCTCGACGCCAAAACTCCTGCTGTGACTGTGGTCGGCAAAACTTGGGCGCTGCATGTCACCGAGGTCTTCCAGGTCACTCTTGAGGAAAACCTGGCAATGATCGCCGACACGGTGGCTTACTTGAAGAAGCACGGACGCGAGGTGCTCTACGATGCGGAACACTTTTTCGACAGCTTCAAAGACGACCCAGAATACTCGCTCAAGACCATCAAGGCCGCGTCTGACGCCGGCGCGGATCTGGTGGTGCTTTGCGAGACAAACGGCGGTGCGCTGCCGGAATTCGTCGAAGAGGTCACCCGCAAGGCGATCGCTCATCTCGGCAAACCCGTGGGCATCCACACGCATAACGATGGTGGCGTCGGTGTGGCCAATGCATTGGCCGCCGTGCGGGCAGGAGCCTGCCAGGTGCAAGGCACCATCAACGGCTACGGCGAGCGTGTTGGAAACTGCAACCTCGTCACCGTGATGCCGAATTTGCAGATCAAGATGGGCATCCCACTCGGCATCGACCTCACGCGCCTGCGTGATCTCGCACATTTCGTCGACGAACTCGCCAACGTGACGCATGACATCCGTGCACCCTACGTCGGGCTTGCCGCGTTCACGCACAAAGGCGGCCTTCATGTGCATGCGGTGCAGAAGCTCTCCCGCACCTATGAACACATCGATCCGGCACTCGTCGGAAACGAACGCATCATCACCATCTCCGACATGTCCGGCCAGTCGAACGTGCTCGTGAAGGCTGAGGGCATGGGCTTCAGGTTCGCCAAAGGCGCTCCCGAGGTGCAGAATATCCTTTCTGAGGTCAAAAGGCTCGAAAGCGAAGGCTACGAGTTCGAGGCCGCCGAGGCTTCGTTCGAAATGCTTATCCGCAAGCAACTCGGTCAATACACCCCCTTCTTCAATCTCATCGAATACCACTCGACCCACCGCTTCCACGGCGGTGAGCACGGTTTCGAGACCTGCGAGGCCACCATCAAGATCGAGGTGGGCAGCGACCGAGTTTATACCGTCGATGAAGGCGACGGACCGGTGAACGCGCTCGACAATGCGTTGCGCAAGGCCCTTCTTCCCTTCTTCCCTGCGCTCAAGGACATGCGCCTCGCCGACTACAAGGTTCGCATCATTGACGGTGGCACAGGTACCGCAGCAAAGACACGCGTGCTGATCACCAGCACCGACGGCGAGGACGACTGGAGCACCGTGGGAGTGAGCTGCAACATCATCGACGCAAGCTGGAAGGCCCTTGTCGATGGCATCGAGTACTTCCTGCTCAAACGCGCCGCTTAAGGCGCCTTCAGCCCAGCTGCCTCCAGCACGGCAATCAAGTCGGGAGGCGGCGGTGCTTTCACGCTCAGCATCTGGCCTGAGGCCGGATGTTTGAGCCGCAGTTCGTGTGCATGGAGGAAGAGCCTCTTCGCTCCCAGGCTCTGACGCAGCTTGCGATTGAGGTCGAAGGATCCGTAAACGTCGTCTCCGACAAGCGGGAGACGGCGTGAGGCAGCCTGAACGCGGATCTGATGGGTTTTGCCTGTGATAAGCTCGATTTGAACGAGTGAGAGGCGATGAACTGCGGAATGCTCGATCAAACGGTAGTGAGCCTCGGCATTGGGACGCGGACCATGCCGCACACTGGTGCGCACCTGATGGCGTTCGTGTGATGTGATGAGGTGGTCCAGCCAAACTCCCTCGCTCTTCAGCCCGCCGCCAATGCAAAGCGCCAGATAAGTTTTCCGCACCTGCTCGGCCTCAAATGACTCACGGCAAGCCGCCGCCGTCCTCTCATCCTTGGCTCCGAGCAAAACGCCCGAAGTGTCCTGATCGAGACGGTGGATCAGCCACACGTTGCCTCCGGGCGTTTTGAAGGAGCGCCGATCATGATCATAGCTTCCTTCAAATGCAGCCATCTGCGGCTTTCCCGCCTTTGAATTCGGATGCGAAAGCACGCCGTGAGGCTTGTTCACCACGATGAGAAAACGATCCTCATGAAGGACTTCACAATGGGTCATGGCGGAGGCGGAAATCATTTGGGATGATATTTCTCCACCAAATAGTCTTCCAGTGCATCATGCCAGTTTCGAATTGCCCCTCCCAGCAGGTTCTGCAGTTTCGCATGGCTCATCACAGTCATCAAAGGCCGTTGCGCTTTAAACTGCGTGAGGCTGTCGAGCTTGATCGGCTTTACTTGGGTGGTCTTCACCGGAAGGCCCAGCCTGTGAGCGATTTCCAGTGCGGCTTCCGCCCATGAATGCCAGGATGCCCTCCCCGAGTTGCAGAAATGCATGACGCCGCCTAGCCCAGCATGGTCGTCAATCAGGCGCTCAATCCAGACCGCGATGTCCGTGTTGCTGGTAGGAACGGAGACTTTGTCAGCCACAGCACTGAGTTCATCTGTCTGCAGCGCACGCTGGATGACATTGTCAGGATGGCTCGGCTTGTCTGGACCAAACAACCACGAAACGCGAGCGACGAGCGCCGAAGGACAGGCTCTGAGCACCGCCAACTCACCCTCCCTTTTTGTGCGACCATAGACATTGATCGGAGCAGTCTCGTCCTCCTCCCGCCAAGGCTCATACTGCTGCCCGCTGAAGACGTAGTCGGTGCTGAAGTGAATCATGCGTGCGCCTCGCGCCTCACAGCACTCGGCGATAACCTTCGGCGCTGTCACATTTGCCAGACCGGCCTTTTCCGGATGAACTTCGCAGGCATCCGGACTCGTCATCCCGGCGGCATTGAGCAGGACATCGAAGTCCTGTGCAGCCAGTCTTTCAGGAATGATCTCCGGCTTCTCAAAATCCATGTCAGCGCGCCCCCAGATGGTGGTCGAGTAGCGCGGCGAAAAGTGACGGAACAGCGCACGCCCCAGACCGCCAGTGGCGCCAAGAATGAGGATGCGAGGGGATGGCATGAGGCATGCTTGCCACGCCTCATGCGCTTGCAAAGGCAAAAGGCATGCCCAAAGATGGGCGCACGACTGTTTGGATGAGTGATACGCAGCCCAGGATTGTGATTGTCGGCGCCGGCCTTGCGGGCTTGGCGTGTGCCCGTGTACTGGCGGCTGCGGGCCGTCCGTTTACGATCCTCGAAGCTTCCAACGCTGTCGGCGGTCGTGTGCGCACCGACCTCGTCGACGGATTTTTGCTCGACCGGGGCTTCCAGGTTTTCCTCCCCGCCTACCAGGAAGCCAGGCGGGTGCTGGATTATGAAGCGCTCGACCTGCGGCCGATCTACCGCGGCGCGGACGTCTTCGTCAAAAACCGCTTTCATCGCATGGCCGACCCGTTGGCCCACCCTCTGACGGCGGCAAAAAACTTCCGGGATGAAATCGTCACCCTGCGGGACAAATGGACCATGCTTTTGCTGAGAAAAGAGGTCTTTGGCCTGCGGGCTCCACCGCGTGACGTTGCCGACATGGAGACCGACGACTACCTCCGTGACTTTGGATTCTCCGAAAGCATGATCGACCGCTTCTTCAGACCGTTTTTCGGCGGTGTGTTTTTGGAAAAAGATCTGCGCACCAGCGCACGCATGCTGCTCTTTTTGTTTTCGATGTTTGACCGGGGAAGCAGCGCACTCCCGGCACGAGGCATGCAGTCGATACCAGATCAGCTTGCGATGGCTCTGCCCCCCGGCAGCCTGCGGCTGAATGCACCCGTTTCCTCGGTGCGCGCCGGTGAGGTCACCCTGGACACCGGCGAAGTGCTGCACGCAGATCATGTCATCGTCGCAGCAAGCGAGGAGGTGGCACGCCGTCTTCTACCGCCGACGGATGCCGCACCGCTGCTGCCCAGCCGCTCGGCCACCTGCATGTACTTCGCCTCCAACGAGGCGCCTTCGACGGAACCGATCCTGCATTTGGACGGTGATGGGCGTGGTCCCGTGAACAACATGACCGTTCTCTCGCACATCTCGCCATACTATGCCCCGCCCGGGCAGCATCTCATTTCAACATCCATCATCGGAGCTCCATCAAGCACCGAACTGGAGCAGGTGGTGCGCGAGCAGATGCGAAAGTGGTTCGGTGAAGCGGCAGTCTCCCAGTGGAGGCACCTTCGCACTTATCAGATAAGGCATGCGCAGCCGGAGGGCCGACAGCTAAGGCTGGGCAGCGGCCCGCTGTCTGCCGTAATCGAGCCCGGGCTGTACCGCTGTGGTGACTGGTGTGAAGATGTCTCGATCAACGGGGCTCTTCTCAGCGGCCGTCGATGTGGAGAGGCGGTAATGAAAGCGTTGGGAGAACCGAGCCCGGATTGACTGAACCCGGGTTGCCCTCCGAGGGCATCACAAAAGGATTGATCGTGGCCGGCGCATTGTTGAGGCGGACCTCCACCTTGGTGACACCGAACTTTTCCGGATTCTTTTCAGCAATCGTCCTCAGTTCCTGAGCCACGCCTTCCACGTCGCTACGGTTCTTGAGGTCTTTGATGATCAACGTCGTGAATCCCGCTCCCGCCTGTACATCGATCTTGCTGGCAGGCACACCCATCTTCAGGTGAATCAGTTCCTCCCAAGCGCTGGCATGCCGCAAATCAGGCAGCAGGACGAGCCCGGCCTTATGCAGTCTCTCCTCCTCCTTCAAATCGCGGGCAGGAAGTTCCGGTTTGCTCTGACAGGCGACGAGACCGGCGGCGATGAGGATGAGAGCGAGTCTTGAGATCACAGTTTGAGGAAGGCTCTTTGCTTATACAGCCACCAACAAATCAACCAAAGCACAAAAAGCACGCCGCAACGTTCGATGACAGGCGTCCAATAGGTCGGAAAGGCCGCGTCTGGGAGATGCTTGTGCAAATTATCCCGAATCCATCCGGCACACAGGCTGTGCAACAGGTAAATCGTGATGCTGTTCATGCCGACGACCACCAACGGAAACACCAACCGCCGCATGCCGACGATCTCCACCAGCCAGTAAAAGATCGAAAGCAGGATGAGCACCCAGCCACCGCTCAGGATGGCCCACGAGGGCGTCCAGATGCGCTTCACCACCGGCAGCACCGTGTACTGCTCGAACTGAGTCCCGACCACGGGAAGCACCTTTAGATCGAGTCCCGTGCCCACCAGCACCAGCACGATGCCTGTGATCAGCAACGACAGACACCTGCGCTTTTCCGTCTGCAGGCTGCGCATGAGATAGTGGCCTGTCAATGCACCACCAAGCATCGTCGCAAGGGCAGGAACAAAGTTCAGTGTCTGGTAGCCGCCAGGGTTGTACTCAAACGGCTTTGCCTGCGGCAGCAGGTTCAAAAACCAACGATCAAATGCTGCGGCGGCATTGGTGTGAATGTTCCAGTGAGCGGAAAATCCCGGCAGGATCGCGTGCTCGGTTCCCTTCATGCCCGCAATGGCCGCCAGATCCTGCGCCGAGGGCAGTGGATGATTGATGAAGAACCACGAGTACCCGACCAGGATCAGAATGATCCCCGACACCACGAATTCCCAGCCCAGACGCGAGAGTAGAAAAAGAAAGAAGTAACCGAGACCGATCTGTGCAAGCACATTGGTGAATAAGAACACGGTGTGCTTGTCGCCTGCATGCGTAGCCAGCATCACCGCCAGCGCCACCAGCAGGATCGAGCGCGAGAGCGCATGCCAGGCCATGCCGAAGAACGACTGCCCGTGCTCACGTCTCTTTGCATACGAAAGCGGCACTGCGACACCGACCATGAACATGAAACTCGGCTGGATCAGATCCCACAGCGAGCAGCCCTGCCAGGCCTGATGCTCGAACTGCGGTCGGACGAATTCCCACCACGACCCCGGATTCGCAGATGCCATCTGCACGATGCCGAAGCCCGATGAGGCCATCAGCAGCATGATGAAACCTCGAAACGCATCGAGGGACAGAAGTCGGTTGTCGGTGGTGGTTGGGTTCATGGCGAAAACCAGAACGCCAGTCACCGAGCCCTGCTATCGGAGACCAGTGAGGTATTGGTCAGGCGGCCTTGAGCACTTCATGGGTGTGAATCGCTGGATTCACGATGTCCCGCACAAACTGCGACGGCTCGGCTCCTTCTCCGAAGACATAAACCCGGGTGCGCAGCGTGAGTTTTTGAATCTCAAACCCGGGATTCGACATGCCGCGGTAATAGTTGAGGATCATCTCCTTCTCCAAGTCCAATGCCGCACCCTTCATCCCGTATTCGAGGACGAAGGAAGCCTTTTCAAACGCGGGCTGACCGCCCACACGGGCCTCCTGGCTGATCGGATCGATCAAAACCTTCTCAACAAAGGCCTTCAGCGCAATCTCATCCCCTTCGAACTCGATCTTATACACACGGCCTTCGCGATATTTCAGCGGCAGGGGGTGCGGAGCGTAAAGCAGCTTGTGGCAGTCACTGTCGGTGTCGAACTTGCCTAGGATTTCAAAGATTTGGGTCATGGGAAATGGTTGCCAGCTTTCCTAGCGAGAACGTCCGCCAGCGCAAGCCCGCAGCCACCTGCCGTGAAGTCCCTCTTGCCACCCCTGTCCCGGCCTGCTAGAACTTCGCCGTTATGCCGCGTATTCAATTCACCACTCCCGAAGGGGCCTCCGGCACCCTCGACCTCGACGCTGAACGCATGACCTTGGGTCGTGCTGATGACAACCAGCTCATCATCACTGATGATTCGGTTTCCAGCCATCATGGCGAGATCGCGTTCGATGGCGCCTCTTGGACGCTGACCGACCTCGGTTCCACCAATGGCACCAAGGTTGGAGGAGCCCGTGTTGAGAGCGTCGCCCTTGCCCCGGGAGCTGTTTTCCAGCTCGGCAACGTGAACTGTGTATTCGTTGGCGATGGTGAGGACGAGGCCGTTTACAGCGCCCCGACCATGACGGTTTCCACCCCTTCCAGCGGCTACGGCAGCCATCCTTATGACAGGAGCCTGCGCAGAGGCTTCGGTCCGAAGGTGAAGGAAAAAAGTTCCGGTGGGGGCCTGCTCATCCTTCTCGGCGTTCTCGGCCTCGCGGCCTGCGGAACCGCCGCCTATTTCGCAATGCAAATGGGAGCATCTTAAGCCTGCACATCGCACGCGTTTGCGGCCCCGGCTCCTGGTTGGAGCACGTCAGTGGTCTTCATGACTGCGACGGCACGGCTTGCGCGTCCTTAAACCACCCTCTGCGGCTCCCCCGTGCCGCCATCCCAAGAAAAAGAATCCATGTCTAACACAATCATTGTAGGCGCCCAGTGGGGCGATGAAGGTAAAGGAAAAATCGTCGATTACCTCACGGAGAACACCGACGTCGTCGTGCGTGCCGCCGGTGGCAACAACGCCGGCCACACGGTCATCAGCAACGGCACGAAGTACATCCTGCACCTCATTCCCTCCGGGATCCTCTGGAAGGGCAAAATCTGCGTCATCGGCAACGGAGTCGTCATGGATCCGATCGGCCTGCTTGAGGAAATGGCCAAACTGCGCGGCCAGGGTGTCAATATCACGCCGGAAAACCTGCTCATCAGCGAGACCGCCCATCTGGTCATGCCTTACCATCGCGGCCTAGACAAGGCCCGCGAAGCCAAGCGTGGCGACAAAAAGATCGGCACCACCGGTCGTGGCATCGGCCCTGCTTATGCCGACAAGGTCGAACGCGACGGTCTCCGGACCATCCTGATGACGCAGCCTGAGATTTTCGAGGAGGAACTCCGCGACCGCCTTGCCCGCCACAACGCCACGTTTGCCGAACTCGGCGTGGACCTCGTCCCCGTCGAAGAGACCGTCAAGGTCATGCTCGAAGCGGCCAAAACGCTGGCCCCGCACATCACCAACACCACAGTGTACCTGCACGAGGCGATCAAGGCCGGCAAAAACCTCCTCTTTGAAGGCGCCCAGGGCACCTATCTCGACATCGACCACGGCACCTATCCTTTCGTCACCTCGTCGAACACCACCGCCGGTGGTGCCTGCACTGGTTCTGGCGTCCCTCCACGCATGATCGACAAGGTCGTCGCCGTCGGTAAGGCCTACACCACCCGAGTCGGTTCCGGCCCGTTCGTCACCGAGAACGATGACATTGGCGACATGCTTCACAACATGGGCCGCGAGTTCGGCGCCACCACCGGTCGTGCCCGCCGCTGCGGCTGGCTGGATGCCGTCCTCGTTCGCTACGCCGTCATGCTCAACGGAGCCGACGAACTCGCCATCACCAATCTCGACGGCCTCGATGGTCTCGACACCTTGCAGATCTGCACCGCCTACAAACTGCGCGGCAAGACCTTGAACTACCCGCCGAGCACCGCCGCCGACATCGCCGCCTGTGAGCCGGTTTACGAAACCCATCAGGGCTGGAAACAGGACCTCAGCGGCATCAAAAAGTTCGCCGACCTTCCCGAACTGGCCAAGGCCTACCTCAAGCGCCTCGAAGAGCTCACCGGAGCCCGCGTCAGCCTCGTCGGCGTCGGTCCTGACCGCGAGCAGACGCTCGTCGCCTGACCCGCAAACCGCCTACATTCCATTTGACGGGAGCGTTCATTCCCCTACTCTTCCGGCCCTTTTCCCACCCACCCCGCTATGACCGAAATTCAGATCCGCAAAGGCGAGCCCGTTGACCGCGCTCTTAAACGCCTCAAGACCCGCCTCGAAATGGACGGCATCCTCGAAGAAGTCCGTCGTCTTCGTGCTCATGAGACCCCGAAGGAGCGCACCAAGCGCAAAGCCCGTGCCGCCGCCAAGCGTGGCAAGATCCGTTTCCGCTTCACCCTTCCCAAAGCCCCCGGCGCTCCGGAGTCCACTCCTGCCGCTTAAGTCGGCGCAGGGAAAAGCAGTTTCAAAGGGCGGCTTTCGAGCCGCCCTTTTTTGTGCCCGCATCAGGCGTGGGCCGCCACACCTTCTGGTTCTCTCGCTCCTGATGGAAGAGGGCTGCGGTGAGGGGCAGTTTGATCGCCAATGGAGCGCCTGAATGTGAACGCCACCAGCGACAGGGTGCAGACAGAACTCAGCGGCATCAAAATCGCCGCCGCCAGCGGACTCAGATGCCCCGTGAACCCGATCACAGCCGTGGCGATGTTGTAAGTCACCGAAAACGCAAACACTCGTCGCGTCGCCAAGCGGTGCAGTCTCGCCACGTTCATGAGTCCGCTCACAAAGCGCAGGCTGTGCCCGAGGAAAAAGAAATCCGCTTTCTGCTCTAGAAAACTGCGTCCCGTCACCGGACTTCCTGCGCACAACGCCTCATCAAAGGCGAGGCTGTCGTTTGCGCCATCGCCCACGTAGAGCGTGTCATCACGATTCCGCCCGCGCAGCCACTGTGCCTTCGCCTCCGGTGTGAGTTCGGCCATCCAGCACAAATCCGGCAGCTCAAGCTTGTGCGCAATCTCAGCCACCTTGGCCGCACGGTCGCCACTGAGCACACAGACCTCAATTCGACGCTCATGCAGATGACGCACCTCCTGCACCGACTCTGCGCGCAGTTCATCACGAAACCGAAACGCCGCCAGCACCGCGCCATCACGCATCAGCACCGCATCACCGGCAATCGCACCCTCCGGCCGGCCCAATCGCCATTCGTGACCGCCTGTATCGTTGAATGACAGCCCGTGCCCAACAGCTTCCTTCACGGCGCCGCTCATCATCTTTGAATCGCCCTCAAACGCGACCGCATCATACAAGCTGCGGCTCACCGGATGCAGATTGCCCGTCACCAGATGACGCAACGCCGCGCGCGATTCAACATCCAGCGCTCGCAACACTTCGGGATTCTCCAAAACCGGATTCTCCAGCGTCAATGTGCCGGTTTTATCAAACACTACGCGCTTCACGCGCATCAGCCGTTTCCACAGCCCCAGCGCGCGAACAAACACGCCGAGCTTCTCAGCACGCGATGCCGCCATCTCCTCCGCCAGCGGCACCGCCACGCCCAACGCGCACGGACACGACACCACGAAGATCGAAATCATCACCTGCAGCGCCTTCACCACACCAGCGCCCTGGCTCCACCACCAGATCGCGCCCGCGAATCCCGTGACCACGACAGCCACCAGATACGCACGCAGGATCTTCTCCAACCGCACATCTCGAAACTCCGCCTCACGCCGCGCATCCAGCAGACGCCGCAGCGTCGAATCCTCCCACGTCTCCACCGCTTCCACCGTCAGCGACTGCATACCGATGTTCAGCGCTCCGGAAGGCAGCAACTGCCCTTCCTCTCGCGCCTGCGCCTCGCTCTCACCGTTGATCCACTCCAGGCTCACCGACGCATCCTCGCTGATCAGCTTGCTCGCCACTGGCACGGTCTGTCCCGATTTCACGACAAACCGCACGCCCTGTTTGAGCGATGCCACAGGCTGCATCTCTTCCATGCCCACATCATTGAGCACATTCACCGTCTCCGAAATCGACGTATCGCGCATCAGGCGCCTGCGGTTGCGATCCACCGCCGCCTGCTGCGCCCAGCGGCCTGCGAGCATCAGGAAGATGAAGATCGCTACGAAATCAAAATACTTCAGCCCCTCGACGCCAGCGATCCAGCCGCCCATCGATCCCAAATACGCCGCCGACACGCCCAACGCGATCGGCGTGTCGATGTGCAGCACACCTGCACGCAGGCTGCGCCATGCACGCTCAATGAAATAACTGCCGCCCACCGCCATCGCCAGCGTCGCGGAAAAGGCGGCGATGAGATCAAACCAGTGCGCGAAGGCGAAATCTGGCGGCATACCGAAATACGCCGGCAGCGAGAACGCCATCGCATTCATCGCAAACGCCCCGCACACGCCCATGCGCCGGGCGAGACCCGAAGACTCCTTCTTTTCACCGCCCTGCACTGGCGGGCCGAGCAGATAGCCAAAGCTCTGCAAATCACGCGCCACGGCGACTGCATCGAATTGCCCGCGCTGCCACGTCAGGCGCACCTCGCCATGCACCACGTCCACATTGATCCGCAACGCGCCCGCATGACGCGCAAACACACGCTCGATCAACCATACGCAACCCACGCACGACAGCCCCTGCACCGCCAGCCGTAATTCGACCGCATCCGATTCGCTCGCACCTTCCGCCTCCGTGCTCAGCAGCGTCAGCCATTCGTAATCGCGTTCACGCAAGGCCTGCGGCGCCACCGGCGGCAATGCCGTGCTGCCTTTGAGATCATAGAAATGGTCCAGCCCTTCCTGATGCAGCAAATCGTGCACGTAGCTGCAACCCGCGCAGCAAAACCCATCTTCACGTCCTGCCGGAACCGGCGAGCCGCAGTGGGTGCACAATGATGGATCATGATGCGCGTTCATCATGAAGGCACTATTGCCAGAAACACCTCCGGCACTCGGCAGCCCTTGGCATTGAGAGCGCCATCCTTGCGCGCCTACCGTCCCAGCCCCGCCAAATACGCCACCAAATCCCGCAGTTCCTCCCGCGTCATGTTCATGATCAGCCCCTCCGGCATCAGCGACCCCGCCTCCTGCTTCTCGGCGATCTGCCCTGCCGTAAACCGGCTCGTCTGACCGCTCGCCAGCTCCCGCAACTGCAGTTCCCCGCCTGCCTCGCTCACTTTGTAGCCTTGCAGCTTGCGACCGTCCTTCAGCGTCAACGTCGTCGCCACATAGCCCTCTTTAATTTGCCGGTTCGGCCACACCACGGCCTCGATCAACAACTCCACCGGCACGCCACGGCCCACCGCGTCGAGCTCCGGTCCCACCACGCCGCCCTGCCCGCCGATCTTGTGACAGGCGGTGCATCCCGACAGCGGCGCATTGAAAACAGTCTTTCCCTTCGCAACGTCGCCGCTGCTTTTTACTTCTGCCGCCAAAGCATTCACCCAGGCCGCGTCGTAGGCTAGCACGGTGTTCTTCACGCCGAGGATCTTGCCAAACGCCGTCGTCAGCACCGCATCGCCGCGTCCTGCGGCGGTCAGAGTCGTCATCGCCAGCTTCGCCGCCTCGGCCGAGCACGGCATCTGCTCCAGACTCTCTGCCAAAGCCGTCACCGCCGTGTCGCGCGCCAGCAATGGCGACAACCACGCGCGCATCGCATCTGCATCCAGGATGCTCCCCAGCGCTTCCGCGGCGATCTGTCCCGCCACCACCGGTTTTTTCTCCACCAAAGCCGCCAGCGCCGCCGTGCGCACATTCCACGGCTGCTTGGTATCCTTCGCAAAGTTCTCAAATGTCTCCATGGGTTCGCCCAGACGCGACAACGCCGTCAAAGCCGGAGCACGGACGCCTTCGTCCGCTTTCAAAAGCTCTCGCATCACTCCTTCCGCACTCTTCACACGCCACGCACCCGCCAGCACGCACGCCGATGCCTTCTGCGCCGAGCTACCGCTCTTCAGCAACTCCAAAACCATCGCCTCCGTGCCTTCCGGCATCTTTCCCGCACGCTGTGATGCCATCGCGGCGAGTTCATCCAGCATCGCAGGATCCTTCATGCCCAGTTTGAGCACCATCAAGAGATCGTCCGGCTTTCCTTTGCGAACCATTGCCACCATCAAGGCACGTCGTGTCTCCGCCTCCATCGCCTCACCCTTCTCCGTCAGCATCGTGCGCACCACGCCCAGCAACTCCGCACTGCCTTCCTTCTCCACGAGAAATGCCAGATGCTTCGGCGGAAGCTCCTGCAGGATCGCATACGGCGGCTTCTTCCAATGCGGCGCTGTCGCATGCACCGCCAGCCACAACGCCCGCTCAATGAAACTGTCCATTGGTTTGTCGAGCACCTTCAACGCCACCTTGATGGCTTCGGGAGATTGCACTTTGGCTGCTGCAACGACGGCTTCGAGGCGAACGAGAGGAGCGTCGTCTTCGACAGCTTTTACCAACCAAGGAATCGGATCGAACACCTCCTGGAATTTGTTCATTCCAGCGAAATGCCCGAGTGTGTGCACAGTATAGGCACGTATTTCAGGTGTGTCGCTATGCAACGGCGGCGCCCAAGAGCAGAAGTCAGGAAGCTCAAGCCACTCAAATGCTTGGTGTAGCCTCCAGAGGATGTGTTGTTTTTTCGCCACATTGGTCTCGTTGCGCAATCGTTCTGCCCATTCAGCCAGGACCTTTCCAAACTCACTCATGCCATCGCCTTTCGGGAAATACGCCTCCAGCCATTGAGTCCCCAGCAGCCTTCCTGCTTGATATTGTGTCCATCGGTCCCCTTCATCCCAGCGCTCAAACAAATCAGCTATCTGGGATTGCTGGTTAAGTTGACTCCATTCAGCAAGCTTCCTTCCCTTCGCGAGCACCCGCCAGATCCGCCCATGTTTCGCATCCCGATTCGGATGCCGAAAGCTCGCCTGATAGTGGCCAATGATCGGATCATACCAGTCGGCGATGTAGAGCGCGCCTTCGGGTCCAAAGCGAATGTCAATCGGCCGGAAGGCCACGTTGTCGCTCGTGATCAAGGGCGGCTGCTCCACGGCCTCCATGCCGCTGGTGAATTCCTTGTCAGGCACGAGTTTGTAGCGATACACCGCATTCTCAAAGAAGCCGCCGCTGATGATCTCCTCCTGCATCGACTCCGGCCAGTGCGCATTGCCCACGATGTCGATCCCGCAGAACTTCCGCAGGCCGCTCGTCTTGATGATCTGGCCGCTGTAGGGCAATTGGAAACGCTCCAGCACGAAATGCGGCACCCCATGCACCTGCGTGCCTTTCTGCTCGCGATTTTCCTCCGCGTCCTCGATGAGCGAGGTGCTCACCTCCATCGGTCGCGCCCAGAACATGCCCGCGGCGCCCGCCACCATGATCGGCTGCCCCCATTTCGTGAAGGCAGTGCCCCACGCATTCAACGGCATGCCCGTCGGATATGGATTCAGCCGTCCGCTCTTCGGGTAGTAATGCCAGAATCCCGCACCGTAGAGCGTCTTCGTGCCGTGCACCGTCGTCACACGCGAATAGCAGTGCAGCCCTTGATGCATCACCAGCGCGCCGTCCGGCGCCCAAATGAAACTGTTCAGGCACTGATGCGTGTCACCCGTGCCAAAGCCGCTGAACACCACCTCGCGACGATCCACTCGATCATCACCATCGTCATCGTGCATCAGCCACAGCTTCTCGCCCTCGCCGACATACACCGAGTGACCATTCGGCGATTTCACACCCGGATCACGCGGCGCCAGTTCCATGCCCATCGGCTGACTCAATCCACCGGCAAAGACCGTGCTCTTGTCCGCCCGTCCATCGTGATCCGTGTCTTCGAGAATGATGATCTTGTCATCCGAAACGGTGCCTGGCTTCGGTTGCGGATAGTCGCTTGTCTGCAGCACCCACAAACGCCCGCGTTCATCCCAGCGAATCGCGATCGGGTTTGGAATCCCGTCTGCCTCGCTCGCAAACAGGTTCACCTCAAATCCATCCAGAACCTTGAACGACTTCAACTCAGCCTCTGGCGAATGATCTGCCGGCGGTTCGCCAACCGAGATGCCTTTTTTCTGTTCTGGCTGCGCGAAAGCGATGCTCATGAAGAGGACCGCGGGCACTCCTGCCCGCAACAGAGCGCATGTGACAGCGGACAAAAGTGTCCGCGCTCCCCTCATGGACTTCACGGAAGCTTTCCTCCCAATTCGTTGGCCAGTTTCCATATCTCGTTCTCCTTCGCTTCAATCAGCGGTTTGTACTGCTCCACCTCACCCGGAAACCAGCGCTGTGTCGGATCCACGTGATCGCGACTACTCGGTTGTGCCGTGCGGTCCCCGTGCAGGAATGCCCAGTTGGCTGGACGCCAGTAGCGATGCCACAGCGTGTTCTTCTCACCGATCAGCGCCTTCAACCGACCGTCAGTTTTTTTCGGGTCACCATCCCACATTTTCGCGATCCCCATCCCCCACTGCGCCGCCCCTGCCGAAGTCAGATTCAGCCCGTCGCGTGTCGCTCCCGGTTTTATTTCGCCTTTCTGCGCGACGAATAATGCGCCATGCGCCTTCGCCACCTCAGCCATCACGGCCGCATACTTCTTCAGCGTCGCGTTGTGCTTTGAGAGCTCGCCTTCGAATGCCAGCGGTTCCATCAACACCAGCCGTGGTGTCACTTCCGCGCACACCTTCACCATCTTCTCCAGCGCCCCACGAAACTCGGGAATTCCATCCTCACCACGCTCGAAGCACTCCTGACGTCCGAACATCAGCATCACCGCCGTCGCCCCCGTGCGTTCGATCTGCTGTTTCAGGCCGCCGAAGTTCATCGGACGATCCTGACGAAACACCGTGTCCGCCTCCCACGCGAGATTCCGTACCTTCACGCGGCTGCCCGGAAACTGCGTCATGAGCAACGCCTCCATCGTCCCATCCTCCATCACCGCCTCAGCCTCCGTCCCGCCGAGCACTGCGATCACTTCTTCCGTCATCAGCTTCATCGATCCTGAGAACGGCACCAGTTTCGGCTTTAAACCCGCCATCGGCGGCATCGCAGCCAGTTCGAGAATCTCCGGACGATTCAGAGCACGATTGTAGAAGCGGAGGTTGGTGATCTGGCCTTTGCTCATCGTTCCAGACAACAAGAAAGCTGCTTCTCGCACCTCGATTCCTCCAAGAGGTTCCTTCCATGACAATTGTTCGACTCCGTTCAGCCACAATCCAGACTGAGCTTGTCGTGGGTCACGCTTCACGTTCAATGTCACATGTTCCCAGCGCCCGGCGGCATTCATGGCGGGCATCGCGAGCCAATCATCTGGTTTCCACGCGCATCGGAGAACAATGCCTCGTTGCGAGCCAACATCGAAGTGCATTTGCGCCCCTCCCTTGGACTCAAGCCACAACACATCTTTCACATGATCACCTCCAGGAAACGCGTCCAGCTTGATGGCAAACGCGACAGCGAAATTCTCCAGCATTATTCCATCCGCTGACTTCGGCAGCGCCAACGGATGATTCAGATCCAGCGGCATCACCTCATCCCATTTTGCGATGAGCCCTTGGTTCAGATCCACCACATCTCCCCCAACCTGCGCGACTGCGTTGCAGAGAAGCATGAGATGGGTGCCGAGAACTAACCGAAGGAACATGGAGCCGAAAAAACAGGCGGCATGGCCGCCTTCTTGCACTTCGTTCTGTTCATCGTCACGCATTGCTGTTAATGCTGTGATCATCCGACTTTCCCCGCATGAAACTCAAGCTCGATCTCGACGACTTTCGCGTGCCTGATGGCAAACCGTTTCGCATCAAAAAGGCGAAGACCAAGGTCAAAGACCTCTACAAGGACGACGCGCACTACGAATCGCTAATCGCCGAGTTCCGCACGGAGATCGACGACCTGCAGCAGAAGATGTATGCGCAGGACCGCCAGGGCCTGCTGCTGGTGTTCCAGGCGATGGACGCGGCCGGGAAGGACAGCACGATCAAGCACGTGATGAGCGGCGTCAACACGCAGGGCGTCGAGGTACATGCCTTCAAGCGGCCCACAGCCGCCGAGCTCGACCACGACTTCATGTGGCGCACCACGCGCGTGATGCCGCCGCGTGGGCGCATCGGCATCTTCAATCGCAGCTACTATGAAGAGGTGCTCGTCTGCCGTGTGCATCCGGAGATCGTGACCAAAATTCAGCGTCTGCCCGCTGCGACGACCAAGAACATCGACAAGCTGTTCGCCGACCGCCTCAAGGACATCCGCAACTTCGAGGCCTACTGCCATCGCAACGGCATTCTCATCCTCAAGTTCTTCCTCAACGTCTCAAAAGCAGAGCAGAAAAAGCGCTTTCTCGGCCGCATCAACACACCGAGCAAGAACTGGAAGTTTGAAGAAGGCGACGTGGGAGAGCGTGGTCACTGGAAGGAATACATGGCCGCCTACGAAGACGCCATCCGCACCACCGCCACCAAGGAATGCCCTTGGTACGTCGTGCCTGCCGATGACAAGAAGAACATGCGCCTCATCGTCAGCGCTGCGCTCCTCAAGGAGATGAAGAGCATGAAGTTGAAGTATCCCGAGCTGCCGCCGGAACAGTTGAAGCACCTCCAGGCGGCCAAAGAGATGCTGCTGGCGGAGTAAGGCGTAGCACGGGCTTTCCAGCCCGTGATTCAATCGCGGACAAGAATGTCCGTGTTACTTCAAGCTCCGCAGCCACGCGACGAGATCGAGCAACTCGCCCTCAGGCATCGTTTGATCGAGCCCTTGAGGCATCAGGCTGGTCGTCAGCGTGGTGTCGCCGGTGATGGCCTGATGCGGGATGGTCTTTTCCTGACCGGCAATGTCGATCACGAGCAGGCCTTCAGCAGTGTGGGATTTGATTACGCCGAGCGTTTGCTGGCCATCGCTGGTTTCGATGACATGAGCTTCGTAGTCGCGGGCGAGCGTATTGGAGGGAAAGAGGATGCTCTCGAGAAGATCTCGTTCCGTGCGGATAGCACCGATGTGGGAAAGGTCAGGCCCGAGGGCACGACCGGTGTCACCGATCTTGTGGCAGGCGATGCAGGTCCCCTTCCCTGTCCTGAAATATTGCTCGCCCTTCGCCGCGTTACCGCTGGCAACAACCTTGTCAGACATCGGTCCGAGTTGGCGCTTCTTCGTTTCGGTGGTGGCGATGGCGGTGTTGTAGGCAGGCAGGATGATCGTCTCAAAAATCTCCGGTGGCAGATCGGCCAGCGCGCTTCGATACAAGCTCTCCTGCTGGCTAGCGATGGCCGGATTCTTGGCGATCTCGCGGGCGATCATCGTGACAATTTCAACTTCCTTGTGGCGTCGAAGCAAAGGTAACAACGTTTTCAACTCTACCGGCCCCACGGTGGCGAACAGCGGTGCGACTTTTTCCATCTGCTCCTTTGGCATCGGCGCCGTCGCCAGCATGCCCGCGGCCTGAATTTTTGCCGCGGCACTCGATCCGGCATCGGCGAGCACATCTTTGACCATGTCGAAGGTCTCGCCGGTGAGTTTGACCGAGTTGGCAGAATCGAGCGCCTTCAAACGGATGGAGAGCGGACGCTTCGTGTCATTCGCTATTGCTTGGAGCGCAGGGTCAAAATGCGGCGACTTCAGTTTCTTGATCGCATCGAGAAGAAGGGGCGAGGGCGACCTCAAGGCAAGTAGTCTGTCGAATGAAGGCAGCCAAGTGTCATCGCACACGGCTGCTGATTGCGAGGCAAGAACTCGAAGAACGCACTCCAAAACAGGCTGACGATCGTCGCTGAGCATCGATTCAACCGTCTTCTGGCCTTCTTTTGTGTGAAGGGTTCCAGGAAGTAATCTTTCGATCTGCGCAATGTCCTTTAGAAGGATATTCTTTTCGATCCAACGAGTAACGTCTGGATTGTCACGGCTTGCCTTCCGCCGAGGCGCGATTTTGCGCTTCAGCCCTTCGAGGCAATCTTTGGCAATTTCATGATCACGCACTGCGAAAGAAACAGCAGCCTCGACAAGGGCTTTGTCACTCGACGCCGACAGATGCACAATCACTTCCGAGTATCCCTTGAGTGATTTCACATTTGCCAAGGAAGCTTTGAGAGCCCTCGCCATGAACTCATGCCCAAGTTCATTGTGTCGGGCCAGCGCAGTGCCAAGAAACTCCCCTTCCTGCCCAGGTTGAATGGACCTTGAACAGGCATAAATCACCGCATGCTCCAAAGAGGGATCAAGACTTGAAGCGAGCTGCTTGAGCCAATCCTCCCTTGAAAGCGCGACACTGTTCGTCCGGGCAAGCTCTTCCAACGCTTGGCGCCTCTCGTGCATGTTTTTCGACTTCAATGCAGCTCCAAGTAATTGGATGTCATTTTTGCGAACGGGGGCGTCCGCGCTAGTGGAGGCGAGTGGCACAGCCCGAGGCTTCTTCTGCTTGATTCGATACACAGCACCCAGCAAATCCGACTTCGCCATCAAACTGCTCGGGCAGCCGATGCGGAACCAGCCGCCGGTGTCGATGAGGAGGATGGAGCCGTCACGCGGATCCTCCATCACATCAGTGAGATGGATGTCGGGGTTGTGGAGCTTAAGGAATTCGTTTTCGACGGCCTTGTAGGTGCTGCCGCTGGGCGTGAGTTCCATGCGGACGAGGCGCTGGGTGTTGAAATGGGTCACCATGAACTGCTCGGCGTCCTTGTTGCGGGCAGGAGTGCCCGCGTTCCCTTCATAAGCGTGCCAAAAGCAACTGCCGCTGACGGCGACGTGGCCGAAGTTGTACATGACGGGCATGGTTTCGAGCGTGCGCGGAAGATGCGCGATGGCTTTGAGCTGGTCGCTGCGCTCATAGACGCCTCCGTACAGCCAGTGGACGATGGTGTCGCCGCGTGGCTGGGTGTAGTACAGGTTCTGCACGCCGATGATGTCGCCGCTGCGGGTGAAATCGACTTCGACGGGGTTGTCACCGCAACCGAGTGAATGCCAGGCGACATCGCTGCCGTCCGGTTTGCAGCTCCAGATGCCGCAGGCGAGCGATTCATCGACCAGCGTCCCGTCCTTCTGCGCGACTTTGTGTCCTTTGCGGCCATGGCACCAGTAGAGGCGGCCGTTCGGATGCAGGAACGGACCGTGCACGTCGGCGGCATTGCCGGTGTACTCGAAGCCACCGACGATCATCTCGCGCTGATTGGCGACGCCGTCGTTGTCGGTGTCGGTAAGTTTCCACAATCCGGGAGGAGAGCAGACGTAGAGGCTGCCGTTCAACCAGCATGCGCCCTGCGGGAAGGTCATCTTGTCCGCGAAGACCGTGCTCTTGTCGAAGGTACCGTCCTTGTCAGTGTCCTCGAGCATGAGGACGCGGTTCGGCGGATTCTCCTCAAGCTGCTTTTTGTTCCAGTTCACGCCGACACCGTCGCCGACGAACAGACGGCTTTTGTCATCGAGACAGCCCATGATGGGATGCGTGACGAGCGGTGATGCCGCCACAAGCTCCAGCGTGTAGCCGTCCGGAAGATCGTGCTTGGGCAAGGGCTTCGATGCTTTTCCCGTCACGACGACCGGACGTTTGCCACTGTCAGGAATGGTGTTGCCCTTGTCCGGCGGCAGGTCGGCGGCGAATGCAGGAACGGCGAGGAGGAAGAGAAGACGACGCATGATCAGCAAAGTACGCCACAGACGGGCCGGATGTGTCGAATGGACGCTCAAGCCTGTTGACACTCCTGCCGGGGTCTGCCAGAAGCGGCGCATGGAATTTAATCCCTACGCGGCACCACAGTCCCGAGTCCTTCAGGTCACGCCCCAGGCGGAAATTGATCGCATGCAGCACATCAACACGGAGGCGACGATCAAATCCGTAGGGGTGCTGTATTATCTGGGCGCCCTTGCGTTGACGGTGGCGGGAGTGGCCGCTTTTACCGGCCGGGAGATCGAGGAAGGCGTACCACCCCAGTTGCTGGGCGCGATATTCGTTGCCATGGGAGCCGGACAAGGAGTCGTGGGCTACGGTTTGCGCGGGCTGCAGAGTTGGGCGCGCATCCCCACGGTCATTTTCTCCTGCATCGGACTGATCGGGTTTCCTCTGGGCACACTGATCAATGCCTACATTCTGGCGAAAGTGCTCGGGAAGCAGGGGAAGTTTGTGATGACGCCCGAGTACAAGGAAATCATTGCCGCGACCCCTCATGTGAAACGCAAAACTTCCATCGTGGTGTGGGTGCTGCTGATTCTGCTGCTTATCATCCTGATCGGCATCATTGCGGCGGTCACGATGGGCAAATGACGCCCACGGTTTACAAGCGCCGCACTTCCTGCACTTCGAGTCCGGTGAGCTTCCATTCACCCTTCGTGGGTGTGATGGTGACGCGGGCGTTGTAGATGTTCACGCGGGGATGGCTGTGCCCCCAGTGGCCGACAATGCCGCGCGCCATCCAGTTGCAATCGGCGATGAAGCCGTCGCCCTTGGAATCGGGCTCAACCTTGTCCACCGTGGCGGAGAACTCGGCGATGGTGACGCGCGTGCCTTCCCGTCCGTCGAGCGTGAGCGCCTGAATGGTTTCGAGGTAGAGCTTGCGAAGCAATTCACCATCGACGCTGCGGGCGAGCACGTCGTAAACATCGGACTCGATGTGGTGGTCGAAAGCGCGGTACACATTGCGCAGCAGAGGGGTGACGATCTTTTGAGCCTCCTCCGCCTTGGTAATCTCCGGAATGCCCGTGCCCGAGCTGATAGGAATGACGAGCAACTGGCTCATGAGAACGGCCCCGAGAAGCCAGACGGCGACATAGGGCATGCTGCCACCGGGGAGTTTGCGGTCTTTGACCTTGAGGAAGATGTAAAACACCAGACCTCCCAGCAGCCAGACGATTCCACCCAGTGGAAGACGAAACGGCGCCGGCACTTCAAACCTCGGCACCGCAGCGAGAGGAGCGGGACGCGGAAGACGACCCTGGTTGCGCCAGCGGTAGGTTTTGACCGCGGAGTGAATCTCGCCCGCTTCACTCAAGGAACCGAAGAACACTCGAATTGGCAGCTTGCTGGTGTCTTTGAACCAGCCCTTCCAGGTGACATTCAGTTCCTCAGGTCCTGGAGGAGTGGCAAATTCCCACATGAATCCCACCATCGCCTGATTCAACGCCACCTCCTCCCCCTCTTTCATGGGCAGGGTGTTTCCCGGCAGGCCTTTGATGACGGCAACGACTGGCTGCGGTACGGGAAGCACCTCATCACCGGCGCTGAGCGCACACCAGTCGGAGGCCCGCGACACCGCTCGTTCGATCAACTGCTTCTGCTGCTCCGCAGAAAGCACCTCGGGTGCAGATTCCTCCAGCGCCAACCATGCCACCATGGTGGCAGCATCAAAGAGCACCTCCAATCGCGTCTGATATGGCTCAACATAGAGATAGGCCTGCGCCAGCGGACCAGTGATGACGAGCGACTTGTTCGTCGGCAATGGCGGTGGGGCCGGAGACGCAGGCTTGGCAGCGGGCGCCACCGCCGACGGCTCCGCCTTGGCTGGCATCGCCTGCTGGGGAGGCCCCAAAGAAGGCAGCGTCTCCAAGGGTTTAAGCGGACCGATTTTGATCGTGTCCTGTGCCAGCCCGCACGCCGACGAAAGCAGTCCGCCAACGAGGATGATGGCGCAAACGCTCCTGCTCAAATTCGGCAAAAAGTGGCGTTTCAACATTCGACGGTGTTGGCGGATTGGGGAGATGGCTGACGGCTGATCAAAGTGCCCACGGCTTGCGCCACTCCTTGGACAGCAGTTTCGAAGCAGCCGCGTTGTCAGCGATCGTCTCGGTCTTCGGATCCCACTTCAGGCCGGTGCTGTCTGTGCGCAGGGCAATGTTCGCCAAATGCGCAACTGTGATGCTGCGATGCGACACCTCGATGGGAGTGGCAGTCGGTTTGCCGTCGTAGATATGGGTGAGGAAGTTGTCCGTGTGATCCTTGCTGTCGTAGAGATGGATTTCTTCCGGACGGGTTTTCTCGCGGAGGATTTCAGGGCTGCTGGCGGTGATCTTGCCGCGGTTCACGTAGATCCACTTGCCTTCATCGCCCTCAAACATCACACCGACGTGATCGAAGGGCTTCTTAGCATTCGGATTGGCCAGCACAGCCTCGACTTCGGGCATGAGCTTGTGATCCGGACTGGCGACGTGCATGATCACACCGTTTTCATACACACACTCAAAGGAGAACGCGGTGGCGGTGTTGTAGAGCGCTGCACGGTCCATCGTGCCACTGACGTTACGCAATTCGACCGGGCCGGTGAGCTGGGTGCCCATGCCCCACTGGGCGATGTCGATGTGATGCGCGCCAAAGTCGGTGATCATGCCGCCGGAGAAATTGAAATTGTGCCGCCAGTTCAGCGGCAGCAACGCAGGGCGGTAGTCGATTTGTTCGGCCGGCCCGAGCCACATCTCGTAGTCGAAATCAGCGGGAAGAGGAGCCGGATTGATCTGATCTGCCATGCCATTCCAATTCGAGTGTCCGCCCGGCAGCCCCACGCGCACGCGCCTGAGTTTGCCGACGCGTCCGTTCTGCGTCATTTCACAGGCGATGCGGAAGTACTGATCGCTGCGCTGCTGACTTCCCGTCTGCCAGGTCACTCCCGCCTTGGCCACTTCATCGCTCATGCGACGACCTTCGGCGACCGTGAGCGCGAGCGGCTTCTGACCATAGATGTGCTTGCCTTTGCGGGCGGCATAGATGGCCATGTAGGCGTGCCAGTGGTCCGGTGTGGATACCTGCACGGCATCCAGATCTTCTTTTTCCATCATCTCACGGAAGTCGGCGTAAGCAGCACAGGCTTTGACCGGTTTGTTGGCGGACTTGGAGTAATGTTCGTCGATGATCTTCTTCCCGGCTTCGCGTCCTCCGGTCTCCTTGCCGTCATAGCCATAGTGCCCGTACTCCTTCATCGGATCCGCCACGGCGATGACCTGGCACTTGTCATTGTTCAAGAAGGAAGGCGTCCAGTCACCCGCGATCGTTCCCCAGCCGATGGCACCCACGGTAATGCGTTCCGAAGGTGCCGGACGACCGCCTTTGCCGAGCGCGGTGGCGGGAATGATGGTGGGGAACCCCAGTGCGGCGGCGCTGGTGGTCAGAAATCTGCGACGAGAAATGGTGGATTGGTCCGAATTCATGCCGCAACCTAGCGGGCGCCTCTCGCGAGGCCAGAAAAGAAATGACAAAGAACCGGCCCAAATCACACGCAAAAGTGGACATGATGCCCCCAACGACTGCATGCTCAGACAGATGAATCATTCGAACGCATTTCTGAAGCGGCTCCTGATCCCGCTGTGTGCGACACTGCTGCTGGTTGCGGTGTTCTTTTACCCTGAAAAAGAGCAGGAACGCCGGCTGAGAGTGGCTCCAGGCATGTGGCCGGGAGCCGAGGCGCTGCTGCTGGCCAACGAGTTCAAGGCCCTCCCGTCCGATCAGTTTCAGATCATTGAGATTCCCTGGTCCTCGGCCGTGATACGCGCACTAGGAAGCGGAGCGGTCGATGTGGCGGTCACAACCTTGGACAACGTGCTGCGAATGCGGGAGGCCGGGCAGAAGGTGCGCGTGATTCTGGTGCTGGACCAGTCCTTCGGGGCCGATGCCATCGTGGCGGGCCGGAACTTCCCGGATTTACAGAGCCTGAAGGGGCGCAAGGTGGGAGTCGATCTCCGTGGTGTCGGTGCGTATCTGCTGATGAATGCGCTGGAGGCAGCCGGCATGAAATCAGCCGACATCATCATCGTTCCGCTGGTTCAGCCAGAAATGGAACTGGCCATGGAGGCCGGAGAGCTGGATGCCGCGGTGGTCTCTGAACCTTGGCTGACGAGTCTAAAACGCGCAGGCATGCACAGCATCTATGACTCAAAACAACTGGAAGCCCCGATTCTGCGGGTCTTGGTGGCCACGGAGAGGGCTTGTTCGTCCTCGCGCCAGTATCTGAAGACCCTTCTGAAAGCCCATTCAAACGCGGCAAACGAAATTCGTTCAGCCCCCCCCTTCAAAGGCCTTCAGTCCATCCTGCGTCGCGAGGGCCTGAGCGCTGAGGAGTTTTCTTCCTGCCTTGAGCGGCTGCACTTTTTGGACGTAGGAGAGAATGCAGAAATGCTGGAAGGCGACTCTCCCAAGCTCGCACGGCTGGCGGCTGAAATGGAAAAGCAAATGATCAAAACCGGTCTGCTCAAGACCCGAGCGGAAGATTCCACCTGGATCGACCCTGCTTTTTTCAAGGAGGCCTTCCGGTGAAAGTTCTGAAGTCCATCCAAAACCGCATCACGCTGATCGTCCTGCTGTTCGGACTGCTGATGATCTTCTTCAACAACTGGCGCAACCAGCGCTGGCTGTTGGAGCGACGGCTGAGCCGTCTGGAGGGAGAGGCCGCAGACACCGGCAGCCGTCTGGCCGGCCTGCTCCAGCACCTCTCCCGGCGACAGCAGGAACGTGCCGCTGATCTGGAGATGTCCTACGTCTCGCTGTCACCCGACGTGGAACTGGGACTGGTCTGCGACAAGCAGGGAGTCGTGAACTACTCAACACAATTGCAATGGCGGGGCATGAATGTGCAGAGCACCCCGCTGGGAGCCGCGTGGAAACACTTTGCCCATGTCCTCATGACCATGGAACCAGTGGCCGCATGGGATGGCGAGGAGAAGTCGAAGTTTGTGGTGATGTCGCCGTTCTTTGAGAGCTACGATCCTTCCAGCAAGGCCGTGGTCATCATTCGATACGACGCTACACTGGCTACAACGCAAGTGCGCGAAGATGCCTGGCATGAAACCCGGCGGCAAGCCGGCGTGCTGCTGGCCTTGTGCCTGCTGTTGTGGTTCGCCCTGGACGAGCTGGTGGCCAACCGGGTGCGCAAGGTCGTGGAGATTCTGCGTGCGGCGGCATCCAGAGAAGGCCCCCCAAAAGTGCTGGAGGGCGAGGACGAGCTGTCGATTATTTCCAAGGAGTTTGCCGGAGCGATGGAACAATTGCGAGTGGCGGAAAACCTGGTGCTGGATGGAGCCGAGCAAGAACGCCGAAAAATCGGCCGGGACCTGCATGACGATCTCTGCCAAAGGCTATCGGCCACCAAGATGAAGGCCGAGGTAATGCTGGGTGTCGTCGAGGGGCATGATGAGAAGAGCGCCCGTCTCGCACGTCAGGTGGCCGAGGAACTCGCAGAATCCACCGTCATCGCCCGCAGCATGGCCTGGGGCCTGTCGCCGGTGGGCATCGAACGCCACGGGCTGAAAGACGCCATGGAGAAGATGGTGCGGTTTGCAGAGAGGTCCTACCAGGTCAAATGCTCTCTGGACTGCGCGAACGTGAATGACTACCTCTCGGGGAGCGCCAATGAGCTGCTGTTCCGTATCGCGCAGGAACTGGTGATCAATGCCTGCAAGCATTCCAGCCCCAGCGTCATGAACGTGACCATCCGGATGGAGGGGGGGGAAGTGTTGCTGAGCGTGATTCACGATGGCAAAGCGTTCTCCGAACCGCCTCCAGGGAAAGAACGAGGAATGGGACTCCATCTCATGGGCCAGAGACTCCGCACCCTCTCGGCCACGCTGGAAAGGACGGTGGAAAAAGGAGAAAAGGATTTCTCGATTGCCACCGTCCGTATCCCGCCAAACATTCAGCAAACCGCCCCCCCTTTCTGCAGCACACCTTCCGATGAAAACCAGTCCTCAACAGAAAACCATTCGAGTAGCCATCGTGGATGATCACACCATGATGCGTGAAGGCTGGCGCCTTTTTATTGAGAACGCCCATGACCTGACTTTCGCCTGGATGGCCGGAGACGCCTCCGAAGCAATGCGCAGAGTGGATCAAGACACCCCGGACGTGCTGGTGGTGGACATCTCCCTGCCCGACCGTTCGGGGCTCGAACTGATCAAGGATCTGCGACTGCTGCGTCCCAAGCTTCCCATGATCGCTGTTTCGATGCATGATGAGAAACTCTATGCCCAGCGCGCCTTGAAAGCCGGGGCGCGGGGTTACGTCATGAAGAGCGCGCCACAGAAAGTGCTGGAAAACGCCCTTCACAGGGTCGCAGGCGGAGGAATCGCCGTCAGCGAAGAAATGTCCGAGGAGATTCTCAGAGCCTTCTCATCCGGCACCGCGAACGAAACCAAGGATTCCATTACTGAACTCAGTGACCGCGAGTTTGAAGTTTTCCGCCTCATGGGCCAGGGAAGGAACACGGGACAGATCGCGGAAACGCTGCGCATCAGCACCAAGACAGTGGACGTTCATAAAATGAACATCCGCGCCAAACTGGGGATCAACGGATCCAGCGAGCTCGCCTACTTTGCGATTCGCTGGACAGAGGGCCAGGTGGCAGGCTCCTAGCCCCCCCCCTACTCTCGGCCTCTCATCCGGCGGTGGCCAGGCATAGGTCCAAGGGACCACCACGCGGACGAGGGCTGCACCGGGCTCCTGCTTTCAGACAGTCCTCCGGCGACGGCGGCCGAACATGAGTCCCATGAGACCGAGCAGGAGGAGAACTGTGCGGGATGGCTCAGGGACTACGACGATGATGCCATACTGGCTGAAGGCACTGACGTCCCAGCCCAGACCAACCCCCAGGCCAAGCAGGTCCAGGTCTCCGGCCGACACATTGCTGCTGGCGTCATAGAAGGCGCTGGAGCCGGTGGTGAAGGTGCCCCCGATGTTGGTCATGGCCTGCCAGTCGATCAGATTGAACACCTGGCCGTAACTTGCTCCACTGAAACCAACATTGCTCACCACGATGGAGCCATCACCAAAGGTGGCAGAAGCGCGGGTTCCAACGCTGAGGCTCGAATTGGCTCCGGTGAGATTGAGGAAATCATGGTTCGTGGAACTCGTCGGCGCCACGTTCCAGATGGCCAGCGCCTCCAAGCCGTCTGCGCCTGCCGCCCCTCCGTTGTCCGCCACGCTGTTAAACAGGTCGGCAGCGGTGGCGTAGGTGCCACCGTTGAACTCATATTGACCGTTGATGAAGGTCACCGTCGTTCCGTTGGTCGGACTGGAAACTTCCATCTGGATCTGCGAACCGTTGCCCACGGTCAGGGCCGTGTCAGCAGCCGTGAGAGTCATGGTGCCGCTGGCATTCACTCCGTAATTGGCGCCCGTCCCTGTGCCTGTGCCAACGGCCAGAATGCCGATGCCGCAATCTCCATCACCAATCGTCACAGCGCCGCCGATGGTGCCATTGCCTGAGAGGACCGCCGCATCTGTCAGCGAGCCGAAATCTTTGCTCACTGTCACCGCACCGGTGCTAAGGCTGCCAGTGCTTCTGAGATTAAGTTCGCCATTGTTCACCGTGGTGTCACCCGTGTAGGTGTTGGCGGCGCTTAGAATCAACGCACGGGAACCTTCCTTGATGATACCACCGTTCTGGATGACGGTTTCGATAACAGCATCGTTCCGGCTGGGGTTTGTCTGCGTGGTCTGGACCGTGATCGTGCGGCTGGTGCCGCCAAGGTCGAGGATGCCGTCGGTGCTGCGGGTGGCGAGGCTGCCGGAGCCGGTGATCAGCATTTGATACTCCGTCGTGCTGCCGTCATTGACGCGGTTGTTGTTGAAGGTGATGTCACCCGCAACGGTCAACACTCCGGTCGCGCCCGTCCGCACTGTGGCCCCGCCGGTGGTCGCGGAACTCATCGTCAGGCCGCCAATTGTTTCATTGAAGTCATTGAGATCAAACCGGGCGTTGAAACCACTGGTCGCCGTCAGTTCGACACTGGCAGTATCGGCGATCTGATTGCTGGCGAGAAGTTTGACGGTTGCCACTGCCGTGCTGGTGCTGATGAGCACGCCGCCTGTGCCGAGAGCATTGCCCGTTGTGTTGTTCAACTCAACGGTGCCTGCTTTGACGGTGGTCAGACCAGTGTGAGTCGTGGCTGTAGTGCCAGCGAGCTGCAAAGTGCCGGTTCCCAGCTTGGTCAGGTCACCACTGCCGCTGATGGCGAGGTCGGTGGCGACCACGGAGAGCGCACCGGTATCGATGGTGCCTCCGCCACTGAGGATCACCAGGTCGCGGCCGCCAAGGTCGTCAGCGTAATCGCTGGCCAAACTCAGCGCGCCACCGGCAAGGGTGATGTCACCCTGGGTGCCTGCGCCGGTGCCGCCGATGTTGTCATTGTCATGAATGAGCAGCGTGCCTTCGTTGACCGTGGTGCCGCCGGTGTAGGTGTTCACAGCGGTGAACTCCAGCGTGCCGCGACCCGATTTGGTCACGGACGCACCCGTCGTGTTCAGCGGTGAGGCGACCGTGGCGGTGAGCGTTGCGGTGTTGGTTGCAGAGGACGGGTTGACCACAAAGAAAACGTACTCGCCGCCCGCCGTCTGGATGCCATCCACGAAACCACCGAGGATGACACTGTGCACGGTGCTGGCCGCAGCACCGGTGTTCTGGGTGAAGAGGAAGGTTCCGCTCGTGTTGGTCAGTGTGTTGCCGGCGCCGGCTCCAGTGACATTGATGGTTCCCGCGCCAGTGCTGTTCTTGTTGATGACAAGAGAGTTGACAGTCTGGGTGGTGAGTCCAGTGAGATCTGCAGACAGGTTTTCGCGGACGTTGTCTGTGGATCCACCGGCCCCCGAGAAGGTGCTGTATTCCGTCGTGAGGTCCAAAGGACGGATGCCGGCACCGCTGACATAGGTGACCAGCGAGTTGCCCATATGGGTGTCAGCAAGACCGCCCGTAAAAGTCTGGCCAATGGCCCATGGCACGATGCTGATCGTCTTGCTGGCGGCTGCGCCACCTCCTCCAACAAGAGTGTTGATAAACGCCGTTTGATTGCCTGCATTGGTAATCTCGAACTGTGCGCGCTGTGTGTTTGTGGTGCCCAGATTGGTTCCACGAACGTTAAGTGTGGCACTATTGCTCCGCAGCAGATTGGTCATCTGCAGATCCGGGTCGTCGTTGGCAGTCGTCGCCTCAAGCGTCACATAGCTTGCTCCCGATGCAGCAGTGACCACTCCAACAGCCTCACTGTTGGTGCTGTCCTGATCGGAACGGATGGCGAGCCCACGCGGGCGAGTTTCACCAGAGAATGATCCATCGGCGGAATTGAGCGTGATAGTCGCGGTGCCGAGAATGCGGTCGCCGGAACGGGTGCCCCCATTGTTGTCCAGAAGCAGATTACCACCCTTGTTGATGGTAAACGCCTTTGCGTTCGCCAGGCGGCCGTTGCCGCTCAACTGAAGGAGTCCCGAATTGATCACCACGCTGCCCGTGAAGGCCGTGGTCGTCGTCGCATTCATGTTAAAGTTGAAGGTTGAACCGTTCAGGGTGAACACGCTGTTCGTGCCACCAGTAAAGACGCCGGTGTAGGTCGTATTTGCGGTCTGATTGATCGTCAACTGGCCTGCGGTGCCGAGGATGATGGACACCGCCCCGCTCGTGGTGGCCAGATGGCCGACCGTTTCGCTGCTGCCGCTCGTAATTGCGAGCGTCGTTCCCGTGCGCATGAAGACACCTGCATTATCAGCGATCGCGTTGCCACCGCTGAGTTCAACGATGCCCTCGTTAATGTTCAACTGGCTGCCGTTGGCAATGAAGGAATTGTCGCCGGACAAGACAAGCCTGCCGATCCCGGTCTTGGTGATGCCGGCGCTGTTGACGATGTTCGAGTCGATAATGAGCGCACCGAGAGCGTTGTTCTGATGGACAATGATTTCCCCCAGCGGTCCGGACGCGCTCCCGAACAGTTCGCCGCCGACAATCTTCATGTCCACCGCACCCAGACCGGCATCGACCATGATGCCGCCGCTCGAAATCTGCAGCTGGTTATTGGCAGAAATGGTGAGCGTGGAGGCACTAGTGGAGGTGAAGGTGAGGCTGGAGATCGTGGTACAATCGGCAGGAAGGCCCGTGACGGCACCGTCAATGATGATGTCCTGACCGGAGATCCAAGCGCTCGGATCATTCTGCGTAACGAAGGTGGCCTGGACAATGTCACCACTGCCGTCGATGGCCGCGAAACGCTCGGTTCCCGCTCCGGTCTTCACGGTGGCGAAACCGAGGGTGCCGGCGGGGCTGGTGGAAGTGGCCTTGGCGTCAGTCGTTGAGTACTCGAAGGCTAGCACGCCACCCACCACCGAGCGTGTGAACGCACCGAGATTGAGAGTGAGGGTCTGTGCCAGGCCGTTGTTCAAAGCCAACGTCGTGATTCCGGGCAGAATGGTGGTGCTTGCGACACTTTGGACCGTAGCGGTCGAGGCATTGCCGTTGAGGGTCAGTGTTGCATCGGTGGTCACTCCTTGCAGCCCGAGATTCAGCACAGCACCGATCTTGCTGTTGTTGTTGGTCGTGTAATCCAGGATCAGGTTACCCTCGCGAATGTTGGTGTTGCCGGTCGAGGCAACATCACGATCACCTGAAAACGTGACCGTTTGAGAGTTCTGTTTGTAGATCTGACCGTTGCCCGCGAGGGTGATTCCCGCATCGATCGACCCGTTGCGCAAATCCTTGCTGCCCGCCGTGGTGATAATTCCGGTACCGGTGATGTTGCCGATGTTGGTGCCGTTCCCAAGGAGGAGGCCATTGGCGCCGATGCTGATGTTAGCGCTGACCAGGTTGAGCAGGCCCGCGGCCCCAGCACTGGCGGAGGCGCTGTTACCGATCAGAAGCTGATCTGTTCCGGTCCCGATGCCGCCGCTGGTGGTGACATTAATCTGGCCGCCGTTCTGAATGAAGATGTCGTCACCGGTATGGACCTGTGAGGTGGAACTGATGTTCACGATGGCGCTGCCTTGCACCCCGGTGCCGTCCACGACGACATCGTTCGATGCGTCGAGAGACTCACCCACGGTCGCATTGACAACGCCGGTGTTGATTTGAATCACGTCCGTGACCTCAATCTTCGCATTGATGGTCCACTCACCCGTGCTGCTGAAATTCACGTCCTTGGTGGTGCCGGTGCCATTCAGGATGCTGATGTTGCCGTTGATCACACCGCTGCCCGCCCCGTTGAAGGTGAGACTGTTGTTCGAGGTAATCGTATAGGTGCCATTCAGAGTGAGATCGGCCGCCGCATTCACCGAATCGCCCACCGTGATGGTGCTGTTGGCTCCCGAAGCATCAATGTTCACGCCGATCACCGCCGCACCGGGGTCATTGGTCGCATCATACACAATATTGCCAGGGAGAGTGATCAGGCCTTTGGTGACGGCCGAGTCCAGAAACTGCGCGATGCCGTTCACCCCGCCGCCCAGCGTCACATTGCCGACAACGGTGTAGTTCTTGCCGTTGAAGTCCATCGTGGCCGTCGTGTTGGCATTGGCGAAGACCGACAGATTCCCCGCAGGAGCAAAGGCGCTCGACGAACCGAGTTGCAACGTACCTTCACGCACGACGGTCGTGCCGGCGTAGGTCGCCGCACCGTCGATGATCTGGGTGCCGGCTCCCGTCTTCTCGAGATTGAAGTTGTTTTCGTTCGTCCCACCACCACCAAGGGCACCGGAGAATGTCGTTGAGCCGCTGGCAGGGCCGATGGACAGCGTTGAGATCGCTGCGTTGCCGCCGACGACCTTGCTGCCGGCGAAGGCACCATTGCTCAGGCCGCCGATGATCGCTTCGGTCGCAGCCGTGGTGTTGCCGACTTGCAGCGTGGCGGCCGTGGTGCCCGTACCGAGAACGACATTCAGGCCGGAGTTGAGGCTGCCCGTATCATCGAAGACGAGGATGCCGGTGTTCATCGCAAGCGTGCCGGTCATCGTTGCCGCCGTGCCTGAGAAGATCAGGCTGCCCGCGTTGGTCACCAAATCGTTGACCGTCAGTGTCCGGGTCGTGCCGGTGAGACCACCCGAGAGGGTCAGTGTGCGGGCGGTGTCCTCGATGTTCCAAGATTGATCCTGCAGCAGCGCCACGATCGCGCTGATGCCCACATTGCCGACACCAGTCTCGAGCGTGATACCAGTTGTAGGTGAACCGGTGTTACCCAGGATGCTCAATGTGTTTATGCCGTTGGAACTGCCAATCGTCGTTGCTGCGTTGCCGGTATGGAAGATCAGCTCCTTGATCGTCATGTTGGCACCAAGCGTCGTGTTAAAGTTCGCCGCACCTGTCGCACTGAAATGGACGATCGAACCCGAGTCCGGTGCCACCTGGGTGTCGATTCCCGATGACGCATCCGTATCCCAATTCGACGTTCCAGAAAGCGTCGCGGCCCAAGCCCCCAGACCGAGGCCCGAAAGATCGCCCTTCCACCAGGCATCCGTCGCGGCAGTGGCGGCGGTCGGAGTGAGCACCAACTGGTCCGCGCCACCACCACCGACGCCACTGTCAAGACGCAGCGTGTAGGTGAAGGCACCACCGTTGAAGACGTAGGGGTTGAGGTCGAACGAGCCAGAGGCTGAGATCGAGGCAGCATCCACGCCGTTGATCAAAACATAGTCCTGACCGGCGGTTGGAGTGCCGTTCACATAGACGGCAGTGGTCATTGTGCCATTGACCGTGAGGGTCTGACCTGTGGCGATGTTGAGCTGTGTATTAAAAAGTCCGTCAATGCCAAAGCCGAGCGCGCCGCCAGTGCTGGATCCGACGGTAACGCGGTTTCCAGTTCCCGAGAATCCATAGACCTGGTTGGCCACATTGCTCGTGCCCGTCAGAGCAAACTGAGCACCGTCGGCGACGGACAGGCTTGTGGTCGTCGTCGGGAACGCTCCCGTGCTGCCCATGAAGAGCTTGCCACCGCTCACCGTGGTTGTGCCGACGTAGGTGCTCGTGCCTGAGCCATTGATGACCAAGGAGAGCGGACCGTCCTTCACGAGGTTGAAATTACCCTCGTTTGCGCCAGCGCCGCCGATGTTGCCTGCGAAGGTCGAGATCGCGGACAGATTGAATGTCAGCGTGGACATGGCGGCATTGCCGGAGACGATCTGATTGGCGGTGCCCGTCCCTGCCGAGGCCAGCGAGGTGAAGGTGAGATCGAGCGGGGCTGAACTGTCGCCGATCTGGAGGATGCCCGATGTGCTGCCACCACCCATGATGAGGCTCTGGCTGGTGCCGAGGGGACTGCTGCCGCCGACGGAAAGCGCGATGAGCCGCCCGTTCCGCACCGTCGTGCTGCCGTTATAAGCATTCAGACCACCGAGCGTGAGAGTGCCCGTTCCAGCCTTCACGAAGTTCAGCGTGGACCCTGCTGCATTGGCGATCACACCACCGAAGACCGTGCTCGTGTTGTTCGCACCTGCGGTGAAGGTGATCGTCCCGCTGGTGGCTCCGGTGTAAATCACACCACCCTGCGTCGCGCTGTTGCCGGCGAGCGAACCCACCGTCACCACGGAGCCTCCATTTGTAATGTCGACGAGACCTCCCTCATTCACGGTCAGTGCCGTGCCCGTGGGCACCGCATCCACCGTTCCATACCTCAGGATGCCATCGTTGACGGTGGTCGCACCAGTGTAGGCGTTGCTGTTGTTCCCGAGCACGAGAATGCCGTCCCCTGCCTTGGTGATTGAACCGGAGCCTGTGATGATGCCGCCAAGAGTCAGGCTCTTGGTGGCCATATCCACCGTGATCGTGTGGTTGCCGGCAGCCAGCGTAGTCGACCCGTTCAGAGTCAGGTTGAACACGTCGCTCAATGAGAAATTGCCGCTGATGGTGAAGTCGTTGGCAATGACGCGGTTGTCGGCCGTCGAAGAGAGGAAGGTGTTGTTCCCGATCGTCAGATTGCCGCTGGAAAGGGCGCTGTTGTTGCCCAGCAAAAGACCGCCGGCCTGAAGGTCAAAGTTGCCGGTCCAGGCATTGGCTCCGCTGAGACGCAGGACGCCGCCGCCAGCCTTGATGATGTCCTCACCTTCGATGGAGGCATTGATGATCAAATTCGGCAGGATGGGATTGAGAACCGTGGAGTTCCACTCCACCGGATTGACGGTGATGGTGGTCGTGGCCGAACCGAGAGCCAGCTTGCCGTTGACAGTGGAGGTGGCATTGGAGCTGACATTCTGACCGCTGGCGGTGATGCTGCTGCCAGTAACCGTCAGGGTGCCCACGCCCGTGGTGACCTGTGGTGTGGTGCCACCATGATTGTTGAAGACCAGGTTGGCCACCGTCTGGTTGTTGCCGTTGAGGTCGAGTATGGCGCCGCCCATGATCGTGACGGTCGCCGCCTCATTGATCTGGCTGTCGAATTCAAGGAACACGGTCGAAGTCCGGTCGTTGTAGAGGCTGCCCGCGTTGCTGCTGTAGCCACCTGTGATCGTAAGATCCCCCGGAACGGCAAAGGTCGTGGTGCCGTCTGCCGATCCGTTGTTCAGCCTGACCTGGCCGGCATTGACAAAGGTGCCCCCAGTATAGGTGTTGGAACCATTGATGAAGAGGTCATTGGTTGTCAGGAGCGTGCCCCTGCCAACAGTGGCGTCGATCACGAGCGTGACGGAGCCGCCAGCGGCGTTGTCCACGATGTTGGCACCAATGCGCACGTCGGCGTTGCCGGTGTTGTCGGCCTGCCCGTTGAACCAGGAGAGAGCATGGAGGTAAAGATCAGCGGGAGCAGCCGTAGTTCCGGCAGTCAGATTGCCATTCAACACGGCGATGTTGTTAAACAGGGCCGTTGTGGCGACAGGTGAAAGGATCAGGCCGCCGCTTGCCAAGGTCAGCGTGTTGCCACCCAAGTCGAGGGTGCTGTCGTCCGTAGACGTGGTCGGAGCCTGGATGTTGAGGCTGTTCACCGTGCGGTTCGCCGTCAGAGTCGTGATCAGCCCCCCGTTGGGAAGGACGATGCGGATGTTGTCCGTGGCGAGGCCTTCATCAAGGACGTTCGGCGAGTAACCGGCGAACCCCTGCGTGTTCAAGCCGCCGACCCCTTGTCCAGGAATGTAGCTGGCGAACTCACGCTCAAAGATAGCCCAGCCACCAATGAGATTGTTCGAGAGTCCATCGCCGAGGTTGGTCGTGGCCACGCCGTTGAGCGTGTTGATGAAGAGACGCTCGTCGTCGTTGGGTGTGGCGTCGATGTTCAGGAATCTGACCGTCGCATGGGAACCTGCGGCGCGGTCAAGGCTGAGGAAGGTGGCGTCGGTCTGATTCACGGCAGAGCCGCCTTCAGCGAAGTCGATGATGCTGTTGCCCTCCCCAAGCGTCACGGCACCAAAGGTCTCGGTCGTGTAAACAGCCGGAACGCTGCGGAGCTGAAGCATCGATCCGCGCAGACTGATGGTCGCGGCGTCATTGATGCGATCCGTCAGGTTGCCGGGTTCCGTGGAATTGGCACTGGCGGTGATCAGCAGGGTGGCGTTGGTGAGTTCGATCGAGGTCGTGGCGCTCAGGCGCCCACCATTGTTAAGAATGACGCGACCTCCGTTGAAGAGTGTCGGACCCGCGTAGGTCTGATCGGCATAAAGGTTCCAATCATTGGTCGTGTTTGCCGCATTGGAGCGCACCACGGCGATGTCTCCCTGAATGGAACCGGCGAAAATGGAGGACGATCCAGCCATGGCAAGCGTCGCCTGGGTGCCGGAAGAATTGATGACCGTGCCGCCGCCGATATGGGCGTCGTTACGCGCGAGGACCGCACTCTGGCGCGATTCCAGGATGTTGACCTGCTGCACCGTGCCATTGAGGTCGAGGATACCGCCTTCGTTCACCCACATGTTCCTTCCGGGCAGGATGGTCTGATCGCCACCGCCGAGTTTAAGGATGCCGTCATTGACCATGACGGTGCTGTGATTGGTGTTCCCCGCCGCAAGGGTGAGCGTGCCGGGCCCCGATTTGGTCAGCGCACCGGTCGTACCGGCAATCGGGATGGTGAGGATGAGATCACCGACGGTATGGATGTCCAGTTCACGGTTGCTCGTCGTGGTGAGATAGCTCACTCCGGAGAAGCCGGTGATGCCGGTGTTGCCCGCCAGCACAATCATGCCGCCGCTGTCCAAGGTGAGCGGCACGTAGTTGAGCGAGACACCACCGCCTGCATCGAGCCGCAGCGAGTTGATCGTGGTCAGACTGCTGAGCGTCTCATTGGTCGTGAGGTTGACGTTGTCATTGACCGTGAGGGTGGAGGACTGCTCACCGGCAGTGAGCGGACGCAGGATGTTGGTGCCTGTGTTGGCCCCGGCGGCGGCTGAGTCAGCAGTGAGGAAGAAGGTGCCTTCGCCCGTGAGGCTGGTATCACCGTAGGCCCAAGGCAGGATCGATTTGTTGGTGCTGCCGGTTCCGCCGGTCTGGCCGATGAAGACATAGGCCCCGCCTTTGATCGTGGCGACGCCAGCCCCTGCGGCGTCACCCAGATTGTCACCTCGGACAATCAAGGTCGCCTGCGCCGAGCGGGCGACGGTTCCGGTGGTGAAGTCGAGTTGCTGGGCGGCATCCGCATCGAAGGTGAGATAGGACGTGCCTTCGCGAAGGGTGAAGGTTCCAACCGTTTCGGAGGTGGCTGCACCAGAGTCGCCGATGATGGTCAGGTCAGCGCCGGAGATATTAATGTTGCGACCGCTGAGGCGGTTATTGACCGGAGTGCCCGAGTTGTTCAAAACGAGAACGCCAGTCGGGTTCAGATAGACCGTCCCAGGTGCGCTGATCGTGGAGGCACCGATGGTGCCCGCGCCATTGATCGAGAGCGTGCCGCTCTTGATCACCACCTGCTGGGAGTTGAAGGCATTGGCCACCTGAATGTTCAACGTGCCCGAGCCGAATTTCGTAAGCGTGCCCACCCCGTTGGCACCCGTGCGCGTGATCCCAGTCGTGGTGAGATTGATCGTGCCCTCCCCCCCGAAACCGATCCAGTTGTCGCGATTGCTGCCACCTGTTCCCAAGCCGAGGACAATGCCGCCCTCAACGTTCAGAGTGGAACCCAAGTCTGCCGTGAGCGTGCCCGAACGGGAATTGCTGTCCGTCGTGGTTGTGTCGATGGTGATCGCACCGGTGAGGGTGTTGACTCCCCCGGTGCTGTGAATGGCGCCACTTGAATTGGGACCGTTGCTTGAAGAGTTGTTTGTCGAAGCGATTCGGATGTCATCCGCCACGGTGACGCCACCGGGCAGTTCGAGGGAGGCGCCAACGTTGTTGATAATGAGCTTGCCGGTCGTGGTGCCCAGAGCAGCTCCGTCGGTGATACGCAGGACGCCCTGTCCGATGGTCAGGTCGCCATCCCAACCTGCCTGAGCCTGGGTCAGCACCAAGGTGCCCAGGTCGTTTTTGCGAAGGGCATTCGTGGCAGTGGCGAATGTGAACGCGTTGTTGAGCGTGAAAACATTGGCACCCGTCACGTCGATGCCGCTGCTTGCCGCGTTGAGGTTGATGATGCGGCTGGTCGCAAAAGTGCCGGAAATTCGGAGACCTTCAGCGAGACTGTTCGATCCGATCTGAATGATGTTGGCGAAATCGCCAAACGCGGTGTTCGAGGCCGCCTCCACGGTGCCATTGGTGATGTCGATGGTGCCAATGAAGCTGTTTAAAGCATTGCCCAGAACGAGGGTGCCGTTGCCACTCTTTGTGAGATCCGTGCTACCGCTGAGAACGCCGGACAAGATGAGGCCCGCCGGCTGGAGTGAAGTATTGGCGTTGTTGACGGTCCAATTGTTGCCCGATGCCAGCGCAATGTTGTTCGGAATGTCGAGGCCGTAGTTGTTGTTGTTGGTGAGGGTAATGCCATTGGGCAGGACCGACGAAGTAAGGCCCGTGAGAGCGAGGGTCTTGAAGGTCGCCGTGGGGAAGTAGTAGCCGGAACCCGCACGACCGATGGTCAGCGAAAGGTTGGCGCCGTTCACCGGCTCGAAGGTGACCGTGCCAAGATTGATCGTTTCAACTCGGCTCGTGCCATCGCCATCATGGAAAAGCGTGAACACATTGCCATTGGTCAGCCCTTCCAGGTTGATGTTGGCGGTGTTGCTGATCCCGGTGATGTTGAGACCGATGATGTTGCCAGGGCCGGCTTTTGTGATGGTGTTCACTCCGGCGACTCCACCAATGTCGGTGACCGATCCAATGCCGGTGATGGCGCCGCCGAGCACGACGTTCAAATAAGGCGTGACGACATTCGCCACGAGACCTCCAACGCCGAGTGTGCCGAACGTCAGGTTGCCATTCAGAGTCATCGTGTCCGTGCTGGTTCCGATATTGTTGAACACCGGGTTGACCGTTGTGGATGTCCAGTTAAATGCGTTGCCGACTGTGCGGCTGCTGTCATCGACAAAGAGCGTGGTGCCTGCAGCCATGGTAACATCCCCACGTCCGAGCGGGCCCGAAACCAGAGTGTTGGCCACCGTACCACTGCTGTTTGCGCCGAGCACAATGCCGCCGCCGGTGACATTGATGCCGCCGGTGAAGGTGCTCTGGCCGCTGAACTCCACCAATCCCGCACCCGACTTGGTGATGCTGGAGCCGATTCCGCTGATCACCGAAGAGATTTCCAATGAACGATGGATGCCCGTATAAACCGTGCCGTCGATGTTCGGAGCTTCGACGCTGATGGTGTTCACTCCGCTGCTGATGGCGAGCGTGCCGCCGCTGATGATTGGTGTGGTGAGCGCGTTGTTGGTGGTGACCGTTACCGGCGCTGAGGACGTCAGCGTCAGCACACTGCCCGTCGGGATGCTCACCGTCGGGTTGCCGGTGCCCGCAGTGTTGTCGAAGGTGATGCTATTGAGCGTATTGTCCAGCAACGAGCCTCCCGCGAGCGTGAGAGTGGAACTGCCGGTGAGCGTCACATCGTTCGACGAATCAATCTGGCCGTTGTTGGCCACCATCGTGACCGTTGCATTGTTGATCTGCAGGCCGCCGGCGGGAATAACGGTGGTGAACAGGCCGCCTTCCAGACGCAGCGTGCCCTGCGCCACCGTGGTGCCACCCGTGTAGGTGTTTGCGTTGGTCAGCGTGAGCGTGGCAGCTCCTGATTTGACCAGCGCGGTGGCACCCTGGATGACGGAATTGATCGTGATCGTGTTCTGGTTGTTGTAAACGATGAGCTCGCTCACTCCACTGGTGATCACGCCTGGCACCAACAAGGTACCGATAGTGGTCGAGTTGTTGTTGTTGCTGCGCAGGATGCCTCCGAGTTCGAGATGCAGGACATCGGTCGAGTTGGTGAACTCGAGGTCATTGGTGAAGCCCCCCATGAAGCGAAGAAGGCCGGTGGTGGTCGTGCCGGCGGAGAGCGTCGTGGTCAATGCCGCGGCGGAACCCATGCCGAGGTTGGTGATGTTGCCGCTGCCGAAGCCGGCGTCATAGCCGACGAAACCGCCGTAGCCGACCCAGCCGACGCCGTTCGTCTGATTGTAGGCGGCGTAGTCGCTGGTATTGCCGATCGCCCACGCACCAAGCGCTCCATTGGCCACGGTGGTCAGCGGCGTGGTGATGATGAGCTTGGCATTGGTGCCTTCGGAACCCAGGTTCGTTCCGGTGAAATTGATGGTGGTTCCCGCACTGCGGGTCAGGCTGGCGATGGTGAGCTGCGCAGTGGCGATGGCTCCCGACCCGACGCCGCCAGTGTTGACCGTGATCGTGTTTGCACCTTTAAAGACACTCACCGCGCCGAGGGTCTCCGTCGTCATGTCCTGCACTTTGCCGTCGAAACGAATCGTGCCGTCGCGCAGCGTGATCGCGCTGGCGTCGTTGATGCGGTCGGAGACGGACGTCTGGAGACTGCTGTTGTTGTTGAGATACAGTGTCGCGTTGCGGATCGTGATCGCCGAGGTGTTCAGAATCGTCGCGTCGTTCTCGAGCGTCAGCGTGCCGCCCATCAACGTGGTCGAGCCGGTGTAGGTCTGCGGCCCTTCGAAGGTGAGCGTGTTGCCACCAATGCGCGCCAAACTCACCTGCCCGGTGATCTCCGTCGCGAAAGTCGTGCTGCCGCCGTTCATGTTCGTCACGAGCAAGGCCGCCCCGCCCGTGGACGTGATGGTGCCGCCCGTGCCCGGCAGCACGCCGGGATCGGTCAGTTGCGCGACGAACTGCACGTTGCCGTTGAGGTCGAGCGTGGACCCGGCGTTCATGTTGAGAAGCTGGTTCGGGAACATCGCGTTCAGCCCGACATTCAGCTTGAGCGTCCCATTGAGAAGGTTGGTCGTGCTCGTGATGAAGGTCGGCGTGTTAAGGTTGAGCGTACCGCCCTGCGCCTTGGCCCATCCAGACGTGCCGAGCAACGTGCTGTTCACGTCCAGCGCCGTCCCGGTCGCGACCTGAATATGGCCTGTGAGCGCGGCAAACTGAACAAGGCTCACATTGAGTGAATTGTTTCCACCGGTGTTCAGGATCGCCGCCGCGCTCAGCGTCAGCGTCCGGTCTGCTCCACTGAGGCTGATCCCGGTGCCGTTGAGTTTGATCGCATTGACGGTCTTGTCGACGGTGAGCCCGACACTGGCCGTCACGTCCATGGTGTCGGTGCTGGCCGCGGAATTGATGCTGCCCGCGTTGTAGCCGGAAAACGCCTTCACACCGAACTCGCCGTTGGCGTCCGTCGTGGCGTCGTAGGTGGCAAAATCACTGCCAATGTAGGTCCGCGGCATCATGCCGTTAATGAAGGCGTTGCCGGTGGGATCCGTTGCAAACTGAACACGATTGATGCTGCCAAGATCGGCGATGCCGATCAAGTTCAGCGAGGAACCGGTGTTGGGGAATGACACCGAGTCGAATTCGATCTTGTTCACGCCCGTGCCACCTGATCCGTCAGTCATGGTGATGTAGGTCTGCACGCTGTTCAGCGTGAGAGGACCCGCGTTGTGGGCAGAACCATCCGCATCCCCGATGATGTCGAGCGTGCCGCCCTGACCCGCGAACGCTCCGGCGCTGCTGAGGCGGCCGGACGGGTTGTCGCCGCCCGAGTTGTCGAGCCGGATGATGCCCGTCGGATTGAGTGCGAACGTGCCGTTGTTCCACGAGCCGTTCGTTCCGCTGAGAATGACGAGGTTGCGATTGACCGTCAACGTGCCGGTCGCCGTCGCCGCACTGGTCAGCTCCAACGAACCCACACCCGAAAAGGCCAGACCGCCCGCGCCGGCACCGCCATTTGCCACCACCCCGGTGATCGATGTGACGCCCGAACCGCGAATAGTCAGCGTGCGTCCGGTGTCGTTTTGCGAGAGGTTGAGTGTACCCGAAATCGTGAGGGTCTTGCCGGGATCGAGTTCGTTGAGCAGGAATCGATTCCCATTGTTGTTCACCAACCCTCCGGCGAGTTCGATGTTCTGGCTCCCGGCAATGGTTGCCTGATTGCCGTTCAGCAGCACAGAATTCTGAATGGCGTTCGCCCCCGTCAGATCGATTGCGGAAGTGAAGGTGCCGCCGTTGAGCTGCACGGTGTTAGCCGCGGTCCCGAGGCCCTGCGTGTTGTTTACGATGAGCGTGCCCTGACCCAGGATGAGTCCACCGGTGAACGTATTGGCGCCCCCCAGCGTGAAGGAGGCGTTGTCCCCGATGCGAATATCCAAGATCGTTGTGTTGGCGCCGGTGGCATCCTGGATTTCGCCGTTCCACACGGTGGAGCCGAAACCGCGCATAAAGATGGTGCGGGTATTCGCCTTGAAGTTGACAAGGTTGCCGTTGACCGTCAAAACCGCGCCGTTTTCGAGGGCGTTGGTGATGGTTTGGTCGTTGTTGCCTGTGCCCATCTGATAAGGGCCGTTGAGGGTGATGTCGTACATTCCGGCGAAAACCGCACCGGCGTTGTTGTTGTGAAACACGGGCTGGCTGAGGGTCAGGCCAGCCGGGTCGGTGGCGAAAATGCCGCCATTGGAGATGTTGAGTCCGCCGAACTGGATAGTGGTCCCAGCGGCAACCGTGCGCGCGGTGGAAAGGGTGACGTTCGACCCACTGATGGCCGTGATGATGTCGCCGTAGCCGATGCCGTTGCCATTCACATACATCCCCGGTGTCAGACCGGCGGTGCTCGAAACTGTCAGGGTCGTGGAACTGCCGCTGGTGACACCCGTGGTGACAACGCCCGCAGCGCCCAGCGATCCGCTGCCCGCCAGACCGAGAAGGCCGCCGTCTGCTCGCACACCACCGGTGAAGGTGTTTGCCGTATTGCCCAAAATCCAAACGCCGCCATCGAACTTGGCCAGTACCAGGCCAGCAGTCCCACTGCCGTCGCCAATCACCGAGTTGATCGTATTTCCATCCGTATTGATGCCGCGCAGTTCCATGAACAAGGTGAAATTCCCCGTCTTGTTGTTGTTGAAATTGTTCAGGACGAGCGCCCCGCTGCCGGAGCTGTCGATGCGGTAAGTGCGGGCCGCAGACAAGGCGGTCGTGAAGTTGATGGCACGGGTGGTTGTTTCACCGGAACCCACATAGAGGAGTTGCTGGGTGGTGTTGCCGGTGAAGTTCAGGGAACCGCCACCGACATTGGTGCCGAGACTCGAGGAAGTGGCCCCTGCCGCACCAATGGAGGTCACGATCAAGGCACCGCTGCTCAGAATGCTGGTGTTGCCGTTGTAGGTATTGGCCCCGCCCAGGATCAGGTTGCCGCCGCCGGTGACGTTGAGCGCACCCGTGCCGGTGCTGTTGCTGATGACGCCTGAGACGGTGGCGTAGTCCAATGCGGTGAATCCATTGTCATCCACCTGGATGGTGCGAGTGCCGCCATTCAGATCGATTCCGTTTCGGAAATCTACGTCAGCCCACGAGGTGTTGGAACTCAGGAACAGCGTCTGTGTGCCCCCCGTGCCGACGAAACCACCTGATCCCCACTGGAGCGTGGCTCCAGCGCCGCCGAGATTGACCACCAACGGAGCCGTAGAAGCGGCAAACCCGCCACCTCCTGTCGAGCCCCCCCAAGTGACGCTGCCCGCTGTGGCAGTCGCGGCAACTGAGCGGTCAAAAACCCCCTTGGTCTGGAGAACCCCAGAGCCGGTGGTCAGTCCTAAAACGAGGGCGCTGGTCGTCGGAAGCGTACGCGTGAGAGCGGAACCATCGTCCCCCACCCGCAGGACACCACCATTGATGGTCGTGTTGCCGGTGTAGTCGTTGCCAGTGTTGGTCAGGATCCAGAGGCTGCCGTCGGACTTGGTGAATGAAAGCGCTCCGCCGTTCGGGTTGTCGGTGAGCCGCAGGTTCATCTCGTTGTCGCCATTGGAATCGCCTCGCAGAGTCAGCGTCCGCGCCCCAGTGCCAGAGAAGCGCACATCCCCCGGGTTATTGAAGATGAGGGTCGCTCCACTGGCGACATTTTCGCGATTGGGACCGCCAAACCGAGGATCCGAAAAGATCGTACCGTTACCCGCCAGCGTGAAAAGGCGGTTGATGCTCACCGAGGGCGTGTCTGTGGGCTGATAGAACGTGCCATCCGAGCCCCGGTAGTAAAGCACACCGCCGTTGAAGACGAGGCTCGCTGCGTTGGTATCGTCGTTCGTCGCATCGCCCGTTCCGAGGCCGCTCGCCACACCAATGTCGGCCAACGAAGTGACAATGTAGTTGCCGGCATTGATCTCCACACCGCCGCTGAAAGTTTGCGGACCTTGAATGCGGAAACTGCCCGAGCCGTTTTTCACCAGCGTAATTGCGCCTGCAATCGTGCCTGTGAAAAGGCTGCTGGCGTTCGCATTGCCCACACGAAGAGAGGCCAGGGCGCCACTGTTGATGATGGAACCAGCGCCATTGAGTTCGTCAATAGAACCGGTCGATGAAGCCGTCGAACCGAGGCTGTTGCCGTTCAAGTCGAGGGTCGCCCCCTGTCTCAGGGCCACGTCCATGCTGGTCGCGCCTAGCCGCGCACCGGTCCCCAGTTGCACCACGCCTTCATTGATGGACACCTTGCCGGTCCCTGAGGCACCGGCATTGGCGGCGCCGAGAACCAGCGTGCCCGCACCCAGTTTGGTCCAACCACCCGTCGAAGACGCAAGGATTGGCGTGTTTAGATTTAGCGTATCTCCTGCGCCATCGGTGCGAAACACCAAGTCGCCGGACCCACCGGAGGTGATGCCCGAACCACCGCTGATAGTGACCGTGCTGCCGCCTGTAACGAGGATACCGCCGGCGGTATTCGCGCCATTGTTGATGGTCAGCGTTTGCGCGGCCGCCAGAGTCAGGGCGCGTGTGTCGTTGAATTTGATCCCCGCGTTGATGGTGGCATCGAGCTGGGCAGCGATATCGGCGGTGTTGACAAGATAAGGTGTTGTGTTGCCGCCCACCAAGCTCGCTCCGGTGGCTTCAGTCGTGTAAGTCGCTGCTGTCACCGCGCTGCTGGAGGCAAAGTCAGCACCGTTGTAGAACAGATGCGCATCCAAGATGCCGCTGGTGTCCGACGCACCCGTGAGGGTGATCGAACTGCCTGCATCAGTGACGAAGTTGATCCCCGCACCTGCCGAAATCGTGCCAAGGGAACTGAAAGTCAGAGCCGCACTGCCGCCGCTGCCAGAAACCGCTGCAACTGTACCGGCACCCGCGGTGGCCACCAGCGCTCCGACCGTTTCCGAACTGGCGTTAGCACCGTCTCCCACGTATGCAAAAGTACCGCCCGCCGAATTGGTGAAGAGACTGGCATCAAATGTGATGCTGTTCGCATCCGGCAATACATTGACCGAACTGCCCGAGAACGTATCGGCCAAGGCGAGGATGCCCTCGGTGATCGTGGTCGAACCCGTGTAGGTGTTCGCTCCCAACAACGCCCAGGTGCCGGAACCGAACTTCAATACCGACGTCGTATTCGTGCCACTGTTGTCAGGAATTGCACTGGTGATGAGATTGTTGCCGGTGTTTGATCCACCCAAAGTCAAAGTCTTGATGCCCGCCCCCGTAGCGGAGATGGTGCCAGCAATCGTCACCGGTCCGGTCCCGTTCGACAGGATGATGGCCCCGCCCGTGGTGCCGGTCAGGCGCAGGTTCTTGGTCAGCGTTTCGGCGGCACCGGTGTATTCCAGTGCGCCGGTGACCGTGGTGGCACCGATGTTCAACTGGGCGGTGTTGTTGTTGATGGCCCCAAAAGATCCGATCGACAGCGTACCCGCGTTCACATTGGTGGCACCTGTGTAGGTGCTGGCCGTACCCTCGAGCCAAAAGATGCCGTTGCCGCTCTTGGTCAGCGCGTGCCCCGCCCCCTCGCCAAGGTAGCTGCCAGTAATCCGCGTGTTGCCATTGCCGCCCACAGTGAACGTGCGCGCCGTACCTTCGTTATGCCGGATCGAGCCATCGAAGGTGAGACGGCCGTCGGCATTGTTGACGAACGCCGCATTGGCGGCACTGCCCCAGGTCGTGGTGCCGCCAGCACCATTCGATGCGCTGATCCAGAAGTTGTAGCCATTGCGATTGTCGAAAGTCAGCGTGCCCGACTCCATTGTCAGGTTGCCAAACTTGATGGTCTCATTGAGACCGCTGCCATCGAAGGCACGAGTTGCGTACATGCGTGCATTGATATTGTTGCGGATGTAGACATTTCGCGTGTCGAAATTCGGCGCGTCCGTGTGGATTTCCAAGAAACCACCGCTGGCGAAATCAATCGCGCGGTTGCTGGTGCTGACCCCCAAGGCACCATTGTCAGACACGCGAATGGTGCCGCTGTCGGGTCGAATCGTCTCGCGGAAGTCGTTGTTGGGATTTGTCAGCCACAACGTGCTGGCCAAGGGGCCCCCACTGCTCTTGATCAATCGATCAGTTCCCGTGTCGAAACCGGACACCTGTCCGTTGACGATGATGTTGCCGTTGCCGAGGAAGTAATTGACCGCCGAGGCGCCAAGATAAACGTCACCATTGACGGTGGTGGTGCCATAAGTGGCAACAAACCGCCCTTCCGAGGCCGGCCCGGAGAGGTTGATGTCACCGTTGAAGATGTTGCTGCCCACGCTCACCAAGCCGCCGGAAGCATTGACCGCACCCGGTCCGCGGCCGCTGATGCTGATCTCGCGCGTCATCGTGACCGGTCCAGAGTTGCCGTCCACCACGAGCTGCCCGCCCGTGAAGCCGGGATTCCCGGTGTTGGCGATGCCATTGATGGAGATGGTGCTGGTGGAGGCACCGAGCTGACCTTCGTTCGTGATCACCAGGGCACCAGCGTTGATAACGGTGTCACCAGTGTAGCTGTTGGAGTTGTTGCCGAGGAACAATGTGCCGTTGCCCACCTTTGTCAGGCCGGAGGTACCGGCAATGAGGGAACCGATGGTTGCATGAGTGAACGCCGCCACATCCACCCGAGCCAGGTCGCTAAGGGTCAGCGTGTCGCCTGTGATCAAGTAATCTGTCGTGGTGAACGTCAACCCGCCCGCCGTAATGGCCTCGCCAAGTGTCACTGTCCCCGCAGTGCCACTAAAGAGCGCCGTGTCATTGCCTGCATTGGTCCAAGCCTGCATAGCGCCTCCATTGTCCCAAAGATTCGATGCAGTTTGATCCCATGTTCCAGTGCCGCCGGTGGGACTGCCGGTGGTACCATCAGCATCCCAAAGAATGGTTGCTCCTTGAACTTGAAGGGTCCAGAACGGAAAAAACACCGCCAGTAAGACGCAGACGGGACGTTTGAGATGACGACGAAGAAGGTTCAATAAGACGCTGGATTGCTTCATCTCTGGTGGTTGGGGTGCTAAGGGCGGGTGGGAGAGGGATTCAGATGCGATTAGCTCAGCATCTAGGAACTGCGTTTTCGATACTGAATTATGTGCTTACTATGACATAACTCGCTCATTCAGAACCATCAGCTAGTGGTTCATTGTTTGTTTAAGCCTTGGGAGTTCCGCCATAAACCATGTGCTAAAGTCCACACCGCCAAGGCTGCTTTAGTTTGTTTAAGTCTTGGGAGTTCCGCCATAAATCATTCCCTTGCCGACACTAAACTCAACCAAGCAACCCGTCTGCAAGCCCGCCTCCCTCATTCTGCCCGTTGCTGCTCTCCTTCAGCGTGGGCACACTCAGGGGAAATCGGGGGCGCCAGCTCCCTCAACATCTTCGAATCCGCGTCGCGCGTTCCAGAAGAACCATTCAGCAAATGACCTCCCGTCAGGACAGAGCCTGCTCTGAGGCATGCCAGAAGCAGGCATGAAACAACAGAGGGGACGGACCGAATGCTTCGATCCGCCCCTTCCTCTCCCAACCCGGTCCGGCACTCAACGCTCGGAACCGGATGATCGATGAATCAAACAGATGCGCGACGGCGGCGGCGGCAGAACAGTCCGAGAAGACCGAACAGGAGCAGCAGCGATTTGGACGGCTCAGGGACAACGACGATGAAGCCGTTGCTGGCGAACAACTGGGTGTTGAGGGCGAGACCGTCCCCGAGAACAACGCCGGTGAAGTCGAAGCTCGGCGTACCACCCATGCTGGACACCGAGGCCCAGTCCATCAGGTCGAAGATGTCACCAAAGACCGGTGTGTAGCCGTTCAGGAAGGTGGAGTCGATTTTGATGGTGCCGTTGACGACCGGAGCGGAGCCGCCGTTCACGATGATGTGATCGTGAAGCGACACGGTGTTGGCGCTTTCCCAAGACGCGATGGTTCCGGCGGCAATTCCAGTGAGGTTGGTTTCGAAACCACGGATTGCAGGATCATCGTTCAGCGTGCGGCCGCCGAGTTGCATCACAATGCTGGCACCAGAGGCAACGGTGAGATTGCCGTCGATGGTGAGTGTTCCCAGCTGATCGCCCGCATTGGCGAGGAGTCCGCCGGTGCTGTCACCCGCGCGGAGGGAACCTGCGGTATTGATGGCACCGACATTGGTGCCGATCGTGATGTCGCCAGAAATGGTTCCGGAGCCGGCCACGGTGGCATCGGTAGTGTACCCACCGGCAGGCGTGCCGAACGTGGCCCCGCTGTCCACGCGAATGAAGGTGGTGTCATCAATGGAGCCCCCGGTTCCTAGTTGGAGGGTGCCGGTGGTCACTGCGGTGGTGCCGTGATAGGTGTTGGCTCCGGTGAGGGTGACGATGCCAGTGCCAGTCTTCTCAATGGAAAGCGTGTCATTGGCGGAATCCGCCTCGGAGATCACTCCCGAGAAGGTGATGCCGTTGCCCGTCGAGGTGGAAGAGGTCAGCGTTACCGTCTTGGTTTCGACACCCGTGGCACCCGTTTGAAGGTTCTGGAGGACCATGTTTCCGGTGAAGGTGGAGGAACCCGAGGTGAGAGTCGTCGCACCCCCCACGGTGACACTGCCTGTGCCAGCGGTGGCATTGACGTCCATGGCATTGGCGATCGTCAGAGCACCCGCATTGACGAGAAGGGCCACGTCGCTGACGGCCGCCTCTTCCCGGAAACGGATTGGATCGATGACCGGCAGGCAGCACGAATCGACATCCGAACCCATCATGAAGAAGGACTTCGTTGCTGAAGAGCCGTTGGTCACGGTGAACTGGGTGCCGTAGGTCATCTCACTCGGTGTGTCGAATTCGACATGACGGATGAGATCCATGGTGCCGCCAGACACACTGACAATGGTGTAGATGCCGTTACGGCTTGGATCGGCATTTTCATTTTTCACGAGGATGGTCTTGCCGACATCAAGCGCTGTATAGACATAGCCGTCCACGGTGGAGGAGACACCGGAGAAGCTGCCTGACTGGGCGATACCGCCGTTCGAACTGTAGGTGCCGCCGCCCAAGGTGAGGCTGGCGGTGGTGGCGCGGTCAACGGAGGTCGTCATGATGATGCGGGTGTCACCGAGTTCGACGTGCTTGGTGCCGAGGGCACTGCTGCTGTCCGCTTCAACCGTGCCGGAGCGGATGACGGTGCCGCCGTCGATGGCGACGCCAGAACCGCCTGCGACTCCGGTGCCAAAGTTGTTGGTGCCGCTCAGAATCACTGTGCCGCCGTCCACCACGGTGACGCGGCCTGCGCCGCTCACCGTGCCTGTAAACTCCAGTTTTTGGCCGGCCGTCGCACCTGCAAGGATGTCACGGTTCAGAGTGACATCGCCGGTGATGGAGGAATCGGCCGCGGTGGAAGCCTGCAGAACGCTGAGCCCGGTGGAGTTGGTTGCGTTGACAATGACGTTGTTCGAAAGCGCCGTGCCCTGGAGATCGAGAACGGTCAAATCATCGGTTCCGGTGACGGAAGCAATGTTGAGAGTGACGTTGCCGCTGCCAAGTTTGGCACCGTTTGCCAACGAAAGCTGGCCATTGGCGATCTCCGTGGACCAGGTTTGCGCCGAGTTGTCCACCGTGGACAGAGTCTGCGAACCATTGGTGTTCACCCGGAAGACGCCGCTACCCGAAATCGTGCCCGCATACACCGCTCCGGAGGTGTCATCACCGCCCACGGTCAGCGTGTTCACGCCAAGGAGGACCGTTGCGTTCGCCTGGGCGGCCCCGGTGCTGGCAAGAGAACCAATGGACTGATTGAAACCGCCGAGATCCACCGTGCCGGATTCCGTGTCTCCGGTGATCACGTGCCGTGACTTGGGCGAAAGAGCGTTTTCAGCGCCTCCCTTTAGGACTCCCGAAGTGACGTTGGTATCACCCGAGTAATCAGAACCCGCGCCGCTAAGTTCCAAAGTGCCGGTTTCGGACTTGGTCAGCGCCCCTTCACCTGTGATGACCGAGGCCACAACGAACGTCTTGCTGTCGGCCGTCGCGATGGTACCGCCAGCCGCGTCGAGCGTCACTCCGGAGGTTGCGTCCAGTGTGGTGTTGTCGGTGACCTGCAGAGTGCCACCCGTGAAGCGCAGGGCATCAGCGCGGAAGTTCAAGGAGACATAGCCGAGGCTGGAGGCCTGGGCGACGGACAGGGTGCCGCCTTCTAGAACGGTGCCACCGCGGTAGCTGTTGACCGCTGTGAAGGTGATCTTGGCCGTTCCCTTCTTGCGGAAGGTCACGTTGCCATTCACCTGACCGTCGTAGGTGGTGTCTGCGGAGGACTGATTGACGGTCAGCGTGTTGTTGTCGAATGCGCCATTGTTGATCGAACCGCCGTCACCCGCCAGTCCGGCCACTTCCTGATTGTGACCATTGAGGTCGAACATACCGGTGAACTTCGTGGTCAGCGTTCCACCGAGCGGAAGCACGTTGTCCGCCCCGATCTGCAGGATGCCGTTCTCGATGGTGGTGCTGCCATAGGTGTTGCCGGTTCCGGAGAGCTTGATGATGTCCTGGCCAACCTTGGTCAGGTTGAAGCCGGTGCCGGTGATGTTGCCATCGATCTGCAGATACGATCCACGCAGCCCCGGATCGGTCGGGTTGAGGTTCGTCGTGGTGTTCAACTTGCCCATGTCATAGAACAAGGAATTCTGACCACTGGAGATCCCTGAGGGATAGTTCTGTCCCAGATACGAATCCGCCGTGAGGTTCAGCGTCACTCCGCTGCGGATAGTCTGGATGACAGCAACTTCATCGTAATCCAGCGGCAGGTAGCCCATGACCGAACCACCGGCGATGTTAATCGTGCGAGAGCCAGTCAAATCGGCAAAGACCTGCAGGCTGACGCCGTCGGCCAATGTAAAGTTGCCGGTGCCGCGGGCATCGCTGACTGCCCAACGTTCGATGGAACCCCAAGCCTGGGTCAGGTTGGCGGTCGGCACCCAGTTGGAGACGGCGATTTCGAGTGCTGCAGTCGGACTGATGATGGCGTCAACCGTGCTATTGCCAAACGCCCCGTTGCTCGTCACACGCACACCGCCTTCTGAAATGGTAAAGGTGGTGCGTTTGGGGTCAAGGGCAGGCAGGGTCCTGAAGGTGGTGCTGTTGTCCCCAAGGATGAGCATGCCGTCACCCACCTTACGGAAGTCGTAGAGACCTCCGTTGTCGATCCCACCGGTCCCTGTTCCGGAACCAAGCTGCAATCCGGTGGTGGAACCCGGGCCCCAGCTTCCCGCCTCGACCCAGAGCTGGTAATCATCGTACAGTGTGACGGTGCCCGTGCGCGCAGTGACACGTGAACTGTCCACCTGGAAGGTCAGCAAGCCTTCCTGACCGGCTCCCGGAATGGTGTTGGTGGTTTTAAGGTTGATATCAGCGATCTGGATCAGACGGTCGTTCCCCTGTCCGGTCACAATGATGCGGCCGATGTCATAGCTGGTGATTGCACCGGTATTCCAAGTGAAGAGGTCGGGCGTACCAGGGTTGAAGTTGAAGCGAACATCCGAGTAGAAGGACTGCAGGTAGTTGTCGTTGTCATTCATGTGCCCGCCACCCAGAATAATCTCGTTGGTTCCGTCGCCGGTTGAGTTCGGGGTCAGGAACTGGACGCCTCCGTCCTGAATCACCCACTTGCCATGAAACTGGGTCTGGTCACCACGGATGTTGAGGACGCTCAGACCCGACTTGGTGACCTGGCTGGCGTAGATCTTGCCGTTGATCTGCAACGTGTTGACAGAGGTGCTGATGAGAGCCTCACCATCACCGTTACCGGAGGCTCCAAAGTACAGATCCGGGTTGATGGTTGGTGTCTGGCTGCTCCCCAGCAGGAGCCCCCCGCTGCGGATGGTGATGCGGTTAAACAGGCCGTCCGCACTGACGTTGATGTCGCGGTCCAAGCGCAACGCATACACATCAGCATTGATGCCGAGAGTGGCGGTGGCGGTGGTGAGGTTCAGAATCTCCGTACCGTCGTTGAGCGACAGCGTCGTGCCGTTGAGCGTGCCGCCAGTGCTGGTCTTGTAATTGGCGGGAGCCCCTCCAGCGGTGATGAGTTGGAAGCCGAGGGTCGTGTCATACTTCAAGAATTGATGTTCCGAGCGACTGACGATCCAAGGATCAATCATGCCGTTGTTCATAAATGGTGAGCCAGCAGCCCAGGCTGTGACGATCAGGCGATCGGCGTTGACCGAGCCTGCGACTCCAAGACGATTAGCATTGTGGCGGAGGGTCAGGGTACCGCTGGAGGCCGTGTCGCGGGTGAGATCAGCCAAGGTCAATTCGGCGAAGAGGTTGGTGCCACGGCTGACCACGGAGATGTCCGCGCCCAGCGCAACTGTGACGGCTCCAACCGTTTCTGTGTATTGAATCGAACTGGCGACCGCCGCTGCATCATCCCCCAGCAGTTCAAGGCTGCCGCCATTGAGGAAGATGGCGTCGGTGTCACTCCAGCGTCCATCCGTATTGGTGCCGGTGTAAGGAGTGGCGTAGTCGAAGCGAATACGCGTGGACGGGTGCAGAATCCACTGGTTCGCATTCGCACCGCCTAAGCCGACCGCGGTGCCACGGCTGCCTTCAATGCGAACTTCGCCAAAGACCTCGACCTCGCCACTGCCCAGCGGGGTGCGGGTGCCGCTCTCCCCACCCTGAAGGGAGAGGCCAAAGCCGCGGTAGCTGTTGTCATAGTTACGCGTGCGGGCCAGCAGGGTGCCACCGCTGTAGTCATTGTTACCGTTGTTGTTGAAGGTCACAAAACCATAGGCCTGGATATCCATGCCAGCGCCAAGCAACATGCGGTTGCCACCGGAGAACTGTGCAGAGCCTGCCGTGGCCGGCCCCACCGTCAGCGTGCCTCCGGTTCCGCCACCCAGCCGGAACTCATTACCGTTGAGGCCCCAAGGATTCACGCTATCGGCGGTGAGATTGCCATTGCCATTGCCACCACCCAGGAACCAGTTGCTGAAGACCCCGCCGTCACGATTAGCCATGTCAGGATCCGTGGTCAGGTTGACATTGCCCGCCAGGCTTAGGATGCCGAAGCCATTGCCCTTGATCACTCCGGGCGCGGCGATTGCCGCCGTGATCGAGTTCAAATTGCCGATGACGCGGACACCAATGGATGCAAGGGCGCTGTCGCTGGTCACAACCTGGGTCAAGCCCGTGGCACCTAGGTTGCCGGTGTTCTGCATGTCAAGATAGGCACCGGCATAGAGTCGCACCGCCCCCGTTCCAGCGACGATGGCAGATCCGTTGAAAAGCGTATTGCCACCGAAGATGTCAAAACCGCCGGTGAACGTGTGCGCAGCATTATAGATGTCGAGTATCAGGTAACCATTGCCGATTTTGACGAGCCGGCCTTTTCCTTCGACCTTCTCGCGGAGGTAGGTCGTGGTGTCCGTGCGAAGAGAAAGGATGTCGTTCATGACAATACCGGCTTCGATCACCAGCGAGTCCGATCCATTCACAATCAGGAAGGGGCTGTTGCTGGTGATGATCTTCTGCCCGCCATTGTCGAGGCCCAAGTACTTGTTCGCCGCACCTCCGCCGTTGCGATCAAGGGTGATGAGAGTCAGGCCATTGATATAGAGCTTCTGGTTTGCGGTGACAAAGAAGTCGTGGTCAGCCACCGCGCTTGCGAGGCGGATCGTGCCGAAGTTGGAGATGAAGTCGCCCGTGCCCGCCGCCAGATTGGGAACGGTGCCCGTGCCGGTGCCCGTGATGCGGACTTCACCACGATCCAACGTGATCACGCTGGACATCGCCGTGTTGTTGCCATCCAGGCGCAAAACACCGTTGCCGGTCTTGGTGATTCCCACCGAACTGGTGACAGTTCCGCTCAACTGGGCCGTTCCCGCGCTGACGTAGATGCTCACCGGACTGCTGCCGTTGATGTTGGTCGCACCGCTGACAGCGAGGTTGTAGCTGTTGTTGTTCTGGATCTGCAGCAGCGTGCCCTGCAGGGTGCTGGTGCCCGCAATGGTCAGCGAGGAGATGGTGATCGTGCCGCTGCCGGTGCCGCTGGAGCGATTGGTGTCGATGCGGGCAAATGGCACGTTCTCCGCGATGATGACATCGTTGTTGAAGGTCCCGCTGGCGCTGGCCGTGCGGAATGCCACGATGGGCATCTGCGCGCCGTTGTTGTTGTTCTGATAGTCTCCCTGCAGCGTGATGCTGGCCGTGCCGAAGGTACCTGGAAGATCTCCGATGACCGTGCCGCCGTTGATCTGGAAGTTGCCGGTGATGTCATTGGACGCGTTGGACAACTGCAGCGTGCTGGGACCAGCACGCGTCAGACCTGCCGCTGTCACCTTGCCCTGCAGCAGCAGCGTGTTGTCAAAGGAGTAGATGACACCTTCCACCTTGTTGGTGCCATCTCCAAAGAAGAGAGGAGCGGTGCTGCTGAAAGTCACAGCACCGCTGGTGAGGAGACCGCCACTGTGGATATTGACCTGGTTGCCTGAGATGGTGGTGGTGCCGGTCACCCGCATGGCGTAGCTGTTGACCACACTGGCGAGCGCGGCATTCCCCCCCGCGTTGTAGTAGGCGATGGAAGTCGAATTCAGCCCCTGAAGGAAAGCGGCTCCGGTACCGGTGGCGGTCCATGGCGCATAGGTCATGCCAGTGACGTCGTTGTACGTCACGAAGGACAGGTTGGAGCTGTTGAGCGTTGTGGTGGTGGCGGCAGGGGCGACAAACATCCAAGGACTCAACATGCCGTTGGTCAGATTGGCGGAGAGCCAGGCTGAATCGTTGACGTAAACGCGCTGTCCCTGGAACTGATTGAGTCCAAACTCATCCGCATTCAAACGGATGGCCAGCGTCCCCTGTCCGGAACGAACGATGCCGGTGTTAGTGATCAGCACAATACCGCCATTGGTGCTGTTGCGCTCGAGATAGAGACCCGCGCCGCCTTTGACCGTGATCTCACCCACGGTTTCTGAGGTGTAATGCTGGGAGGCGGCCACCATGTTCAGCGTGGCTCCGTCGAGGATCAGCGCTTCGTTGTCACCCCACTTGTTGGCGACCGTGAGGTTGCTGTTGTTGAGACGGCTGATGATGAACTGGTCGTTCACGTCGGTGGAATAGTCGAGACGCAGCACACCGCCGGGGCGGAGGTTGACTGCATTGGAATTGGTGAGGCCGTTCGTGGTGACCGAGGCGGAGCCACGGAGGTTGAGGCGGCCATACACGTCAATGACCGGGGAGGCGATGCTGCCGGTGATTTCCAGATAGTTGCCGATGGAACCAAAGTCGGCACCACGGAAGATGGTGGTATTGCCGGTGTAGTCCTGCGTGCCGTAAAGACGAATCTGGGCCACGGTGGCCGTGGGTGTTTGAAATCCGGAATCCAGCGGGTTGCGTCCCACCTGAAGGGACGCGGAGCCCGTAACCACACCGCTGTTCACGACGCTAAGAACCGCATTGGTGCCCGTGAAACGATAGACGTTGTCCACGCCGGCACCCAAGGTGTCCGCCATGTAAAAAGTCGTCGCGTATGCGGAGATACCCCACTTGCCGCTGCCCATCTTCGACTGGTCCAGCGCCTGCGTGAACAGACCGGCGTCCCCGATTCCAAGGGCCAGCGCGCCGTTCATCGTGGAACGAAGATTGTAGCTGGTCAGCGGAGCGTCCGTGCCGATGTCCACACGCACGGTGTGGTTGACCTCGCTGCCAAAGATAAGCACATCCTGCCCGGCCAGCACGTTGGTGGGGGCATTCAAACGGATCGCGGTGGTCGAGCCATTGTTGATGGTGAAGGCCTGATTCGCCACAATGTCACCGCTGCCCATGTTGGCCGTGCTGCTCGGCACGAAAGTCACACCAGGATACAAGACATCATCCGTGCCCCGATTGCCAAAGAACAAGGTGCCGGCGCTTACCACGATGCCGCCGCTCCATGTAGAACTGTTGTCTCCGGAAATGGTCAGATCCGAACCGCCGATCTTGTTGATCGTATAACCTTTGCCGCCGTCCGTGATGCCGCCCGCCAGCACGAGTTGCACGTCATTCTGAATGCGCGCGTGGTTGGTGAGGGTCGTCAGCCCATCGAAACGCGGAATGTAGGTGTTGCCGCCGGTGCTCAGGAAACGCTGCACGTCCAACTGCAGCGTGCCGAAGACCAGCAATTTGCTGGAACCGGATCCCGTGGGACGATTGACGATCAACTGGCTGTCCCCGCCCTGATGGATGACATTGTTTCCGATAACAATGCGCTGGCTGTTGCCTGTGCTGTCGCCGATTGCGTATGCTTCCCATTGACCGCCGCGCAGCAGGATCGTCGTCGAACTCGGGATCGCAGAAGCGAAGCCTGTCGGCGTCGCCCACGACTGGTCGTTGATCCAGCTCTGCACAAAACCTTGAGCGATATCCAAGGTCCCCAGCGAATTCGGCATCGACGTATCCCAGTTGTTCAAGGTCAGGCGTCCACCGCCGACCTTGGTCAGCACGGAACCTGCGCCGCCGATAATCTGGCCAGAGAAAGTCTGGCTGCTGCCTTCACGTCCGACAACTAGAGTGGCGGAACCAAGATCAAGCACGCCCCCCGTGCTCAAGGCGCCGCTGACCACGCTGGTGCCCGAGAGGTTGCCGAACTCCTGATTGAAGCCGTTGAGTTTGACCGTGCCTCCCGGCTGGATGGTCACGATCGAACCAGTCACCGCGTTCAGGTTGCCAAACGTCGGCATCACGTTGGCCGCCTTCAGGCTCAGCGTTCCCGCGTTGACCTGCACGTTGCCCTGGAACGTGTTCGCTCCGCTCAGTTCCAACGTTCCCCCGCCAAACTTCACCAGCACCGCTGGCGCCGCCACGTTGCTCGTGCTCAGCGTGTTGTTCACGTTGCTGCGGAAGTTGGTGATCGGCGCGCTGATCGTCGAGGTCTTCGTGTCCTCCACATACACGTTCAGCGCATTGGTACCGATGTTCACCGTGCCTCCGGAGATGTGCGCTCCGGCATTGAGGATCAATCCCGCCTGACCGAGCGTGCTCGCATTGGCCGCACCTACGTTCAGCGTGAAGCCCGCCAGAGCAATGTCGATGTCGGTACGCAAGGCGTACAC
>NZ_JAGRPF010000103.1 GCF_020439865.1 Prosthecobacter sp.
CATCCGGCTTTTCCTTGATGCTGATCTTCTCCTCCATCTCCGGCGTGATCGGCTCGATGAAGGTCCGGAACGCGAACTCTGGATCGGTCATGATCGTGGCCGGATTCGAATTGATGAGCACCACCTCGTAGCCCTCCTGGCGCAGGGCCTTGCAGGCCTGGACGCCAGAGTAGTCGAACTCACAGCCCTGGCCGATGACGATGGGGCCGGAACCGATGACGAGAATGCGTTTGATGGAGGTGTCTTTGGGCATGGATCAGGTATGAGAGATCTGAGATGGGGATCAGAGATTTTTGAGTGAAAGCGTTCAGTTGGGGGCGCTTTCGGGGCCGTTTCGGTGTGAATAACCTCAATGCGGTGCCGGAAAGCGCGGCATCTTGCACAGTCGCGGGGGTGCGTCAAATGCAGGCCTTGCTTTGATGCGTTTCCGTCTGAAAAATCTGCCGATTCTCTGGAAAACCATGCCTGCCACGACCATCACTCTTGGAATCGGCCATCTGCCTTCGGACCATGACCGAAAGACGCAGTTGGATGTGCATTTGCACCTGAACTGCCCGGCCACGCCCATTTCGATGGGGGAACGCTGGGGGCCGCAGTCCATCGGCGCGAGTTTTACGCTGCAACAGGCGACCGAAAACCGCCATGAGGAACATCTGCGCGTCTGCGGCTGTGACTGGCTGTGCCGGCTGGCCCTGGAAGAGCGGATGAGCGGTCATGTGTTCACGCCGGAGGAGATCCTCCAGCGGCGGCCGGAGCAGGCCGCCCCGGCAGCAGAACCGAAACCCGCACCATCTCAGTCCTCCCCTGAGCCGCAGCTTGCCAAAATCCGCCGGGCTCTCGAAACACACGACTTCGAGAAGATCGAAGGCTTGCGGGATGTTTTGAACCCCGGCCTCGTCCAACAGATCGCCGACGACTGGCGGTCTGATCTCCCGCGCGAGACCAAGGACGCCTATGCCGCCCTGCTGCTGGATCAGGTGGCCGACTGCGTGCGTCCGATCTTCGAGGATGCGCTCGCCTCGCCCAGCGTGGAGTCACGCGCCTATGCGGTATGCGTGCTGACGAAGGACTTCGGACGCTTCGATTCCATGCTGGTCAACGGCGGTCTGGACGCAGCGAAAGTGGACGCCGCCGTGCGCACACTCAGTTGACCGAAATTTTAACGCCGATGTTCTTGTAGGCTTCGGTGATCTCCTTCGCGATCTGCGAATAACCGCGCCCGTCGAGAAGCAGCTCGAGATGCTTGAACGGAGCCGTGTCTGGCTTCATGTCCGGCGGCGGAAAGTTTGTGGGGTAGCTGAACCGGCCTTCGGGGAGACGTTTGACGCGCGGATCCTTGAAAAAAGTGCGCAGCGCCTCGGTCTCACCATAGACGGCATCCATGAACTTCATGAAGCGCCGGCCCTCCGCGCCCTTTTCACCGTCGAGGTGGCAGAAAAAGTACACGATCAGCACGGAGCGGAAGTACAGCTCCCCCATCTTCTTGTTTGAGGTGTCGGCGATAGCGGACCAAGTGGCGCGGTTCATCGTCATGTGCGTCTCCAGATTGCCGATGTCGGCGGCGTAGCCGCGTTTCTCCATCTCCTTGATGTGATCGCGGATGCTCGTCTTGTGCGCGTCGGCGCGGAACTTGCCCGCGTTGTAAGGCAGCATCTCGGTGTACTCCGCCGTGCCTTCGATGACCCACACGGGGAGGAAGGTGAGGTAGTCGTCCATCACCTGATGGGTGATCTCGTGGATCAGCGTGCCGCCGTCATAGCCGGCGTCCTTGGCATAGGATTTGCCAAGAAGCTTGAGACCGATGCTTTCAAAGGGGACCTTGAAGGTCTTTTCGTCCCCCATGTAAACTCCGCCGGAGTTGTCGGGACCGCCAGCATCCTTGTAATCCTGCCGGGTTTCATAAAGCGCGGCCTGATAGCGCTCGAAGCCCTCGGGCGGAACGCAGACAACGCCCCATGGCAGCGATGAGACAAGCGCCCGGGTGGCCTCAAAAGTGCGGGCCACCTCCTTCATCACGCTGCCGGCCAGCTTGGCCTGCGAAGTGAACTCGAACGCCTCGGAGCGGTAGATGCACTTCCGCGCGACCGGATTCTCCTCCACCACCTGGATCTCGATGGAATTCGTCGGTACGACCACATTGTCCGGCCAGGTGCGTTTCTCGATGGGCACACGATTCAACGAAGCAGCGGCGATGGCAGGCGGAGAGGCAGCCTCGGTGGTGGGGGCCGCGGGGGCAGGTGCGGCCGCCTGGCTCTTCGCATAGGCCTGGTCCTCTGCGCAGAGACGCGCCAGCGGGATCTGATGCTCTTTGCCGTCCGCCATTCTCAATACGACGCTGTCCGCTGTGGCGCTGACGAACGTGGCCTGAATGATCCGGCCCTGGGTGTCCTTCCACGGGCGCAATGCGGCATCTTGTGCGAACACGCCGAATGCGATGAAGGCTGTCGCGATGAAGAGGCTGCGGTTGGCGGGCTTCATGGTGGATGTGCATATCACGAAGCGGGAATTTAGGCAAGACGGGGCTGCAAATCGTGCGACAATCGGTCTGATGGCCTGCGATCTGCTTGGCAATCAGGCGGCGCAGGTTTTCTTTGCTCCCGATCTCGATGGTTCCCGTCTCCCCCACTCAGCCCCGCGCCCTGCTGCACGTCTTCAACCGCTACCTCTTCCGGGGAGGCGAAGAGCTGATCGTGGACAAGATCCATGACGATCTTTCCACCGGGCACAACATGACCTGGTGCCGGTTCGAGAGCTCCGAATGGACCGGAGCCGCGGCCCCCTCGAAGCTGGGCCAGGCGGCGCGCTTGTTTTACAACCGCGGGGCCCGCCGCCGCTTCGAGACGGCGCTGGACGCCAGTGGCGCGGGTGCCGCGGTGTTTCACAACATTCATCCGGTAGGCTCCCCTTCCCTGTATCACGCGGCGCTGGAACGCGGGCTGCCGTTGGTGCAGTTCCTCCATAACTATCGGCCTTTCTCTGTCGGCGGAACGCTGCATGTGAACGGCAGGCTGGAGCCCAACGCGCTCTACGGCAACTACTGGGACGAAGTGCGCGCCGGCGCCTGGCAGAACTCCGTCGTGAAGAGCGCGCTGTTCGCGGTGATGCTCAAGGCGCTGCATCGCAGCGGCTGGCTCCAAAGTGTGAAAGCGTGGGTCGCGGTGTCCGATTTCATGCGGCAGAAACTGATCGCCACCGGCTCGCTGCCTGCGGACCGTGTGCACACGTTGCGCCACTCGTGGAACGCACTGCCGCGGGCGCCTACATCCGAAGATGCAGGCTATTACCTTTTCTTGGGCCGCCTGGCCGACACCAAAGGCGTCACCGTGCTGCTCGACGCGTGGGACCGGCTTCGCCAGCAGCTCGGCAAGAACACCCCCCTGCTGCACATCGCCGGTGAAGGCCCACTGGAAGATGCCGTGCAGCAGCGCGTGCGCACCAATCCGTACATCGGCCAGCTCGGACACGTCGGTGGTGAGACCAAGCGCGAGGCGCTGCGCCGGTGCCGTGCGGTAATCGTTCCCTCCACCTGGTGGGAGCCGCTGGGCTTGGTGGTTTACGAGGCCTATGATTACAGCAAACCCGTGCTCGCCGCAAAGTCAGGCGGCCTCGGCGAAATCGTTCATCATGGCGTTACAGGTCTGCATCATGAACCGGGCGACGCGGACAGCATCGTCCACGATGTGCAGCAGATGGAGTCCACGCCTGCCTCAACACGCCAGACAATGGGCAGCGCAGGTCGTCAATGGCTGCTGCGCGAGACCGGCACACACGCCTGGCTGCAGCGCTTTGAGGAAATCCTCGCTACAGCAGTCGCTACTGCATGATCGTGACTCGCGTGCCCACGTCGGCATGCTGAAAAATCGTCTCCGCCATGCTGGCCGGCAGGCGGATGCAACCATGGGATGCCGGAGAACCCGGACGTGGAATCGGACCCGCATGCATGCCCACGCCGTAGCCGGTGATGCGCATCCAGTAGGGCATGCGGGCACCGACAAACTGACCGCCTGGCGGCACACGGGACACACCGGCCGTGGCGTTGCTGTTGACCACGTTGCCACGGGAATCGACGATCATGCCATACTTGTTCGAACGCTTGTTGGCGATCTTCTCCATGATGCGGAAGGTGCCTGTCGGCGTGGCATAGCCGCTGCGGCCCGTCGCCACATAGGTCCATCCCACGCTCTGGCCGTTCTTGAACAGATACGCCTTCTGCTGGCTGAGGTCGATGTTCACGCTCAGCGGACCCGGCCTGCCATTGCCATGCCAGACATACAAAGGCGACTGCGAAGCGAACGCGGGCAGCACCAACAGCGGGCGCCTCACCATCTCACGGCGTGCAGAGAATAGTGGATACTCTGGCAATTCGCACTGGCAGAGCACCAGCATGCCTATGACAGCGAGAGAAAATCGGGAAGTTTTCATGGCGAGTACGACTTTAGAAGCACGATCCGCGCCCATGCAACCCATCCGCTAGAACCAGTAGATGGTTTTTTGTTTCACTGATTTCGCTGATTCCAGTAAATCTTAACATTCTTGCTACGACGACCTGCACCGATGATTTCCAAATCGTGATCGCCATCGAGATCCGCACAAACGGCATCTTCACAGGCCATTCCGCCATCGTCGATGAAGGCCTCCTGCCAGCCGTTCCCATCTTCTTTCGTCGTCCAGAAAAGTTTCACCGCCACCTTGCCAATCTTCTGCTGCGCGCGCCAGCCGACGACGATCTGACGATTGTTCAAACCAAGCAGGTCATGGGTCGCGATGGCATGGCCATCAACAAGTTCACTCGTGATGACATGCCGCTGCCATTCGCCGTTCTTCGGACCTTCCGGCTTCGGCGTGTAGATGACCAGTTTGTCCCCGTGCATCGGTTCGATCGTCACGATGTAAGGCTGCCCGCCGGAAAAGGCACCATAGCGTACCTCGCCTGCCCCTTGGAGTTCAGGATTATCCTTCGGGTGCTTCGAGATCCACTGTTCCTTCCAGCCGTCGTCGGTTTGATCCAGCCGCACCACGCCCTCGCGTCCAGCCAGCAACAGGCTCTCGGCTTCACCATTGGGCGCGGGGATGATCTCGAGGTTGTGCGTCTTATGCATCGTGTCCTGCACCACGGTGGTGTTCCACTCCTTGCGTGGATCTTTTGGCATGTGATAGGCCAGCACACGCACGCCTGCCCCTTCGCCATTCTTGTCATTGCCGCGGCCGTGCAACGGAACGACGACGAGATCATAACGCCCGCCGCGGTTGCGCACCCACTTCATGCGATGCGTCGTCGGCTCATGCGTGAGCTTCACCGGTTCCCATTTCTGCGTGCGATCCGCCGGCGGGATCAAATAAAACACCGCGCCGCTGCCCGTCGTGTCGCCCGGATTCCATTCCGCGCCGACGGCGATCTCGCATTTGCCATCACCGTCGATGTCGCGCGCTGCGAGGCACACATGGTCTTTTTCCGTGAGTTGTTCGGCGATGACGTGCTTCTTCCACGTCGGGTTCTCATACCAGACGATCACCTTGCTATCGGCCAGCAGGATGTCCTTCAGCCCGTCGCCGTTCACATCCGCCGCGGCCAGCCCGTAGCCGATGCCCACCTCGGCGTCGATGAGCTGTTCCTTAAAGTTCGGAGTCTGCGCCCGGGCGACGACGGTGGCCAGGAGAAGGGAAATGAGCGTGATTTGCATGCGGCGCGCAGCCTAGGCGAGGCCGCCGCTGCGAAGCAAGCCTGCAAAATCAGACGGCCTCGACTTTTCTCCGCCATCGCATCCCCAGCGCCACGCTCCATTGATATTTCCGCGCGTGTTCGCGAATCAAAAACGGCATGTCGCAGGTCTTCGCGAGATCGAAGTGCGGCTCCAGCAGCGATTTGAGCCATTCCAGCGTCGAACCTTGGGGCCAGTTTCCACGAGGCGTGAAATCTTCCAACCACGTGCAGGGCGTTGTCAGCAGCAACTGCCCGCCCGGCCGAACCAAACTCGGCAATCGCTCGATCAACTTCAGCGGATCACTCAGACGACAGAGCAAATTCGCCGCATGCACGATGTCGTAGTCACCCAGGTCGTCGCGCAGGTTCATCGCATCGCCCTGCTCGAAACGCACGCGGTCGCGCCGCAAATTCTCCGGCACCTTCGCCAAAAGCTTCGTTGTCGCGCTGCCTTCATCGACACGCTCATATTCCATCTGCCCTTCGGCGGCCAGCTTCGCCGCCGCATCGACAAAACTCTGCGAATAATCAATGCCCAGCACGCTCACACCGAAGTTCGCCAGTTCAAAGCTCGACCTTCCGACGGCGCAGCCGAGATCAAGCGCCACCGCCTCACACGGCGTGCGCGGTAGGTCGATCAGCTCCATCACCGTGCGCACTGGAAAGCCCAGCGCCTCACGCGGCCCGTTCTCCCATGGCAGCACCTCGTTCGGGGCGCCGTAATGAAACAGCAGGTATTCGTCGAGCAGGCGACGCGTTTCGTAGATGTTCATCCGGCGAAGATTCTATTCCGCTGCGAGTGCTTCGAGCAAATATTTCGAAGGCTGAAAGTGCTCATTGAGTACGGTGACCTTGCCATCACGGAACATGCGGGTCTGCTTGATGTCGAAGTTCGGTGTCTTGTGCGGCGCGAAGAGGATGTCGTCGTGCGTGGCGTTTTGATGGCGCTTGAACTGCGCGGGAGTGATGTGACCTCCGAGATGGTCGTCGCGACCGGTGGCGAGGTGGCAGGTGCCGAGCACCTTCTCGTCCTGAATGTCCGCGCCGGAAACCGGCAGCACCTGCGTACCGAATCCGAGCTCGCCGAGCACGCCGGTCATCGGATCGTCGACGAGTCTGGCATTGTGCGTGTCGATGGTGCTCTGCTCTCCGGCAATGAGCTCGGCCTTGATGATGCGGCCACCAGTCACCGTGAGTTTGCCAAGTGTTCCATCTTCGTATTTCAACGGGAAGGTTCCTTCGGCACCGGTGGGCACGAAATAAACTTCGCCTGCGGGAAGGTTCGCGATGTCTGGCGTGTCGCCCTGGCAAAGGCCGTGGCTTTTTTGCGCCTCCTGCTGGCTCAATTCGAGCCGCACGGTCATGTCAGGACCATTTTCGACCGTGAAATCGATCTCAACCGCATCGGCGCGTGTCATGGCGAGACGCAGCTTTTCAGCATCGCGGCTCACGACTTCGTAATCGACGGCAAGACCCGAATTCAAGATCACATCATTCACACCATGCAGCGTGGCACCGCGGAATCCATACTGCTTGGCAAACGCCGTCAGCGGAGCGGTGGCGGAGAAGGTGGAGATGCAAAGGATGATGTCGTAGTTCGGATAGATGTCCTTCTCCAGGCTCAATTCCTTGCCGCTCATGTCCACACACAGATCCGGCAGATCGAGGTTGCTCCCTGTGGTCTGCGTGTAGGCGTACATTTCACCGCCCTTGAGCGCGAGCTCTTCCGCAACCCCGTTTTTCAAGCCCAGATAAAAATGCTCATGCGCACGCTGCTGAATCGGACGCTCCGGGTTCTTCAAGAACGCATAATCCTTCGCCTCGACGAGATCCGGCAGGTCGATCAGGATGCAAATCTTGCGACCAAAGGTGGGCTTGAAAACAGTGCCGAGCAGGCGTGAGAGATCGAACTTCGGGAAGCTGCGACTTTGAGCGGAGGACTGAATGGTTGGCATGGGAGCAGCGATCATAGGCAGGGAGGGTGTGGGAGGCAATTACGCGCTGCATATTCACGCCGGACGCCTCAAAATAAGGTCATCACTTCGCAAATTGGTCCCACAACAATTTCGTCACCATCGCGAACACCACGATGATGAAGATGATGCGGATGAACGGTGCTCCATGTTTGATCGCCAGGCCCGCGCCAAGGCGTCCGCCAATGAGCTGGCCCGCGATCATCGCGGCGGCGATTTCGTAACTCACGCGTGCCGTGATGACGAAGACCAGCAGCGAAGCGAGATTGCTGGTGAGATTGACGACCTTCGTGAACGCCGTGGCGCGCGTAAGCTCGAGTCCGAACAGTGACAGACAGGCGATCGTCCAGAACGCGCCGGTGCCGGGACCAAAGAAGCCGTCGTAAAATCCGAGCACGGTCCCGCCAAGAAACGAAAAAGCAACCACGCCGAGGCGCGCATGCGATCCGTGCCGGCTCAGCCGTGGACTGATCAGCACATAGATCGCCGCGCCCATCAGCATCCACGGCACGATGTATTTCAGCACGTCATTGCTGACCTTCGTGAGTGTCCAGCTTCCGAGCAGTGCGAACACAAAAGTCACCAGCACCGCCAATCGAACCTGCGACCACGAAACGAGACCTGCCTTCGCATACTTCCGCACCGCCATCAACGTGCCACAGCTCGACTGCATCTTGTTCGTGCCCAGCGCCATCTGCGGCGACAATCCGGCTGCGAGCAACGCCGGCACGGAGATCAACCCACCGCCGCCTGCGATGGCGTCGATGAATCCGGCGCTCAACCCGGCGAAAAACAGCAGCGTGACAATCTCCCAGCTCATGGGTGGAGGCAGAGGAGGTGGGAGGGTGAATGCATGGCGCGGATGCAATCAGAGCCGGAGGGGATCGGCAAGCGGGTTTCCGCTGCATTCCGTGATTGCCAAGTCACGGCGAGTCGGAACAATGGCGCACCATGAAACGCGTTCTGTTCTGTCTGATCGTTGCATCGTCCCTGTTCGCCGCCGAACCCGGCGCGCCGGTGCAAAAGTTTCAGCAGTTGGATTCGACGATGCCGACGCCATCGACGGTCAGGCTGGCGTCGGGAGCGCCAGGCCGCGACTACTGGCAGAACCGGGCGGACTATGACATCAGAGTCGAACTGGACGACGTGAAGCGCACGATCACGGCTGAGGCGACGGTGACGTATCACAACGCCTCGCCGGACACACTGGAGTATCTATGGGTGCAGCTCGACCAGAACTACCTCTCGCACAATGCGGACTCGCGTGCGGTGCCGAACACGAAGCGCGGCATCGATCCGTCAAAGATCACCTACTTTGCGGTGGATCGCCTGCTGGCCTACGAGGACTACGATGGCGAAATGAAGATCACGAAACTCACGGATGCGCAGGGTGAAAAACTGCCGCACGCGGTGGTGAAGACAATGCTGAGGCTCGATCTGCCCCAACCGCTCGCTCCGGGAGCGGACTTTGTCTTCAAGATCGGCTGGGCCTATCCGATCAACGACTGCAAGCGCATCAGCGCTCGCACGGGCTACGAATACTTCGAGGAGGACAAGAACTGCATCTACACCATCGCACAGTGGTTTCCGCGCATGGCGGCCTACACGGACTACGCGGGCTGGATCAACAAGCAGTTCCTCGGCACAGGCGAGTTCACCCTCGAGTTCGGCAACTACACCGTCCGGCTTACGGTGCCGGACGATCACCTCGTCGGTGCGACGGGTGTGCTGCAGAATCCCGAGGCCGTTTTGACCGAAACACAACGCAAGCGGCTCGAGAAGGCGCAGGCAGAAACGAAGAAGCCCCTGTTTATCGTCACGCCCGACGAAGCGAAGGCGGCGGAAAAAGGAAAACCGAAGGGACTGAAGACGTGGGTCTTTAAGGCGGACAACGTGCGTGATTTCGCGTTCGCCTCATCGCGAAAATTCATCTGGGATGCGATGGCCGTGGAAGGAGCGACGTATCCGCCGACACCGGAGCGCAAGAGCGGCATCTCCGACCGCATGTATCGCCCGCCGGTGATGGCGATGTCGCTTTATCCGAAGGAAGGCATGCCGCTGTGGGACAAGTATTCCACGCACGCCATTGCGCACACGATCCAGGTGTACTCGAAGTTCACGTTTGATTACCCGTATCCCGTGGCGTGGTCGGTGAACGGGCCGATCGGCGGCATGGAATACCCGATGATCTGCTTCAACGGTCCGCGCCCGGAAAAAGACGGCACGTATCCCGAGCGCACGAAGTATGCGCTCATCGGCGTGGTGATTCACGAGGTCGGGCACAACTGGTTCCCGATGATCGTGAACAGCGACGAGCGCCAGTGGACGTGGATGGACGAGGGGCTGAACAGCTTTGTCGAATACCTCGCCGAGGAGGAGTGGGAGAACGACTGGAAGCATCGCCGCGACGAGCGCGGCATGGTCAGCTACATGCGCACGACGGATCGCGTGCCGGTGATGACGAATAGCGAGTCGATCGCTGACCTCGGCCCCAACGCCTACGGACAGCCTACCGCCGCGTTAAACATCCTGCGCGAGCACATCCTCGGCCGCGAGGCGTTTGATCACGCGTTCAAGACCTACGCACGACGCTGGATGTTCAAGCGGCCGACGCCGAGCGATTTCTTCCGAACGATAGAAGACGCGAGCGGCGTGGACCTCGACTGGTTCTGGCGCGGCTGGTTTTACAGTGTCGATCACGTCGATGTGGCCGTCGATGAAGTGAAATGGCTGCAGCTCGACACGCGCGATCCCGCCATCGAGAAGAAGAAAAAGAAACAGGAGGAGGACGAACTGCCAAAGACCACCACGAAGGAGCGCAACTACCCGCTCTCAAAGCGTGTGGACCGGTTCCCTGAGCTGAAAGACTTCTACGACAGCTTTGACAAGACAACCGTGCTGACGAGCGAGAAGAAGAAGTTCGAAAACCTCATCAAGGAGCTCAACGAGGAGGAGATCGACCCGAAGCTGCTGGAGACGAAGCACAACTTCTACTCCATCGAACTGCGTAACGTCGGCGGGCTGGTGACGCCGGTGATTTTGAAGGTCGAATACACCGACGGCACCGAGGAGGAGATCAAACTCCCGCCGGAAATCTGGCGCTTCAACACGCAGAAGGCCTCGAAGATGCTGTTCACAAAGAAGGAACTCAAATCAATCACCTTCGATCCGCGTCAGGAACTCACCGACACCGATGTGGAGAACAACTTCTGGCCCCGCCGCCCCGTGAAGAGCAAGTTCCAGCTCTACAAGGAGGACAAGGCTCCGAACCCGATGCGGGAAGTCACCAAGCCGGAGAAAAAGGACGAGGAAGAAGCGAAGAAATAGAGCGCCCTCTCACGACGGCGCTCAATTCGCAGTCTCTCAAACCAGTTCAAAAGCGGCCACAGGTAAAACACGGAGAGCGTCCGAAAGAGCGAGTGCATCCTCACCGACCGTATGCACGGCCCCGGTGAAGAGCTCACGCACCTGCCTGCCTGAAAATTCAGCAGGCCAGTCGAGGCAGGTGTCACGCCAGGCTTCACCGACAGGCGGAAAGCCGACACGGGCCGTGAGACGAGGAACGATCACGAGCAGCGCCTCGTCTTCGTGGCGCCGCACTGATGCCACGCACGAATCGCCGAACACACCGGCGGCGGTCATCGGAGAAAACGAGCCGCTCATGAAGAGTGCGGAATGCTGCCGGCGGAAGTTCAAAAGTTTATGGGTGATGTGCATCTTGATCCGGCCATCACGCCAGTCTGCCAGCAGAGCCGCCGGATCCACGCCTTCGAGGGAGGCGAGCGCCTGACCGCGCGCTTCGTAATCGACCAGACGACGGTTGTCGGGATCAACGAGACTGAAGTCCCAGAACTCTGTTCCCTGATAAAAATCTGGCATGCCGGGCACCGTCGATTTCAGAACCGTCTGTGCGAGAGAATTAACCATGCCAAGCTGCGCGAGACGCTCCGCGAGCACCTTGAAGTTGTCGAGAAAGCGGTTCGCGCCTGCACGCAAAAGCTTCGCCACAAAGTCACGCACCGCGCTTTCCCATTCCTCATTCGGCTGCACCCAGCTGGTGTTCACCTTCGCCTCTTTGATCGCCTTGATCAGATAGTCCTGGATGCGTGCGAGGTAGGTGGCCCGCGCAGCCTTGTCCATCGGCTCCAACGGCCACGTGCCGAGCAGCGCCTGATAGACGAGGTATTCCTCGTTTGCATCGGGCGCGAATTCGCCCTCGATTTCACGCTTGTGCCGGCGGTTGATGGTGCTCCATCGACGCAGCGCCTTGCGCCAGTCTGCGGGCAGTTCCGAAATCGCCGCAAGACGCGTGCGCACATCCTCGCTGCGCTTGGTGTCATGCGTCGATGTCGTCAGCATGCAATGCGGATGCGTGCGCCCGCGCATCACACATTCCCCGTGGAATTTTTCCGGTGAAACCGAAAAATGATGAGGCTCCCCGCCGACCTCGTTGAGCGCGACTAGGCGGTTGTAAATGTAGAAGCTCGTATCCTCGACGCCCTTGGCCATGATCGGCCCGGTGCACTGCTGAAACTTCATCACGAAACGCATGTGCGCGGCCCTTGTCTCCTCATCCGTGTTTTCCGGGAACTTCTTGAGCAGGATCTCACCGAGGAAATCAAACATCGAGCGCTCGATGCCCGGATTGCGACGTTCCGCCAGCCGCACCGCGCGGCGAACGGCAAGGACGTCCTCTTCACTCGGGTCCTGATCCGGCGTGACATACGTCCGATACACGGGGAAGCAGGCGATGACCTCGCGCACCGCGGTGGTCAACGCATTGAGCGTGAAGTCGCGATACCAGCGGTTGCGCTCTGAGAGCCGGTCCAGCATGTAGGCCAGCACGTTGATCTCGCTGGCAAGGGCGAGCCGCATGACGAGCTGTTTGCGATGATAGGCGATTTCGGGGAAACGCGGGATGCCGCCGATGAACTTCTCATAGCTCTCCGTCAGCGACTTCTCAGCCGCAGGATCGACAAGCAGGCGGATGGTCTGGTTGGCGAATTCATAACCGGTGGTGCCGTGCACCGGCCACTCGGGGCGCAGGCGCTCGTCACCGAGGAGGATTTTTTCAACCAACAGGTAGAGAGGCAGATCCTCCGCTTTCCCGCCCGTGAGCTGCGCCACGCGCGACTGAAGCTGCGCGAGGTATTCGGCGGGATTCCAAAGCCCGTCCACATGGTCAATGCGCACGCCGTCCACGGAACCGTTGCCGATCAGTTCAAAGAGCAGGCGATGCGTGGCCTCGAAGACCTCAGGCAGCTCGACGCGGATGGCGGCCAGCTCGTTGATGTCAAAAAAGCGCCGGTAATTGATCTCCTCCGCCGCGACGCGCCAGAAGCTCAACCGATAGGCCTGCCCGTTGATCAGTTCGTCAAAGGCGTCAAAGCTTCGTGCATCTCCGGGCTGACCTTCGATCTCACGCATGGTGGCGGTGATCGCATCGATCAGTTCCGGGCATTCTTCACAGCGGCGGAGAAGACGGCGTTTGATGATCTCCTTTTCGCGCACACGCTCGGCGATTTTCTCCGGATCGGTCACCGTGCGCAGGGGGAGATGCTCCAGGGCAGTGATGACACTTTGGAACTCCGCCTGAAAGTCCTCGGACACTCCCAACGCCGCCAGCTTGCCGAGCGCCGGCTGCAGAATCTTGGTGTAGGTGCCCGGCGCCACCGGCAGACGAGTGTCGAAGTAGCGCAGGAAGAATGCTCCTGACTCAAACTCGAGTTTGAACTCTCCCCGCTCGAGAACGCGGCCGTACTGGTCGCCCAGAATCGGCAGCAGCACGCGATTGTTGAGGTCGCGTTTGAGCGGCCGCCAGTCGATGTCGAAATTCGGAGCAAACACGGAACTGGGACCGTTTTCGAGCACATCCATCCACCAGGTGTTCACCGGTGATCCGATGCCCATGTGATTCGGCACAAAGTCAACGATCTGGCCCAGTCCCGCCTCACGCAGCGCGGCAACGAACGCATCATAGTCTTCACGCGAGCCGATCTCCGGATTCAGTTCATTGTGATCTCCGATGTCATAGCCGTGAAGACTGCCGGGGCCGGCGCGGAAAAAGGGCGAGGCATAGACATGGCTGATGCCCAGATCGCGCAGATAGGCCACCAAGTCACGCGCCTGACGGAAGGTGAAGTGCTTGTTGAACTGGAGGCGGTACGTTGCCGTGGGGATGTGTGAACGGGTATGGGTCATTTCGTTGTTTGCAGGACGAGCAGTTCAGGGCGTGTGAACGCCACTATGCCGGTGCCTGGATCAAATCCTGACCGTCCGCTGCCGCCGAAGCGTGTTTCGTTGGTTGAAAGGATGCACGTCCAGTGCGCATCCGGCAGCGTCGCTGCCAAAGAGGTGTTGGTGAGGTGGGCGAGGAGAAGCCAGTCGCATTTCGCCCCATGGTATCTGAGCGCAGCAACTCCGAGGCACGGCACCTCCCATCCGCTGCGAGATGCGGGCCGGAACGCGGGATCAGAGAAACGCAGCCGCAAACATTCGCGATAGAGCGTGATCAACTCGTTGTGCGACGGCCGGGCGACTTCGTCCCAGTCGAGCTTTGAGCGCATGAACGTCGCGATGCTTTGTGGATCAGGAATGCTGAGTGCCACCTTGGGATCACGAAATTCCGGAAAACGCGCAAACTCTTTGCGCCTCCCCTCGGTGACGAGGCGGCCAAGTTCTTCATTGTGGTCGGTGAAGTATTGAAAGGGTGTGGAAGCTCCCCATTCCTGGCCCATGAACAGCATCGGCGTGGCCGGAGACAGCAGCAGCAGGGCACTGGCCGCACGATAGGCCTTGGGTGTCGAGAGCTGATGCAATCGCTCGCCGAAGGCGCGATTGCCGACTTGGTCGTGATTGCTGATACAAAAGGCAAATCTTTCCGGTGGCAGGTGGGAGCACTCACTGCCACGCGGAGCACCAAGGTGTTTGCTCGTCTGGCCGCGATAGTGCCAGCCGTGCCGGAGTTCATCGGCCAGTTCATCGGCACTGCCGTTGAAATCGTCGTGATACGAGAGATCCCCCAACGCGACCTGGATGGTGTGGCAAAAATCATCCGCATACACCGCGTCCGCACCACAGCCGTCGGGGTCGATCACCGTCGCAAGATTGCGTTCATCCTCGGCAATGATGAAAGCACCGCGCTCATGCGCCGTGTCCGCGATCTCGGCAATGAGATGGCGGGGCGATGTGTCCAGAATCGCATGCGTGGCATCCAGCCGCAGTCCGTCGAAGTGAAACTCGTCGACCCAATAGGCCGCATTGGAGAGGAAGTATTCGCGCACCACCGCATGCCGCGGTCCGTCGTAGTTGAGCGCCGCTCCCCAGGGAGTGTGGACGTCGTCATTGAAGTAAAAGGAGCTGTAAACGCCGAGGTAATTGCCATCAGGCCCCAGGTGATTGTAAACCACATCCAGCACGACCGCGATGCTCTGGGCATGCGCTGCATCCACCAGCGCACGCAGGTCGTCCGGCGTACCGTAGCAGCGAGCAGGAGCGAACAAGCTCACACCGTCGTAGCCCCAGTTTCTGTCACCGGGAAAATCGGCCACGGGCATGATCTGCAGCGCATTGATCCCCATGTCGCGGAGATGCGGCAATTTTTCGATGGCCGCACGAAACGTGCCGGCCGGCGTGAATGTGCCGACGTGAACCTCGTAGAGCACAAGATCCCGCAGCGGCGGGCATTTCCACTCCGCGTCCTGCCATGCATATGTCTGTGGATCGACCACCTGAGACACACTGTGAACTCCTTCGGGTTGCGCGCGCGATGCCGGATCAGGAAACGGTCCCGCACCATCAACCACATACTGATAACGGTCTCCAGCAACTCCCGCCGAATCGACGACCGAGTGATAACCATCGGCATCGGATGAAAGCGGCAGCACTCGCATGGACTCACATCCATGCGGATGAATCTGCACCTCCACCCGGCGCTTTTCCGGCGCCCAGATGCGATAACGCACTCCTTCAGCCGTGACTTCAGCGCCTTGAGGGCGCAGTTGGCGCGCCCGTTTGTTCATGAGTTCTGTCCTCCATCAAGAATACGCGCGATGCCGCGCACCGAGATGTAGATCCAGTCCGGCCTGTTGTTGAGCTCGTAGCAGACTTCGTACACGGCTTTCTCCAGCAAATACACTTCGAGAAGCATTTTCAGGGCCTTTTCATCCTTCGGCAGAAAAGAAGCGCCCTTGGCCGTGGCTAGATAAGCGTTGAGGAAGTTCGCACTGATGCGCTCCACCCAGATGTTCGCCCATGTCTCGAGATTGGCGGCATCTTCATCACGCAGGCCCGCCAGACGCGCGAGCGCGGTGTGTGACGCATAATGGAACGAGCGCAGCATGCCCGCGACATCACGCAGCGGCGAACGTTTGATCCGGCGCTCGCTGAGGGCCCGTGCGGGTTCGCCTTCGAAGTCGATGATGACGAAATCGCGTCCCGTGTTCAGCACCTGACCGAGGTGATAGTCGCCATGATGGCGAATGCGGGTGACGCTGATCTTCTGCTCCAGCATGGCCGCCTGATGTTGCAGGATTTCATCCTCGCGCAGGAGAAGCTCGGCGGCCTCGTCGCGATACTTTTCCGGGATGCCGGGAAGCTTGCGCTCCAGCAGCTGCTTCATGCGCCGCGTGCCCGCGCGCATGGACTGATAGAGCGAACGCTGATAGAGCCCGGTGAACTCCTCGGGTGCAAAATTGGGATCTTCACCATCCGCAGCGAGCGCAAGGTGCATCTCGGCTGTGCGTTCGCCCAGCTGACGCGCGCGTTCGGAATAAACTCCGCCAACGACCTCGTCGACGAGCGCAGGTGTCACGCCGTCGATCTCCGGCGGCAGTGCAAGCACGCGCTCATAGAAGCGACCCAGCGCATCGAGAGTATAAGTCCAGGCATCGCCTTCGTTTGGCACGTTTGCCACCAGCAGCGCCAGAACTCTCGGCTCCGAACCATGCACCCGATGTTCGATCGCGCCGCAGTAGCCGGGCACGTTGGCAAACTTCTGCCGCTCGCTCAGGAAGCGCAGCAGTTCTGCGTCCGGATTCTCACCCAGCTCCGGCCTGCGGTAGAGTTTCAGGAAAAAGCGGCCGTCGTAGATGATGGCCGAGTTGCTCTGTTCGGCCCGCAGCGCCTTCGAAGACAGCGGCAGGGTGATCTCGGAGGCCTGCGCCTTGAGCGCCTCACCGCAGATCCCCACGAGTTCACCGGAGCCTCCGCGCAGGTGCTTCTCGCCAAGAATGAGCTCAAACAACGACGAGCGGAAGTTCTCGTCGTCCATGGCATCAAACAACACGCCCTCGCTCTCGGCCGATGCAAAACGCGCCACAATTGATTCAGAGGCATGGCTGGCTGCGGCGAGTTGCAGAGGCATGACGTAGGTTTCCGGCGTGACCTCGTAGTAGTTGACCTGGAGGAAAGCCAGACGGCCCGCGTCACAACCGGTCACCGCATCACCGAGCGGCATGGCGTCCAGCACCTGCACGCTGCGCACTGCGTGAGCCTTGCCACCGAACCAGCGGCAGTGCCGCAGGCAGTCCGGCAGAACATGATCGGTGAATTTGGAACTGTGCAGCGTCTGCAATACGTTGGCCCAAGTGGGCGGCTGCTCGAGCAGCGGCGGATTGAAGTCAGCACCAATGCGCAGCGGATCCACATCCTGGTCGAGCGTCAGCCACAGGTAATCATGCGGCCCCATGGTGAGGAAGTAAGGAGTTGCGGCGATGACGGGAAAGCGGTTGTGACTGAAAACCTCCATCGGCCGCAGGCCCTGCCAGCGCGTGAGATCAAGCTCCACCGCCTGCGCAAACCGCGAAAGGTTGGCGACGACCAGAATCTTCTCGTCCTCATACTCTTTCACAAATGCCAGCACCCGCGGGTTGTCCGATGACAGGAACTCCATGGTGCCGCGGCCGAAGGCCTTGAAGCGCTGGCGCATCGCCACGATGCGGCGCGTCCACCACAACAGCGACGAGAGATTGCGCTCCTGCGTCTCCACATTGACCGCCTCGTAGTGGTACTCCGAGTCGATGATGACGGGAAAGTAGAGCTGCTGGGCATTCGCTCGGGAGAAGCCCGCATTGCGGTCCATGCTCCACTGCATCGGCGTGCGCACACCATTGCGATCACCGAGGTAGATGTTGTCTCCCATGCCGATCTCATCGCCGTAGTAGATGATCGGCGTTCCTGTCAGCGAGAGCAGCAGCACGTTGAGCAGCTCGATCTTGCGGCGGCTGTTGCGCAGCAACGGCGCAAGGCGGCGACGAATGCCAAGGTTGATCCGCGCACGGCGGTCAAACGCATAGACGCGATACATGTAGTCGCGCTCCTCGTCGGTCACCATTTCCAGCGTGAGCTCATCGTGATTGCGCAGGAACATGGCCCACTGCGAGTTCGCCGGAATCGCCGGCGTCTGCTCCAGAATGTCGATGATCGGAAAGCGGTCCTCCATCTGCAGCGCCATAAAGAGCCGCGGCATCACGGGAAAGTGGAACGCCATCGAGCACTCGTCACCGTCCTTGCCGAAATACGCCGCGGCCTCCTCGGGCCACTGGTTTGCCTCCGCCAGCAGCATTCGGTTGGGAAACTTGCTGTCGATGTGCGCACGCAGACGGCGGAGGATGGCGTGTGTCTCAGGCAGGTTCTCACAGTTCGTGCCGTCGCGTTCGATCAGATAGGGAACGGCGTCGAGACGTAGGCCGTCCACTCCCATGCCGAGCCAGAAATCGATGGTCTGGAACATCACCTTTTCGACTTCCGGATTGTCCCAGTTCAAATCCGGCTGGTGCGCGTAGAAACGATGCCAGTAGTAGGCATTCGCCACCGGATCCCAGGCCCAGTTCGAATGCTCGAAGTCCTTGAAGATGATGCGAGCCTCACGGTAGGGCTCCGGGGTGTCGCTCCACACGTAAAAATCACGTTCCGGTGAGCTGGGTTTGGCCCTGCGGGCCCGCTGAAACCACGCATGCTGGTCGCTCGTGTGATTGAGCACCAGCTCGGTGATGACCCGCATGTTGCGCCTGTGCGCCTCGTCGAGGAATTCCTGAAAGTCCGCCAGCGTGCCGTAGGTCGGGTTCACAGCCATGTAATCCGCCGTGTCGTAGCCGTCATCACGCAGCGGAGACGGGTAAAACGGCAGCAACCAGAGTGCCGTCACGCCGAGCTGCTCCAGATAGTCGAGCTTCGAGATCAATCCGCGAAAATCCCCGATCCCGTCTCCATCCCCGTCGCAATAAGCACGCACGTGAAGCTGATAAATGACAGCGTCTTTGAACCAAAGGGGGTCAGTCATGAAGACGGGTGTCGCAGATCACGGGACGATGCAAGACCCATGGCTCACGCGGGGAAAACATGTCGCGATCTATTACACCAAACTCAGCATATGCTTCCTTTATGACTAAAGTTTAAACTCATTTTCGCCGCCACAGGACCGGCAACATGGGGGTCACGCATGCACCCAGAAGCCGCTGGAGTATTTGGCAGGTTTCCACCACTGCGAATTCTTGGTGACGTAGTTGTAGTTGGTGCTGCCGGCCTGGCTTTCCAGCGGGATCACGACGTGACCCGAAGCGTCGCGTTTGGCCTGCTTGCCCGGGATTTCCGGAACGACGGCGGTGATGTGGCCGTGGCCCTGACTGTTTTTCGCCACAATGATGGATACTCCGCCTGCATTCGCGTTCGCCTGCAGTTCGTCCAGATCCTGCGCCGCAGTCCAGCCAAACTGGCCGCCCCAGTCGCGGAACCACTGATAGAGCATGTTGGCGGTGAGTTCATCGACCGTGTCCTCATACTTGATGTCCACCGTGTGACCGAGCGTCAGTTCATGAATGCCCTTCTGTGTCCACCACACCCGCGGGATATAGCACTGCGCGAGGCAGGCATAGTCGTAGGCGTAGATGTTGCAGTAGGTGTTCTTGCTGTCCGGCAGATGTCGTGCGGACTTTTCGGGATTGAGCCACGCGATGATGTCAGCGAGTTCGGCGGCACGTTTGGCAGGCGAGCCACCGGTGCGGATGGGAGCACCGGACTCGTTGAGTTTCCAGATCCGTCCCACGGTTTCCGAGCGCTTGACCGGCCGGTTGTTCGGATTCGGAAAGTGCACTTCCACCACACCCGCCGCCGTGGCCGGTGGTGCCGGAGGCGTGACAGGTGCAGGCTGCGCTGCATTTGAATCCACGATGGGAGCCACCGAACTCAGGAGGCCCCCCGCCATGAAGCCCTGCCGAGTGTTTCCCCCCGCATTGATCGAGACCTCCCACCATTCGTTCTCGGAAGACTTCGCCACGAAACGCACCAGCGTTCCCTGCGGATAGGCGGCGATCTTGTTCTTGTTGCCCGATGATGAGGGAGACGAACGCAGCCAGAGTCCTGAGTGCGCGGCAACGCGGAACAGGGCACCTTCCACAGGCGGTGCGAGCGGTACGGGCGGCGCGACAGGTTTGGCGGCGGCCACCTCTTCGATCACAGGAACAACGGGCGGACCGACGAGATCGAACTTCTCGAGGAAAGACCACTTTTTGCCGTGCACCCAGCCTTCCCCCACCGCGAGGGTCGCCTTGCGATTCGCGACATCCCATTGCCACGCGGCGGCTGACTTTTTCGCACGAAGGATGGCAAAGATGAACAACCGGATGATCTGCAGTTCCGCCGACGCCAGGATCCCCCGCCAGAGCGGCACGTTCTTCTTCGCATCATCGTAGCCGCTGACGTTCCTCGGCACGGAATCAACCCACTGCAGCGCCTTCGCAACCGCGGACGCCGGATTGGAACCAATGTAGGCGTCCACAACGGCGGCAGTCACCCCTTTGAGACTGCCGTTTTGCGCGGCGACATCGAAGAACAGAGAAAACTCCTGGAAGCTGCCGTCACCCTTCCAATCGGCCACCCAAGCATCGGCGAGTTTCCCTTCGTGCACCTCTGCATGCTCACGCTGTTTCACGACCATCTTCGCGCTCTTCCAGAAGGCGGCGAGCTCGCTTTTGTACGGCTCGATGACTCGGTGCTTCTTGTCACTCCAGTTCACCACCACGGCCATGCCGTTGGAGGTGCTTGAATTGATGACCGAGATGTATTCGCCACCTTTTCGGGGCATGAGACTCTGCAGTTCAGAGGTGCCATGTTCACTCAGGTAACTTCGGACAACTGTTTGCTGGTCACCCGCCTTGATCGTCTTGCCCAACTGCCCGCAGGTAAGACCCTCTCCGTCAAAATTACCCGTGATGTTGGCCCATGGGTCCGAACCTTCAAACCCACCGGTGATCAGCATCGCTCTCTCCAGGAATTGCGTGTTCATGGGGGGATTAACAGCAAAAACGCCTGTCCCGGTCGAGTTCAAAGTTTCACGCCGGGGCCCGGCTCGTCCGCGACTCGTTCGGACTCAACGTTTTGATGTGTCAAAAAAACAGGGCGCCCGCTGCCAGGCACCCTGTGATTCGTGATTCGGAATGAGCTTGGTCTAAAGATACTCGTTCACCAGATTCTCGAGCATCTCCTGACGGCCGCTGCCGAGAAGAGGTTCACCGTTGGCGAGGATGTGAGCTTCAAGTTCCTCAAAGCCGACTTCGCCGCTCTCGATCTTCGCGCCGATGCCGGTGTCGAAGGTGGCGTAGCGTTGCTTGATGAAGCCGGAGAGACGTCCGTCTTCGATCATCGCGTGGGCGATCTTCAAGCCACGGGCGAAGGCGTCCATGCCGCCGATGTGGGCGTGGAAGAGATCGACCGGCTCGAAGGATTCGCGACGGCATTTGGCGTCGAAATTGAGACCGCCGGTGGTGAGGCCGCCCATGCGGAGGACTTCGAGCATGATCTCGGTGGTGAGATAGATGTTCGTCGGGAACTGGTCGGTGTCCCAGCCGATCAGCGTGTCGCCCGTGTTCGCATCGACGGAGCCGAGCGCGTTTGCGGCGATGGCGACCTGCATCTCATGACGCATGCTGTGGCCGGCGAGCGTGGCATGGTTCGTCTCGAGGTTGAGTTTAAAGTGATCCATGAGGCCGTATTCGCGCAGGAAATTCAGACATGCGGCGGCATCGGAATCGTACTGGTGCGTGGAGGGCTCACGCGGCTTCGGCTCGATGTAGAACTGGCCGGTGAAGCCGATCTTCTTCTTGTAATCAACGGCCATGTGCAGCAGGCGCGCCAGATGGTCGAGCTCGCGCTTCATGTTCGTGTTCCAAAGCGTGGCGTAGCCTTCGCGACCGCCCCAGAAGGTGTAGCCTTCACCGCCGAGACGATGCGTGACGTCCATGGCTTTCTTCACCTGTGCGGCGGCGTAGGCGAAAACGCCAGCGTTCGGGCTGGTGGCCGCGCCCTGGCAGTAACGCGAGTGTGCGAAGAGGCAGGCCGTGCCCCAAAGAAGCTTCTTGCCGGTCTGCTGCTGCGCCTTTTCGAGTTCGTCGGCGACCGCATCGAAAGCGGCATTGCTCTCGGCGAGCGTGTCGAGTTCCGGAGCGACATCGCGATCATGGAAGCAGTAGTAATCGACGCCGAGCTTGTCCATGAACTCGAAGCAGGCCCACACGCGGCGCTGCGCATTGGCGACAGAGTTTGTGCCGTCATCCCACGGACGCTGGGCAGTGCCACCGCCGAAGGGATCGGAGAGCGAGTTGCGCATCGCGTGCCAGTAGGCGACGCCAAAGCGCAGGTGGTCGCGCATCTTTTTACCACCGACGAGTTCGTCGGCATTGTAGTGCTTGAAGGCAAGCGGGTTGCGGCTCGTCGGTCCTTCGAACTGGATTTTCTGAATGTCGGGGAAGGCTTCGTTCATGGTAGGAACTGCAAGGGAGACGAAACGGGGCGGCGTGCAACTGGTTCGTCAGCGCCCAGTGGACACTTTTTGGGCCAAATAGGACGTGGCCGTCGCCTCAAAGCGTCTTCTTGTTCGTCTCTTCCGCGAGCCACACGGAGATTAGCGTGATCGCTGCCATGACGATCAGATACACCGCCACCGGCCATGGTTTGCCACCTGTGTAATCGAGAAAAGCGGTGGCAATGAGCGGGGCGAGTCCGCCGGCGAGCGGCGAGGCAAGTTGGTAGCCGAGCGAGGCGCCGCTGTAGCGCACCCGTGTGCCGAACAGCTCCGAAAAGAACGCCGCCTGCGGACCATACATCGCGGCGTGACCGACAAGGCCGATGACGATGGCCAAGATTACAAACGTCACCTCCTTCGTTTCGATCATCCAGAAAAAAGGAAACGCGAACAATGCAAGGAACAGAGCGCCACCTAGATAAACCGGTCGCCGACCGAGACGATCCGACAAGGCACCGAACCACGGAATTACGACCAGTTGCACCGCGGAACCGATGAGCACCGCATTCAATAGCAGGGTCTTCGACATGCCCAGTTGTTGCGAGCCATAACTCAGCGCCAGCACGGTGAAGATGTAGAAGAACGCATTCTCCGCAAAGCGCGCGCCCATGGCGAGCAGGACATTGCGTGGATGATCGCGCAGCAGGGCGATGATAGGCACTTTCGGCCCGGCATCTTCCGTTTTGGCCTGCGTGAAGACCGGGCTCTCAATGATCTTCAGTCGAATGAACATGCCCACGCCGAGCAGCAGCACGCCGAGCAGAAACGGCACGCGCCAGCCCCAAGACAGGAAGGCTTCCTCATTCATCGACGACGCGAGCATGAAGACCGCATTCGCCAGCAGCAGACCCACCGGCACCCCGGCCTGCACCCAGCTCGCGTAGAAGCCACGTCTCCCTTGTGCGCCATGCTCCACGGCCATGAGCACCGCACCACCCCATTCGCCACCGACGCCGAAGCCCTGAATGAAGCGCATCAGCACGAGCAATGCCGGCGCCCACACACCGATCTGGTCGTAGGTCGGCAGCAGGCCGATCATCACGGTCGCCACGCCCATGAGCATGAGCGTCGTCACCAGCATCGACTTGCGTCCGATCTTGTCGCCGAAATGTCCGAACACGATCCCGCCGACCGGTCGTGCAAAGAATCCGACCGCATAGGTCGCGAACGCGGCCATCGTGCCAGCCAGCGGTTCGAAGTTCGGAAAGAACAGCTTGTTAAAGACCAGCGCCGAAGCCGTGCCGTAGAGGAAGAAATCATACCACTCGATCGTGGTGCCGATGAAGCTCGCGATGACGACGCGGCGGATGTTGCTGGGTTCGGACATGATTGATTCCGGACAGGCTGACGGGTTGCCAATCCCAAGACAAGACCAAAAGCCGGATCACCGCCCTGCCGCGCATCCATTTCCCGGAACCGGTGTTCAAGGTCCACCACCATGAAGACATCCGCCCGCCTCCCCGCCATCGCCGCGCTGTTCCTCGGCGCCATCTCCCTGCTCGGCCAGACCACCGACGCCCCGATCGACTGGGACAAGGCGAAGAAGCTGCATCAGCGCAACAGCGCCGGCGAAACGCTGAATGCCGAGGAAAAGGCCTACCTTGATCGCGCACATGCCGCTCTCGCCGCAGGCCAGGGTCCGGGTGCCAAAGGCCGTCCCGGCGCTCCAACATCCGACGGCATCGATTGGAAAAAAGCGCAGGACCTGTTTCAGCGTGAACAGCGCGGCGAAAAGCTCAGCGAGGAGGATCAGAAGTATCTCGATCACGCCAAAGAAGTCCGCCGAGGCGGCGGCATTCGTGGTGGTGCGGGTCGTGGCAGCCCCGCGAATCAGCGCAAGGCGCCCGAATCGCTCAAGCCGCTCACCGACATGACAGCCGACGACACGTATGAAGGCGAAGACGGCGGTCTTTACGGCAAGGGCAGCAACGAACCGCCCGAAGCATTGAAGAAATCCGCGGAGGCCGCACTCGCGCAGATCAAGCCCCTCGATGCCGAAGGCAAACCGTCCGACAGCGGCAGGATCGTGCTCGTTTCCATCAGCATGTCGAACGCCACGCAGGAATTCTCCTTCTTCAAAGGCATCGCCGACAAGGACAACCGCAAATCGGACAAGCTCACCATCGTCGATTGCGCGCAGGGTGGTCAGGCGATGGCGCAATGGGTGCCGGAAGACGGCCGTCCCTGGCAGGAAGCGATGAATCGCATCGAACGTGCCGGCGTCACCCCCGAGCAGGTGCAGGTCGCGTGGATCAAGCTCGCCAACGTCGCTCCATACGGCAGCATGAAGGAGCACCTCGACAAGCTCGAAGCCGACACCACCGAAGTGCTTCACAACGCGAAGAAGCGTTTCCCGAATCTGCGCATCGCCTACCTCGGCAGCCGCATCTGGGCCGGCAACGCCACCGGCGGCCTCAATCCCGAACCGTATGCGTATGAAGGCGCCTTCAGCGTGCGCCATCTCATCCAGAAGCAGATGAGCGGTGATGAATCCCTCGCCTCCGCCAAGTCACCACTGCTCCTCTGGGGCCCCTACCTCTGGGCCGAAGGCGAGAAAGGGCGCAAGATCGACGACCTGATCTATGTCAAAGCCGACTTCGCCGGCGACGGCGTGCATCCCAGCCAAAGCGGTCGCGAAAAAGTCGCGAAGCAATTGCTGGAATTCTTCGCCACAAGTCCGCTGGCGAAGGGGTGGTTTGCGAATTGATGTGATCCGTCACTTTTTCCCGGTCAACCGGTTCCAAAGCGTGCGTGCCCCCGATTTCGGCGGTGCCTCACGCTGAGGGCGATTGGAAGAATCGCGACGCGGCTGACCTTGTCCCTGTCCTTCCTGGCGACCACCACCGTTTCCTCCCTGACGTCCTCCACCTTGACCTCCGTGCCGGGAACCTCCCTGACCACCTTGTGGGCGACGCGGTTGGAACTGGCGTTGGTTGCGACGTTCGGGTCGTTCGTCGGTGAAGACGGGCGCGGAGGCGTTGTAGTTGAACCCTTCCGCCTTCTTGCGGACGAGGCCGCGATTGACGAAGCGTTCGAGTTTGCGCAGGTCGCTCAATTCATCGGGCGAGACAAAGCTGATCGCATCGCCAATGGCCTGCGCGCGTCCGGTGCGGCCGATGCGATGAACGTAGTCCTCGACGATGTGCGGGAAGTCGAAGTTCACGACGTGCGAGATGCCATCGACATCGATGCCACGCGCGGCGATGTCCGTGGCGACGAGGACGCGTACCGCGCCGGATTTGAAATCGTCCAGCGCACGCAGGCGCTGATTCTGCGAACGGTTCGCGTGCAGCGTGGCGCATTTGACGCCGCCTTGTTCGAGTTTGCGGGCGATCTTGTCCGCGCCGTGCTTCGTGCGGCTGAAGACGAGCACCATCTGCATGCTTTCGTCTTCGAGCAGATGCGCGAGGAGCGCCATCTTCAGATGCTTCGGCACTTCATAGACCAGTTGGGTCACGGTCTCGGCCGGATTCGAGCGTTTGCCGATCTGCACGATCTTCGGCGAATGCTGGAACTCGTGCGTGAGGCTTTCGATCTCCTTCGACAGCGTGGCGGAGAACATCAGCGTCTGGCGCTTCTTCGGCAGTTGATTGATGACTCGACGGATGTCCGGCAGAAAGCCCATGTCGAGCATGCGGTCGGCCTCATCGAGCACGAGGTATTCGAGCTGGGAGAAATCAGCGCAGCGCTGTCCCATCAAATCGAGCAGACGACCGGGACAGGCGATGACGATGTCGCTGCCGGCACGCAGCGCGTCCTTCTGCGGCTTCTCGCCGACACCGCCATAGACCTTCGCGATCTTCAGCGGCAGGTGGCGCGCATACGCGAGCACGTTTTCCTCGATCTGCGCCACGAGTTCACGCGTGGGAGCGAGCACGAGGACACGCGTGCGACGACGCTGGCCCTGCGGAACCGGATTCGCCGTCAGGCGGGTCAGGATGGGCAGCGTAAAGGCCGCTGTCTTGCCCGTGCCGGTTTGCGCGATGCCGATCACGTCGCCACCTGCGATCACCACCGGAATCGCCGCGGCCTGAATCGGAGTGGGCTCGGTGTAACCGGCTTCTTGAATCGCTTGGAGAATGTTCGGATCGAGACCGAGGGGTTTGAAGGACATGACCGCCCTTAAGCGAGAGCGGTGGAGGATGCGAGAGGTTTAAGTGCGGGCGGAATGACGAAACCAGAATGGCGAATGACGAATGAATGACGAATCCCAAAGCCCCCAGAATGCCTTATGAGCCAATTGGGGCTTGATTCGGCATTCCTCATTCTGGTTTCGTCATTTCTTCCCCACGTCCGCAGCTCGCCACAAATACCACGCTGCGAGAGTGCGATACGGCTGCCAGCGCTCGGCAAGAATGCGGAACTCCTTGGGCTTCGGCATTTCATCGAGCTTTTTGACGATGCGCCAGCCGTTGCGCACGCCGTAATCATCGCTCGGAAACACGTCCGGTCTGCCGAGGGTGAAGATGAGAAGCATCTCCACCGTCCAGCGGCCCACGCCGCGCACCTCGACCAATCGCGCGATCAACTCTTCGTCATCGAGCTTCAAAGCCGCCGACCGTGTGGGGATCTGGCCGCTGAGCGTCTTGGCGGCGATGTCTCTGATCGCGAGCATCTTGCCAGTCGAAAAACCGCAGCCTCGCAAGGTGGTATCATCGGCATCGAGCACGTGCTCGGGTTTTGGAAATCGCACACTGGGGAACAGCGCCTTGAAACGCCTCAGGATGGCCTCGGCCGCATTGGCATGAAGCTGCTGATGCGCCACCGCGCTGACCAGCGCCTCGTAGGGTGAACGCTTATGCGGGACGAGCTCACAAGGCCCGTGCGTCCTGATCAATCGGCGCAGGATAGGGCAACGCTTGGAGAGGTAGGTTTCAGCTTGGGAATGCATGGAAAGGACGGTCGAAACGAGATCCTGCCTGTTTCTGAAGAGATCACAAGCCGGGTTAACAGATCCTCCTATGAGTCGGTGGCGGCGGGCGGTGACCGCCTCGAAACAAATCTGTCATTGATTCAGGACTCCAAATCGAGTTTGATACGTATCTCCCGGTCCGGATTCAACGTGTGCTCATGGCTAAACTCACCTTTGTTCTCGAAGACGGTCAGGAAATCGAAGTCCCCTTGGAAGAGCGCATCACTCTTGGCCGGGCTGACGACAACGATGTGGTCGTGGATGATGAACGTATCTCGAAGCGTCATGCTGAACTGGTGATCAATGCCGACGGCAGCGTTCAGCTGTTTGATTCCAACTCCACCGCCGGAACCTTCGTCAACGGTGAGCGCGTTCAATCCCGGATCATCCACCATGGTGACCGGCTGGCCTTTGGACCACTCGCCGCCGTCCTTGATCTCAACAACAACGGAACGAACGGCAACGGACCCGAGGAAGCTCCCGTTGAGAACAGCAAGCCAATGTCGGCGTCGCCTAATCCGGTGAAGGCCGGCAGAATCGGTTCGCGAAAGAAAAATAGGGGAGCCCGAAGAGACTTTCCGAGTGACGCTCAGACCGCTCTCCCTGCCGAAGAGCTTTTGGCACGGCAACAGGCCGAACAAAGAAAAGCCGTCGCCAGCCTGGCGAACGAAGAGAAAAAGCTGCAGGACGACGTGGAGAGCCTGTCCCGGCAAAAGGCCGAACAGCAGAGAGTCATTGTCGCGCTGGAAACAGAGAAGAGCCATTTGCAGGACGAGATTAAGGCCCTGATTCAAAGGCAGGATGAGCAGCGAAGCGCCGCCGCCGCGTCAGAAGCAGAAAAAAGCCGGCTGCAGGAAGAAGTGAAGAATCTGGTGCTCCAGCAGGCCAAACACAAAGAGGCCGCATCCGCCTTGGAGGGCAGGAGAGCGCAGCTGCAGAGCGAGTTCGACAAGGCACAAAAGGAGTGGGTCGAATGGCAGAAGCGGTCCGAAGATGAACGAAACCTGCACAGCACCCGCTTGGAGTCGCTTCGGGCCGAAGAAGCACGTCTCGGCCCGGTGCAGGCGGCGGTGCACGAAGCCGAGAAAGCGCATGTCGCATGGATCCAATCCATCACGGCCCTGTCTGCGCAGCATGAGGAGAGGACTGCCGCACTGGCACAGATCACCGCCCGGCACGATGAGAAATCAGCCGACCTGCAGCGACTCGCCGAAGACGAAAACAGCGCCAGGCAGGATCTCAAAGATCTCGCCACCCAGAGGGAGCAAACGCTCGCCCACCTCCGGCAGATGCGTGAGGAACAGGCGCACGATGAAACCGTGCTCGATGAGCTGCGGCGCCAGATCGCCGAACTCGAGGCCCACAGCCGACACTGCAAGGAAATCGCCGAAGTTCGCAACGACCAGGTCGACGCTGCGGAGAAAAAGCTCGACCAGCTTTCGCAGAGCCGCACCCAGATCCAGGCGCACATTCAAGAGCTGACCGGCACGGAAGAAAAACTGGTGCTGACGCTCGAACGCTGCCGTGAAGCCGAGAAGAGGCAGGCCGCTCTCACCACCGCGCTTGCCGAGCTCGACTCGAAACGGCAGCAGTCGGAAGAAGCGGCGAAGGAGCTCGAATCACGCGTGGCCGCTCTCAAACATTCTCGAGAGGAGGCGTCCGCAGCGGCCGACAAAGCCCAGACAAGCCGCCGGCAGTCGGAAGCGTCCCTGCTGAATGTGCAAACGGATCTCGCCGCCCGTGAAAAGGACCTCGCCACACGCATTGCCGAACTCAACGCCGAAACAAAACGGCTGAAAGAAACCCAGGAGCGCCATGCCGAAATCGAGCGTCAGTGCCAGGAACTCGCCGAAACCGGGAAGAAACTCGCCGAAGAAAAGCAGCGGCTCGCAACCGCCGGACAGAATCTTGAAGAGGTGAATGCCTCAATCGCGGAAGGAAAGACCCGGATCGCCTCCCTGCAATCCAGCATCAAAGACCTCGAAGGGGAGGAAGGCGCCTCCAAGGGGCGGATCGATGTCCTGCATGCGCGCGAGAAGGATCTGCGCGCCGAACTCACCCGGCTGTCGGCCGCCGAACGCAAAGAACGAGTGCGTTTCGAGGAAGTTCGCCAGCTAACCGTCGAAGCCGAGAAGGAACACGCCGAACAGAAGCAGGAGCTTGCCTCCAGCCTTGCCACCCAGGGAAGGGAGCTGGCCGAACTGGTGTCCAAGCTGACGCCGCTGCGAGATTGGAAGGAGGCCATGGACCTGCTCTATGCGCGCCTCGCCACGCTGCCGCAGGACTCCTCCGAGGCGCGGGACCTCTGGCGCGAAATCGAGCGGGAAAAAAACGGCCTCCACGATCTCATCACCACCGCGCGCTCGCAGGCCCTTGTTGGCTCGCCCCCCGAGCCGCGCAACGAACCCGAATGCGAGCCCCAGCAAAACGCGCCGACAAAAGCAAACCGTCCCCCTGAACCGCCGCGTGCCACGACCGCCCGGGTGGGCATCGGCAGTGTGCAGGAAACGACTCTGCGTGCGCGTCTCACCCACCTGCGTGAGAACGTGCAGCGTGAGGAGGCCCACCTCGAACACCTCCGGCTGGAGCGCGCCCGCCAGGAAATCCATCCGCGCTCAGGCCCCGCCTCCGACGCCATGATGCGCGAGCACGAACGACAGCTGGAGGCCAAGATACGGCGCGACGAGGAACACTATACCGCCATCAAACACAAAATCGGGCTTGCGGAAACCGAGGAGGAAAAACGCCGCGAAAAAATCACCGAACTGGAACACAAGCTCGCCGAACTTCGTGCCGACATCTCCGAAGCCGAACGCCTGCGCCACGAGCTGCGCCAGCAGGCCGACCTCGCCCACACCGAGCTGAAAAACTATGAGGCCGCCTTGGTGCGCGTGACAAAAAAAACAACCGGCTAGTTTAGGCGCCGCGTTCATTTCACGACAGTCTCAAATGCCTCATTGATTCCAGTCACATCATCGACTTTGCTGCCGCAGCTTCAACGAAACAATCCCCCATGGCAAAACTCACTTTCGTTCTTGAAGACGGGCAGGAAGTGGTGGTTCCACTCAAGGAACACATCGCCATCGGTCGTGAAGAGGACAATGACATCGTCGTGGACGATGAACGCATCTCCCCGCATCACGCCGAAATCGTGCAGAACGCCGACGGCAGTCTTCAGGTTTTTGATCTCAAATCCGCCTCCGGCACTTTCGTCAACGGAGAAAAGCAGCTCAGCAGCACCCTGCTTCATGGGGACACCCTCGCGTTCGGCCCGCTCGTAGGCACTCTCGACCTTGAAGATCCGGCCACTGCTGCACCTCCGCCCCCGAAGACAACGGCCGAGGAGACCACCACAACGCCCGGCACCGATTCCGCGGAAGAAGTTTCCCGCCTGGTAGCAGAGAAAGCACGCCTCAAAGCAGAGGTTGAAGAGGCCGAGAAAGAACTGCGTGACTGGCAGCAGCGTGCTGAAAAAGAACGCGCGCTGCACCTCGCCCGGGTGGAATCTCTGCGCGCCGAGGAGACGAAGCTGGAGCCCGTCAAGACCGCCGTGCAGCAGGCCGAATCCGCCCACCGCGAGTGGCTTGAAACCATCGCCACCCTGTCCGACCAGCACGCCGAAAAAGCGGCCGCTCTCGAGCGCCTTAACGCGCAGCATTTCGAAAAATCGACCGAGCTTCAGCGTCTCACCGAGCTGATCAACAAGACTCAGGAGGAAGCGAAAACCTTTGACCAACAAAAGGAGGAGGCCCAGGCACGCCTCCAAAAAGTGCGCGATGAATGCGAGCAGGACGAAGGACTTCTCAACTCGCTGCGCCAGCAGATCATTGAGCACGAGAAGCGCATCGTTGAGGAGGAGGCAAAGCATGCCGCGCTAAACGCCGCATGCACCGCGCTCAGTGTGAAGCAGCAACGCGACGAAGCTGCCGTCAAAGATCTGGAAGCCCTCCTCATGTCGCTGGAGCAAAGCAGCGCCGCCGCCGAGGGCGCGCTTCAGCGTCTGCAGGAGGAGCATGCCGGGCATGAGCAAAATCTCGCATCCCACAAAGCTGAGTTTGCGTCGTGCAGGGCCGAGATCGCCGCCGAATTGCAGCGCCTCGATGAAGTCAGCGCGCGGCGTGCCAAGCTGGACCAAGAATGTCAGGAGCTTGCGGCCCGCCACACCAAGCTCACAGCCGAAGAACAGCATCTCGAAAAGGTCAAAGCACAGCGTGCGGAACTCGAACAGCAATGCCAGGAACTCGCCGGAACGAAACAACACCTGGCCGACACCAAACAGCAGCTCACGACTGAAACCCTGCAATTGAACGAGGTGCGAACCGAACGTGCAGAACTAGAACGGCAGTGCCAGGAGCTCGCGGACACCAAACAGCAACTGGCCGATGCCAGACAGCGTCTCGCCGCGGTCGAACAACGCTACCGCGACGTTCAGGCCAACGGTTCGCAGAGCGCCGCGCAGATGGCCGTGCCCAAACGTTCCCCGGCACCTGAGAATGCCTCCAAGCCCGATGAATTAGCCAGCCCGGAACTTGCCGCCAAGATCGAAGCCGCCCGGAGCGAGCTTGCGGAACTAGAAGCCAAAATCGCGGCACTGCGCAGCGCACAAGTTGCAATCGAAGGTGAATCTGAGCCGGCCGGCCACCTTTTCCCGCCTCCAGAAATTGTGCAGGTCGAAACCATCCGCCTCAAGCCCATCCCGATCAAATCCGAGCGCACGCGCGGAGCCAGCGCCAGGAAGGGCGCGGCAACCGCCAAATCAGGCAAGTCCGCGTAAGGACAAGCTGCTCACCCGCGGCCCAGCCCATGCCGGACGTCTTCACCAAGGCCAAGCGCAGCGAGGTGATGAGCCGCATCCGCTCGCATGGCAACGCAGCCACGGAACTGCGGCTGATGAAGCTGATGCGCGATGAGAAGATCACCGGATGGCGGCGGCAGCTTCCGCTGACAGTCAGGTCTGCCGGGATCAAGGTCCGGCCCGACTTTGTGTTCCGGCGTGAACGCCTCGCCGTGTTTGTTGACGGCTGCTTCTGGCACGGCTGCCCGCGCCATGCCACGCAGCCAAAGCAAAATCGCATCTTCTGGGAGACAAAAATCCTGCGCAATCAAACCCGCGACCGTCTGGTGACTCGCGAACTGACCAAGGCAGGATGGACCGTTCTGCGCATCTGGGAATGCGCGCTGACTCTCAAGCGCGCACGGGGCACGCTCTCACGATTGCAGCGAGCCCTGAAGAAGCCGGCGCGCTAGCCGACAAACTTTTTCAAGAACTCGGCGAGCGACTTGGCCGCGCCCGTCACCTGTCTTGCGGTGCGTTCATCTTTGAGCCGACCACCGACATCGAAAGCCTCGTGAGCCTTCGGCACGGCCGCCTGTTCCGGCAGAACGACGACTCCCATGTTGCCAAGGATGGCGCGCACATGAACAAGGCCACGCAAACCGCCAAGAGCGCCGGGGGAGGCGCTCAACAGTGCCGCAGCCTTGCCCCGATAGGCAATCAGCGCGGGTTCATCATCCGTCTCGCTGCGTGAAACCCAGTCGAGGGTGTTTTTTAGCACGGCGGTGATGGAACTGTTGTACTCGGGCGAGGCAATGAGGAAGCCGTCGTGCTCACGAAACAACGTCTTGAGTTTCTTCCCGTTCTCCGGAATGCCCTCGTGATCCTCCATATCACCATCAAACAACGGCAATGGATAATCACGCAGATCGACAACCGTGACCTCCGCTCCGGCGGCCCGTGCGGCATCGGCGGCGAAACGAACAAGCAGCTTGTTGAAGGAAGCGGTGCGGGTGCTGCCCGCAAAGGCGAGGATTTTGGGAGCGCTCATGCAACAGGGATACAGGCACCGGGTGAGATGTCACGCGGCAGCTTCGAAACACCACCCCAAAGCCTGCTTTACGCATTGTCAGCCGTCATTTTCCTGCGGAAACTATGGCAGGATGAAAATCGACGCCCTTGCACGAATGGAACGCCACGCGAAGCGCATCGCGGAGATCGCCGCCGTTCTTGGAAAATATGGGCTGGCGGATCTGTTCGGCGGATTTGACTACGCCTGGCTCAAGGACCGTTTGAAGAGTTCGGACGGTCACGCGCTTATCGGCTCCGTGACGACCGCCGCACGCACGCGCATGGCGCTCACGGAACTGGGCACGACCTTCATCAAACTGGGCCAGATGCTCAGCACACGCTCCGACCTGCTCGGACCTGAGTTGACGGAAGAGCTTTCGGAACTTCAGAGCAGCGTCCCGCCGGATGCCGCCGCAGTGGCGCGGGCGACCATCGAGAAAGAGCTGGAGCATCCCATCGAGGAACTCTTTGCCGAATTTGAAGATGAGCCTCTCGCCGCAGCCTCCATCGCCCAGGTCCATGCAGCGGTACTGACCACCGGCCAGAGCGTCGTGGTGAAGGTGCGCCGCGCCGGTGTGGCTGAACAGGCGGCCACGGATCTGGAGATCGTGCAGGCACTGGCCGAGCTGCTGGAAAAGCACTCCCCCGCCCTGCGCACCTACCAGCCGCTCGCGGTGGTGCGCCAGTTCCGCCGCACGCTGCTGCGCGAACTCGATTTCACCTACGAACGCCGCAACCTCGAGGAATTCGGCCGCAACTTTGCCGACGACTCCACGGTGTGCATCCCCGAGGTGTTCGGTGATTTTTGCTCGCATCAGGTCGTGACGATGGAGCGTCTGGAGGGTATCCGCGGCACGGACATCGAAGATCTGCAGCAATCCGGCGAAGACCTGGGCGAGTTCGCCCGACGCGGTGCGAATATGTATCTCGAAATGGTCTTCCGTGACGGTTTCTACCACGCCGATCCGCATCCTGGAAATCTGATCCTGCTGCCGGGCAACGTCGTGGGAGTGATCGACTGCGGCATGGTGGGCCGCATCGATGAAGATCTGCGCGAAGAGGTGGAATCGCTCCTGCTGGGCATCGTCGAGAACGATTCCGCCATCGTGGCGGAACAGGTGCTGAACCTCGGTGCGGTGCCGTCCTCCTGCTCGCGGGAGAAACTGCGCACCGACCTGCAGGAGTTCATGGCGGACTACACCGGCCATCCATTGAATGAGATTCACGTGGGCGCCGCGCTGGCCAATCTGGTGGAGATCATCCGCCGCCATCACATCGTGCTGCCGCCGACGCTGGCCATGCTGCTAAAGACTATCATTGTGCTCGAGGGCACCTCGCGGCGGTTCAGTCCGGACGTGAGCCTCTCCGAACTCATGCAGCCCTACTGTTCGCGCCTGCTGCTGCGCCGTCTCTCTCCGGGCCGCATCGCCAAACGCGCCGTGCGTGCCTATCGCGCCTGGGATCGCCTGCTCAAGGCGCTGCCACGTGACCTGGCAGACCTGCTCGCACGTTTCCGTGACGGTACGCTCACGGTGCATCTCGACCACCGTCATCTCGACCCCATCGTAAACCGCCTCGTGCTCGGCGTGCTCACCGCGGCCGTGTTTCTCGGTTCCAGCGAACTGTGGAGCCGCGAGGCAAAGCCGGTGCTGTTCGGCGTCTCCGTCTTCGGTGCCCTCGGCTATGTCGTTTCCCTCTTCCTCGGCTGGCGCCTGCTGCGCGCCATTCGCAAATCGGGAAACATCCAGTCGAAGGATTGACCTGCGGGAACGGCGGACCTGCCGCCACTTGACCTCTTGACCCGGCTCCCCTTTCCGACTTAAACCTAGCTTCCCTCCCATTTCTCAACCTCTTATGTATTTCCTCGGCATCGACAGCGGCACGCAAAGCACCAAGGCCATCGTCCTCGACCTCGACACGGGCAAGATCGTCGCCACAGGACACAGTTCATACGATTTGATCGACGGGCTGCCGCCCGGACATCTCGAACAGAACCCACAGGACTGGATTGATGCGGTGGATGCCTCCGTGCAGCAGTGCCTCGAACAAATCGGCAGCGACAAATCAAAGATCGCGGGCATCGGCGTCAGCGGCCAGCAGCACGGCCTGGTGGCGCTCGGCGCGGACGACAAACCCGTGCGTGCGGCTAAGCTCTGGTGCGACACCTCCACGCAGGCGCAATGCGCGGAGATCGCGCATCATTTCGGTGGCCAGCCGGGCGTGATCGCCGTCGCGGGCAACGCCATGCTGCCCGGCTACACGATTCCGAAGCTGCTGTGGATGAAGCAGAACGAGCCGGAGAACTTCGCGAAGACGAAAACCATCCTGCTGCCGCATGATTACATCAACTTCTGGCTCAGCGGCGTGAAACGCATGGAATACGGTGACGCCTCGGGCATGGGCATCCTCAACGTGAACACACGCGAATGGGCCTACGAGATTTGTGATTACATCGATCCCAGCGTGCGCGGAATGCTGCCGCCGCTTGGCTCCTCCAAAGCCGTGCATGGCACGATCCGTAAGGAACTGGCCGGCAAATGGGGCCTGAGCTATGACGTGATCATCAGCGCCGGCGGTGGTGACAACATGATGGGCGCAATCGGCACCGGCAACATCAAGCCCGGCGTCGTCACTGCGAGCTTCGGCACCAGTGGCACGCTGTATGGCGTGGCCGCATCACCGGTGGTCGACGGCCAGGGCGAGGTGGCCGCGTTTTGCGACAGCACGGATCAATGGCTGCCGCTCGTCTGCACGATGAACGTCACCGTCGTCACCGAACAGGTGCGCGAGATGTTCCGCTGGGATCTGCGTCAGCTCGAAGCTGCCGTGAAATCGGCACCCGTCGGTGCGGATGGCGTGATGTTCCTGCCCTACCTCAATGGCGAACGCACGCCGAACCTGCCCAACGGCACAGGAGTCATCCATGGCCTTCGTCCAACGAACATGATGCCCACCAACATCGCCCGTGCGGCTGTCGAAGGCGCCACGCTCGGACTCGCCTACGGTTTGAAACGCTTCCGGGATCTCGGCATGAATCCGACGGAAATCCGCCTCACCGGGGGCGGCAGCAAGAGCGCCGTCTGGCGCCAGATCGCCGCCGACTGCTTCAATGCCGAAGTCGTCACCCTCAACACCAGCGAAGGCGCCGCGCTCGGCGGTGCGATCCAGGCCGCTTATGCCCACGCCAATCAGACGGGCAAAGTCAGCTACGAGGCGCTCTGCGCCAGGCTCGTCACGCTGGATGAGTCCACACGCTGCAAACCGAATGCTGAGAACGCCGCGATCTATGCCGCCCAGCTTGAAAAGCAGATGGAGCTCACCGGCCGCTTGAATCAAACGGGCTGGCTTTGATCGCTCCAACCAACCTTATGAAACCAACCGTCCGCACCCATCCCAACGCCGTCGTCATTGAACTCGAAGGCGAGGCCGATCTGGCGACCGTGCCCGAATTCCAAAACCTTGTGCGGCAGCAGATGAAGGCAAAGGTGAAGCGCCTGATCATCGACTTTGCGAAAGTCACTTTCGTCAACACGCCGGTCTGGGCTGTGGTGGTCGAATACTTCCAGCATGCGAGTGGAGCGGGCACGGAGTTTGCGCTCTCCGGCATTCAGGGTCGCGTCGAGGCCTCGTTCAAGATCGTCCGTCTCGGCGATTTCATCACCCATCTTCCGTCGGTAGAAGACGCGCTGAACACCGCTGACCTGACGAGCAAACGCTAGGCAGCCCCGCACACGCCATGATCGAAGCATTCCGCCAGTACTTTTCCTTGTGCGGCGGTCTTCTCTACTGGCTCATCGTGGCTCCCTTTCGCGGCAGGCCCTGGCGCATCGGTCACACCTTCGCACAAATTGTGCGCATCGGCGTCCATGCGGTGCCGATGTCAGCACTCACCGCTTTGACGATCGGCGTCGTGCTGGCGATGCAATCCGCCGCACAGCTCGCGAAGCTCGGCGCCACGGTCTATGTGCCCGGACTCGTGTCCTCCAGCCTTATTCGTGAACTCGCACCGCTTGTCACGGCGGTGATCGTCATCGGGCGCAGCGGTTCTTCCGTCACCGCCGAACTCGGCACGATGAAAGTCTCTGAAGAAATCGAAGCCCTCGAAGTCATGGCCATCCCGCCGATGTCTTATCTCATTGTGCCCCGATTTCTCGCCATGGTCATCATGATGCCGCTCCTTGCGGTGTTCAGCATCTATGTCGGACTCGCCGGCGGATGGTTGATCAGCCATTTCTCGCTCCACATGTCCACGGCCTTCTACGTCAACCACGCACTGCAATACGTCGAACTGCGTGATGTGGGCATCGGCCTGCTCAAGAGCGGCGTCTTTGGTGTGCTGATCGTCACCATCGCCTGCAGCATCGGCTTGAACGTCTCGGGTGGAGCGGAAGGCGTAGGGCTTGCCACCACGCGTTCAGTCGTTGTTTCATTGCTGAGCGTCTTCATCGCCAACGCCGCCCTCACCGCCGTGTTTTTCTTCTGATGTCGTCCACACCGCCAGACTCCGCCGCCGAACCGATCATCGAGGTCGATTCTCTCGTGCGTCACTTCGGGAAGCAGACGGTGCTCAATGGCGTGAGCTTCAAGGTGTATGCCGGTGACACCTTCGTCATCATGGGCGGCAGCGGCTGCGGCAAAAGCACGCTGCTGCGCCATCTCATCGGCACTGAGAAGCCCACTTCCGGCAGCATCAAGGTGTTCGGCCAGGAGATCACCACCATGCGTGCTGATGCGATGCAAAAGCTGCGCGGGCGCTACGGCATGCTGTTTCAATCCGGCGCGTTGCTGCAATCGCTCACCGTCGCGGAAAACGTGGCGCTGCCGCTCGTCGAACACACTCGGCTCGATGCCGGTTTGATCGACACCGTGGTCAAAATGAAGCTGGAGCAGGTCGGCCTCACCGGACATGGCCACAAGAAGCCTTCCGAGATCAGCGGAGGCATGAAAAAGCGCGCTGCGCTGGCCCGGGCGCTCGCGCTGGATCCACCGCTTGTCTTCAGCGATGAACCCACCGCCGGACTGGATCCCATCATGACCGCAGTGGTCGATGAACTGACTCAGCGCCTCACGCAGAAGATCGGCGCGACCGTGGTCGTCGTTACGCATGACATGAACAGCGTCTTCCGTATCGGCACGCGCATCATCATGCTAGGCACCGGCGCCAATCAAGGGAGAGTCATCGCCTCAGGCACGCCCGATGAAATCCGTGGGCATCCCGATCCCGCCGTTCAGCAGTTCATCAACGGCGATCCTCAGGGCGACGGCGGCGACGGTTCCGGCGAACTGCTCTACCGCGAAACGTTGCTCGGCCTCAATGAAACCGGCTTGTACTCGCGTTCTGCCATCCACTCCTCCCAGTCATGAAAAACAAGCAAGACGCCACCGTGGCCACCCTGGTCATTCTGTGTTCCCTGATGCTGCTCGGAGCGCTGCTCTTCGCCATCTCGGGTGATCCCTGGCGCAAACCCCATCTGCGCTTCTCCGTGGACTTCGCCGACGTGACCGGCATCCACCGCAACACCGCCGTGCTGTATGCCGGCGACAAAATCGGAGTCGTCGAACGCATCGAGCACCTGGCTCCTGCAGACCGGCTGGTGTCCAGCAGCACGGTGCGCGTTCACATTGAGGTCTTCGAGAAGGCTCCGGTCCCGGCCAATGTGAAGGTTCTCATCAGCGCCGAGTCCATCCTCGGAGAAAAACACATCGCTCTGGTGCGCAAAGATGATGAAAGCGGCCTGCTGGTCGATGGTGCGAAGCTATCCTCCACAAGTCTCGGCAGCATGCTTGAGATGATGATTCCTGGCGGGGATGCGATCTTCGCCGACATCAAAAGCATCACCTCAGACCTCCGAAAAATCACCGATCCGCTCGGCAAGGGAGATGCCTCCAAGAAGATCAACGAATCGCTCGCGAACATCGAAGCCTTCACGCAGGAACTGAAAACCACGTTTGCCGGTGATGACAAAACGCCCGGCTTCGGGCAGAAGATCAATGCCGTGGCCGACAAGCTCGATGAAACCGCCACAGGCATCCAGGAGCTCGTCAAAGGCCCGAAAGGAGCGGCTGAAAAAGGTCTCGCCCCTCGTGCGGATGCCATCCTCGCCAACCTCGAAGGCTTTTCCAAGGAGCTCCATCAGACGATCGGCGGTACGCCCGATGGCAAGCCCGGATTGAAGACGCGTCTCGAAGAAATCACCACCGACCTTCACAAGCTCTTCGCCGGCGGCGAAAACGCGTCCGGCCCCGGACTGGAAAAGCACCTCGACACCACGATGCGGAAGATCAATACGCTGGTCGAAGAGATGAACGCCCTCGTGGTCTGGGGCGAATACATCACCGGCACGCTCGCGGAAAAACCCAGCCGACTGATCTTCGGCAGCAAGGAAAACGACGTTCCTTCCAAAGAGGAGATCATCGAACACATGCGGCGCACCCATAGCCCCTACCCTGTGCGTATCAAAGAACTCGAATCCGGCGCCAGGCCGGCACCCAAACCCGTCAGCCCCATGCCGCCTGAATCCGCCACACCTGAGGAAAAAAAGAAGGGCCTCCTCGACATCTTCAAACGTCGTGAGTAATCCCCAGCCCATCGAATCACGCCAAAGCGTGCTGCTCGAAGTGGCGCGACGTTTGAGCAGCACGCACAATCTCGTCGAGCTCGTCGATCATATCCTGAAGCGTTCACGCGAGGTGATGGACTGCGAAGTTTGCTCCATACTTCTGCCGGATGGGCCCAGCGAGGATTTGCTGATCCGATCCACTTTGGATCCCATCAACGCGATGGAAGTCCGTGTGCCGAAGGGCAAGGGCATCGCCGGCGATGTGTATGCAACGAAGAAAGTCGTCAACATCGAGGACGCGCTCACCGATCCGCGGCATTTTCGTCCGGCGGCGGACAAGTCCGACCTCGTCACCCGTGCGATGGTCACCATTCCGCTGCTCGACGGCGAACGTTGTCTCGGCGTCATGCAGGCGATCAATCCCAATCACGGAGCGGGCTTCACCGCGCAGGATGTGGAGATGTTTGAAACCTTCGGCAGCCTCATTGCCGTGACGTTGATGCGGCTTGAATCGCAGAAAAAAGCCATCGTCGAGGCCGAAACCCGCCAGCAGCTTTCGCTCGCCACTGAAATTCAAAACTCATTTCTCCCCGCACCTCAGGTGCGCCTCGGAGACATCGCCGTGGAGAGCTTCTATGAACCGGCGAGCGAAGTCGGCGGCGATTTCTTTTTCTGGCATCAGATCGACGACGGCAAAATCCTCCTCGGTGTTGGCGACGTTTGTGGCAAGGGCCTGCCTGCTGCTCTCGACATGGCCCGCGGCACCACCCTGATCGCGTCCACCGCGCATCTCTGTGTCTCGATGAATCTGGCGGACTGGATGGCGACGCTAAACCAGCGCCTGTGCGGCGTGATGAAGGCGGGCCGCTTTATCGCCATCAATGCAATGCTCGTCTGCCCCAAAACCCGCCGCGTACATCTCTGCTGCGCCGGCCTGCCTGGAGCTCAGGTCTTCGACGGCAAAACGTGGAAGGAAGTTCCTGCCCCCGGCAATGCACCTCTCGGCATCTCCTGTGCCGCACGCTATCGCGAGCATGCGCTGCCGCTGAGCAGCGGGCGCCACTGGATGCTCTTCACCGACGGCATCCTCGAAGTACAAAACAGCACCGGTGAATACTTTGAAGACCAGGCCTTCGCCGCCGCGCTGCAAAAGGCCGATGGCGGAGATGACTTTCTCAAACACATCGTTGAACAATGGCGCGCTTTTGCCCAAGGCTCGAGCTATCAGGACGACGCCACCGTGCTGACCATCACCGATCACACCCCGCCACCACCGGCAGATCTCGCGCTGACCTGCCAGCCGGACAGCTTGAGACTTGTGCGGGAGTTCATCGAGACCTGGGCCGCGTGGCATGGCCTGCGCGACGAGTTCACCGGTCTGCTCGTCCTTGGCTGCGACGAGGTCATGAGCAACATCTGCAAATACGCCTACTGCTCCACCAGCAGCGAGCGCCCCGCCTGCTGCCGCATCGAATCGGATGCGGATGCGGTTCGCATCCTGATCGAGCACCATGGCGAAGGCATCACGAACGAGGACTTCCAAAAACTCGTGGCCCCGCCCTCGACAGGCCAGCGCATCGGCGGTCTCGGACTTCATGTCATCAGCGAAATCTTCGATCGTACCGACTTCCGGCGGGATGAGGGCAAATCCGTAATCGAGCTGGTGAAATCGCTTTCCGCTGCATCGCCGGGTTGATGTGCGGTCGGATCGCGCCAAGGATGCGCGCCTCATGGCCAAAATCCGCATCAAGTCCGCCGGCAAGATCATCGCATGGATCATGCGAGGGATCGGCGTGACGCTGCGCTGGGAAATTCGCGATGACGCCGGTGTGTTTGACGCGAACCGACGCGGCTGGATCTGGTCCTTCTGGCATAACCGCATGTTTCTCATCCCGTGGCTGCACCACGAGTGGTTCGCCAATGTGCCGGGCACCATCTTGACCAGCCCGAGCGGTGATGGACAGATCATCGCGGATGTATGCGGAAGCTTCGGCATCGAAGCGGAACGCGGATCGAGCTCAAAACCGGAGAAAGGCATGAGCGCGCTCATCGCACTCGCCGCGAAGGCGCGAGAAGGCTACGAAATCGGAATCACGCCCGATGGACCGCGCGGCCCGCTGCATCGCGTGCAGCCCGGCATCGTGAAGCTCGCCCAGCTCACCGGCGTGCCGATCATTCCGGTGCATCTGCATTACAGCCGTGCGATCAAGTTCAAGACATGGGACGAATTCCTCCTGCCTTTGCCGTTTTCAAAGATCACACTCGTCTTCGACAAACCACATCTCATCCCACGCCGCATGACCGAAGAGGAATTTGAGCAGAAACGGCTCGCGTTAGAAGATGTGATGCGGTTTGGAACCAGTCTTGAAAATCTCCAGCGCGCCCGCTAGCCTCGGCGTCATGGAAACGCTCTCCGTTCGTTGCAACCACTGCGGCGCTCCGCTCGAAGTGGCTGAAAAGACCCGCTTCGTCACCTGCCAGTTCTGCCACAGCAGCCTCGAGGTGAAACGCACGGACAACTCGATCTTCACCGAGGAAGTCGCAAAGATTGCTGAGAACACCGGCAGGATGGCGGAGAGCCTCGAAGTCATCGAACTGCAAAACGAGCTTGAGCGTCTGGACCGGGAGTGGGGCATCGATCAAACCAATCACATGGTGCAGGGCCGAACCGGGCCCAGACCGCCGGGCAATCCGATATTCGGCCTCGCCTTCACCATCTTTTTTGCCGTGGTCTGTTTTGGAATGGCTTCATCGGCCGGGTCTCATGGCACACCCGGCATTTTTATAATGGTCCCGATTGGCATGGGCATCTTTGCCTTGGTAGCGGGTATGATGGGCGTGGTCAAAGGCCAGGAACGAAATGAATCTGAGTCCCGCTACCAGCAGCGCCGTGCGGAATTGACCCGGCAGCTTGAGGCCTTGAAGCAAAGATAATGCTCCTCGCCCTCCACAAGCCATTCGACGTGCTCTCCCAATTCACCAAGGAGCACCCTACACACCGCACCCTGAGCGAATTCGGTTTTCCGCCAGATGTGTATCCCATCGGCCGGCTGGACCGCGATTCGGAAGGCCTGATCCTGCTCAGCGATGAGCCCAAATGGAACGACCGCCTGCTGAATCCCCGTCACGCACACCCACGGACCTATCACGCGCAAGTAGACGGTGCGGTCAGTGACCAAGCTCTCCGAAAACTGTGCTCCGGCGTCAACTTGAAGGAGTTCCGCACGCTACCCTGCCAGGCGCAGCGACTCGACACAGATCCAGACCATCCGCCGCGTGATCCGCCGATCCGTTTCCGCAAAAACATCCCCACAAGCTGGATCGAACTCACACTCACCGAAGGGAAAAACCGTCAGGTCCGCCGGATGACCGCCGCCGTCGGTTTTCCCACCCTTCGACTCGTGCGCGTCAGCATAGGCGGGCTGAAACTGGCCGATTTGGGGCTGCAGCCCGGACAATGGCGGGAATTGTCAGCCGCTGAGCAGCAGCGGGTACTGAGCTGACGCTTCACATCCGATTTCCCCGCTTGCGCCACCGGTTCGCCGTGCCATTTTCCGCGCCCTTTCCCCAACCCCAGCATGGCCCTCATTGTCCAGAAATACGGCGGCACCTCCGTCGGCAATCCCGAGCGAATCCGCAATTGCGCCAAGCGCATTCTGGAAACGCAGCGTGCGGGCAACCAGGTGGTCGCCGTCGTCTCCGCCATGTCTGGCGTGACCGACACTCTCATCAAACTGGCCAAGGAAGTCTCTCCAGAATGCGAACCCGTCGAACGTGAGATGGACGTGCTGCTCGCCACCGGGGAACAGACCACAATCGCGCTCACGGCGATGGCGATCAACGCCCTCGGCGGCAAGGCCGTGTCTCTCACCGGCGCGCAGGCAGGCATTTCCACCGACCGCGTGCATACGAAGGCCCGCATCGTGAACATCACCCCTGACGCGGTGCACAAGATGCTCGACGACGGCAACATCGTGATGCTCGCCGGATTCCAGGGCGAGACCGCGAGCGGTGAAATCACCACGCTGGGCCGTGGCGGCAGCGACTTGACCGCCATCGCGATGGCAGCTGCAATCAAGGCCGACCTCTGCCAGATCTTCACCGATGTCGATGGCGTCTATACCTGTGATCCGCGCGTCGTGAAGACGGCCCGCAAAATACCCGAGATATCCTATGAGGAGATGCTCGAGATGGCCTCCTCCGGCTCGAAGGTGATGCAGAGCCGCAGCGTCGAGTTTGCGAACAAATTTGGTGTGCGCTTTGAAGTGCGCAACAGCATGAACCACAACCCAGGAACCCTCGTGAAAGAAGAAACACCCGGCATGGAGTCCGTCGTCGTCCGCGGCGTCAGCCTCGAGCGCAACCAGGCCAAGGTCACCATCGATGACGTCGCCGACCGCCCCGGCATCAGCGCCGCCATCTTCGATGCCATCGCCCACGCGAATGTGATGATCGACATGATCGTTCAGAACGTCAGCTTCGACGGCATCACGGACATCTCCTTCACTCTCAGCGCCGCCGACTTGCCGAAGGCCGAGGCCGCATTGAAGAAGATCCTGCCCGATCTCGGCGAGAAGGCCCAGCTTCGGACCACCAGCGGCATTGCGAAGGTCAGCGTTGTCGGCATCGGCATGCGCAGCCACAGCGGCGTCGCCGCCACGATGTTCCGAGCGCTCGCCGCCGCCGGGATCAACATTCAGATGATCTCCACCAGCGAGATCAAGACCGCCGTCATCGTGCAGGAGAGCGAAATCGAAAACGCCGCACGTGTGGTTCACACGGCGTTCGGCCTCGATGCCTAACCGGCGATTTGAAACAAAAAAAACCCGGCCCGCTGATCAAAGCGAGACCGGGGTGAAAGGCACGAAACGACAGCAGACTAGGCGCTGCGCTTCAGGTAGTACTGCTGATAGACGTTTTCGTTGAGACGCAGCTTGGCGCGCAGGCTGTCCAAAGCAGAAGGCTCGCCGGAGAACTGGATGTTCACGAAGTGACCGGCTTCAACGTGGCGCGGATTGAAGGGGAACTTGCGTTTGCCCATGTTGTCGATCTGCTCGAGCTTCAGACCGGACTTTTCCATGTCCTTGCTGATGGTGCTGACAAGAGAGTCAACGGTTTCTTCTTTGCCTTTGGTGTCGAGCACGATGAGTGCCTCGTATTTGCGGTTCATAGGTGGTGTGGTTTCGGGGTTTAAGATTGGGGTTGTCGGTTGAAGACATTCATGGCGGCTTCCAGGCCGTGTTCAACCGCAGAAAGCACGGCATCGGCGGCGCGCTGGATCACGGCTTGCAGAGCGGGCTGCTCTTCGGCGCGAAATTTGCCCAGCACATGACCGACCATGCGCTCTCCTGCAGGACGCCCGTCAACCGGGGCGATGCCGACCTTCAAGCGCGGAAAACTGTCGGTGCCGAGGGAGGAGATGAGCGAGCGGATGCCGTTGTGACCGGCGGCGGAGCCGCTGGTGCGAAAACGCAGGCGGCCCAAAGGAAGATCGACATCGTCATAGACCACAAGCGTCTGCTCCGGCGAGGACTTGTAGAAATGAGCGACCGACTGCACCGAACGCCCGCTGTCGTTCATAAAAGTGAGCGGCTTGAGAAGGTGGCCGCCGGAGAACTTGGCCACAAGACCGGTCCAGCGCTTTTCCTCGTGGAAAGCGGCAGGCAGGCGTCGTGCGATTTCGTCCAGCACCATGAATCCGATGTTGTGGCGGGTGTCGCGGTAGGTTTCGCCGGGATTGCCGAGGCCGACAATTAGGCGCGGCACGTTCAGGCCGCTGCTCGTTGTTTCCGCGCCGGAAGCCACATCGTGGGAAAGGTGCGAGGACGGTTACTTCTTGGCAGCGGCGGCTGCAGGAGCAGCAGCTGCACCAGCGGCAGGAGCGGCAGCGCCGGCGGCAGGGGCTGCGGCGGCAGCAGGCTCGGGCTCGGCCTCCACCTTGGGCTCTTCGCACATGACGATGACCACGTCGGCACCGAGACGGCAGGAGACGCCTTCTGGGAAGGTGATTTCACCGATATGGATGCCCTTGCCGAGCTCGAGGTTGGAAACGTCCACCTGAATGCTCTCAGGAAGATCTTTCGGCAGACAGCGCACTTCGAGTTCGTGATGAATGGCTTCCAGCATGCCGCCCAGCTTCTGGCCGGGGGCTTCGCCCACCATGACCACGGGAACGTTGGCGTGAATTTCTTCGTCGGCAGCCACCGCGTGGAAGTCGATGTGAAGGATGCCACCGCGCAGATAGTCGTGCTGCACTTCCTGAACGAGCGCGAGCTGGTTTTCAGCAGCACCGGCGATCTTGAGGGAGACCAGAATGTTGTCCGAAGCGCTGCCTTCGAGGAGCTTTGAGAAGGTCTTGCCGTGCACCTGGATGTTGGAAGGCTTCACCTTGCGGCCGTAAAGAGCGGCAGGAATGTTGCCGGCTTTACGCATGCGCTTGACGGCGCCGGTGCCGGACTGGGTGCGGGGCTCTGCCTGGAGATCGAGAATTTTGGCCATGGTCGGTGTCCTCTTGAGAGGGATTAGTTTTGGAAAAAGGGCGCGGAGAATACACGCCTACCCCCGTGTGTCAAACAGGGAAGTCACAGACTCATTGCCATGGATGCGTTCGATGGCCTGGGCCAGCAGCGGGGCGATGTCCAGGGAGGTGACCTTTTCCCCGGTCGCCTGGGGGGTGGAATTGGTGGAGAGCAGCTCGACGATGGGCGATTTGGCGATGCGTTCCCGGCCTTTGTCGCCCAGAACGGCGTGGGAGACCCCCGCATAGATCTTTTTCGCCCCGTGCTTCAGGAGCAGGTCGGCGGCAGCGGTGAGCGTCCCGGCGGTTTCGGTCAGGTCATCGACCAGCAGGACGTTTTTCCCGGCGACATCGCCAATGACGCTGTGAGCCTCCACCTCTTCGGCGCTGACACGGTTTTTGGCGACGATGGCCATTGGAGCACCAAGCGCCTTGGCAAAGGCATGCGTCATCTTGATGCCGCCCACGTCGGGAGAGACCACCACGAGATCGTTGATCTCACGCTCACGGATTGTCTTCATCAAAACGGGGGCCGCGTAGAGATGATCCACGGGAATGTCAAAGAACCCCTGAATCTGCCCGGCGTGCAGATCGACCGTAAGCACACGGTTCACTCCCGCGGCCACGAGAAGGTTTGCCACCAACTTCGCCGTGATCGGGACCCGCGGACGGTCTTTGCGATCCTGACGGGCGTAGCCAAAAAACGGCAGCACCGCAGTGATGCGCGAAGCGCTGGCGCGACGCACGGCGTCCACCATGATGAGCAGCTCCATCAGGTTTTGGTTCGTCGGCGGGCAGGTTGGCTGCACGATGAAGACATCACCTCCGCGGATGTTCTCGTGGATTTGCACGAAAGTCTCGCCGTCCGGGAAGGTGGTCAATTCAGCGGCGCACAGTTCAATGTTCAGGTTTTTGGCGATAGACTGCGCCAGCGTGGGGTGAGCTGAACCGCTCAGAATCTTCAGACTTTCGTTCATGGGAGGCGGAGTTAGTCGAGTCTGTCACAGAAATCAACCCATCGCGTAATTCCTTGTCTCGATGCTTGTGATCCGTGACAACTTCTCGTACGACTGGATAAAATTCTGCTATTGAGTACGCCCTCCCTTTCCCTAGACCGACCATGAGTGAATCGACCTCCCCCGTCCCTCCGCCGAAGACCACCGGCGGCGGCTGGCGCTGGGAACCGCCGACTCCGGAGGCGTTGCAGGAAATGCTGCCGCAATACGAGATTCAGATGCTGGTCGGCCGCGGCGGCATGGGTGCCGTTTACAAGGGCATTCAGCTCAGTCTCGAACGTTCCGTCGCGATCAAACTGCTCCCACCGGCGATCGAGCAGCAGGACACAGCCTTCGCCGAGCGCTTCAAAAACGAGGCCAAGCTGATGGGCCGTATGAACCATCCCGCCATCGTCAGCGTGTATGACTTTGGCCGCACCACCGACGGTCAGCTCTACTTCGTCATGGAGTATGTCGATGGCACCGATGTTCAGCGCATGATCGCCCGCGAAGGCAAGCTGCCGCCGGAACACGCGCTCGCCATCACCGCACACTTGTGCGATGCGCTGAGCTACGCGCACAAGCAGGGCGTCGTGCATCGCGACATCAAGCCCTCCAACGTGCTCATCGACACTGAGGGTCGTGTCAAAGTGGCCGACTTCGGCCTCGCGAAGCTGGCTGACAAGACGATGAACACCGGTCTCACCCAGACCGGCATGGCGATGGGCACACCTGATTACGTGGCCCCCGAAACTCTCATGTTTGGATCTGACGTGGACGGACGCGCGGACATCTACGCCGTGGGCGTCATGCTGTACCAGATGCTCACTGGCGACATCCCGCGCGGCATGTTCAAGATGCCTTCGCAGAAGTTCCAAAGCATCGATCCGCGTTTCGACGGCATCGTCCGCCGCGCCTTGGAGCATGATCGCGAAGAGCGCTATCAAAGCAGCCACGAGATGCGCATCGCGCTGGACGTGATCCTGACCACGCCACGGGCGGAACCCGGCAAGGAATCCAGCGCCGTGCTGCCTAAACAACCGGCTAATACACCCGGTCGAACGGTGGTTCCCTCGTCGCGAAATCCGGCCTCGGCCCAGCAGCGTCGCCCAGCATCGCCCTACGAGTCTTATTCTCCGCCGCCACATCCACAGCCGCAGCAGACCTCGACGATGCCCTATGTCATCGCAGCGTTGGTCATGCTCGGTGTTGGTGCTTGGTTCGTCGTCAACCGACATAATCCTGAGCCGCCTCAAAATCCTTTCGAAACAGCTGAGAACACAGAACCGTCGGTCAAAACGGTCCCCTCACAGACACCTTCCACCTCGCCTCCTTCCAACGTCGAGAGATTGCCTCCTCCCTCGATGACTCCGCCGACAACTGCGCAAACAGTCAAACCTGCTTCGAGCAACAGCAGCAGCACCTTCAAACCTGCCACGCCGGTGGTCACCATTCCGAAGACAGCCACAACCCCCGTCCCGCCCTCGACGCCCGCCGACAACGCCAAGCCCATCACCGATCGGTTGGCCACTCTCGAATCACAGTTCCAGACCGCGTTCGAACGTGAAGTGAACGTCGCCTACTCCGATCAGCTCACAACGTTGGGCACCGGCTATGTGCAGGCGCTGGACCGTTCGATGCAGGAGGCCACCAAGGCCGGGCGGCTTGATGAAGCGATTGCGTTGCGGGAGGAGAAGCAGCGCTTCACGACGCACAAGTTCATGCCTTCGATCGATCCTTCCGGCCTGCATTCGACTGTCGTCAAACTGCGCAACACCTACCGCGGCGCGGAAAAGAACTACTCCCAGCAAAAAGACGCCGACTCTCTGCCGCTCTACGACCGCTACATCGAAGTGCTGTCGGCCTTGGAGAAAGAACTTCTGGCCCAGGGACGCAGCAGCGACGCCCTGCGGGTGCGCACGAAGCGCGATGACGTCGTCATGCGCCGCAAGCAGCGTGCCGCCAAACTTCCTCCGGGCACCGCTGTGCAACCCACGGCAGCCCCCGCAAACACCAAGCTCACCCTGTTTGACGGACAATCGCTCAACGGCTGGCGCATCGTTGAGTTCGACGAGATTGCAGTGGAGTTGCTTTGAAAACAAGACGTCGTCACGCGTTGCGGATCGTAATCACACTTCGTCATCCACGAATTCGTCACTCGTCATTGCCCGCTGCATTGACAATCCCCCCTGCCACCCCTTCATTCCCACCATGACCCCCAGCCAGAACTCCGATTTCCCCTCCATCATCGCCCCACACGCCAGCTACATGGTTCCAACTGTGATCGAAAGCGAAGGCCGCGGCGAGCGCGCGTATGACATCTATTCCCGCCTGCTGAAGGACCGAATCATCTTCCTCGGAGGCGAAGTGAATGACACGATGGCCTCCATCATCATCGCCCAGCTTCTGTTCCTGCAAATGCAGGACCCGAAAAAGGACATCAACATCTACGTCAACAGCCCCGGTGGCAGCGTCACGGCCGGTCTCGCGATCTATGACACGATGCAGTTCCTCACCTGCGATGTCTGCACCTACAGCATTGGACTCGTCGCCTCGATGGGCGCGGTGCTTCTCGCCGCCGGCACCAAAGGCAAGCGCTACGCCCTGCCGAACTCCGACATCATGATCCATCAGGTCTCCGGTGGTGCCCGAGGCACCGCTTCCGACGTCGAGCGTACGGTCGAATACATGTTCAACCTCAAGAAGCGCCTCAACCGCATCCTCGCCCATCACACCGGCAAGTCCGTCGAGCAGATCGAGCGCGATGCCGACCGCGACAACTACATGTCCGCCGCCCAGGCCGCCGAATACGGCCTCGTGGACAAGGTGCTCGAAGGGAAGAAAGCGCTTCCATCGGACGACAAGTAATTCTTCACATCTCAAAAGGGCGGGACTCAAAATCCCGCCCTTTTTTGTGCCCGCACACCGCTCTTCCAACCACCCGCGCCATGAAACTCGGCTTCGTCACCGCCATCCTCCCCGAACTCGAATTCGCCAACGTGCTCCAGTTCGCCCGGCACGAAGGATTCTCCACCATCGAGGTCATGTGCTGGCCCGTCGGCAAGGCGGAGCGCAAATACGCCGGCGTCACACACATCGACGTCATCGGCATGACCAAGACGAAGGCCGAGAACATCCTCGCGCAATGTCAGGATCAGGGCGTCAGCATCAGCGCGCTCGGCTACTACCCGAACATGCTCGATCCGAATCCCGAAGTCTCACGCTTCGCCGTTTCGCACTTCAAGAAAGTCATCGCCGCCGCGCCGAAGTTCGGCCTGGACCTCGTCACCGGTTTCGTCGGTCGCGACTGGTCCAAGACCGTTGACGAAAACTGGCCACGCTTCCTCAAGATCTGGAAACCCATCATCCAATACGCCGAGGATCACGGCGTGAGGATCGCCATCGAAAACTGCCCCATGTCCTTCACGCGCGACGAATGGCCAGGCGGCAAAAACCTTCTCACCACGCCCGCCATCTGGCGTCGTGCGTTCTGCGACATCGACTCTCCGAACTTCGGCCTCAACTACGACCCGTCGCACTTCATCCTGCAAGACATGGACCCGCTCAGCCCGCTGGCCGAATTCAAATCGAAGCTCTTCCACCTCCACGCCAAGGATGTTCAAATCGACCGCAAAGCCCTCAATGAAGTCGGCCGCTTCGACTTCCCGCTGCGCTGGCACCAGCCGCGCATTCCCGGCTACGGCGACCTCAACTGGCCCGCCTTCATGGCCGAGCTCATGCGCATCGGCTACGACGGACCGCTCTGCATCGAAGTCGAGGACGACACCTTCGGCAAAACCCTCGAAGGCCGCATGAAAGCCATCAAAGTCGCGCGCAACGTGCTCGCACCGTTCTTTGGGTGATTGTCTCCTCGGTTTCTTGATACATTTGCCCATGTGCAAACGAGCGTATGAAGGAATGTATCCACAACACGATCATCTGGCTGTTCATTTTTTGGGCTGCTCAAACATTTTTGGTACTGCGTGACTACTTCCGCCAACGAAACGAAAACCGTCTGAAGCCACCCCTGACCGAAGAACAAAAAGCTGAGCGTGCCGGGCTTGAAGCAGAACTGCGAGGCAAAGAGGTCAAAAACATTCGCTGGTATGCAACTCGTCCCAAAGAAGCCATGTGGTTTCTTGGAGGGACGTTCGGCTACCTCGTCCTCGCCACTCTGTTTCTGCCAATGGCAATCGGCATTTGGCTGCTGCCAGACCCGAATCGAAGCTGAGGTTTTGGCGGGCTTCACCTCGTGGAATTCAGCGATTGCTCCAACTTAGTTGGCACAAACCGCAGTCCAACTTTGTCAGATTGTCCCTGAAGAGCGACGAGATTCACCTGATCCTTGAACATCTCGCAAAACACCGCGTGCCGCAGCTTGGCATCCGCCAAACCATCCGGTAGCGCAATCTCAAAGAACAACGTCACCGTCGGATCACCGCTCTTCCGCGTTTCCTCGTCGAGTTGGCGTCCCACCCACCCGATCTTGGCCGCTTGGCCCGCGGCATCGGTCACGACGAAGGTTTTGGCGAGATAGGCACGGATCTGCGCGTCGAACTGAGCGGCGGGCGTTTTGTCGAGACGCATCTCGCGCTCGCTCTGGCGGATGACGGCGGTTTCGAGGTCGTTGATGAAGACGGTGAGGCTGACTTCGAGCTTCTTCGTCTCCGCATTGTATTCCGCCTCGGCGGTGGACTGATGCAGCGAGTGCGCGTGCAGACACGTGGCCGTCAGCAGACAGAGGATGGCGGGCAGCGTGCGCATGGAAGCAGAGTTTAGTCCCCCACGTCGTGTGAGCAAGAGGCGCTCATCCGATGGCAGGATCTCCACAAAGGAGATCATCGCATCCCGGCGGCTTCATGGTACGATGCGGGCGTGAAAACTGCCGTCCCGACATCCAAACTCCGCCGCTGGTGGCGCTGGATGTGGCGTCTCGGTCTGATCGGCGTCATCCTAGCAACGGCACTGGGCTGGTGGGCGTGGCGGGAGCGGGTGCTGCTCGTGAATGCGGCCCTGCGGCGCTTCGGCGGGGATGTGCAGGTGAAGATCGCCACGCTGGAGTGGAAGGACGGCGCGCTGCATGTCGGCAAGGTGACCAGCTCGCACGCCTCCGGTGCGCAGAACATCGCGTCCGCCGATCATCTGGAATGGCGCCCGCAATGGAGCCATCTGAGTTCCGGCAACCTCGGCGGCTTCAAGGTGAACGGCGCCACGGTGGACGTGCCGCTGTCATGGTTTGAACCCTCCGCGCCGCAACCTGCCGGTGCACCGGCCGCCGCTTCACGTCGCTGGCATCTGGATCTGGTGGATCTGGCACCGACGAAGTTTGTGCTGCGCGATGCGGCGTGGCAGCCGGTGTTCAGCGTGATGGTGACGCAGAAGGTGGAGGCGCTGGAGATCGGCGGCATTCAATCGCCCTCGTTTCAAACGATTGTCACTGACCTGCAGCATGCCGAGTGGCATGGGAAGCCGGTGTTTGACAGCGTGCATCTCGAATCCGTGATGCTCGGGGACAAGCTGGAGATCAAACAGGTGTCCCTGAGCGGCGGCAGGATCGATCTCGCCTGGCTCAAGGAGTTCAGCCCGGCGCTGAGCGCAAAACTGCCGCCGTTGAGCGGAGGCGTCGAACTGGAATGGAAAGGCAAAAACATGGGACTTTCGAGCGCGGGCCTGACCGCCGGCGGCACGCATGAGGTGCGATTGAAGAAACTGCATCTACAGCCGCTGAACGCCGCGGGACGGGTGGATGCCGATGTGGCGGACGTGAAGGTGTCGCAGGATCTGAACGGCCTCTGGCATGTGGAGCGAGGGCTGATGCTGAAGCCGGTGATCGAATGGACGCGCGAGCTGGAGGCGGCACTGCTGCCAAAGAGCGAATCAAAGCAGGCGTCGGCATGGAAGATGAAGATTGATGCCTTCGAATTGAAGGATGGGACGGTGAAGTTGTCGCCCACGGAGTTATGTCCTGTGGCAGGCGAAGTGGCCTGGAGCACCAGACTCGAGGCGTTGGAACTGTCGCAGGACGGGCTGCAGTCCGCAGTGAAGCAAACGTTGTCCCTGGCGAACCTGTCCCTGCGCTGGGCGCGCGGAAACACCAGCCCGGAGACACGCCCGTTTGTGCAGATGAAATCCGCCGCGCTAGAGCTGGTGCCGGACAAGCTGCGTGAACTCCGGCAGGTCGAGTCGCTGGCGATGGCGGAGCCGCAGTTTGAATTCACGCCGGAGAACGGGCCGTGGTTCGACAAAATCCAGGCCGAGCCTGTGGCGAAGCCGCTCGAACCTTCGGCTCCGTGGTGGAAGCAGCTTCAATTCGCCACGCTGACACTCAAGGACGGCTCCGTGGAGCTGGCTATGATGCTGGCGGAGCGGATGGAGACCTCGATCCATTTTGATGTGATGACCGAGCAGGCCAAGCAGCGCCTGCGCATCACAAACACCCAGGTGCGCATTCCCAAGCGGGCGAACCTGCCGGTGCTGAGCATCGAGAATGTGGAAGCAGTGGCATCACTGCCCGAGATGTGGCGTAAGCAGCGACTGGAGTCTCTCAAACTCGACGGCGGCCAGGTGGAGGTGGGCGAGGCACTGACGACGTTGTTCAGCGGAAAGGCGGAAGTCGTGGAGCAAAAAGTGGAGGCGGCCTCAGCACGCTGGACGGCGGGAAGAATCGACGTGGAAAAGCTGGGTGTGACGCTGATGAGCATCGCGCCGGGACTGCCGCCGGTGCGTTTTGACGTAAACTTTGCCGCCAATGAAACCCCGCTCGATCTCGATGGTCTGGCGGAGAATGTGGAACCGCAGCGCATCATGCTCACGCGGTTGCGCATTCCCTCGCCCTATGAACCGCTGCGCACCGTGGCGGAGATGGATGTGATTCACGTGAACTACACTCTGGACGGCCTGCTGCACCGCCACATCGAGCGCGTGGAGATCGTCTCTCCCCTGCTCTACGTAGGCGAGGATTTGTTCTGGTATGTGGAGAACATCCGGAAGTCGATGAAAGGGGAGGCGCCGAAGCAGGATCCCACCTTCGGTCCGCCCAAACCACCCGAGCCCGTGGCTCCGGCCTGGCATGTGAACATTCTGGCGGTCACGGACGGCCGACTGTTGCTCGCCCCGAAAGGCGTGCCGCTGAAAGGCTTCAGCAAACCGTTCCCCTTCAGCTTCACCTCCAAGCTGGAAAGCGGGCAGCTCGACGCGGTGTTTGAGATACCCACGGACACCTACACGCTGGAAGACAAGAAGCTGGAATTCCGCGGCATGAAGGGCCAGGTGCTGTTCAATCTTCCCCTGAAAGACCGCAGCAACAACCTGACTGAAACCTTCACCGTCGAGCAACTGCGGTGGAAGGACCTGCATCTCGAGAACGGTCATCTGAGCGTGACCTACGACGTACACGGCATCTATGGCACGTTCGGAGGCGAGGCCTACAAGGGCTACGTGAACGGAGCCTTCGACATCTATCTGGACGAAGCCTACACCTGGGACGGCTGGGTGTCGGGCGCAGACGTCAACCTGGGTCCGGTGACGAAGGCGCTGTTTCCGAACTACTTCCTGCTCGACGGCGCCACATCAGGAAAAGTCGTCGCCACGGGCAACATCACCGAGCTCTATCAGGCGGATGCGGAGTTCAACAGCCGCTCGCGCGGGAAATTCAGCATTCAGGCGCTCAACGACCTGATCGACGACCTGCCACCGGTGATGAAGGGTGACATCGCGGATCAAATCACTCGCATCGGACTGGAAACGCTGCGCGACTTCGAGTATGAGGACATCGATGGCAAAGTACGCTTCTACGGACGTGAGGGCCGCGGTCACCTGCGGTTCACAGGTCCGTCTGGCGCGCGCAAGATCGACGTGAATGTCTATGACCACCGATGGAAAGAGGACCCACGCAAACCCGAAACCGCTGATGCAGTGGAGTGATTTCAACCGGCTCGCGCTGGCGCTTGGGACGCTCGGCCTGGGCGCCTGCAAGCAGCTGCCCGAGATTCCCATCACGACGCCCAAGCCGCTGGAGGTGAACCTCAACATGCGTCTCGATGTTTATCAATATCGCGGCGACGAGCCGCTGGACAAGGAGGCCACGAAAGGCGCCGGCGAGGCCACGGAACGCATGCGCAACCGCATGGGTGAGATTCAGACGCTGAAAAACAACCAGCTCGTGGGAGAGGATCACCGCGGCCTGCTGCTCGTCCGCGAGGTGCCCGCAGGCGAGTGGGGGCCGCAGATGAAAAAGACCGTCGCTGACGAAAACGAGGACCGCATGCTGCTGATGAGGCGGAAGGCGAAGGAGACAAACCGCCCTCTGCATGAGATCGAAGCGGAGCAGTGGCGCCTCCGCACTCAGCAGGCAGGCACCGGCGAATGGATCGAGGTGCCCGGCGCCTCGCCCGGCTCGTTTCAATGGAAACGCGCCGGTGCAGACACAGCTCCCCCAGCAAGCCCGTCAACCACCACTCCAACCAAGCCCACGTCATGAGACTCATCCTGTTCCTCCTCGTCGCGCTGCTCGTCGTTCTCGCCCTCACCAATCCCAACGAGGCCGAGTTCCGTGCCCACATGCAGGAAAAGTACGGCATCGCCGGCTCGCTGAGCCTGAAGGTCGCCGCCATCTTTTCTGCAGGCACCGGCAGCGGCGTGCAACGCGACAACTACTTCCTCTTCAGCCGCTACTTCATCGGCGGCGACGGCATCCTTCCCCGCACCGACCTTGCCTGGGGCATTGCGGGAAAGTTTTTCGACATCGACGAAGAGACCGAGCCTCGAAAGTAGCGTGTGCCTTCGGAAACAACTCCCGTCAGCTCACTCAGGCGGGACTTCGGGGGGCGGTTCCTGCTCTGCTTTTTGAGCGGGCAATTCCACGGTCACACTCAACTCCCAGGCGCGATTTTTGACCGCCCATATCAATGCCGCCAGACACAGGAACCCCAGCAGGGCCAGATGGATCATGCATCCCCTGCGGCAGCCGATTCCCTGAAACGAATCGAGATAAGTGCGGATATTAGTTCTGTCAGAGTCATGCATGATCAGCGGGCCGGGCCATCTTAAGTTGGACAGCCAGCGATTGTCGTCGATTTTTAGCTTCCTGCCACAGTCTCATCCTCAATCCCACTGATCAGCCAATGCCACGCCGTGCCCAATCCGGAGTCCGCCCCGCCCACTGGCTGGGCCTGATCGCCATCATCGCCGTCATCGGCGGCGGTGGCTACACCTTGATGAACCGAACCACGGATCCGATGACCGGCGTCACCGAACTCAGCGCCAACGAGTTCATGGAAAACGCCACGGCCCTGAGCGGGAACGAATACAAGGTCGAAGGCATCGTTGACGACCGGCTGGACAACTGGCGCAGCGCAGACGGCCGTCTTTTCAGCGTGCAGCTCAGCGACGGCTCGGGAAACACCTTTGTCCCCGTGTGGGTGCCGCCGGACTACAAGGGCTCCAATATTCAGCGCGGGCAACGTTACATCCTCAAAGTGCTCGTGTTGGAAACGGGCGTGCTCAAAGTGCTCGAACTCATCAAATCGTAATTCCTCTCCACCATGAAGCGGCTCCTCCTCGTCCTCGTTCTCGCCGGATTGTCATCCGCGTCCGCTCAGGTGCTCCCCGGATCTTCGGGCGGAACGGCCGCACCTCCGCCATCCACAGGCTCGTCCTCGTCGGGCTCAGGTGGTGAGAAAAAAAGTGATGGCCAGTTGCTCGGTGGTCTGCTGCCCGCCGTCGATCCCGGCAGCGAAAACGTCTCCTGGGACGGCAAGCTCTGGAACGTCAGCAACAACCGCATGATGCGCTCACGCTTCGAGGTCTATCTTACCACGCCCGAGGCCAACAGTGCCGAGGACCAGGCCTACCGCGATGTGATGGCGCAGATCATGGAGCTGCTGGCCCCCACGCACAAACCCGCGCCTGAACTTATGAAGGCCTACGCCCTGCTGCCGGAGGCCGGAACGGCCAAAATCGACGGCGGCCTTTGCAACGCAGTCGCCAACGCAATCTGGGATGTGTGGACCTCGCAGAAGCGCGTGGGCGAACGCAGGCTGGCCAACGAGGAGATGCTCAAACGCCGCAAGCAGCTCGAATGGAACGCCGAGATGGGCATGAACAACAGTCAGTTGGCGCCGCCGGGAAGTGGATCAGGTGGCAAAGGCGCCCAGGGACAGCAGCAGGCCAATCAAAACGCGCAGACAAACAGCGCCGCCGTCGGCCGCACCTCCGGCTACATCAAAGGCATCGCCGAAATTGAAGCCCGCATGAAGATGAACGAGACCGCGATGGGCCTCTCCGAGATCACCAGCAAGACGCAGTTCCAGGCGCTCATCATCCAGATGTTTCTGCAGCGCCGCTTCGAACATGCCGTCATCGCCTGCCGCTTTTACCCGCATCTTTTCCGTGACGGCGACAGCGTCCTGCAGCTCGACAAGGACAGTGACGTGCAGAAAGCGCTGGCCAGCAGTTTCGGTGTGCCGCCCACCGTCAGCATGATCGACGGCCTCTCGTTGGAAGCCATCCGCACCGTCGATGAAGCGCTCGTTGCTTTCCAACAACTCGTCCTCCGTGGGGATCTCTACAGTGCCAGCAACCGTCTCCTCGAAGCCTTCGGTGTCGGCGAATATCTCCCAAGAGTCCGCCGTCTTCCCATGAGCGAAAAGGTCAAGGTGCTCGATTTCGTGCGCGACTCCAACCAGCTCCTCTCCTTCCTCGAAATGCGCGACTTCGGCGAGGCTGAAAAAGTTGTCGTCCGGCTCCGGACCGCCGCGAAGGACTTTGATTATGCCAAGCCGCAGGCCGCCATCGAAACGGCGCGAACGATCAGTGAAATGCGACTGCAGGCCGCACGTGCCGCCGCCGTCAAAGGTGATCAGGTCGCCTACGCCTCGGAGATCAAGGCAGCTGCGGAGATCTGGCCCACCAATCCCAAGCTGCGCGAGCTTTCCAACATGGTCGGTCAGAATTCCGACGTCCAGGCACAGGCGCTCATGGACTTCGACCGCCTCGTCAGCCAGCGCAACTACCGCCAGATCTACAACGACAAAGCACGCTTTCTCGCCGCGTCGATCAACGATCCTGCGCGTCAGGTGCAGCTGAGCAAAGTGCTCAACGACATGGGCGAGGTCGAGATGGTCATCCACGGCGCCACCGAAACCGCCCGCAGCAGTCCTGCCCAGGCCTGGGAGATGGTGGAAAAGAAAGCGCTGCAGTTCCCCGACGATCCCGAGCTCACCCGTCTGCGCGCCGATCTCGGTGTGAAGGCCAGCGACTTCGTCAGCGCCATCGAGCATGGCCGCCAGCACGAGGAGAAGAGGCAGATCGGTTCCGCGCTGTCTTGGTATCTGAAAGCACGCCGCATGCATCCGCCGAGCGAATTCGCCCGCGACGGCGTGAAGCGTCTTGTCGAAGTCGTGAAAAACGGAGACCAACCGCCGGAAGCTGCTCCGGGCTCTGTTGAGACGACTTCGGCAGTGAACAACTGAGCCACTTCGTGCTTCGCACGAATTTTCTCCGAGGAGGGTGATTTGCATCGCCCTTCTCATGCGCCACATTCGGGAGTCCTCACCCTTTACCGCTCCACGCATGAGAACGTTGCTCGCACTCCTCGCCCTAGCCTCAGCGCAGGCTCAGACACCCGCCCTGCAGCTCGATCTCGGCGGAGGCGTCCAGATGGAAATGATCCTCGTTCAGCCCGGCAGCTTCACCCAAGGATCTCCCGCCGGTGAATCCGGACGCGAACCCGATGAAGGACCGCAGCGCCGCGTCACCATCACAAAGCCGTTTTACATGGCGAAGTTTCCTGTCACACGGGCCCAGTTCGCGCGCTTCGCTGAAAGCACCCGCTTCCGCACCGAGGCGGAGGTGGGACAGTCGGGCGGTTTCGGTGTTGTCGACGGCCGGCTCGTACAACAAAAGCAGTTCAACTGGCGCAATCCCGGTTTCGAGCAGGCCGACGATCATCCCGTCGTCATCGTTTCCGCCATCGATGCCGCGGCATTCTGCAAATGGCTCAGCACCAAGTCCGGCCGCCTCTGCGAACTGCCCACCGAAGCACAGTGGGAGTTCGTTTGCCGCGCCGGCACTTCCCTAGCGCGTTACGCTGAGCCGGTCGATGATGTCGCCTGGCATCGGGGCAACGGCTTGTCTCAAACACATCCCGTCGGTGAAAAGAAAGCAAACGCCTGGGGCTTCCACGACTTCTACGGTCCTGTCTGGCAGTGGTGCCGTGACTGGTATGCCCCCTACCCGTCCGGTGCCGCCACGGATCCGCTGCAGACCAATCCCAACCTCTCGGACAAACCCCGCCAGGTGCTTCGCGGCGGTTCCGTGCTCAGCGATGTCTCGCACTCCCGCTCCGCCGAACGCTATCGCAACGACGCCCGCAGCCGCAACGCCGACAACGGATTCCGCATCATCTGCTCCGTTGCGCAGCGGCCCGTGGCTTCGCCTCCGCAGGTGAAGCCACAGCCTGCGCCTCCGCCTCTGCCTACGAACTCGCACGTCGAGTTTCATCCTCCGGAGACCCATGGCGGCGGCAGTTTCTTCAGCTGGCTGTTCCGGCTCGCCATTCCGTTGTTCATTGGATTCATGATCCTGCGCAGGGTGCTGTCCTCCTTCGTCAGTTCCCAACCCAAGGCTCCGGTCTCGCACGGAATGACAGGCACGCAGGCGGCTGCGATGCTCTCATCCACCCCCCCGCCTCTGGCGCATCGTTTTGCCTTCAACATGACGAACGACGGTTTCTACATCACCGGGCCCGCCGAAGCTGTCGGTTCGATGCTTCGCTACGAATGCATGGTGGCGGGACGAACGATCGCCGATGAAATCGCGTTCACGCCCGGCCCGCAGGGCCAGTTCATCTTCACCGGCCAAAAGCCCACGAGCCTGCGTGTGCAGACCACCGGCGGCGCAGCGGGTACAGAGAGCACCGTGATCTCCCACGGATCGGATGATGACGACGACTTCCATCGTCGCAGTTTCAGCTCTTCGAGCAGTTCTTCGCGTTATCCGTCCGCCTACTGAGCATGGACGGTCCCGTATGGATCATCACTGGTGAAAAACAGCCGCCCTGGCTGCTTCAACGCACTCAACGCGTCTTTCCACAGGGTCAGGTGGCTTCGTTGAATTCGATGTGCGCCGGTTGGTGGATCACATCCGGCTCCTGGAAGCCAAGGGAAGGCGGATTCATCCCGGAGATTGACGAACCGCTCGTTCTCATCGGAGCGACGCTCGAATCAAATCGCCCACTCCAAGATTGGAGTGATGTTTTGCAGATCAACGGCGGGCTGTTCCGCGATGAAGACACACTCCCCACGATACACAGTCTGTGGCTGAACGAGCACGCCGCGCGCAATCTTGAGGCCGCATCACTCAACAACATCGTCGAAACGGCATTGCAGCGCGGATGGCGTGTGATCCGTCATTCGTGTCTGGATGTCGGATTCGACACCCGCCCGCGTCTGCTGCAGGTCATCACCAGCCTGCAACGCGGTGGCGCTGAACGGCTGGTGCTGGATCTTCACCAGGAACTCCCGCGACATCGTCTCAGTTCGCGTCTGCTGACACTCGGATCGCCGACGCGAGGACCGTTCCCCGCCCCTGCCGATGTCATTCAACTGCGACTGCCACCCGATCCATCCGTACGCGCCACAGAGATCACGCGCGTGGCACGCCATGTCGGTGCGGACGCGGTGCATGCACATCTCGTCGATGGCGAGACGCTTTCACAACTGAACCCAGCGCTGCCACTGATGGTGACGTTTCACAACCAGCAGCAAAGCTGGCCGGAAGCCATCGAACGGCTGCACGAAGCGCCAGCTGCACTGCTGATCGGCTGTTCAAAGGTGGTGACACAAGAAATCGAGCGCTGCTTTCCACAGCATTGGACACGGACGATTTGGAACGGAATCAACATTCCGAAACGCATCCGAAATCACGAACAAGAAACCGGAGCCTTGACGCTCGTCGCCATTGCGAATCCGCGTCCGCAGAAACGTCTGCCCCTGCTGATCGACGTTCTCGCTCAATTGCCCGGTGCAAAGCTCAAGATCGCCGGCGAGCCCTCAAGCATCCATCCGGATGCGCAGGAGGAAGTGCGCCTTTGTCATGAGAAAGTTGCCGCGCACGGTCTTCAAGAACGCGTGGAATGGCTCGGAGCCGTCAAAGACGTCACCGCGTTGCTTGCCCAGGCCGATGTGTTTGTTTCGACAAGCGCTCATGAAGGATTGAGCCTCGCGCAACTCGAAGCATTGGCGGCAGGCGTTCCCGTGATTGCCACGGATGTCGGAGGCGCATCTGAAATCGCTGCACGTCATCCAGGAGTGATGACTCTGGTGTCCGTGGACGCGAAACCATCCGAGTTTGCCGCCGCCATCCGCAAAATGGCCGGCAAACGCAACGACAGCACGCTGGCGACGGATTTCACCACTCGCGTGATGACCGAGCGCCACGCATGGCTGCTGCAATCGCTTCTTTGCCGTCCCACGAAGCCAAAGAGCGGCCTGCTTTTGGTGACGAACAACTTTTCCACCGGCGGCGCCCAAAGCAGCGCCCGACGCCTCCTCATCAAACTCCATGAGACGGGGGAAAAAGTGCGCGCCGTCGTTCTTCAGGAGAGCCCGCACGATCCCACTCCAGGCAGAACCGCTTTGATCGAAGCCGGTGTAACGGTCATGGCATTGGAACCCGGTGAGGCCATGCGTGCGTTGCGTTCGCTGCTCGAAAGCATCGCCCACGATCCGCCGGAAACCGTGCTGTTCTGGAATGTGATTCCTGAATACAAACTTCTGCTCGCCGATGCTCTGCATAACACACGCATCTTTGATGTGAGCCCGGGAGAAATGCTGTTCGCTTCTCTCGAACGCTATTTCACCAGTCCAAGACCTGGATTGCCGCTCATGGACGCCCGATCGTATGGACAGCGTCTCGCAGGAGTGATCGTGAAGCACGAGAGTGAGGTCGAAATCGCGGAACAGGTGTTTCAGCTCCCCGTGAGCCTGATTCCTAACGGGGTAATCCCACGTGAACCGAAGCCGGAAGCTGCCGAGGCGAAATGGGTGATCGGCACCGCTGCGCGAATTCATCCACACAAACGGTTGGAGGATTTGATCGCCGCTTTTCGACTCGTGAATGCAAAGCAACCGAAGGCACGCTTGCGCATTGCCGGAGCACCCGACGCGGATCAGGATGATTACGCAAAATCGCTGATGCAAAGCACGAACGGTCTTCCGGTCGAGTGGTGCGGTGAAACCAGTAACCTCACAGCATTTCACGACAGCCTCAGCGTGTTTGCGATGATCTCAGAACCTGCAGGGTGCCCAAACGCTTCCCTCGAAGCGATGGCATCGAGCCTTCCGGTGATCGCAACCGATGTGGGCGGAACACGGCAGCAGATCGAGGATGGCGTAGCCGGATTCCTGACAGCTCCACGTGACGTGGAAGCAATGGCAGCAGCGTTGATGAGGCTGCTGAATGACGACCATCTGCGCTCTCGCATGCGCGCGGCGTCACTTGAGAGCGTAAAGAAGCATTTCAGCCTCGATTTGATGGCGACGTCTTATCGAAGCGTGTGCCTGGGCCGCTGAAGTCAGCGATACTTCGACAGGCCTTCGAGATACTGCTGCGCGAGCTCGGTTTGAGGCTTCGTGAAGAACTGCGCGGCCGATGACGACTCCTGAACCTTGCCTGCGGCGAGAAAGACCACCCAGTCGGCGACCTTGCGGGCAAAGCTGATTTCGTGCGTGGCGAGAATGATGCTCTGGCCGGCTTCGGCGAGCTCGCGAATGACGTCGAGCACCTCGCCGGTCATGACGGGGTCAAGAGCAGAAGTGGGCTCGTCGAGCAGGAGCAAGCGAGGCTTCGGCGCGAGTGCGCGAGCGATGGCAGCACGCTGCTGCTGGCCGCCCGAAAGCTGACTGGGGCGTTTGTGCTCGTGGCTCTCCAAACCGAGGCGATGAAGAAGCTCAAGAGCGCGCTGCGCGGCCTCCGACTCGGACATTCCGTGAACTTCCTTCAGCGGTAGCGTGATGTTTTGCAGAGCGGTCAGATGAGGAAAGAGGTTGTATCCCTGAAACACAAAACCGTTTCCACGCCGCTCCGTCAGAGCACCGTCTTCATCGTGAGGCAGCGTGCGAGCATCGATGCTCACATGACCTTCATCCGGCACGAGCAGACAGCCGAGCACACGCAGCAATGTGGACTTTCCACCGCCCGAAGGTCCCAGCAGTGCGATCACCCGCGCGGAGTCTCCCGTGGCAAAGGAGGCGCCATCCAGCGCCGCATGCGCCCCGTAGCGCTTTGTCACGGCATGCGTTTCAAGTTTCATACGCGAACCTCCCTTCGAGACGACGTGCGAGATGCGAAAGCGGCAGCGTAACCACGAGATACGCCAGCGCGAGCGGCACGTAGCCCTCCAGCGCCGTGTAGCTGGCGGAGTTCATGATCTTGACCTTCTGCACGAGTTCTTCGATGCCGATGACCGAAAGCAATGACGAATCTTTGAGCAACGAAACCAACTGGCCGGTGGTTCCAGGCAATGCACGACGAAGCGCCTGAGGAATGATGACGAAGCGATAGGTCTGCTGCCTGTCGAATCCGACGGCACGCGCGGCCTCAAGCTGCGATGCTCCGATGCTTTCCACCGCACCTCGAAAAATCTCCGCGAGATACGCGGCGTGAAACGCGCCGAGCAGCAGCAGGCCAACCAGCAGCGGCATGTCGATACGAAGGGCGTTGGCGACGATGTAGTAGCCGACGAGCAACTGAACCAGCAGCGGTGAACCACGAACGATCTCGACGACCGCGCCGCTGAACATCCGCACCGGTTCCCAACGTGCGCGTCTGCCCAGCATGAGCACAAAGCCGAAGAGCACACTCATAAGCATGGCGGCGAGCGAAATGCCCAGCGTGGTGAGCCAGCCGATTCCGAACTGCTGGCGATATTTCCATACGCCGGACCAGTTCCAGCGGTAGTGCACGGACGCAAACAGCGCATACGCCGCCGCCGAAACGAGCACCAGAAGCATCAGCGCGTAAAACGCACGACGGAGCGTGGACGGAGTGCTGGCGGATGCGACTGACAAAATCTGGCGATGATTTACGCCCGAAAGCAGCTCTTTGCCCGGATGTTTTTCATTCTCACGATCCCGCCATCAACTTTGCCGGCACGGACCGTGTCTGCAGAAACAACACCACACCTCGCGCGATGCCTTCAGCAAGAAGGTCACGGTAGTCAGCCTTTTTCAAACGGGCGGCTTCGTTGAGATTGGTGAGGAAGCCACACTCAACGAGGACGGCGGGACATGAAGCCCGGGCCACGACCGCGTAATCCCGGGCCTTGGTCCCGCGATTCCCGGCATGCGCGACGGTGCAGACCGTGCGCTGAACCGCCTCCGCGAAGTCGGCACTGTCTACGAGGTTATGGTCCGAGTCGGCTCCTTCGACCACCCGTTGCCGCGCCGACAACGGTCTGGATTCGGCAAAGTAGGTCTCGATGCCCTCGGCCTCGCTTCCCTCGCCCTCGGTATTGAGATGGACACTGACAAAAGCGGACGCCTGATGCTTCCCGGCAAGGGCGGCCCGCTCATCAAGCGAGAGGAAACTGTCTCCACTCCGCGTCATGATCACCCGCAGGCCGGCAGCTTCGAGCTCCCTCTTCACACCACGGGCTATGTCGAGACTGAGGTTTTTTTCGATCACTCCGTTGGCCACCGCTCCGCCATCATGCCCGCCATGCCCTGCATCGACGACGACCAGCGGGGCCGTCTCGTCCCAGAACAGCTCGTTGGGCATCGGGAGATCCGACTGCTGCCGTTCCAGCCAGACGAGGGAATAGGCGCTGCCCCCCAAGGCCGAAAAAGCGACCAAGGTTTGCAGGCCCAGGAGGATGAAATGCTGAAATTTCAAAAATATATTCGGTTATATAAAATATTTGTTTGAATTAACAATCAAATTTTCTACAATAGCCATATGAAGACGCCATGCCCTGCCTCCCTTGTGCTGAGTTCTCTCATCTTTTATTGGGGGATCGCCATGACGCTGCCGCTCTCGGCTCAGGTTTCCTACACCTACACGGCTCCGCCACCACCCGGCTACCCGGCGTCAGGAGCTCCGAAGCAATCCTCCTCCAAAGCCACCCGCCAGTCCGCCGCCGCAGTCCAGGCTCCGGCAACTTACCCCGGCTACCCATCCACCTATCCTCCTCCTCCCGGCTACACTTACCCGCCGCCACCTCCTGGCTATGGCACCTCCACGCGAGCTCCCACCACGAAGCCGTCCACCACCGGCAAATCCAGCTCAAAGACCACTTCTTCAAAAAAGTCCACCGCCGGACCGCCTCCGCCGCCCAAAGTCTACGGCCCCACGGGCGACCTGAGCAGCCAGGTGTCCAAACTGCGTGAGAGCGACAAGGTGCAAAACCTGCGCCTGGGCGAACTCGAACGCGACGTCAGCAGCATCAAGCGCGGAGGCAAGAGCGGCGTCCGCTACGACGGCGGAACCGACATCGCAGCCCGCACCACGTATGTCGCCCGTCCTGGCGACACCCTTTGGCGCATCGCATCCACGCATCGAGTGAGCGTGGGCGAGATTCAGCAGTTGAACCGCATGACGGAGGAAGAAGTCCACGTCGGCCAGACGCTGCTGATCCCTTCCCCACATCGCCTCAGTTCTTCGACCACGCAGGTGAGCTATTCACCGTCCACGCCCGGAGGCAGCTCCGCTCCCGTGAGTTCCTCCAGCTATTACACGATCAAGAAAGGTGACAGCCTCAAGGCGATCGCCATCAAGCACAAGATGACCACCGCCGCCCTCGCCAGCGCCAACGGCATCAAGGACGCGAACAAAATCTTCGTGGGCCAAAAACTGAAAATACCCGGTCGCAGCGGCAGCAACGTTGCTTCCTCCAAGCCTCAGTCACCTCCTTCGGAGTCGTCCGACACCGTTCCCCTGCCCAATTATGGCGTGCCAGCCACCACGCCGCCACCGCCTGCCTCCGGTATGGCTCCGGCACCGGCCGCTCCTCAAGCTACCGCCCCCGTCGCACCCAAAGCCCCAAGCACGGCAGATTCTCACCGCGGAATTCTGGCCTATCGTGTGGACCTTTCTGACAACATCGAAAGCATCGCATCCCAGTTCAGCACCACACCGGACCGCATTCGCGAAATGAACCGCCTCAGTCCGGACACGCCTCTCAAGCCGGGAGACGAAATCATGGTGCCTGCGATGGGAGCCGTGTCGGTGAGCAGCCGGTAATTTCTGCCGACTTACTCCTTCACAAAATCCCGCATCTCATAGAGCTTCGGGTCACGCAGAGGTTCTTTGCGGGCGGCTTTGGCACGCTTCAGCATCTGGGAGAAGAGCGCATCTCCTGCCTCGCCTTCATCCATTCCGCCAAACTGCTCCTCCAGTTTCTCCGGATCTTCACCCGCTTCGAGGCGGCGCACCATCTCGCGCAGTTCCGGCGGTGTCTTGTCGCCCATCATGTCTGTCATCTTGCGCATGAAGTGACCAAGTTGACGCGGGTCGGGATTCTCCTCGTCCATCCCGCCCATCTCGCGCTCCATGTCCGCCATGAAGCTTTCCATCTTCGATTCATCGATGCCTGCAAAGGGATCGTCCGCTGTTTCCTCCTTGGCTTTGCCGATCACTGCGAAAGGCGACACGCGGCGTTCCATTCTCAATCCATCACCGTCAGGACAAACCGGCACCTTGTCGCGATAAGCCAGCGTGCGGGCGAGGAAAGAGTACAGCTTGTTGTTGTCGGGGCAGTAGAACTCGTAGATCGGCATGGCGGGTCGGGAAAAACTTCTTCCACATCATAAACAGGCGCCCCTTTCGCTCAAGGCGTCGAATTTGCATAAGGTGCCGAAAAACATCGCTTGGCAGAATGGCGATTCATCGGCACTCCATGCGCAGTGCCAGCCCTCTTCACGCCCCCAGACCACTTTCGCGAACTCACCCGCGCAGAAATCTTCCCAGATCCCACCCGCCCGCTCGAGATCGACCTTGGCTGCGGCGACGGCACCTTCCTCACCGGCATGGCCGCCCATTTTCCGGAACGCGACTTCCTGGGCGTGGAGCGCATGCTGGGCCGGGTCAGCAAAACCGCGCGCAAGATCGAACGCCAGCAGCTTCCAAACGCCCGCATCATGCGGCTCGAAAGCGCCTACACCGTCGGCTGGCTGCTGCCGTCTGCCAGTGTGTCACGCCTGCATCTGCTCTGCCCCGACCCATGGCCCAAGAAGGGCCACGCCACCCGACGCCTCGTGAATCAAAACGAGTTCCTCGACGGTCTCGTCCGTATTCTCATTCCAGGCGGCGAGTTCCTGCTCAAAACCGACGACCGGCCCTATTTCGAAGACGCCCTCGCCAGTTTCGCCACGCGCGAACATCAGTTCAAACGGGTCGACTGGCCTGACGACGCCTTCTTCTATCCCTCCACCGATTTCGAGCAGGACTGGCTGCGCATGGGGCGCTCGATTCATCGTGCGAGATGGCAGCTCGTCGAACGTTAGATCACCGCCATGCGCCTTTGTTTTCTCCTGCTCTTCTCTGTCCTCAGTCTTGGCTTCGCTGACGAAACACGCACACGCATCGCCCTCGCCGGAGATTCCACGGTCACCGACAAGGCCGGCTGGGGCGCGGCGTTTGCGAAGCTGCTCGGGCCCAACGCCGAATGCCTCAACTTCGCAGGTGGCGGTCAGAGCTCGAAGAGTTTTCGCGATACCGGCAACTGGAAGAAGGTCATCGACTCCAAGCCCGCCTTCGTCCTCATCCAGTTCGGTCACAACGACATGCCCGGCAAAGGCCCAAAACGCGAAACCGATCCGGCCACGACCTATCCTGAAAACTTGGGCCGCTTCATCGACGAAGCGCGGGCCGTCGGTGCGCAGCCCATCCTCGTCACTTCGCTCACACGACGCACTTTTATTGACGGCAAGATTCGCGGCGAACTGAAACCGTGGGCGGATGCCGCCACCAAGGTGGCTGCGGAGAAGAAAGTTCCGCTCATCGATCTGTTCACCCGAAGCGTCGATCTGCACAACAAAATGGGCCCCACCGAGTCTGACAAATTCAATCCGCCCGGCAAGGATGCCAAAACCACCGATCATACGCATCTCAACGCGCACGGTGCGGAGATCATCGCCGGCATCATCGCCGAAGAACTGCGCAAGGTGGCGCCAGACTGCGCGAAGCTGCTGAAGTGATCACTTCTGGATCAGCTTCGCCTTGTTCTCCTTCCACGCGGGATTCGGCGTCGCCTCCCACACGCGGAAGTTTCGCACGCGGCTCTGCACGCCGGCCACGAACATGATGCTGCACTTCGACGACGTGATGAGCGGATGGCTGCCGGTGAGCGTCCTGCCATCGACCGTCACGCACATTTCATTACCGAGGATCTCGAAGAGCACGGTGTGCCATTCGTCGAGCTTGAGCGGTGTCTTCACTTCGACCAACGGAACGGCCTTGTCGGGGCCGCCGTGATCGTTGTCGTCTTTTTGAATACGAAAGCCGCCCTGGTTCAACATCACGCTGCACACGTAGTCCTTCGTGTCGGTGGTGCGCACGCTCACGGAGCGGTATTTTCGACCTTCGAGCGGCACGTCGTCCATGCGCACCTCGCACTGGATCACCACGTTCGTGAAATCGAATCCGTAGCTCGCCGTGGCGGGATGATTCACCGCAGGATTCTCGCGACCGATGAAGCTGCCGTCCTTCACCTCCCAGCGTCCGCCGCGTTCGACTGCATTGTGACGCCAGCCTTTGAAGCCGCTGGCAAAGCCGTTGCTCTTGCCGTCGAACTTTGGCAGCGCTTCGGCGAACTGCTGATCCACGAGCAGCTTGCCACGCGTCGTCATGAGCGTGGGCATTTCCTCCGCGTGTGCGAACGTGGCGGCAAGCAGCAGGGCGATGAGAGTTTTCATGGAATCAATGAGCGAGGGCCTTGGTGAGAGTTTCGGCGACGGCGTTCACGATGAAAACCATGCCTTCCTTCTTCCAATGAAACATGTCACCCGCGGCGAGCGGCAGGTGCTGCATCATGAGGCCGCCGAGATCGTTGATGGCCACGCCTTCCTCCTTCATCACCTTCAGGGCCATCGCGTTGTGCGCGTCGATCGTCGGCTGGATCTCGGGATTGAGCTTCTCCGGCTCGCCTTTGACCGTGACAGGGGTGATCGTAGCCCAGATCAGCTTCGCTTTGGGGGCTCCCTTCTTGATGCCCTGCACAAACGCATGCGTCAGCGGCTCGAACTGTCCCTCGGGAATGCGTCCCTTCTGCCAGCCATGCAGGCCGAGATTGAAATGCACGACGGCGTAGTCGTGCTGTTTGAGGATGTCCTCGACGATGGCCGGCAGTCGTTTGTCTCCTTGGCTGATGGGCGTGATCCACGCATCGATGTTCGCCTTGCCTTCGAGCGCCTTGCGCACGGGTTCTAGGTAGCCGCTCGCGATCGAATCACCGATCAGCAACACTCGTGGAAGCGACGCATCCTTCACCACCGCCTCCCGCAGGCTCCAGCTTCCAACCTTGGGCGGCAGGCGCTTGTCCGTCTCGATCTGCTCCGGGATTTTGACCTGCGCATGCAGGCTGATGGCGAATAGGAATGTGGCGAGGGCTGGAAAGCGTTTCATGGGCAAAGGCAAACGGGGTGGACTGGCATGGTGTTGCAGCTTGGCGCTGGCCGCAAAGGAGTCTATGATCGAGGGTGAAGTTTATGCCGGGAATCGCAGGCCAGTTGCTGGAATTGAGGCGTCTCGTGGGGACGCTGGCGCTGGCATTGGTGTTGCAGGCCCAGGCGCAGACCACTGATAAGCCATGGGCGGAACGCGAGACGAAGCTCGCGAACGAATACCTCTCCCTTCTCGTGCAGCAGCCGGAATACGGCCGCGTGCTGGATCTGCTCTGGGATCTGTATGACAAACACGACGCGACGAAGCTGCTGGTCGAAAACGTGTCGCAGCAGGCGGAGAAATCGAAGTTCGAAGCGGTCAAGATCGTGGAGGCGCACCTGATCCGGAAGAGCGGAGATTTGAAGCGGGCGGCGCAGTTGTATGACGAACTGCTCAAGACCGATTCGAAGAATCTCACACTGCTGCAGTCCCGCGCTGCAGTGGCGCGCGAACTGTCCGATCCGGCCACCGCATTCACACTGATCAAAAAAGCCGCAGAACTCGTTCCGGCAGACGATCCACAGGGACCGCAGATGTGGATCGAACTTGGTGGCATGGCGCTGGCAGGCGGGAAGAATGCCGAAGCGGCGGATGCCTACGAACGTGCGGCGAAGCTGAAACCGCAGGACATCGAACTCGCACGACAGGTGGCACAGCTGCTCCTGCAAGCGGGTTTCCCCGATCGCGCCGCAGGTTTCTTTGCCAAACTCGCGGATCAAACAGATCCGCAGCGCAAACTCGACGCGCTCTACGATCTGGCCCGCATCTACGAGCACGCCGACCAGTTCGCCAAAGCCGACAAGGCGCTGACCGACGGGCTGGCGCTGCTCCATTTCCGCGACGGACGTTACCTCGACTTCTTCCGCCGCCGCGTGCGGCTGCATGAGCGTTTTGGGACGCTGGATGATCTGGAAAAGGCGCTGGTCACGGCGGCAAAGAACACGCCGCCTTCCGAGCAGGCGCTGCTGGATGCCGCGCGGTATTTCGAGCTCACGGTGGAGCCGGACGAGCAGTTGAAGTGGCTGCGCGCACTGGTGCAGGCCGTGCCACAGGTAGAAGATTATCGCTGGGAGCTGGTCCGCACGCTGCTCGATCACGAAGGGGCGGCCGAGGCGGCGAAGCTGCTCGATGAACGGCTCAAAAACGACGGCAGCGATCTGCCGGCCATCGTGATGCTGCGCTGCGAGGCCGACCTGCGCAACGGTGATGCGAAGAGCGCCACGGCACGGCTGCTGAAAATGCTCGAGGTACAGGACTCGACCGACGTGGAAAAACAGACACTGGTCTTTGCCCAGACGCGGACGCTCGATGCCGTGGTCGAAAAGATCCTGCGCGCCCGCGTGCAGCGGGATCCGCAAAAGGCGGAAGCCGTGTTTGATCTGGCCGCATTCTTCCGCGGACGACGCGATGTGGCCTCTGAGGACAAGCTGCTGCGTGAATTCACCAGCGGTGCCGCCAACGAAGAAGAGCGGCAGAAGCGGCTGAGCGATGCATCGAGCTTCCTCGCGGCAAGCAACAACCTCGACAGCGCGATCATTATGGCGCGCGAGGCCGTGTCCAAACCGGGCGCCGGTCGCGAGCAATGGCTGCAACTGGCGGAACTGCTCGCCGAACAGGGTGAGAACGAAGAAGCGGCTGAATGGGTGGAAAAAGCCTGGCATGCGAGCACGACGGACGAGGATCGCGTGGATGTGGACGAACGCCTTCTTTCCATTTTGATGGGTGACACGAAGGTGGTGCTCAAATCACCACCCGGTGGCGGTGATTTCGTGCTGCCTGATGCGTTCACCGGCACAGGTTTCGCCAGCGATGACACCGACGGCGTCAAACGCGAGAAACTGCCGGACCGTGTGCTTGAGTTTGCCCAGAAGACCATCTCCGAAGCGAAGCTGGCAGATGCCAGATCAAAAGACGCCGAAGCCGCCCGCTTTCGCGGGTTTTGGTGGGCGGTGCGCACCAGCCGGTTTGAGGATGCCTACGATCTGCTGAACCGGCTGGAGTTTGATCCCGTGACACATCTGGATGTTCCGGTGTCTCTGGTGGTGGAGCAGTTGAAGCTGGATCTCGCGCAGGAGGACGAAAACGTCGCCCTGATGGAGCGGCAGCTCAGGCGTCTCTCAGGTCTGGACGCCTCAGGCCGCATCCGCTACACGCTGCGGCTGGCGGAACTGCTGATGGAGTCGGAGCGGCGGGCGGATTCGGAGACGAGCAGCCCCGGATGGAAGAGCGACACACCGTTTCCTCCGCCAGGCGTCGAGGCCTCGAAGCTGCTGGAAAATGCGTATCGCGAGTTTCCCGAGTCTGGCCAGCTTCTCTCGGCACTGTCCCAGATCTACTTCCTGCAGCGGCGCACCGAGGATGCGCTGGCGCTGTGGAAGCAGGCGGTGAAACGTGTCGAGGGACCGACGGCGATCCCGCTGATGGAAAGCTACGCGGACATTCTGCTGCGTCAGCATCGCATCGCGGATCATGTGGAGGTGCAGGCGCAGATTCTGGAGCGGGAGACGGATGTGAAACGCCGGCGCGAGGTGCTGCGGCGCTGCATCGACCGCCTGACATTCTCCGACTCGAGCGGCGGTGAGCTGGCTCCTTCCGTGATGAGAGACCGGCTGAAACTGCTCGAGCGTGCGCTGCTGGAACGGGTTCAGCGGCATCCGTTTGACGGATTCTATCATGAAGCCCTGGCGCAGGTGTTTGAACGCGGAGGAGATCACGTGAAGGCCTTCGCGAGCATGAAGCAGGCTTATTACACTTCGCCGGACACACCCTTCTCGCTCGATCAACTGCGTGATGCCGCCCTGAAGGTAGCGGATTTGAAGTCGGCGATTTATTTCCAAAAGCAGATCGCTGCCGCGGCCCCGCCCAAGGAGATCGCGGCCGAGTCGCGTCGTCTGGTGGAGTTGCTGGAACAGACGTTTCAAATCACCGAGGCGGATCGCGTACGGCGGCGTCTGGAAAGCCGGTTTTCGCAGGACGCCACGGCTCTGGATGAACTCGCGAAGTACTATCAGGGCTCGGGCCAGGATGAAGCCGAACTGCGTGTCTATGAGCAGATGACGCAGGTGCGCCCGTGGGATGGCCGTGCGCGGCTGCGGCTGGCCTTGAAGTGCCTGCGGTTTGCGGACGAGACGGAGGCCGAAAAGCAGCTTCAGGCAGTGCTCGCGGCGCCGGTGAAGACACGGAGCTATCCGGTCGTCGGTGTGCGCGCACCGCTGCCGCTGACCGACACCCGCCATGCCGGAGGCGGTGTCACCACGGGAGATCTTGTGTCACTGCTGGACTTCGCTCCGGGGCTGGACCGCAAGGAACTGGACACGCTGCGTGCGTTCCTCGGTCAGCCGCGTGCGGAGTTTGCGGAACTGCCCGAAGATGCATCCATGGTGCGGCTGCGTGCGATCGAAGAACTGGCCCGGCTGCGGCGTGCCAACGGAGGCGACGAATGGAACGCGTGGATCAAGCAATGGAATGAGGACGCCAAGGCAAACGAGGTCGAAAAGCTGTGGGCGTTTTATTATGCGGGAGCGGGAACCGAGTTCCGTACGGTGCTTGCGAAGATTCTGCCGGACCTCCGCAAGCTGGAGGAACAGTTTGCCATGCTCTGGCTGACGCTGCGCAGCAATGGCATGGACGCGGCGGTGCGCTGGGCGGGTGAGAAAGGCTGGTCGCCGGATGTCGTGAAAGCGCGTGCGGAACTGCTGCAGGCCTGCGTCTCGATGCTGGTGGATGTGGACAGCTTCCGCTTCCGTCCGGGTGAACTCGCGCAACTGGGCGCCTGGCGTGTGCTGCGCAACGCCGCCATCGTGGAACTGACGCGCAAGCTGCAGGACAAACAGCGCTACGATGAGGCGCTGGCGCTGGGCTCCAGCCTGCCGCTCAACGCTCCGGAGATGGAAATGGACTACTCGCTTTTCCTCGCACGCATCGCGGAAAGCGCGGAGCGCTGGGATCTGGCACGAAAATACCTGGATGCCGCGGTACGCGGACCGGTGGCGGCGGAAAACTACCGCACGAGCTACGATCCGTTTTTGCTCAGCCTCACGTCACTGAGCCGCGTGGCGAACTCCGAACAGCAGCGCGAGGAGACCCTGCGCTCCGCATGGCGCAGACTGCAGCGCACGCAGCCTTCCGCGATGACTTCGATCCGCAAGGCGGCGGTCGCCGGCCTCGCGGGCGCGGACCAGAAAGGCGCGGAAACGCTGGGACGATTCCTCTCAGGCCCGTTCCTCGCGCAGCGCGACATGACGGACACGAAGGGCAGCCTGCTCTCGCAGGGGGCCTCGCGCTACGAAGAACCGCCGCATCTGCGCAGCCTGTGGGAGGAGACGCGGGAGATTCAGGCCCTGATGGTGCAGCAGGGGCTCGGCGGCGTGGTGGACGGCGCGAACACCACCATCGACCGGCGTTACGGCACCACGATGCTGGGACCACGCTCGGACTCAGAATTCGGCGAATGGCGGATCAATGACCTGATCGGCAGGCTGCGCACGGCGGATTATCCCACGCGGCGGCGCCTGATCCGCGAGCATCTCGCGGCGGTGGATCTGCGCACCGAGCACTCGGTGGACACGCTCGGAAATCTCGGCAGCCGCTTGGAGAGCGCCGGCATGGTGCGTGAGGCGATCGATGTTTACGCCATGCTGCCCGACCGGGCGCCGTCGAACCCCGACTACGCGCTGTGGATGCTGCGCGTGTCTGAGAACGCGATGGAGATCGAGCCCGGCCGCGGCTTCGCGCTCAAGCTGCTGCTGGCCGAGCCGCCGCTCAAGCCCCCGCAACCCGGCGATGACACCCTCCGCGAAAAGCATGCGCTGTTTCTCGCCCGTGACTTCAATGTGGATGAACTGCGGCGTCAGGGCTTCCGCGACAAGTTTACCCAGGTGCTCGAACGCCGCCGTCCGCACGAGGTTTCCTACCTGCGCGAGCTCGGCCTGCTGCACGAGCGCATGCAGAACGACCATGCGGCGCTCTCCGCCTGGGACCGCCTGCATGCCTGCTATGTGGCGAACGACCAGGCCGGCACTGATCTCGATGTCGAGGCCAGCCTGCACCGCGCGCAGATTCTCCAGCGTCTCGGACAACCTCAGGCCGCCCTGAAAGTGCTGCGTGACGTACCGCTGGCGGAGCCGCTGGAACCCGTCGCCCAGGAAGTGCTGAAGCTGCGCTGTCAGATCGCCACGGCGGCGGGTGATTGGAATGATGTGCGCGAACTGATGACGCTGTGCGTCGAACGCAAGTCCCTGCCCTGCGTGGTCGCACTGGCCGCCGGACTGCGCACCCACGACCGGCCCACCGAGGCCTTGAATCTCCTCACTCAGGCCGACCGCACGATCAAAGGCGACCACGAACGCTTCACGCTGCGGCTGGAGCAGCTCAAGGTGCTTGCAGCCGATCCGGGCTGGGCGCCCGAACGCGGACGCGCGCAGATCGCCGCGTTGTTCCGCACCACGACACGAGATCGCGACACGCTCAAAGACATGCATGCCTGGCTCAAAGAGCTCGCCAAAGGCAAACAGGCGGCAGGCTGGATCGCCATGCTGCGCACCGAGTCACGGGCGGGCACGGATCGTCCGCTCGCCGCACTGGCGCTGAGCGCCTTCACCTCGCGGCTGCCTCAGGAGGCGCATGCGGATTTCGTCAGCGCCTGGCAGCAGGTGGCGGAGAAGGACCGGCTGTGCATCGAACTCGCCGCCGAAGAAATGCTGCAATCCGGACACGCCGCCTGGGCCTGGGACGCCTGCGAGATCGTGGCAGGCATTCCCACCTTCCGCGAGCAGGGCCGCAAGCTGCCGCTCGCCGTTCGCGTCGCCCATGCCCTGCATGATGAGGCCTCGGTGCGCGAGCTCTTCAGCGAAACACTGCGTCTCGCCTTCCCCGGCGGCGCCCAGACCATCGAGTGGGCCCGTGCGTTTGAAGACACCGGGCACGCGAACCTCGCCCGCGAGTTGTTTGAAGCGGCGCTGCAGCGCCTCGAAGGCACCGCCTCGCTGCAGCCGGAGCTGTTCGCCGCCTACGCACGCTTCCTCATGCGTCAGCAGGAGTTCGAAGCGGCGGAGTCGTACCTCATGCGCATGAACTGGACGCTGCCCGCCGAGGCGGCAAAACTCATCTTTGAACTCTACCAAAGCTGGGGCAGACTCCCCGGCATCGAGGCGGAGCTGCCCAAGTTCCACCTGCCCGGCGGCGTGACGAAGGAAATCCTTTTCCTCACCCGTCAGCCGGCCGCCAAACCCACGCCCCAGCCATGAATTCAACCACACGCCTTCTCCTCTGCCTCGGCGCAGGCGTCGTGCTGTGCCAGTGCTCGGGCCCGGACAAGAAGAGCAAAAAGCCGAACACGACGGACATGCCTCTCGCCCAGCGCGCCATGCTCAAGCCGAACGAAAACCAGCGCAGCTCGTATGAGAAGTACCTGACCGATCCGAAGTCGTCGAAAGGCCAGGCGGGCGCTTATTATCAGAAGCAGATGCATCACTCCAAAAGCTTCAACGGTGCCGATTCCTATGCCGGACAGAAGCAGTTCAAGACGGACCAAAGCTGGTTCGGCAAGTCCCGCAACAAGAGCGCTGACATGACCTACAGCCTCGGAGACAAGCAGGCCGGCGCCATGAACGACCGCTTCAAGACCGACTCATCTCGTTTCGGCAGCCAGCAGGCCCGCGAGAGCGACTCCACCTTCGGCGCCAACACCTACAAAACCGGCTCCGCGCTCTCCCGCTCCAAGGTCAACGGCAAGTGGCCGGACATCATCGAGAACTACAATGACAAGGGCGGCAAAAAAAGCGCCTACTCCGAGGACGAGGTGAAGAAGCTCCTGAACCGGAACTGAGAAGACGCGGCATGCTGTTCTTGCTGCTGCCAATGATTGCGCTTCGACGCATTCCCGCCTAGGTCACGGCTGAATGCGCATCCTCCACACCGCTGACTGGCATCTCGGCGCCCGGCTCGTCGAGCGTGACCGCCTGCCGGAGCATGCCGCGTTTCTCGACTGGCTCATCGACACGCTGCGCTCCGAGAAAATCGACGCGCTGCTCGTCAGCGGCGATGTCTTCGACGCTGCAAACCCGCCGCAGGAGGCCGTCGCGCTCTACTTCGACTTTTTGAAGCGCCTCGCCGATCTGAAAACGGTCAAGGCCGTCATCACCGGCGGCAACCACGACTCCGCCTCGCACCTCAACGCCCCGCGTGAGCTGCTGCGTCGCTTCGACGTGCATGTCTTCGGCCACGCCGGGGACAACATCGTCGATCTCGGCGGCGCGGTTGTCGCCGCCGTGCCCTTCCTGCGCGAGCGCGACCTCCGCGAGGCCGCCGCCGGTGAAACGATGGCCGCCGTGCACGAGCAGGTCCGCAGCGCCATCCGCGACCACTATGCCGCTCAGCTCGCCGCCTGCCGCGACGTCGCGAAGCAGCGCCCTGTCATCGCCATGGGCCACCTCACCGTCCTCGGCGCCACCACCAGCGACAGCGAGCGCGACATCCACATCGGCAACCTCGGCGCCGTCGGCGCGGACATCTTCACCGGCTTCGACTACACCGCCCTCGGCCACCTGCATCGTCCGCAAAAAGTCGGCGGCCAGGAAATCGTGCGCTACAGCGGCTCGCCCATCGCGCTCAGCTTTTCCGAGGCCGCGGACAAAAAATCCGTCGTTATCCTCGACACGCAGGGCATGAAAATCGAAACGCCCGCCGTGCCAGTCACTCGCTCGCTCGTCCGCGTGAAAGCAGATCGCGCCACGCTCGCCGCCGATCTCGAACAAGTGGCCGCCGGAGCCTGGGCCGAAGTCACCGTGAAGCTCGCCGCCCCCGAGCCCGATCTCGACCGTCAGGTGCGCGAAGCCGCCGCCGGCCGTTTCGAAGTCCTCAAAGTCCTAGCCGACCTTCCCGCAACCGCCGCCACGCCCTGGCAACCCACCGGCCCCGCCCTGCACGACCTCCAGCCCCGCGAGGTGTTTCGCGAACTGTTGAAGGAAAAGCAGATTGAGGGAGAGGAACTCGGTGCCGTGTTTGATGAGCTGCTAGCGACTAGAGAAAAGAAAGTGCTCCTGTGAAATCTGAGAGCTTCTCAGTTTGTTGATCTAGCCGTCAGGTGGTCTAAAACATGCGCTTCGATTCCCCACTTCTCATTCGCTGTCGCCATGACACCAATTTGTTTGACCAAGCCTGGCGCGATGTCTTCAACGACGGAGACGTCCTCGTAGTGAACGACTCGCTTTTGAGCATCTGCATAGGTTTTCTTGAAGCTTGCTGCTTTTTCAGACTGAACTGCGACAAACTGCTTTAGCTTCATCTCAGCATCAGCGATCATTTTTTTGCCCAAAAGAACTTGTTCGTTCATTGTTTTGAGGCGCTCCTCAACCTTTGCCTTCGATTCGATAATGGACCTATTTAGCTTGGGTAGATAGCGTGTTGTTACGCTTTGTCTCGTGTATGGGTTTTGGCTGTTTACTGACTGCAAAAAAAACTCTGCATCCAACTCGAGGCCGGTTATGCCGAGTTGGTAGGAGGAGCCGGGGATCGCATCGCTAGCGACTTTGATCTGAGCTAAGAGTTGGTCGCTCATCCTAGAACCATCGTTCTGAAGAAGCCTCAGTAACGTCGTGAGTTTTGCGCTTGAGTCGCTCAGATCGTTGACGGCAGCCTGCTGCTTGGCGCAATAATCTTTGATGACAGCAATGGGTTTATCGTATGCGACTGGGTATTCGCTGTCGTCAGGAAGCTCAAAGTAAATTAATCGAAGGAGCATCGCACGGACAGTGCTCTTCAAAGAGTTCTTTGCCGAGATGACAACATAGCCTTCCTTGATTCCAAGCACATCAACGTCAATCCCATTTGATCCATGTTTGAATTTTGAGCTTTCTTGAGTGGCGATGATCGTGGAGAGGTCACGCATTTGAGCGCCTTCGAGGTGTCTTTGAATATCTTGTGATCGGACGGCGAAGTTCAAGTTCTGACCATCTTCAAAATAGAACGTCGCCATGCCGACTAGCTGGCCAAACTCGTTGACCACAGGTCCGCCGCTGCTGCCTGGGGAAATTGGTGTCGTCATTTGATAAAACGACAAACCCTTCTCATCTCGGATGCCGCTTAGGATTCCATTCGACAATGTTTGCTTTAAACCCTTCGGGTTGCCGATCGCAAAAAGTTGGTTCCCAACTTTTGGAGGGTTTTGCGTCCAGGGAATTGCTTTTTGTTGATGAGTCACTTCGACAATGGCGATGTCCTGGTCAGATGAAGAAATGGCCCCCTTCTGAGGGGATTCGGATGTTCCATCTGCGAACACAATCTCAATCTTGGAAGCGCCTTCAATTACATGCCGATTCGTGACAATGTGTTTACCGTCCGAGATGGCGAAGCCGCTGCCAAATGCTAGAGGTCGATTGTCGGCACCAATGCTTTTTATCAATACAACGCTCGGGGCAACAGTCGAGTAAACCTCATCGGCTTGCATAGCCTTTGGTTCTTTTGGGGTGCTGCTGGAGATTGCCTCGCTTTCAGGTCGAACCTGTGAATCGGTCAACACACTAGTGGGAGCCTCTGCATGTTCAGGAACTACAGAGTGCGAGGTATCATGCTTCTGAGGGGCCAAAACCATCCACATCAAGCCAGCTCCAAGCGACATGCAGCCGATGGCTGCGCAGACTCCGACTGCGAGCCTTTTGTGATCAGGATTGGTTGAATTGGACCGGTGTTTTGGTTTCGAGCCAATGAAGTCAACAAGTTGACGCCATTCGCTCATTCCTTCCTGCCAGTAGTGATCGGTGATTTTGTAAGCACCCTGGTTCAAACGGAACACAATCTCGTCATGGTCATGTTCTCCAAGGATTGATCCGTCTCGGGAGACTTGGATTTTTTGCGCGGCATTCATAAACAAAAGATCGTCTCAGCAAAATTCTGCATAGTCGTAGACATGGCGCAATGTCCATTCTCAATTTTTTATCTGCCATCAGGAGCTCGGATTTGTGTTTTTATTCGGCTTTGCTTGTTTTCACGTTTGTTTCGCTAACCAAATTCCATGCGTCTCCTCGCCGTCCGACTCCAAAACCTCAACTCGCTCAGCGGGGCGCATGAGGTGCGGTTTGATGTGGCGCCGCTGGCGGCGGCGGGCGTGTTCCTGATCACGGGTCCTACGGGCGCGGGGAAATCGACGCTGCTGGATGCGATGACGCTGGCGCTGTATGGCCGCGCGGCGCGTTACGGCAATGACAAGGCGGATGAGATGATGAGCCGGCACACGATGGAGTGTTTTGCCGAGGTGGACTTCGAAACGGGCGGGCGCAAGCTCCGCGCGACGTGGCGGCTGGGGAAGACGAAGTCGGGCAATCTGCGGCCCGTGCAGCGCACGCTGGCCGATGCGACGACGCTCGAAATCCTCGCCGACAAAGGCCGCGAGATGGACCCGATGATCGAATCGCTCACCGGTCTCGACGTCGATCGCTTCCTGCGCTCCGTGCTGCTCGCGCAGGGGCAGTTTGCGGCGTTTTTGAAGGCGAAGCCGAACGAACGCGCCGAACTGCTCGAAAAGATCACCGGCACCGAGATCTACCGCGATCTCTCCATCCTCGCGCATGAAACGCATCGCGAGAAGGACGAGCAGGTGCAGCGCCTCAAGGCCAGCCTCGGTGCGGTGACGGTGCTTGATGACGAGGCACGCGCGAAGCTCGAAACCACCCTCACCGAGGCCCGCACGACGGCTGAACGCCTCACCCTCGAAAATCAGGCTGCGGCGAAGCAATGGCACGATCAACGCGAGCACGCGTCCATTGTCGCCGAACTCACGAAGCTCACTGAAAATGACCGCGTGCTGCAAACCTCGCAGGTGGAAGCCGTCGCGGATCTTTCGAAGGCCAAAGCCGCAGCCGACGACGCCAAGCAGCAGCGCACGAAGCGCGAGCCTGTGTGGGAACAGGCCGCCGGCATGGCCGCGCAGAGCGACCAGCTCGAAAAGCAGCTCGTTGAGAGTCGCGCCACTTATCAAACGTGGGCGAAGGAGCAAAAGGAGGCTGCCTCCCGCCGCGAAACCGCTGAGAAAGCTCTGACCAACCACAATGAAGCCGCGCAGGCGCTTGAAACATGGTTGAAGCAGAACGCGGCCGATGCGGAACTCGCCGACACCCTGCCGAAACTGCGCGTTGCCGTCCGCGAATGGCGCGCGGCTTTTGAAAAGCTCGCCGAAGGCCGGAAACGTCATGCCGAGGCGCAAACGCTGAACCAGAAGATCACCGACGCGGAAGCGCAGGCCGCCGCGTTGACGAAACGGGCCGCCGAAAGCGCCGTGAAGACCAAAACGGATCGCGCGGAACTGGAACGACTGACGAAGACCCTCGAAGCGCAACGCGAAGTGACACGGCAGGCGGAGCTGGTGGCCGGCTTTGACGAGCATCGTCACGATTTGAAGAACGGCGAGCCTTGTCCGCTCTGCGGTGCGACGGAGCATCCCTTCGCCACGAGCGGCACGAGCTTTGAATCGCAGCTTCAAATCGCACGCAAGCTGCTGACCACGCTGGAGAAGCAGTGCGAGAAGGTGAACCGCGATCTCGTCACGCTGGACCGTGATCTGGCGAAGGTGGAGACAGAGGCGGGCGGGGAGAAGAAACGCGCCGCGGAGATGAGGAAGGTGCTGGCTGAGATCGTTGTGCCGGATGTCGGTGCGTTGGAGGCTGACGAGCTCGCGAAGCGCGAAGCGCTGCATGGAGTGGCGACGATTCGTCACCTTTCCAAAGGGGATCTTGGCGACGAATCGTCGCCACTCCATGTGGAGCAGGAACTCGATGCGCTGGACAAACGCGCCACCACGTTCGCAAAGAAAAAGCAGGAAGCTGCGCAAAAGCTCAGCGAGCGCCAGAAGCTCGAAGGCGAGATCCAGCTCGCGCAGCAGGGAGAAGCTGCGAAGTCGCAACGACTCGACGAGCTGAAGGCCGAAGGCGTGGCATTGCGCAGCAAGTCGGACGAGTTGAAGGCCAGGCTGAACGAACTGCTCGGCGGCAAAACGCTCGCCGAGGATCGTCAGCAGCATGAAGTCCGTGTTTCAACAGCCGAGAACACCTGGCGCGAAGCGGAGGCGAAACTGAACGCGCTGCAAACGCAGCTCGCGGCCACGTTGGCGAAGCTGGAGCAGCTCGAAGTTCGTCGTTCACCGTTTGCAGGGCAACCGGTGCTCAGCGCGGAGGCATTGAGCGAGCTGGAGGCGGCAGCGAAGCGCTTGAACGATGACTTTGCGACGAAGCGCACAGAAGTCGGCTCGCTGGAGCAACAGGTGAAGAATGATGACGACGCGAGGAAACGCCGCGAGGCTGGCGGAGCCGAATTGCAGGCCGCTGAGGCCGAATCCTTGCGATGGGGCAGGCTGAAGGAGCTGATCGGCTCGGCGGATGGCGCGAAGTTCTCGCGCTTCGCGCAGTCGCTCACGCTGCGGCAGCTCATCGGGCTGGCGAACGAGCATCTCAAGGTGCTGGCGGAGCGTTATCGCCTGATGGCGGCACCGGGCGATGAACTCGACCTGCGCATCGTTGATCTGTATCAGGCCAACGTGGACCGCCCGATGGAAAGCCTCTCCGGCGGCGAGAGTTTCCTCGCGAGTCTCGCGCTGGCGCTCGGTTTGAGCGAACTCGCAAGCAGGCACCATCCGATCGACTCGCTCTTCATCGACGAAGGCTTCGGAACGCTCGATTCAGAGACGCTGGAAGTGGCGCTCAGCGCCCTGGAGAACCTGCGATCTCGCGGTAAGACGATTGGATTGATCTCGCACGTCGATCTGCTCAAGGAACGACTCGCCACGCAGGTGCGCGTTCTGCGCGGCGCGGGTGGCACGAGCACGATTGAGGTGGTGGCGTGAATCACACCCAGAGCGCTTCGAGTCGCTTCACGCTGACAGGCTGCGCGGTGCCGAGTTCTTGGGCAAAGACCTGCACGCGGTATTCTTCCATCATCCAGCGGAAGGTTTCGTGCTGGGATTTGGGGACGTGGGACTGCCAGCCGTCGAAGTCGGAGATGAGCAGGGCCTTGTCGGCGTCTTTGGCGGGGTTGGCGAGGTAGCGTTCGTTGCGGACCTGGATGGCTTTCAAGTAGCGCGGAAGGTGCTGAAGCTGCTCGTGCGGCGTGGTGGCGAGGAGGTCGGCGGGAATGAGGCGGGCTAGGTCGTGTTCGAGGCCGGGGTAACGTTTCGTCGAAGCGAGGAGCTTGGCGCGCTGATCGTGGATCTGCGTGAAGAGCGTCTTCACGCGATGCGTGACGGCGGGGAGCTCGCGGCGGACGGTTTCGCAGAGGGCGAAGAAGCGTTTCTCGGTGAGCGGGAACACAGGCTGCAGACGCAGCATGTGGGCAAGGATGTGCTCGTGGGCCTGCTGCGCGAGATTTGATGCAGGCAAGGCGGCAGCGGCGGGTGCGGCGAGCTGGGAGAGCGCGGCCTGAAAGCTGGCGGGCTGCTGCGGCTTCGCGTTCGACGCGCCGATGCTGCGGAGCTCCTTCGGCAGCCACGCGAGGTCTTTGCTCAAGGTGTTCTCGGCGAGCCTGCGAATGGCGGTCGGGGTGCCGCGTGCGGCTTCGGCTTGCGTGCGGAAGAGGCGCACATCGATCTCGCCGTCGCGCAACACGAGGCCGAGGTAGCCGTGGATGGGCGTGCCGTTGAGTTCTTCGACGACGATGCTTTCGGGCAGGTCGCCGAAGGACCAGGACTTCAATGCGAAGCGTTCGACGCGGGGCAGGAGCTTCTCCCAGGCGTCGGAGCGCACGTCCTGCTTTTGCACGCTGCTGCGGATGGTGTCGAGATCGCGGCTGGCGGCGATGACGGTGTTCTTCTTTGGATCGAGCACTTCGACGCGCGGCTGCAAATGCGCGGGCAGGCTTTGCGGTGGCCAGTCCTCGGCGCGGACGTTGATGCGATAGCGGCGCGTGATGAAATCGGCGAGTGCGGCGAGGAAGTCATCGCGACCGGGATCAAAAGCGGCGGCGATTTCGCGCGCCTTCGGATCGATGGGCATCAACTGGCGGCGGATGACCTTTGGCAGCGCACGCAGCATGACGTTGGCAAGTTCCTCGCGAATGCCGGGCACCATCCACTGAATCTGACCGCTTGAGAGATGACCGGCGAGCTGCGCGGGGACCTGCACGGTCACACCGTCGTTCTCCTCGCCGGGTTTGTAGTTGTAAGTAACGGGAAGAGCGGTGTTGGCGAGTGAGACTTTGTCGGGGAAGAGCTGCAGGTCGCACTCGAAGTCCTCGCCGGCGGTGAGTTCCTCCTCGGTGGCGCAGAGGAAGTTCGGCTGCTCGTCGAGGTGCTCTTTGACGAAGCGGTTGAGGTCGTGAATGGACGAGACGTTCTTGATGCGCTCGTCGTAGAAGCGGAAGAGGCGCTCCTCGATGGCATAGACGCGGTTGCTGCGCACGCGCGTGAGCATGGTCTCGATCTTCTGGCGGAGCTGGTTGTTGTGCGCGTAGAAGCGCAGCGTGATGGGAACGTCCTGGCTGTCGATCAGCGCGGCGCGGATGAACATCTGCGTGGCGGCGACGGGATCGACCTTGAGGAAGTCGATGTGCTGGCGCTTCACCTCGAGTCCGTGAATGAGCGTGCGCTGTGTGACGAGCACGCGGCCGGATTTGAGGTTCCAATGCGGCTCGCTGTATTTGTGCGTGCAAAGATGCGCGCCGAGTTCGGCGACCCAGTTCGGATCAATCTTCGCGATGGTGCGGACGAAGAGCTGCGAGGTGTGGACGATCTCACCGGCGACGATCCACGGCGGCTGGCGGCCTTTGTCCTGGCCGGACTTGCCCTTGCTGTTCTTCTCGCGGCGCTCGTAGAGATTCGAACCGGGGAAGACGGTGACTTCGCGATTGCCGGCCGCCTTGTACAGGTTCCGCTCCTCCTTCATCGCGATGTGGCCGAGCTGCGCGGCGAGGATGCAGCGATGGATGGTGTCGTCGTTTGCAGGCGGTGTGGGCGTGCGCAGATCGTTGCTGAAGGAATCGCAGAGCTGGTTCCAAACGTCGCGCCACTCCTGCATGCGGGTGAAGGAGAGGAAGTTCTGTTTGCAGAACTTCCGCAGCGCGTTGCGCGATTTGCCGGCGGGCTCCGGACTGGCGTTCCAGATCTTGAGCAATGTGATGAAGTCGGACTCGGGTGCGGCGAAGGCCTTGTGCGCGGCGTTGGCGAGTTCGCGTTTTTCCTCGGGGCGTTCGCGTGGATCCGGAATGCTGAGGCCGGCGGCGATGATGAGCATCTCGGGCAATGCTTTTTCAATGCGAGCCTGCAGCAGCATGCGACCGAGCGTGGGATCGAGCGGCAGGCGGGCGAGTTCGCGGCCGAGCGGCGTGAGCTCGTGCGTTTCGTTGAGCGAGCCGAGTTCGTGCAGCAGGTCGTAACCGGCGCGGATGGCCGCGCTGACGGGCGGATTGATGAAGGGGAAGTCTTCGATCTCGCCGAGCTTGAAGGCCTTCATGCGCAGGATGACCTCGGCGAGGTTCGCGCGCTGAATCTCCGGCATGGTGAAGCGGTCGCGCTTTTCAAAATCCTCCTGCGAGTAGAGGCGAATGCAGATGCCGTCCTGCACGCGGCCTGCGCGGCCGGCGCGTTGGTTCGCGCTGCTTTGTGACACGGCCTCGACCGGCAGGCGCTTCGTGCGCGTGCGCGGATTGTAGCGGCTGATGCGCGCGAGGCCGGTATCGACGACGTAGCGAATGCGCGGGATGGTGATGGACGTTTCGGCGACGTTCGTGGCGATGACGACGCGGCGTTTGCGGCCCGGCGCAAAGATGCGCTGCTGCTCGGTGGAAGCCATGCGTCCATAGAGCGCGAGCACTTCGAATTCGCTGCCGAGTCGGCCGTCGAGCAGATCTCGCGTGTCGCGGATGTCGCGCTCGGTGGGCATGAAGACGAGGACGTCGCCATCATCGGTTTCGATGAGCGCATTCTCGACCGCGGCGACCGCGCCGTCGATGAAACCGTAGTCGTCTTCGCCATTATCGAGCGGAAGATAGCGAATGTCGACGGGATAGAGGCGGCCTGAGACTTCAATGATCGGCGCACCACCGAATGCAGCGGAGAAGGCTTCCGTGTCGATCGTCGCGGAGGTGACGAGGAGCTTCAGATCGGGCCGTTTTTTCAGCAAGCCGACGAGGTAGCCAAGCAGGAAGTCGATGTTCAGCGAGCGCTCGTGGGCTTCGTCGAGAATGAGCACGGAATACGCGCGCAGCATCGGATCGCTCTGGATTTCGGCAAGCAGGATGCCGTCCGTCATGAACTTGATGCGCGTGTCACGGCTGGTGTCGTCACTAAAGCGCATCTTGCAGCCGACCTCGCGACCCCAGGGCACGTTTATCTCCTCGGCGACACGTTTGGAAACGCTCATCGCCGCGACACGTCGCGGCTGCGTGCAGCCGATCATGCCGCGCACATCATGCAACGCTTCGAGGCACATCTTCGGCAACTGCGTCGTTTTGCCCGAACCGGTTTCGCCCGCGAGGATGACGACCTGATTCTGCCGGATGGCCGCGATGATCTCTCCACGACGCGGCGTGATCGGAAGATCGGCGGGGTAACGAATCTCAGGCATGGGCGAAACGGGCGCGGAGGGTAGTCGAAAAATGACGGATGACGAATTCCGAATGATGATTGTGCCGGCGGTGTATTGTCTGGCATGGAATCCTCACGAACGAAGGCGTCGCCTCAGGGCGTGTGCGCTGTCACCGGCAAGTCTCATCCCCTGTCCAAGCTGATTCTGCTGCGTGAACTGCGGCCGAGCATCGTGGAAACCCTGCGCAAGCATCATCCGGACCTGGCGGAAGATTCCCTCCTGAGCGCCAGCGCCGTCAATGCGGCGCGGCTCGAATACGTGCGCAATCTGTTGGAGGATCAGGTGGGTGATCTGACGCGACTGGACGAGGAGGTCGTGGACAGCCTGCACAAGCACGAGGTGCTGAGCGAGCGCCCGCTCTCGGAGACGGAGGAGGAGCAGCAGCTCACCTTTGGCCAGCGGCTGGCGGACAAGATCGCGGACTTCGGCGGCAGCTGGACGTTTATCATTTTGTTCTGCTCGTTCTTGGTGGCGTGGATGGCGATCAACGCGGGCGTGCTGCTTGCGCGGCCGTTTGATCCGTATCCGTTCATCCTGCTGAACCTGATGCTTTCGTTCCTGGCATCGCTGCAGGCGCCGGTGATCATGATGAGCCAGAACCGGCAGGAGGCGCGCGACCGCCAGCAAGCGGAGGGCGACTACAAGGTGAACCTCAAGGCGGAGCTCGAAATCCGGCACCTGCATGAAAAGATGGACTACCTGCTGCATCAGCACACGACCAGACTGATGGAGGTGCAGCAGATTCAGATCGACCTCCTGCGCGAACTGGCGCACAAGCGAGGACACACGGGCACCTGAATCAGATCGAGCGCGGCAACGGGCCGCGGGGTTCCATCTTGATGTTATGCGCCGGCACCTTCGCGCCGTCTTTGATCCATTGTTTCAAGATGTGGACATCGTGTGTTGGGATGGCGTGACCGCTCGGCGGCATCGCGCCGGGGATTTCATCGGGGAAAGTGACAACCTGATAGAAGCGGCTCGCCTCCGGTTTGCCAGGCACGATCCACTGTGAGCCGATGAGTTTCGACAACGCGTGCGTGTCGTTGATCGGCGGCATGGTGGAGAGGCGGTTGTCGCCGTGGCAGTGGACGCAGTTCGTTTCGAGAACAGTGCGCACCGGAGCGAAGGCGGCGATTTCCTCATTCGACACCTGAGGCTGGGCGCAGGCGGCGAGGAGCAGGCATATCCCAAGGAGCGTGGTCGGTTTCATCATGCCGAAGCATGCCCGCATTTCCCGTCTGCGAAATCAGAATGGTTGTGCGCCAATTGGCTCACTCCTCGCCTTTGAAGTAATCGGCCTCGGTCATCTCGAAGCACTTGCGCTGCGGCTTGGTCATCCATTTTCCGGAGTCAGGGTAGTGAATCACATCCGCTTGCGGCTGGTCGGCGACGACGAGGAAGGTGAGGTCCTCGGAGCCGTTGTTGATGAGTTGATGGGCCTCACCGGGTGGAAAAACGAGGTAGTCGCCCGCCTTGATCGCCTCCTTGCCCTTCGGCGTGCGGACTTGGCCGCGGCCGCTCAGGATATAATAGGCCTCCCATTGGGCGGAGTGCTCGTGGAGCGGGAAATTGATCTTCCCCGGCGGGATGAGGTGGATTTCGAGGTCAAAGGGGTGCCCGCCGCCCCAGGTGCCGATGTCCTTCGGGCTGCCCGCTGCGATGGAAAGCGACCTCCGGTCGAGGGCGTACTTGCCCTTGGGCGAGGTTTGGGTGGTCCAGGAGAGATCGTCGGCGTGGGCGCGAGTCATGATGCGGGAGGAGTAGCATGCCGGGAGCGTTTTGCGTGGGCGGGAGGAAAGAAAATTGGGGGAAACGGGCATCCGCCCTTGCCAAAGGGCCGTACCTAATGCAGTTAGAATCATTCTAATTCTAAATTCGCATGCCCCCTCCCACCCCACGCAATCCCGCCAAACCCTCCGGTCTGGACTGTCGTCTGGCCGTGCTGGGCTCGGACGTCCGCCTGACCCCGCACCGCCGCGAGGTTTTTGACGTGCTGGCAGGTTCTACGGACCACCCGACCGCCTACGAGATCCTCGACCGGGTGAAAAGCCGTTCCCCGCACATCTCCCTGGCCACCGTTTACAACTGCCTCGACCACCTGACCTCCGCCGGACTGATCAAGCTGGTGCATCTCGAGCGCGGCCAGTCCCGCTACTGCGCCAACCTGCATGAGCACGTCCATTTCCACTGTGAGAAGTGCGGCAAGGTGATCGACGCGCATCCCGCCGCCGACTTCGATCCCGGCAAGTTCTGGAACCTCCCCGCCGGCACCAAGATCGCCCGCACCGACCTCGCCATCCACGGCACCTGCAGTGCCTGCGCCGCCAAGTAACCCCTCCTATTCCCTCCCCATTTCATGTCCCTCGAAATCAAAAACCTCCACGCCCAGATCCCCGGCCGCGAAATCCTCAAAGGCCTGAACCTCACCATCAACCCTGGTGAAGTCCATGCCATCATGGGCCCGAACGGCAGCGGCAAGAGCACGCTGAGCAAGGTCCTCTGCGGCCACGAAGACTACGAAGTCACGAGCGGCGAGGTCCTCCTCGATGGCGAAAACATCCTCGACATGGCCGTCGATGCCCGCAGCCGCGCCGGACTCTTCCTCGCTTTCCAGTATCCGCACGAGATCCCCGGCGTCAGCAACGCCAACTTCCTCCGCGCCGCGCTGAAGGCCCGCCTGCCGAAGGGCGAGGACATCGACGCCGTGAAGTTCTACAAGCAGCTCTACGCCCGCATGGATCAGCTCGAGATGGACCGCAGCTTCACCAGCCGCAGCGTCAATGAAGGCTTCTCCGGCGGTGAAAAGAAGCGCAACGAGATCCTCCAGCTCATGATGCTGGAGCCCAAATACGCCATCCTCGACGAAACCGACTCCGGTCTCGACATCGACGCCCTCAAAATCGTCTCCCGCGGCGTGAACGCCATGCGCAGCGAGAACCGCGGCTTCCTCGTCATCACCCACTACCAGCGTCTGCTCAATTACATCCAGCCCGACATCGTCCACGTCCTCAAAGACGGTCGCATCGTCAAAACCGGCGGCAAAGAGCTCTCCCTCGAACTCGAAGAACGCGGCTACGACTGGGTCCACGAGGAGACTTTGGCCGCTGCTGCATAAATAGTTCACTTCAAATCATGTGGTTCCATAAAACAATCGAGATTCCCTTAGAGCGCGATGCTGACGGTAGATTTGCCCAACTGAATCACCAGCAATTCATATCTGTCCTCGACGCAAACTCATCAGAAGGTTGGGAACTGGTTTCAACTTTCTCAATTGTTCGAGATCATCGTATTGGAACAGCCGCCATCGTCGCCGTGTTGAGACGCCCTTCAGATCCAGCACACTAGACATTATCACAAATTCTCAATCCAAACTCCCATCCCATGGTCACCGCCCCAGAACCCGTCGGCAACGACATCTCCGACATCAAGGCCGACAACACCGGCAATTTCACCTTTCCTGAGCGGAACAAGTTCGACTCCGGCTTCGGCATCACGGAAAAGACCGTCGATTTCATCGCCGATGTGAAAGGCGATCCCGACTGGATTCGCGAGTTCCGGCACAAGGCGCTCAAGGTCTTCCAGGACAAACCGATGCCCACGCATTGGGCCACGAAGGATCTCGAGAACATCAAGTTCGATGAGTTCCGCTACTACCTCAGCGACGGCCAGAAGCCGAAGCGTTCCTGGGACGATGTTCCCGAGGACGTGAAAAAGACTTTCGACCGCCTCGGCATTCCCGAGCAGGAGCGCAAGTTCCTCGCGGGTGTCGAAGCGCAGTACGACTCCGAGGCCGCCTACTCGAACATCAAGGCAGCCGTTGAGGAGCAGGGCGTCATCTTCGTGAACAGCACCGAAGGTCTGCACAAATACCCCGAAATCTTCAAGAAATGGTTCGGCAAGGTCATTCCCACGGGCGACAACAAATTCTCCGCGCTCAACAGCGCTGTGTTCTCCGGTGGCTCGTTCATTTACGTCCCACCGGGCGTCAAAGTAAGCCATCCGCTCCAGGCCTACTTCCGCATCAACAGCGAGCAGTTTGGCCAGTTTGAGCGCACGCTCATCATCGCCGATGAAGGCTCTGAAGTGATGTACATGGAAGGCTGCACCGCACCGAAGTTTGAGACTGCCACGCTGCACAGCGCTGTCGTCGAGCTCGTCGCCATGAAGGGAGCGAAGATCCAGTATGTCACCGTGCAGAACTGGAGCAGCAACGTTTTCAACCTCGTTACCAAGCGCGGCATCGCACATGAGGACGCCGTGGTGAAATGGATCGACTGCAACATCGGCAGCCGTCTCACCATGAAGTACCCGGGCGTCATCATGAAGGGCAAGCGTGCCCGCGGTGAAGTCATCAGCATTGCTCTAGCGAACAGTGGCCAGCATCAGGACACCGGTGCGAAGATGGTCCACGCCGCCGATGAAACGACCAGCAACGTCATCAGCAAGTCCATCTCGATCGGTGAAGGACGCTCGACGTATCGCGGCCTTGTTCACATCCCGAAACATCTCAAGGGCTGCAAGAACAACACCGAGTGCGATGCGCTGCTCATCAACAGCAACAGCCGCACCGACACCTATCCTGCGATCTCCGTGCGCGGCAACCAACACGCCACGCAGCACGAGGCGAGCGTCAGCCAGGTCAGCGCCGACCAGATCTTCTACCTCATGCAGCGCGGCCTCAGCGAAGCCGAGGCGATGAGCCTGTCCGTCAACGGCTTCATCAACGATCTCGCCAAGGAATTCCCGATGGAATACAGCGTCGAACTGAAGCGCCTCATCGACCTCGAAATGGAAGGCAGCGTCGGCTGATCGCTCTAACTGGCGCGTGGACCACCACCTGCCACCTGTCATGAATCTAATCCGCACATTTTTGCATTGGAGACTGACCGATCGTGGGCAGCGGGTCACTCATTCGTGTGCTACTGGAGCCGTCATCTCATTCTTCGCCTTTGGCGTGGCATTTAGCCTGCCCCACGGATGGATTTTTCTCGTTCCGGTTGTGTTCGCGTCGGCGCTTGGAGTGTTCTGTTATCCTGTGATCTGGAAGTGCTTGAGTCTGGTTGTGTTTTGTTGGAGCACGCTGGCCTTATACCACATGACCACGCGCCTACAGTCGAGAACTCAAAGCTCTGAGCAGCAGTACAAACGGACCCTTCCAACCGCCGGCTTATAATTCCTTCGGCACCTTCATTCACATGCCCACAAGCTCTCTTCCAGTCTCCAAAACCTCCGCAATGCCTCCTGAAGCCTCTCCTGCCCCTTCCGGTCTCGAAATCATCGCTCCAGCACGTGAGGAATCTTCCGCTCCCGGCTGGTTCCACGCGCGTTCTGAAGCCGCATGGGCCGAATTCCAGAAGCTTCCTCTTCCAACCATCAAGGATGAAAACTGGCGTTACTCCAACGCCAAGAAGATCGAACTCGCCGACCACTCACCAGCGAAGTCGCCTTCGGCCGAGAACATTCAGGCCGCTCTTGCCGCGACGGAAGGACTCAAGGAGCGCGCCGCGCGTTTCGTGTTCGTGAACGACACGCTCGTCGAGTCCGACACGGCAGGGCTGCCTGTCGGAGTGGTGTGCGTCAGCTTTGCCGAAGCGCTCAAAACACACGCGGACGTGCTCCAGCATCACTTCATGAAGGGTGATCTGCCTCTCGGCTCCGCCAAGTTTGCCGCGCTGCACCTCGCGCATGTCAAAGCGGGCACCGTCATCATCGTGGCGAAGAATGTCGTCATCGAAAAGCCCGTTGAGATTTTCCACTGGGTCGTTGGCGACCACGCCGCCATCTTCCCGCACACGCTTGTCGTGGCGGAAGACAACGCGCAGGTCAGTGTCGTTGATCATTACCGCAGTCTCGAAGGCGAAGGCGGTCTCAGCATCGCCATCGCCGATCTCGTCGGTGGCAGCGGCAGCAAGATCACCTACGCCGCGTGCCAGGAACTCGCTGATGATGCGCAGGCGCTGCATCTCTCCAGCATCACCGCCGGACGCGATGCCAGCGTGAAGAGCTTTCAGGTGCAGCTCGGCGCCTCCTTCAGCCGCAGCGAAAGCGTCAGCGACCTCGTCGGCGAAGGCTCCCGCAGCGACATGCTCAGCGTCTCGCTGCCCATCGGCGATCAGATCGTCGATCAGCGCACACTTCAGCGCCACAAGGCGCCGCACGCCACAAGTGACCTGCTCTACAAAAACGCGCTCTACGGCAAGTCACGCAGCGTGTTCAGCGGTCTCATCATCGTCGATGAAGGCGCGCACTACACGGATGCCTACCAGACCTGCCGCAACCTGCTCAACAGCGACGAAGCCGAGGCCAACAGCCTCCCCGGCCTCGAAATCAACGCCGACCAGGTCAAGTGCAGCCACGGCGCGACGAGCGGCCCGATTCCTGACGAAGAGCTTTTCTATCTCAAGTCCCGCGGCATCAACGACGCCGAAAGCCGGAGGCTCATCATTGAAGGCTTCCTCGCCGGAGTCATCGAACGCTTTGGCAACGGCGAACTGCTCGACTCCCTGGTCGCGCGCATCGACGAGAAGCTGGAGCGCGCGGTGTAACACTTCGCGTTCCTGACGTTGCGGATCTAAGCGCCTTCCAGCGCCGGGATCACCCCGACTGAGAGCTCAACCGGGCAGTTGCTGAAGCTTGGCGTCAACCGCTCCCACATGTACTGCACCGCCTGCGCGAGCAATTGAACGTCTCCGCGTGCATCGTGACGTCGCACGCCTTTGCTGGACACGCCCACACGACCCAGCACCGCATCCAGTCCGTGTCCACCGCGACCACCCCAGATTTTGCGGGAGAAAGCACGCGAATCCAGCGCGCTGGTCTCCCGTACGGGAATGCCATGGCGTTTGCAATTCTCCGCAATGAACCGCATGTCAAAGCGCAGTCCGTTGTGGGCGATCAACGTGGCATCCTGCCCCACAAACTGAGAGAACCGAGTCAACACCTCCACCGGAGACGGCGCATCCGCCACCTGCGCCTGTGAGATTCCGGTGAGCTTCGTGATGAACGACGGGATCCGGTTCTCCGGCCTGACATAGCTGTCAAAATACTCTCCTTCATCCCATCTGCCGTCCTTCACCTTCACCGCCGCGATCTGGATGATCTCATGCTGGGAAGGAAGAAGTCCGGTGGTTTCAAGATCGAAGATGATGAGATTCATGAATGCAGGCGGAACACGCCTTCGCATCCCATCTCTTTGTTGCGGCCATAGCACGCCCAATGCAAGCCCTTAAACGTACACACGCGGCACACGCGCGTTGATGTTCGTCAGCACTTCGTACGGAATCGTGTCCGCCCAGTCCGCCACATCCTGCATGGAGATCGTTTCATCGCCGTCGCATCCGATGATGGTCACGGCATCGCCGTTGTAGGCCGTGCCCCATTCGAGATTCACCATGAACTGGTCCATGCACACACGACCGACAATCGGATGGCGTTGGCCGCGAATGAGTACTGATCCGCGATTCGACAACGCGCGGAAGTAACCGTCTCCATAACCCACGGGTACCGTGACAACGCGCACAGGATGATCGCTCTGCCAGGTGGAGCCGTAGCTCACAGGATTGCCCGGCTGCACGACTTTGAAATACACCACCTGCGATTTCCAGCTCATCGCCGCCTTAACCGCCACGGGCTGCTTCGTTTCACGCGAGGGATACACGCCGTAAAGCATGATGCCGGGCCTCACGAGATCGAGATGGCTCTCGGGAAGTTGCAAAATACCGCCGGAGTTCGCGATGTGGCGCAGTGGCGGCTTCAGTCCGCGCTTGGGATAGAACTCAAGCGCTTCAAGGAAACGTGCGAGCTGCTCATTCGCACTGGAAAGATCCTCCGCGTCTGAACACGCGAAGTGAGAGTAGATCCCCGCCACCTCAACATTCGAAAATCCTAAACTGGCCTCCAACAGCTTCTCCGCACTGTACCAATGCACGCCGATGCGCTCCATGCCGGTGTCGATTTTCAAATGCACGCGCGCTTTCTTCTTTGCTGCCGCAGCTGCTTCGTCGATCTGGCGCATCTTGTCGATGGACGAGGCCGCCATCATCAGGTCATGCTCGATGAACTGCGGAATCTGCCGTGTGGCCACGCCACCGAAGACGAGAATGGGCTGCGTGATGCCTGCCTGCCGCAAAACGACCGCTTCTTCGAGCAAGGCCACGCCAAAGCAAGTCGCGCCATGCGCTGCGAGGTGCCAGGACACCTCGACGATTCCATGACCATAGGCATTGGCCTTCACCACCGGCATCACCTCGGCTGTGCCGACATGAGCGCGGATCGCATCAAAATTCTGCGCGATATGGCCGAGATTCACCTCGACGTGGGTTGGGCGGATGGCGTCGCTGTCGTTCAAGTAGCCAATACTCGACTAGTCCAGGATCGCTTTCAACTTGGCAGACACGTCAGCAAACGCCTCGTCGCTCAATGCGGGAGTCGCTGCGGCCGCCATGGGCAGGCCTTCGTCCGGCAGCGTGATCCAGGAGCGGCAGCCGCCGTAACTCTTCGAATACGGGAAGTGCCAGCGCTGAGGAAGTTTGTAGGCACGCACGAGGGCGACGTGCAGGCAGGTCTCGTCGTCATAGACGAAGCGCTCCTTCACCACGTCCTCGTTCCAGATGTGCAGCGGAGCCAGCGCGGCGACCTTGTCCCAGTCCGTAACCTTCCACACCTGCTCCAGCGTGGCGCAGCCGTCGATGTCCACGGTCTGCCGCTCCTCCTCCGGCGGGAAGGCACGCTGAGTGTTCTCTGGCGTCCAGTTCAGGTCTTTGGCTTGATTATGAAACCATGTCGGGAAGAGAAAGAACTCGCGGTGCTTCCACTGAAAGCCGCTCCGCCCTTCATGGATGCCGCCCTTGCGCAGGATGAGGCTCAGCTTGCCCTGCGTCAGGGCATCGCAGACGAAGGACCATTCTTTGAATCCGGTGAGGGCGGTGAGGTTGGGCATACGTTTTGATTACGCGGACGAATCGCGAGGGCAAGCAGTCTAAATGACCACGCGGGGTTCCAGTGTGCGGATCTTGCGCTTCGCGGCCTCCAAATCCTCCGCCTCACCCGTTTCGACAAGCCAGTGCGCGGCGATCAGAGCGGAGCGCTGCAGGCCGAGCTGGCAATGGAGGAAGACGCGGCGGTTTTGAGCACGCTCGGTTCGAATCAATGCCAGCGCGGCCTCGATGTGTTCCGGCTTCAATGGAACAAGATCGAGCAACGGCAGGTTGTGGTAATGCGCATGCTCGCGGAAGGCGGTGGGCGCATTGGATTCGGCGGTAAGATCGATCACAGCGAGGTTGCCGCCTCGCACGAGTTCAGCTGCCTCTTTCTTCGTCACCTTGCGGCTGAAAAAGACCCCAGCAGTCACTTCATGCCAGCCGGGCGTTCGTTGCAGCCACTTGCGCTGCACTTGAGCCGTAGCGATGAGCACGGGAAGCAGGCACCACTCGGCCGATGGCGAGAGCGTGCCGTTCTCCTTGCCCAGCAACCGCGACAGACCGGTGGCGTAGGCCAACGCCATGATACCGCAGGCAACAGCGGGCCAGACGAAGAAGATTGAGACGAAACTCAACACGGCACATGACACAGCACCGATTCCGTAGCGCTTGGCAAGCTGCGGCGACGGATTGCTTGTGCCGAGTTGTCTTGGATCCGGAATCAGCGCGGCGATCACCCAGCCCATGACAAAGCCGCTCGCCACATCGACGAGGTGATGCTGCCAGACGAGCAGTGTGGAGGCACCAATGAGGATGAACCACACCTTCACCGCCGTGCGCAGCCAGCCTGTGAGATGGGCGCCGTAAAACACCCACACCAGCGAACGCAGGCTGATGTGAAGCGACGGCGCGAGGTTGTAAGGCAAGTCGTTGAAGTAGAGCGCGTGAAAAAACGGCGCCGTCCAGCCTTCCGGCACCGGACGCGGCAGTCCGAGCTTGAGCGGAAAGAGCAGGAAGAACAGACCGCTGACGACAGTGACGGCGATGAGCCGCTTGGTCAGCAGATTCAGCGCCACCTTGCTGCCGCAGAGGAAGAACGCGCCGCAAAAGAAGAAATCGAGCGACCAATACGGCACCACCAGTTCTTTCACGAACGGGATGTGACGTTCCCACTCAAACATCAACGTCGGCACGTTGCCACGCCAAGCGGTGAAGTGATTGCACCCGCTGTAAACGATCACGAAGGTGGCGCCCGCGAGCGCAAGACGCCAGATGGCGGCCCAGAACAGGCCGGGCTCGCGGGGAGTGCGGTTCATGCTGGCTTGCGGGCGATGCTGACGGTGAAGATGCCGAAATCGTCGATCCACTGCTTCTCCTTTTTGAAGCCGGCGGCCTCAACGAGCGCATCCATCTCTCCCTGTGGCCGACGGCGCATGACCCAATACTGACCATCACGGTTCGTCAGGGTGCGTGCGATCATTTCGACCTGCGGATGCCAGGGCTGGCAGGTATAGATGAGCCAGCCGCCGGGAAGCACCGCGCTAAACAGACCGCGCAGCGAGCGCTGCAACCGTTCATTCTCGGGAAATAGTTCGTAGAGACCGGATACGACGGCGACGGAGGGCTTGGGATCGACCGATGCGAGCGATTGTTCATCAAACGCGTCACCACGCAGATGCGTGATGCGATCGGCAAGTCCCATCTGCAGAGCGGTGGCACGGCCGGTGGCGAGCGCAGACTCACTCCAGTCACGGCAGAGCACCTTCACATCCGTGCCGCATTCAGCATCGGCCATCACATCGAGCAGATAGCGCCCGGCACCGCCAGCGATATCCATGAGTTGCAGCGGCATGTTTGCCTCGCGCACCTGCTTCAGCGCAAAGCGCAGCGCCTGATTCATGCACGCACGACGCTGACGGATGCCACGCCAGCCGATGGCGTTGAGGTAGAAGTAGTCGATGATCTGTCCGATCAGCACATTTCCACGCGGCTTGTTTTCATAGACGTAGTCGAGTGACTCGCCGGAATCGAAACCCGTCGCATGACCGATGCGGATGCCTTGACTGAGTTTTCCGAGCGTGCCGAGGCTCGCGCGTTGAACGATGAAGGAGAGTCCTTTGATCGAAGGCGAAGGAAGCGGCTTCTTTAAATCCGCAAACTCCGCGTTCGTCGCCGGATGGCTCAGATCCGCCTCCAAACGCGGTGGCGTGAAGTTCGCGATGCAACGCTCGGCGAAACGTTTGATCGCGCCGCAGACCTCGTCCCGGCACAAATCGTGGAAGATCGCATGGCGCGCGCCTTTGAGCGTGAGATGCGTCTTCTGCTCGCAGCCGTAGTTGGTGTAGAGGTCATCGATGGCCTGCTTTTTGACGACCTTGTCCGCTCCGGCGGAGAACAGCAGCAGCGGGCGGTCCATGACTTCGGCGTCGCTGATGACGCGCTGCGCGGAGTCGAAAAGTTCGACGAGGATCTTCGCGGAGATGTCCTTCGAGATCGTCTTGTCTGCATCGTAAGCCGCCGCAGCACTGAGATCGCGCGTAAGCCAGCTTCCGCGCACGTAGCTCTTGATGGTGGCGTCGGTTTTGAGCTTCTGCATGGCACGGATGCTTGTGAGAGCACCAGGAACGATGAGATTCACCTCCAGCGCCGGCGTGGCGAGCACAAGGCCGCCGATGCGCGGCGCGAAATCATGCACCCACGTCGCGGCGATCACCGCGCCAACGCTGTGGGCCACCACCACCGTGCGCTCGGGCACGAGGCCGTGTGTTTTCTGCAGGTGACGAAAAAATGTGTCGAGGTCACGCACATACTCCATGAAGCCCGCCGCATGACCGCGGCGCCCGGGTGACTGTCCGTGGCCGCGTGCCTCCCACGCATAGATGGCGGTGTCGGCCATGGCGAGCGAAGGCACGACAGTGTCCCAGCGGTCCGCATGCTCGTGGCCGCGATGCAGCAACACGAGCGCCTTTGATGTGCCCTGCACGTTCCAGGTCTTGTAGTGGAGCGAAAGACCGTCGTCGGTGGTGAATTGGAGGCGTTCTGAGTTCATGACTGTTTTTGGTGAAGCACACTCGCCAGATGCCTGGTGCGCCGCCAGACAGTAATAACAATGCCTGCATTGAGGATAGCGATGGTCCAGACCAGCAATGGCGTCCATCCGGTCATCGCCATGCCCAGACAGCCGAGAGTGACGATGAACATGCGATGCGGTTTGGCCATCGGGCCGCAAAAGTCGTGTTTGCCGGTGAGACTCGCGCCCAAGGCACGAACGTAGGCCGTCAGGACCGCACCGCCCATGGCGGCCCAACCCAGAGCAATCGTCCACGGCGTTCCGCCCGCGTAACCCAGCGGCACGAGGATGAGCGCATCATCGATGCGGTCGGGGATTTCATTGTAGAGGTCTCCCGTGGGCGATCTGAGACCACCTTCGACCGCCAGCAAGCCGTCCATCATATTGCAGAACAGACGGAGTTGCACACCTGCGGCAGCGATGAGCCAGAACAGCCACGCATGCTCGGATCGAGTCGTCAGCAGCATCGCTCCACCACCCACGGCAGCGCAAAGAATGCCGAGCAGCGAGACGGTGTTCGGCTTCAATCCCATCCGCAGCATGACCCGCGTGAAATAGCCCGCCCAGGCGGTCGTGCGTGACTTCAATGGACGTCGTGCGGCTGAATCACCGTTCATGAGCAAGGATGCAAGCACCGCAGGAACACCTGTCAATCGCATGACTGGATTACCATCAACAAACAAAGACATCGCGTCAGGCGTCCTCCATTTCGTTTTCATACGAAACTTTTCCAACTTCGCCGGTGCATGTGTTTCCAACGAGCCGATCAGTTGAGGTAAAGACATTCAGGAGATCATCGCATGAACATCACAGACTGGGACCAGGCCTATCAGGAAAACTTCACGCCTTGGGACAAGGGGCTGCCTTCGCCGCCGCTGGTGGATTGGTTCGCCAAGAATAAGTTCAGCGGACGGGTGCTCGTTCCGGGTTGCGGCATAGGACACGACGTGGCCCATCTGGTTTCTCTCGGCATCGACGCGCAGGGTCTCGACATTTCTCCGACAGCGATCGCTCGCGCCAAGGAGCGCCACCCTGCGCTGGCCGATCGTTTTGTGTGCGGAGACTTGTTTGAAGTTCGCGACCAGTTCGATGCCGTCGTCGAGCACACCTGCCTCTGTGCACTGCCGCCTGACTGGCGCACACGCTACCGCGATACCGTGGCCTCTCTGTTAAAGCCCGGCGGTTTGCTCATCGGGGTGTTTTTCATCAATCCGGAGATGGATCCCGGCGAGAGCGGACCGCCTTTCGGCATCTCAACAGACGAACTGACGGCTCTTTTCGCAGAACGTTTTGAAGTCGTCGAGACACAGGTGCCGACGGCCGCCTATCCGGGCCGTGAAGGCAGAGAATGTGTTCGCGTGTTGCGGCTCACTTCCTGACTTCACCGGACAAAGGCGGCGGAAGCTTCTGCACGCGGCGGGTGGCAAACTCCTGCGGCACCAGTTTCTTCACGGTGGCTGCGATGATGTTCTCCACTCCGGTGGCGAAGCGGTTCGGCCTGCCATAGTAGATCATCGCGCCGCCGCCCTCGTAACCGCCCTCGTCCAAGACACGCTGCGAGGGGATGTAGCAGGGCACGTCGTTCGTGTAGCCGTTCACCCACGTGCGTGCCGGATCGAATTCGCGTTTGAAACGGAGGCTGTAATCCACCACCACCTCGCCGGGCAGGTTGATGGTGACGAGGTCGTCGCTGTAATTCCAGATCTGGATGCTGTAAGGCAGCGCAGAGGGGATTTTTTCCCCACGCTCTAGCATGGCCAGGTGCTTCTTCGCGTGATAGGCCGTGTGCTTGTTCGGGTCGGCGGCCTTCGCCCGCCACTCGTCGGCGGTTGGCAGCTTGTCATAGGGCAGCATCACCTCGTTGCTGACGCAGTTCAGCGGACCGTTCACCGCCTGCATCGGCCGGTTGATGAGACGCACGATTTCCTTCGCAATGGAAACCCCGTGATCAACGGCGAAACGCATTTCCCGACGTGGGTAGGGATTCTGGTCGCCTCCGCAGCCGATGGCGATGAGGCATACGGAACCCGGAAAGCGCAGTTCCATTTCCTCATGCGCCATTCCTGCCCAATCGCCATGGATTTCATTGATGCCCAGCGTCGTGCAATGACATGCGTAGCTGGCATGGATGGCGATGAGCTTTTTACCATCGGCGGATTTCACCCGAAGCACAGGCAGAGAGCGGTCCGACGGGCCGCTGAAATTCTGCGCGTTCTGAAATCCCGTTTTGGTTTTCAACCGCCGGTTGAAAGCAAAATAGACTTTCCCCACGCTCCAATCGAGCCGGGCGGGTTCCACTGTTCCCAGCGCTTTGACCACGATGCTGACGATCCTGGCCGTGAGATCCTCCGTGTAGCGCTCCACGCGCTCCGCCTGATCAGGAGGTAGATCTTCACCAAAGAGAAACGGCAGCACGCCTTTGAGCATCGGCGCGCAATGGGTATGCGAAGAATGCAGGCTGAAACGCTCGTCTGCGACGGCATGGCCGCCGGCAGCCAGACGTTTCAGCACCTCCGCGCGCACGGTCGCGGGCACGCCACAGTTGTCCACGGTCACGATGACCGCCGGAGCGTCGTTCTGCCACTGCAAGGCGAGCGCATTGGCGTGAATACGCTGGGCGACTTTCTCATGCTCCGATGTGCGGCTGCCATAACCGCTGAGCCGCACGGGATAATCGGGCGTGATGTCCACATGCACCGCTCCAGCCTTCCAAGCCGGCCCGGTTTCCGCCAGCAACGGCGAGCAAGTGAGCAGGACTATCGGGAGGATAATTCGTCGCATTTGACCGAGTATGGCCAAATACGACGAGAATGGGCAAGACTAATGTGGCGCCATTCGCTACGCGTTGGCATTCACCCAGTCGATCGCCGCGCGGCAGATCTCCCAGAAGCTGCCGGGCTCCATGCTGGCACCACCCACGAGCGCTCCGTCCACATCCTTCTGGCTGATCAGTTCGGCCATATTGCCGGGTTTCACACTGCCGCCGTACTGAATGCGGATTTTCGCGGCGACATCGTCACCAAAGAGTTCGCCAAGCACCTGGCGGGTAAAGGCGTGCGCTTCCTGTGCTTGTTCAGGACTGGCCGTGCGCCCGGTGCCGATGGCCCAGACGGGTTCATAAGCGATCACGCACTCGGTGATGCGACGCGGACCGACTTCTGCGAGGGACTCGCGAAGCTGACTGCCCAAGACGTCCTCAATCTGACCGTTGTCGCGTTCTTCGAGCGTTTCACCGATGCAAAGAATGGGATGAAGGCGCGCTTCGAGGGCGGCGAGCACCTTGGCGTTCACGATGGCGTTCGTTTCGCCGTAAATGCTGCGGCGCTCGCTGTGGCCGAGGATGACATACTTGCAGCCGCATTCCTTGATCATGCGGGCGCTGATCTCGCCGGTGAAGGCACCGGCGGTGTGCTGGCTCATGTTCTGTGCAGAGAGCTCGACGCTCTGCTCACGCGCGGCGATCAGGGCATTGTTCGCGCGTTCAAGACTGACGGCCGGCGGAGCGACGACGATCTGCACCGGGCACTTGTCTGGCACGAGGCGGGCGAAGGAGCGGATGAAGTCATCGGACTCCTGAGGAGTCATGTGCATTTTCCAGTTGGCAGCGATGATGGGTTTGCGAGGGGCTGGGGGGGGCATGGTTTTTTAGAAGAGGTGAGTTTTGAAATGATGAACTTACTTGTCTTTCAAGCAGGTGACGCCCGGAAGATCCTTGCCTTCGAGGAGTTCGAGGGAGGCGCCGCCGCCGGTGGAGATGAAGGTCATCTTGTCGCCGAGCTTGGCCTTCTTGACTGCCTTCACACTGTCGCCACCGCCAATGATGGTCTTGGCGCTGCTGTTGGCCGCGACGGCTTCGGCGACGTCGAAGGTGCCCTTGGAGCTCTCCTTGATCTCAAACACGCCCATCGGGCCGTTCCAGATGACGGTCTTCGCCTTGGCGATTTCCTCGGAGAAGAGCTTCACGGACTCAGGTCCGATGTCGACACCTTCCCAACCGTCCGGGATGCTTTCGCCTGCGGCGGTGAACTTGATTTCGCCGAGCTTCTTGGCATCGAAGTCGAACGCGTCGGTAATCATCGCATCCACCGGGATGAGGATCTTCACGCCTCGCTCCTTGGCCTTGTCGAGCGCGGCCTGTGCGATCGGCTCCCACTCGGGCTTGTAGAGGCTTTTGCCGATGGAGATGCCCTGCACGATCTTGCGGAAGGTGTAGGCCATGCCGCCGCCGATGATGATGGTGTCGGCCTTTTCGAGCAGGCGGTTGATGACACCGATCTTGTCGTTCACCTTCGCACCGCCGAGGATCACCACGAACGGACGTTCAGGGTTTTCGAGTTCATCGTGCAGCCAGGTCAGCTCCTTCTCCATGAGCAAACCGGAAACGGCGGGAAGGTAGTCGGCGATGCCAGCCGTCGAGCTGTGCGCACGATGGGCGGAACCGAAGGCGTCATTGACGAAGATCTCGGCGAGATCGGCCATGCCTTTGGCGAGTTCGGCGTCGTTCTTCTCTTCACCAGCGTGGAAACGGGTGTTCTCGAGCAGGAGCACATCGCCGTCGCCAAGCGCGAGGGCCTTGGCCTTCGCGTCTGCACCAACGCAATCGTCAGCAAAGGCGACCGGCTTGCCGATCAGCGCACAGAGAGCCGGGGCAACCGGGGCGAGGGACTGCTTCGGATCACGCTGGCCTTTCGGGCGGCCGAGGTGGCTGGCGAGGATGACGCGCGCGCCTTTTTCGATGAGATAGTTGATCGTGGGCAGGGTGCCCTGAATGCGGGTGGCATCGGTGATGACCATCTGGCCGTCTTTTTCGTCGAGCGGCACATTGAAATCGACGCGCACAAAGACGCGTTTTCCGGCGAGGTCGATGTCACGAATGGTCTGCTTGGGCATGGTGTTTTTTTGGGGTGAAAGGGGGCGCTATCCATCGCGGATTTCACGAGATTGGCAAGAGCGCAATGTTCGTGCCTGAAAGCAGCCATTGCAGGGCCCTGAGCCAAGTTCCGTCCCCCACCTTTCACCGGGGGACAAAATGCCAGTCTGGCCGAACAAGGCCTGATTATGGGCTGCTAAACACAATCTCACCGACACTTTTCTCCACCCCGCCCTTCTTCTCGACACTTAGGCTGAACTTCTCCGCGCCACCAACCTCCCGGGCAGGCTTGAACGGAACTGAGGCAAAGCCCTTTTCGTCGACCTGCACCACACCTGCGCTCACCGGATCCTTTTTCCCCGGTTCGACGACCCAGAGCTGATAATCCATGCCGGCTTCAACCTTCGGCATCTTCTCGAGCCTCAGAATGCCTTGATGCTTCTCCTTGTCCCAGACCACGGCAGCCACGCTCTTCCGATATTCCCAGACCGAGCTCTGCAACGTGACAATTTCCATCTGAGCAATCGCTTCTTTCTGCTTCAAAGCGTCGGCCTCAGCGGTCAGTTGCTCAATACGTGCCCTGGCCGCGCTCTCACGCTGACGCAGCGACTCGACCTCGGCACTCAGCTCCGCTTTCTTGCCCTCAAAATCTCCCCGCAAGCTCTTCAGTTCTTCCGCCAGGGTGCGAACCTTGCCATCGTCAACGGCGGGAGCCATCGGAGCAATGACGCTCGAGGCGGCAGCAAGCTGTTGGGTCATTTTCGAACGCTCTTTCCACAACCAGACAGAGGCCAGCCCAAACGCAGCGGCCAGCACCCAGCCAAGGCCGCCAACAAGGACTCCGCGGGAAATCCCAACGCCTTTGACACCAGTCGCGCGCATTTTCGCACGAATGCGCTTCTTCATGTTTGCCGGCGGTTCCGCCGGAGCGATGAGATAGCCAAGCTCCGCGGTCACCTCGTCGAATTCGTGGCTCAGGTAGCGCAGGTCTTTGTCACGCGCTATGCCACCGTCCAGAGAACGCTTTTCATCGTTCTCCAGCATGCCAAGGGCGTTCAGGGCGGCCAGTTCTTCATGCCTCTCGTCCATCATGCGCCTCCTTTCAGCACGTCGCGCAGGCGCAGGAGCCCTTTGCGGATGTTCGTTCTCACCGTCTCAAGCGGAATGCCCATCGATTCGGCAATCACGTGATGCGTAAGCCCCTTCAAAAAGGCCAGTTCGATCAACCGTCGCTGTTCCTTGGGCACCTTGCCGAACGCTTCGCCCACGACGAGACCACGCTCGCTGGCGGCCTCGTCCTCCGAACTCCCGTGGACTGACTCCGGCAGCGCGACCTGCTCGAGAGCTTCACTATCCATCAGGCGGTTGCGGCGGCCCAGCATGCGCATGCGGTCGATCGCCTTGTTGCGAAAGAGCGACACCACCCAAGGGAAGGCCTTGCCGCGATCCGGATCAAAGGTGGACGCCTTCTCCCAAAGCAGCACAAATCCATCCTGCAAAAGGTCTTCGGCCTCGCGCCCGTCATGCATCATCTGGCGCAGCAGCCCGAAAATGCGGGGGGCCATCCGGTCATAAACCTGGTCAAACGCACGCGAATCCCCACGTCCAGTGCGCTGGAGCAGTTCTTCTTCGGTGAGTTCAGGGGGGGTCATGGGGGAGGTTCGGCCACGCCGAGATGGCAATGATGCGCGGATTCCATGCCAGTGCTAGAGCGGTCACACAAGTTTTTGCATCACCAAAGGCGCGGTGAATTCACAAAAAGATCAATTTACATCCACGAGACGAGAATTCCGCGTGAACAGCAGCGCGCATTTGATGCGTTCCGTCGGGAGACCCGTCAGCCGTGCCAGCGCCTTTTGGTAAAGGACGATCTGAGGCCGGTAGCCCGCCACTTTTTCCGCCAGCGAGTTTTCGTCGGCCACATCGTCAGTTTTAAAATCGATCAGCCGGACCGAATCGCGCAGCACTACGACGCGATCGAACACACCGCTGATCCAGCTCCCATCGTGAATCAAATCAAATGGCCGTTCACGCCACGCCTCCGCCTCCGCAGAAGGCCGGGTGAAGGCAAAATCGGCGGCCTCTGAAGCCAGAACCCCGCGCACCATAGACACCGCCGTTTTTTCAATCTCGTCACCACGCAGCAGTCCCGACGCACGCCAGAGTGATTCGAGATCCTCCATGCTCGAGTCGGCGTCCCACCACTCCACCCGGGCCAGCAGCTCATGAACCAGACTTCCCAGCCTGCGCCCCGGCTCACGGCCCGCACTGAAGAGGACGCTGCCCTTGACCTGAAAATCTTCCTCCCCCGAAGGCGTCACACGCTTTGCCATGGGCTGAAACTCGCGCAGCAGCTCGCCCAGCGGCCGGCCCGCCGTTTTCACGTCTGCATATTCGGGCTTTTCACCCTTCAAGTCGGCAAACCACTGCGCATCGCCCGTCTCCCATTCGTTCAGGTATCCGTGATGCTCCTGCCCGTCGCCCGCCACACCGAGCATCCGGCGCAAAAACTGCGATTCCTTCATGGCCGCGTCCTCCTTCTTCGGCGGCGGCTCCGCGATCAGATAAAGGCCGCATTTGGCACGTGTCATCGCCACATAAAGGCGGCAGAGCGACTCAAAGCCCGAGCGCTGCTTCGAAGTCTCCATCTCTTCATTCAACGCCTCATGCAGCGGTGCAAAGATACGTGGCGGCTCCTGCAAAACCCATGAGATGCCCCGCCCGTCACGATTTACGATCAGCGAGCGGCGGCGCACCTGGTTCATTGCCTCTCCGTCCAGATCGGGCAGCAGGACGACATCAAACTCCAGCCCCTTGGCCTTGTGAATCGTCATCACCTGCACCGCACTCGCCGCACCGCGCACCTGCATCGGCATATCACGCGCGTGTTGCAGAAACTGATCGATGTCGCGTGAACCACCCGCGTCGAATTCGGCGGCGATTTCGCCGAATTGCCGAAGTCGCAGTTCGTGAAACGCATCCATCTCCGGCAGCAACTCCCGCAGAAGGCGGGTCCAGACTTCGGTAAAACCGACAAACCCGCGTTCGAACACGGATTCGCGCACCTGATGACAGGTGAGCGGCCAGCCCTGGCCTGCAGAATCGATCTGCGTCCACAACGGCGTCATTTTAAGATGTTCCAGCGCCAGCGTGTCGGCCGGATGGGCTGAAAGCTGAAGCAGCGAAAGCAGGGCCAGCGTCACGGCATTGTCCGTGGCCGGATACTGCTGTGACTCGCAGACGACCTCCATGCCTGTTTCCGTGCGGAGTTCCTCGGCGATCTCGTTGGCCTTTTTGTTTCCGCGCACCAGCACGGCGCAGCTCAAACCGCGCTCCAGCGGACGGATCTCATTGAGCAGCGACACCAAGGCGGGCGTGGTGGACGGATTGCGCACGCCTTCTTCCTTCGGCACGCTGAGCAGCGCCGCATAACCGGCGAGTCTTTGATTCCGTTCCGCTGCTTCGTGTTTTTTGAATGCGAACCCGGAGGTGCAGCCCGGCAGGAGCGATTCAATGCCCTCCTTGTTTTCAAACACCGCATTCACGGCGCTCAACACCGGCGGAGCACTGCGAAAAGACTGGCTGAGTGTCTGCGGCTCCAGGCCGTCTTCGCCTCGATGCGGCCATTCACGCACCACATCGTCAAACAATCCGGGCTCCGCCTGCCGCCAAAGATAGATCGACTGCTTCGGATCGCCGACGGCGTAGAAACTGCGGCGTCCGCTGTCATCCTGCATCACTTCGTCCACCAGCCCCCGCACCACATTCCACTGCACGCGGCTGGTGTCTTGAAACTCGTCGAACAGCCAGTGATCGTAACGACCATCGAGCCGGAACCACAGGTCACCGCGCTCGTGATCCATCCACCCGGCGCCGCCTTGGGTTGCCTCCGCCAGCAGTCGCTGCACGTCGGCAAAAGAGAGCCGGCCACGCGAACGCACGCGACGCGCATACTCGGCTTCATAGAGCTCCATCAGTGCAGCCATGCCCCGCGTGCGTTGCGCTCGGCACTTGATCTCGTTTTTCAGAAGCGCCTCGGCCACGCGCACCCACGCTCGGGCGGCTTCACCGAAGACCGGGTTCTTGCCGCCCCCCCATGTGACGACGGCATTTCCGGCACGAAGTTCCCGCCATGAAGCGGCCGACTTCTTCAGGAAGTCTTCCACACGGTCTTCCGGCTTGTGTCCGGGCTCCAGTTCGGCAGCCAGGGACAGCAACTGTTCCATGAACTCCCCGCTCTTGGGTCTGGCTGGAACAAAATGATTTCTTAATTCGTCCAGCGCCGCGGCAAGATCGTCGTCCTCGCTGATGTCGAGAGCAGGAAGCGCCCCCCACTGCGAAATACCTTCACTGTCGAGCCAGGTGGCGTGGTGATCGTTGATCCAGGATTCCAGGCTGTCCACAGCGCTGCGCTCCTCGACTCCAAACGTCGCTTGTTTGAAACCTTCGAGCAACGCACGGCCCGCCGCATCGTCGCGCGAGGAATGGATGCGCTCCAGCAGCGCATCCAGCGCCTCATGGCGGGCCTGGGCCGCTTCGTTTTCAGCCATCACACTCGCCCCCAGCGGCAGCCCAAGCTCGAGTGGAAAACAAGCTGTGATGTTGGCGAAGAAACTGTCCATCGTCCCGAGCCGCAGCCGGTGCAGCCGCTGGGTGACCTGGCGCAACAGCACGGCAAACTCTGGCCATAAGACCGGCTGTGGAACCATGCCCGCCAGATATTCCTCCGGCTTTTCCTGATGCTGCGAGAGTGCGGAGAGACGCTGCAGAATGCGTTGGAAGAACTCGCCCGCCGCTTTACGGGTGAAAGTCATCGCCGCGACAGCCTCCGGCGGCTGCCCAAGAGCTAGCAGATGCAGATACCGCCGCACAAGCTGGTACGTTTTGCCAGAACCTGCAGAGGCGGAGACGAGGATGTGGCGGAGGCGGTTCACGCGTGACGACGATGCAAGCCCACGCGACACATCATGTCCAGCACTCTCACTTTTCCACCCAGCGCCGGATCCACGGCAGGGCGAGCACGACTGAAACAATGATTCCCGCGCCGAAGTAAAAGCCCACGCTCATGAATTCGGCTTTTCCAAACACCAAGGCGGCGAGAATGATGCCGTAAACGGGTTCCATGTTGTAGACAACGTTCACGGTGAAAACACTGACCCGCCTCAGCGCGTCCATGAAGCCCGCATACGCCGCCACGGTGCAGACCAGGGCAAGCACCACAACCCACAGCGCGGAAGAAGAGTTCGGCAACGAAGGGGTGATTCCATTCTCAAGCAAAGGGCGCGAAAGCAACGCCGCCAGACAGGCGCCAGTCATTTGGTAGAGGCCGATGACGCTCCAATGCGTGTCTTTGGCGACCTGCTGCTTGCTCAGGGTGGCAAAGAATGCCGCAAGCACCGCGGCCCCAAGGGCGACGGAAAATCCGAGCCAGTAGCGAACCTCGACTTCGTAGATCAGCCACACCGCTCCGACCATGACCGCTCCGACGAGAAGTTCGGACAACCGCCAGCGCCTTGAGCCATCGATGAGCGGTTCGATCAACGAGCACCACAGCATGGCGGTGGGCATCACCGCGAGGCAGACGGAGGCCGTGGCAAGCCGGGCCGACCAAAAGAACAAAATCCAGTGCAGACCTAGCACAACACCGACACCGAGCATCGCCAATACTCTCCCCCTGGCAGGCCGGAGAGAATGCCCCATCAACCCTGCAAGCACTGCAAAACCGACAGCAGCAAGCAAGGTGCGCCACACGACGACATCAACAGGAGGCAGCAGGATGAGCTTGCCTAAAATCGCCGTGAGCCCCCAGGCCAGCACCACAAGGTGCAGCTGAAGATAGGTGCGCGCGTTTGAGCGAGGCATGGGTCGGGCGGTCATACTGTCCGGCAACCCGCAACGTGGAAAGACAATGTTGGAGTTGTAAGCGAAACAAACCGACCGCCGGCCCTGTATCAGTAATGCGAATTCTGGGTGCCCTGGCCCCCGAACTTACACCTTGACGTTGAGCGGCACGGAAGCAGTAATGCACGCTTGTCGTACGCCCGTTCAAGCGCACCACCTCCGCCCAGTCCCCTTCCCGTCTGCCCACTCCGCCCCTGCCTATGAATTACGGATCCCTCTCCCTGACTCGATTGACGCTATTCTCCGCGGCGGTCATCGCACTTTTGATCACCTCACCTCAACGAGTTCAGGCACAGTCGGTCATCCCTGTGGCGCCCACGGCCAAGAAAATCGTGAAGGATGTTCAGATCATCTTCAAAGGTGCGATCAAGCTGGATGAGAACCGCATCCGCAGCCAGATGTCCACCCGCGTGGGACAGCCCTTCACAAATGAGGCGGTCGAACGCGACATCCGTGCCCTCTACAGCACAGGCACGGTGGAGAATCTGGACATTCGCGCCGTGGACGTCGCGGGCGGCGTGCGAGTGATCGTGGAGATCATCGGCCGCGGGGGCATCGGCGAGATCAGCTTCCTGGGCAACACTGCTTTCGACAACGAAAAGCTTCGCAAAGAGATCGAGGTCAAAGTGGGCGACCCGGTGGATGACGGCAAGCTTTCAGCGGCCCAGCAGAAGATTGTGACGCTGTATGAGAAGAAGGGGTTTTCCGACGTGACCGCGAGCTATGATGTCGTGCCTTCAACCCGTGAAGGTTTCTCCAGCGTGATTTTCAAGATCGACGAGGGTGCCCGCGGCATCATTCATGACATCCGCTTCGAGGGCAACACCGCCATCAAATCCCGGGTGCTGAGAGGCAAGATCAAATCGAAAGAGCACCACGTCTGGAATCTCTGGGGAAAAAAGGGAAAGCTGAACAATCAGGATCTGCAGGAAGACATCAAGAATCTTGAACAGGCGTTCCAAGATCAAGGTTATGTGTACGCCAAGGTGACGGAAATCCGACGCGAACCCGTTTCCGCCAAGCAGATGGATCTCGTGTACGTGATCAACGAGGGGGCCAAATATGACGTCTCGGGTGTCAACCTTTCCGGCAACACGATCTTCACCCAGGATGCCCTGATGGCAGGGATCAAGACCGAGCCTGGATTCCCCTACGTGGGCAGCTTCGTGAAGGCTGATGAAAAGATGATCCAGGACTACTATGGTTCACGCGGTTATGCGGATGCGAGAGTGGAAACCAGCATTCTGGAGGCAGGGCCCGGCCAGGTCACGGTGGCCTATCACATCACCGAAGGAACCAAGTCCTACATCAGCAAGGTGAACATCTCCGGCAACTCCGTCACGAAGGACGAAGTCATCCGTCGCGAACTCCCCTTTGCCCCCGGTGAGGAACTCAACACGGTCAAGATTGCCGCCGGCAAAAGCCGTCTGGAAAACCTAAACTACTTCAGCATGGTGGACATCCGTAACACCCCCTCGATTGCCGAAGGGTACAAGGATGTGGACATCAATGTGGCGGAGCAGTCGACCGGCACGGTCAACTTCGGCGCAGGCTTCAGTTCCATCGACAGCATCACCGGCTTCATTCAGGTGACTCAGACCAACTTCGACATCAGCGACTGGAAAGACTTCCGGGGCGGCGGCCAGCGATTCAACGCCAACCTACGCGCGGGCGCCCTCCGCCGGGACGTCAGCTTGAGCTGGACAGAACCATGGTTCATGGGCCGTGAACTGGCCCTCACCGTTGAGGCGTTCTATCATAACCTCTACTACCTCTCGAACCGTTTCAACCAAACCAACGTCGGAGCTTCTACGGGCCTGCGCAAACGGCTGGGTGAGCACTCATACGTTGAGGGCACCTACACTCTTCAGCAGGTCACCATCGACGGCATCGCGAACGGCTCCACCCCGTTCATCACCGGTGAGGCGGGCAACTACCTCCAGAGCAAAATCGATGTGAACTGGGTGCATGACACCCGCGATAGTGTGTTCATCACACGCAGTGGTCACAAGCTGGAGGCCGGCGCCCTGATCTCGGGCCTGGGAGGAGATGTTCAGGTCTATGGAATGAACGTGGGCGGCCAACAGTATTTCAATCTGCCGGGAGACACCATTTTGAGTTTCGAAGGCATGTTCCGGACTGTAGAAAAGTGGGGCGGCAGCCGCGTTCCCATCTTCGAACGCCAGTTCCTCGGCGGCGCCAACAACCTGCGTGGTTTCAACTACCGCCATGCCGGCCCCAAAGACGCCACTGGAGAACCCCTCGGGGGCACGACCTCGGTCTATGCCACCAGTGAGTTTTCCATCCCAGTGCACATCACAAGCAATTCCGACAAATCGCCTCGTGTGGTCGTATTCGGCGACATCGGCACCGTCAGCGGCGCCATAGGAGCCACCACAGGCGATGGCGACATTTACTCTGACGTTGGCCTGGGTGTGCGTCTCTTCCTGCCCGTCGGCCCGATCCGCATTGACTATGCGGTGCCGATGTCCAAAGACCAATATACCGGTTCTGGGCGCTTCCAGTTCAACATGGGCTACAAGTTCTAGCGCCATGTTTCAGACATTTTGTTTGTCTGCCCCTTCAATCCCGTTCAAACTACCCCTCTTATGATTCGTAGCGCGTTCATCGCTTTCATCCTTGCCACCTTCACCCTTCAGGCCGCCGATCTCAAAATCGGTGTCGTGGACATGTCCAAAGTCTTTCAAGAATTCCACAAGACGAAGTCCGCGGCAGAGAAGTACAAGGGCAACTACGAAAAGGCCGCCCAGGAAATGCAGGAGCGGCAGACGGTTTACAAGAACCTCGCTGCTGAGGCCCAGAAGCTGCAGAAGATGGCGCAGGATCCGATCATCACCCCCGATCAGCGCAACAAATATGCCGCCGAACTCGGTGAAAAAGTGAAGGAGATTCGCTCCATGGAAATGGAGATGCAGGAGTTCGCCGAACGCCGTCAGACTCAGCTCAAGCAGGAGGACATGCAGATCCGCAAGGGGCTCTACGAAGAAATTCTCGTCGTCGTCCGTGATCGCTCCAAGGCCGACGGGTATGACATCGTCTTCGACAAGACCGGGGTCAGCCTTTCGACCGTCCCCATCATTCTCCACGTCAAGGAAGGTGCAGCGACCGACCTCACTGATCAGTTGATCGTCGAGCTCAACAAAGACGCTCCGCCTCCTGGCGCAGACCCAAAGAAACAAGATGCCGAGGCTCCCAAGGCCGAAGAACCGAAAAAATAATCGGCGTCAGTCAAAATTCCAAGGGCACGCCGCAAGAAATTGCGACGTGCCCTTTTGATTTTCACCGCAATCATACATCATCGTCCAATGAGCAATTCCATCACTCTGCAGAAACTGGCTGAATTGGTCGGCGGAGAACTCTGGCGAGGAGAGCCGGATGATGTGATCACCGGCTTGAATTCGATCACGGAAGCAGCCCAAGGGGAGGTCACCTTTCTCGGCAACCCCCGCTATCTGCCCGCGCTCAAGACCACGCGAGCATCGGCTGCACTCGTGAAGGAGGATCTGGCGGCGCAGGATGCACGGGAAGGGCTGGCGCTCATTCGCGTCAAAAACCCCACGGTCGCGTTCTCGTCGGTGATCCGTTGGTTCGGACCGCCCGCTCCTGCGTTCGTGCCAGGCGTCCATCCCACTGCCATTGTCGCACCTGATGCCAAGTTTGATCCGGAAAAGGTCAGTATTGGCGCCCATGCGATCATCGAAGAAGGTGTTACCATAGGCGACGGCACCGTCATTCATCCTGGCACTTTTGTGGGCCGCAGTGTTCGCATCGGGGCAAATTGCACGCTGCATGCCAACAGCATCATCAATGAGCGTTGCGTCCTCGGCAATCGCGTTATCCTGCACAGCGGCGCCGTCATCGGCAGTGACGGCTTCGGCTACGAACTCGTCAAAGGCCGCCATCAAAAGATCGAACAGGTCGGTATCGTCCAGATCGACGACGACGTCGAGGTCGGCTCCTGTACCACCATCGACCGTGCGCGTTTTGGCCGCACGTGGATCGGGGAGGGCTGTAAAATTGACAACTTGGTGCAGGTCGCTCATAACGTCGTCCTCGGGAAACACTGCATCTTGTGCGCACAGACCGGCATCTCCGGCAGCAGCCGCCTCGGCAATTACGTCACGACGGCCGGGCAGGCGGGAGTGACGGGCCACCTGGAGATTGCGGATCAGATCATGGTCCTCGCCAAGGCTGGCGTCACTAAAAGCCTCACGGAGGCTGGCGCTTACGTTGGCTTCCCTGCAAGGCCGATCGCAGAAGGGCGCAAAATCATGGCCGGGGCAGCCCGCATCCCGGAGTTAATCGAACGCGTGCGCGAACTGGAGAAAAAGCTCGCCGAACTCGAAGGTAAAGTCGCCAAGGAGTGATCCTGCGGCAGCGCGGAGCCAGATTGCAGCGTGACGTTGCCAAGAATGGCATTCGTTCTATCTTCCCCTCCCCCCATGAACGCCGCCTCCATTCTTCCGCTACCAGTGATGCCCGACGCCCACGGCCACTTCGGCCAGTACGGCGGCATGTTCGTGCCTGAAACGCTCATGGCGGCGCTTTCCGAACTGTCCGACCACTATGAGAAGGCCAAGGCCGACCCTGCCTTCCAGAAAGAGCTCGACCGCCTGCTCCACGAATACGTCGGCCGCCCCACGCCGCTGTATTTCGCCGAACGCTGGACCGAGAAACTCGGCGGCGCCAAAATTTATCTCAAACGCGAGGACCTGCTGCACACCGGCGCGCACAAGATCAATAACGCCCTCGGCCAGATCCTGCTCGCGCAGCGCCTCGGCAAGAAGCGCATCATCGCAGAAACCGGCGCCGGCCAGCACGGGGTCGCCACCGCCACGGTTTGCGCACGCTTTGGCTTCGAGTGCGTCATTTACATGGGCAAGGTCGATATGGAGCGCCAGGCGCTCAATGTCGCCCGCATGCGCTTCCTCGGCGCGGAAGTGCGTGCCGTCACTGCAGGGCAGGCCACGCTCAAGGAAGCGGTGAACGAGGCCATGCGCGACTGGGTCACCAACGTGCGCACCACGCATTACATCCTCGGTTCCGCTCTCGGTTCGCATCCGTTCCCGATGATGGTGCGCGATTTCCATCGCGTCATCGGAGTCGAGGCACGTCGGCAGATCTTGGAACGCGAAGAACGTCTGCCCGACCTCCTCGTCGCCTGCGTTGGCGGCGGCAGCAACAGCATCGGCCTCTTCCATCCCTTCCTGAACGACAAGGACGTGCGCATGACCGGCGTCGAAGCCGGTGGAGACGGCATCATTCCTGAACGCCATGCCGCACGCTTCCAAGGCGGTCGTCTCGGTGTCCTTCAGGGCACCAAGACCTGGCTGCTCGCCAATGCCGACGGACAGATCGAGCTCACGCACAGCGTCAGCGCCGGCCTCGACTACGCCGCCATCGGCCCCGAGCACGCCTGGCTGCACGACCAGGGCCGTGTCACCTACAATTTCGCCACCGATGACGAAGCGCTCGCCGCCTTTCAGGAACTCAGCCAGGTCGAGGGCATCATTCCAGCTCTCGAAAGCTCCCATGCCATCGCCGAGGTCAAAAAAGTGGCCCCCACGATGCGCAAAGACCAGATCATCCTCGTCAATCTCAGCGGACGCGGAGACAAAGACGTCGCCCAGGCCGCGCGCATGATCTTCGGCGAGGAATTGAAGTTCTGATCGGCATGAAAGCGTGGATCATGGTCTTTTGCGTGGGTGCGTTCGCATGCGACGGCGCATTCGCAGAAGCCAGGCGCATCCACGTGTTCGTCGCACTCGCGGACAACGAGCATCAAGGCATCGCCAAGGTGCCGGTGAAAATCGGGAATGGTGATGACGCGGAGGAAAACCTGTATTGGGGGAATTCAGAGGGCTTCAAGGCGGTTTTCAGTCACAGCAAGATGTGGAAGCTCGAAAAGGCCGAGGCCAATCCCACCCCTGAAATCCTCGACCGCCGTTCGTATCGACATGTGTCTAAGGACTGCATGCTCGTTGCCGAGGCTTGGCGTGGAAAGAACATCCACCAATGCCTTGAGGCTTTCTTCGCCAGTTTGCGCGACCGCAAAAGCGACCTCACGGCCTTCATTGGTCACAACGGACTCATGGACGAGCCCGTGAGTGTCGCCATCCTCGATGTCTCGATCAAGCCCACCGACGCCATCATCCTCTGCTGCCTCAGCGGCAGTTACTTCAAACCGCATCTCGAAGCGTTGAAAGCACGGCCCGTTCTCACCACCGAGCAGCTCATGTATCCCGGATCCTTCCTGCTGCGTGATGCGCTCGAAGTCTGGCTGCGTAACGGCACGCGTTCGGAAATCCGCCTGGCGGCTGCGAAGGCGTATGCCACCAATCAAGACATCTCCATCAAAGCCGCGACGGGTGTGTTTACCAAGCTTGAGTAAACATGAGCGAAGCAGCTATCGGTTCCAAGTCGTTGAAGAATTGCTGTTGCGGCTGCCTGGGACTCTTCGCGTTGTTTGTCGTGTTTGCGCTAATCGTCTTCGACGGACGCATCTTCTGGACGAAGGCCGCCGCGATTGAAACAGCCTGCAAATGGTCCAGAATGCTACCTCCGCCAGTTCCTGCAGATCAGATTGACGTCAAAGTTCAGGGCAGTGGATTCACCCGCACCTTCATCGTCACCTTCACATCGAAACCTGACATCATACTTCGGTGGTTATGGGCGTCGTCTGGAACAGAGGTAGAGTTCAGTTCGATTCACGAACTCGAAGATCAAGTCATTCAGGTGGCTCCTGGTGACAGAGCCATGCATGCGGAAATCAGGATTTCTAACAATGGCACCGAGGTTGCCATTGAGACTTGGTGGAGCTAAACAGCCCCATGCAGCCCCCCAATCCCATCCAGGAGGACATGGCGAAGCTGAAATCGCTTCTCCAGGACTCGCTGTCGCCGCATCTGCAGGCGGCGCAGAGGGACATGCGGATTTTAAATCTGGCCTGCGGGCGTTGTGATGAGGCGGAGACGCTCATTCAGGTCGGCTCCGATCTCACACAGGGTGGTTCTGTCGAAATGGTGGGCGCAGACATCCGCATCCGTGAAATCCGTCAGGCCCGTGAAACGCACCGGCACCTGCCGGCGCAGTTTTTGATCGAAGACGCAACGAAGATCGATGAGCACAAACAGCTCGGAGACGACTTCAATATGGTCTTCATGCGCCATCAGAACTTTTGGCACGGGCAGGAGCTGTGGAAGAAAATCTTCGACCAAGGGATCGCCAAACTGCGACCGGACGGAATGCTCGTCATCACCAGCTACTTCGACGTCGAGCATCGGCTGGCTTTGAGGGCGCTTGAATCTCTGGGCATGGAGGTGGTGAGCAACCGGCGGAACAAGGCCAGCCGGGCCCTGAAGGACGCCCCGGGCAAGTCTGTGGACCGCTGGGTGGCCGTTCTTCGTCGGAAGCAGGCCTGAGACACGGTGCCAAGAGCATTTACAAGGTCCCCGCGAGGCGGTAAACTCCGCCCCCTTCCCCAAAATTCCATGAATCGTCTTCTTTACGTCTTCACCCTCATGGCGGCGCTTGTCCTGGCCGCCCCGGTGTCGCATGCGCAATCCATTGATGCCAGCAGCGAGGTGGCGGACCAGTACTTCCGCGGTTTCGTGCTCAACAACGAGGCCGCCAAGCTCGAAACCGGCGGTGATTTCACTCTCGCGCAAACCAAGTTCAAACAGGCCGGTGAGATCATGGACAGCATCGCCCGCAATTATCCGACCTGGCAGCCGGAGATGCGCGCCGCACGTCAGCAGAAGATTCAGGATGCCCTCACACGGATCGAGGCACGGCTCTCACAAGCGCAGACCGTTGCAGCAATGCCATCCCCTTCCCCCATGGTTGCTCCGGCTCCAGCGCCGGCCGCATCTCCCTCCACCATCCCTGTTCCAGGCGTATTGGCACAGCCAGTGCCCGCCGCGCCGTCCGCTCCCGGAGCCTTGCCCAGCCTCAGCGACATGCTCAGCCAGTGGGAGCAGATGTACAAGCAGCGAATCCTGGAACTGGAGACCAAAACCAACCAGCAGCAGCTTGATCTCGGCAAATGGCAGAACTGGTATCAGTGGGCCTCTGGCGAAATAACCACCGCACGCACACAAAGCGATGCTCTGGGAAAAAAGGCGGCCGCATTGGAACAAAGCATCATCGCCATGGGCAAGGATGTGGAAGAAGGCCGCGCGGCACAGGCCCAGCTCGGCAAGCTGATGGAGGAAAAAATGGCGGTTGATCTGGAGATGCGCAAAAACGGCCAGCGTCTCGTCGCTGCCGAAGCAGCTGCAAAGGAGGCTTCGGAGAAACTCGCGGACGTCTCCACCCGCATCGCCGTTGTCGAACAAGAGCGTAACAACATCCTCAAAGAGCGCGACTCTGCCCTGAAGCAGCGTGACGACGCGGTGAAGCAGCAGGAAGCCGCCGTCAAGGAACGCGACGCCGCCAGTGCCCGCAGTCTTGGTTTGCAGGCGGAGCTGGACGAGGCCAAGAAAAAAATCGACAGCGCCGAGATCAAGCGCCTAGTCGCGGCAGGTGAACGCCTGAAGACCAGTGAACAGGAAGTGAAACGCCTCACCGCTGAAAATGTGCGGCTGAAGACCGGCAGCGAAGAAATGAAACGGCTCCTCGCCGAAAATGAACGGCTGAAAAAAGAGATCGAGGCCGCTCAAAAGCAGGTCGAAACGCTCAAGGCCGATGTCGGCCGCAAAGATCAGGAAATCGTCGCTCTGCGCGGCCAGCTTACCGGCCTGCAGACCCAGATGGCCGAACTGCGCAAGGAAAGCGCCGCCTACCAGACGCAGGTCGCAGAACTTACGAAGCAGCTCAAAGACGTCCAGTCGGGCATGGACACCAAGATCGCCACCACACCCGAACTGACACAGGAAAACGAGATGCTGCGGGGCATCATCATGCGACAGCTTCGTGCGCAGCACCGCCAGCAGGCGGCCAAGGATCTCATGATCGCTGAGCTGCAGAAAATGGAGAGCGCCTCGAACGATCTCGTCAAACAGGTCGAGGAGATGAAGAACGCTCGCATGATCCTGACACCGGACGAAGAAAAGCTCTTCTCAGACCCGGTGGTGCGTGAGCTGCTCGGCCCGAACGGTGTTCAGGCCACGCTGATCGCCAACGCATCTGCGGACAGCGACAAGAAAGCCGCGCCCCCAGCGCCCGGCTCCGTCGACAAACTCATCACCGAGGCCAACGAGGCCTACATGGGAAAGGACTTCGAACGCGCTGCTCGGATCTATCAGGACGCCCTGCGTGCCGAGCCCAAAAACGTCACCGCCCTCATCGGCCTCGGAATCACACGCCAGCGTGAAAACAAACACGCCGATGCCGAAGTGGCTCTCCAAAAGGCCCTGGCATACGATCCTGCAAACGAGCCGGCGGCCTTTGCTCTCGGGGTCACCTACTTCAAACAGGAACGCTGGAAGGACGCAATGACCTATTTCGAAAAGAGCCTCGCCAAACGCCCCGACAACGCCAGCGGCCGGCATTATCTAGGCATCATCGCCACCAAGCTCAGTCTGATCGAACGTGCCGAACGTGAGTTCAAGACCGCACTCGCCATCGACCCGGCCTACGGGGAAGCCCATTTCAACCTTGCGGTGCTCTACATCACCTGGGATCCGCCGCAGTGGGACAAGGCGCGCTTTGAGTATTCTGAAGCCATCAAGAAGGGGGTCAGGCCTGACGCCAACCTCGAGAAGCTGCTCGAGGGCGGCAAGGTTTCCCAACGTTGAGGAACGGCGGACAGCTTGCCCGCCGATTCCTTGAATGCTGACAAGCGTGACCGAATGGTGACACGCCACCCTGCCCAAATCAGGGACGAATCTCTTCTCCCGTAGTCGCATTCGCGAGCATGATCTGCTCGCGGTGGAAAGCAGGATCGCTGCGGAAGGTGAGGCGTGCCTGATATTTGCGTTCGAGATCGACGAGATGCTCTCCGTCCTCGGTTTTGAGACGGTTCATCACTTCCGGGTGAACGACGACAATGAGGCTCTTCTGATCCTCCTTGGCGCGACCCAGCACGGAGACGAGACGGCGCTGCAGTTCCACGCTCATGGTGAGTGGGGTTTTGACCTGCCCGTGACCTTTGCAGTACGGACAGTCTTCGTAAAGAGTGGTTCCAAGGCTTTCATTGAGACGCTGACGGGTCATCTCCATGAGTCCGAACTGCGAGATGGGCAGAACCTGTGTCTTGGCCTTGTCACGCTTCAGGTGTTCCAGCATGAGCTTGTAAACGGCCTGCTGATCACGGCGGTGCTTCATGTCGATGAAGTCCACCACGATGAGGCCGCCCATGTTGCGCAGGCGGAGCTGGCGCGCCACTTCGGCGGCCGCTTCGAGGTTGGTCTCCAGCAGCAGCTTGTCCACGTCCTTGTGGCCTTTGTTGCGCCCTGTGTTGACGTCGATGGACACCAAAGCCTCGGTCTGATCGATGACGATGTATCCGCCGCATGGCATCCACACCTGGCGATAGAATGCGTTGTCGATCTGTTTCTGGATGCCGTAGTGCTCAAAGATGGCGCCCTGTCCTTGGTAGAAATTGATGCGGCGCTTCGCGCGGCCCGAGATATGAGC
>NZ_JAGRPF010000104.1 GCF_020439865.1 Prosthecobacter sp.
CAGCGAAGCAAGGCGTGAGGCGGAGAACATGCGGAGGACTGAAATCAGGAAAGGGGGCCGTGGGCGGCTTCATGCAGCGCGCGTGCCTGCTCCTGCCACTTTTCGCGCGCGGCGCGGTTTTTGAAGGCCAGGATCTCACTGAAAGCGCGCAGCTCGTTTTCATCCCACTGGGCGATCTGCCTCCAGGTGCGGATGCCGTGTGCGTGGAGCTGCTCGCGAATGACTTTTTTGATGCCCTTGATCTGCGTGAGATCATCGTCCGCCACACCGGCGAGCGCGGCGGCTTTTTCCTCGGAGCGTCGCAGCGCCTGCGTCTGATTTTGGAGACGTTCGATTTCGGTGGTGGTCGTGAGCAGGCGTTTTTCGCTGTCGGCAAGGCTTCGGCGTGCGAGGCCGAGTCCTGCGGGATCAGCGGGCTGCACTTCTTCCAGGTGGCTGACACGACGCCTCCAGTCGTCCCGCTCCTGGGTCAGCGCGGCGAGGACGGGCTTCTGCTCGGCAAGCCGGGTTTCGAGTGCGGCAACTTTGTCGCGAAGCGTGGCTGGCGGCGTCTCCTTGGGTTTGGCGGCGGTGCTCCGTTTGCGTTTGGGTTTTGCCGGAGCTTCGGGGACGACGGGCGTTGAAGACGGCGGCGCGCTTCGAAGTTCCGTGAGTTCGGATTGAACGGCGGCGAGAGCCTCCTTGGCCTGATCACGCTCGGCGCGGAGGAGATCCATGTCGCGCAGCAGGCGGGCGGCTTCCTCTTCGAGGGCCCGGGCAGCTTCGTGTGCCTTCGCGGTGTCGTAATCACGTCTGCGGATCTCGGACTGGGCGGACTTCAATTCCTCACGCAGGGCGGTCAGCTCGGTGTCCTGTGGTGGCGGGCTTTCCGTTTCAGGGGAGGGCTGGTTCGTTAGGGCTTCGTCAACGCGGGGTTCGACCTCCTTGATTTCCTGCCTCAGCTCACGGCCCCGCCATTGCCAGCCGAACCAGCCGAACACTGCGGCGGTCAGGCCGAGCAGCGGGGCGAGGTAGAGCAGCAGCCAGAGAGTGGATGACATCAGCGGGAGATGGGAGAAGGCGAAGGAGCGGTGAGATGCAGGCGAAGCTGTTCCATAGCTTCTGCGGACAGATCCTCAACGAGTCCGACTGGAAGACTGTTGGGAATTTGACCGGATTTTGCGAGACCGCCCGCCTCCACCAGTTCATGCGTGACGGGAATGACCTTCCATGTGTCACCGGGAACAGCGATGGCGAAGACTCCCGCGTCCGATGCGGCCGGCGGTGGTGGCAGACTTTGAAACGTGTGAGGAACGCGTGCGGCAGGCCGGCAGTCGCCGCGGACATGAAAGTCGTCACTGATGACGAGAATGCGAGGGCCGTAGGTTCGGCGTGCGGCGGCGACGAGCTGCGCACGCACAGACTCTTCAGCGACCTGGCCGGAGAGGATGGCCTTGGAATCAAACAAGGCCAGAGTGATGAAGGCGGGCACGGTTTCAGACGGGCGGGAGGGCGAATACGTCCCCTCTCCCTGCAGCCAGCCGGTGAGCGCCGTGCTGTCATCCAGCAGCATCGCGGTCTGGAGCCCGGAGCGCAGTTTCGTCTTCCACGATTGTTCCTTCGGGGCGGTCTGCCAGTCCACGGGCACCCAGGCGTCATCACTGAGACCGAGAAAAAAGGATCTGCCACCGGGCCCTTTTGTCTCAGGCAGCAATGCGGTGGTGATGGGACCGAAGTCGCCCATCGGACGGCGTTGGGCGCTGACGCGGATTTCATCGTGAATAAGCCGTGGGGCAAAGGCGGCGAACGCCTCATTCAAGACCACATTCTTGATTGCGGTGGTGCCAACTTCTCCACGCAGGACGATCTCTTGATCGCGTACCGCGAGAAAGAGATGGCCCGGTGGAAGTGCGGCGAGGCGTTCTTGTTCAGTCCGGGCGAGATGCTGCTGTTGAAATGTCTCACGCAGCCGGTGCAGCGCCGGAAGGACCATGCTCTTCCAATCTTCTTCGGAGACACCGACGGAGCGTGCCTCGGTGTGCAGTTCGGCGTCGGTCTGGTTCAGCGAAAGCTCCTTCCAAGGCTGGCCGATGCGCGCGAGAAAAGCCTGGGCGGTGTCTTTCGGAATGGGAACCGCACGCAGCGTGGTCGAGACGCTGGCGGCTTCATCGTGGTTTTTGCCATCGACTTCGGGCGTGCCCGCGGAGCTGCCTCCTTGCGCACTCCAGCTTTGCTGTACGCTGCGGGCGAGGTCTCGGGCCTCGTAATCCGTGGCGGCGGCGCCCAGCAGACGGGCACCTGGGCCTGTGGCGGCCAGCAGCAGCCAGCCGGGAGGGTAGGGGGAGACTTCGATGTCGTTGATCACTCGGCTGACCGGATTGAGCCGAAGACCTAGACCGCCGGTGAGCGGGGTGGGAGCGCGCACAAGATCGCGCACGGCGGCTTCGATGACGTGACGGTCTTCCGGTGTGCGCACCCTGCCCGTCAGATGCGCCTGCTGGCCGTTGAACACGAGGTGCAGCCGGTCGAGCCTCTTCTCCAGCGCCGGCTGTCTGGCGAGTACGCTCTGCGCGGCGGTTTCGAGATCACGTTGCAGATGCGGCAGCACGATCAGCGCGCCAATGAGCCAGAGTGCGAACAGGGTGACAGCAGAAATGATCCAGCGCGCGCGTGTCATGGCGGGTGATCACTCTTTCTCGTTGAGCACGCGCACTTCCTCGAAGCTTAGCCGCCGTACTTCGCCGCGCTGGCTGGCCTGCACGAAAGTTTCCGTGCCGACATCGAGCGCCGTGAGCCAGCCTTCGCCATAGGCCCAGGTGTCGATGCAGATACGACCGGGCAGAACGCGGGGCAGGCCGTTTTTTTGCGCCGTGTGTCCGCAGATCAGGATCTTCCCGGAGAAGTGGGGATGTGAGTCGTCAAACCGCCGCCAGAACAGCCAGTCGTCGCTCTGATCCGGCATCGGCAGCATGGCGTTCAGATTCGCGTGGGCAAAGATGTGGGTGGATGTCGCATGCCAGCGGCGCAGACGCTGGCTGAGAAAATCCCAGTGCTCCTGCGGGATGGCGTTCCAGTCGGGCTTGTCCACGCATCCGTAGGATTGCATCGTCTGTCGTCCGCCCACGCCGTACCAGGAATCGGAATCAACCAGCCTGTTGCGGGCGTCCAGCATGAGGATCTCATGGTTCCCAAGCAGGGGGATAAGCTGGGTCTTTTGTTCCAGTTCGAGCAGGCGGTCGATCACGCCACGGGTGTCCGGTCCACGGTCCACGTAGTCGCCCAGCGTCACCAGGTTGTCATCGCGGCCCGGCTGGAGCTCGCCGAGAATCAAGTCCAAGGCGGTCGAGCAACCGTGCATGTCACCGATGACCAGCGTGCGCCCACGGGATGTCTCACGCGTGGGCAGTCGAACCCTCGATGTGTTGATGTCGGCTGCGTCGTCGCTGACGAGAATGGGCATCCACCATTCTTGCGCGAGGAACGCCGGACGCAACCGCCGATCATCGTGATGGCACATTCCCTTTCACGATGCTAAATGCGCGAATGCCACGCCACCAGTCAACCCGCCCGCAACCTTCCGCTGCCAAGCCGGCCTCTCCGCCGATCTTCGAGGCCCGGGGCCTGCGCAAAGTGTACCACACGGGCGATCTGGACGTGGTGGCGCTTCAGGGCGTCGATCTCGACTTTCACCCCGGTGAACTGGTGGTTCTGCTCGGTGCTTCCGGCAGCGGCAAGTCCACGCTGCTGAACGTGCTCGGTGGTCTCGACATCCCGACGGCCGGAACGCTGCGCTACAAGGGCTGGGATCTATCCGGCGGCGGCGAGCGCACGCTCACCCAGTTCCGCCGCAACTGCGTCGGCTTCGTCTTCCAGTTCTACAATCTCATCCCCAGCCTCACCGCCCGTGAAAACGTGGCCCTCATCACCGACATCGCCCCGGATCCGATGAAGCCGGAAGATGCGCTGGACCGCGTCGGGCTCAGCCATCGCCTCGATCATTTCCCTTCTCAGCTCAGTGGTGGCGAGCAGCAGCGCGTGGCCATCGCCCGTGCGATCGCGAAAAAGCCCGAGGTGCTGCTTTGCGACGAACCCACCGGCGCGCTCGATGTCACCACCGGCATCACGGTGCTGGAGGCCATCGAACGCATCAATCGCGAGCTCGGGACTCTGACGGTCGTGATCACCCACAACGCCGCCATGGCCGCGATGGCCGACCGCGTGCTGCATCTCTCCGACGGTCACATCATCAAGGAAAGCCGCAACGAGACGCGGGTCGACGTGAAGACGCTGCAGTGGTGATTTACGCCCGCGCCGGTGTCACCATGCAGCTTCGCATGCCGCGCAGGATGCGGTGTGTGCATTGCTCGAAGTGCGTCATGATTTCCTCTGCGCTGGTGTCCGGAGGCAGTGCTGCATCTGCCACGACCGGTTTGTCGCTGAGTGCGTCGAGGAAGACCAGCACGTCGGTCAGATGATGAAACAACTGCGCCTCCTGATCGGCCTCGGACAACATGACGAAGGCCAGATTGATGAGCCAGCGGCCGTCCTTGAGCAGGATGAAGCGCTGCGGGCGGAAATCGACGCTGCCGGGAGCATGGCCCTCCTGCCGCACAAGATACGGACCATGCCCTTTCGGCCCCCAGCCGAGGTTCATCACCTCGCAGCGGGCCGGATCGTTGCTCAGCGCGGGCATCTTAGGTGAAGAGGATGTGCGTGCCTGCACCAGCGGACTCGTTGTAGAAATCGCCCACGGTCAGCACACCATCGACGCGGTCCATGAGGTCCTCTTTCTTCAGCTTGAACATGTCCATCGCCAGCTTGCAGGCGAAGATCTTGCCGCCGGAGTCGGAGATGAGTTCGAGGAACTCGCGCACGGGCGGGATGTCGAGCTTTTCCATCTCCTTGTTCATGAGGTGTGTCGCAAAGGCGGACACGCCCGGAATTGCGCCCATCACGGTCGGAAACGGAACGGTCATCGGCATGCCAAGCATGGGCATGGCCATGTTCAGCGCGGAGTTGCCGACGGTGGACACCTTCAAATGATCCAGCGTCTTGTTCGCCAGCGCGTTCAGGCCGAAGAAGGTGAAAAACAGCGAGGCTTCGATGCCTTCCATGCGCGCGCCGTTGGCCATGATCAGCGCCGGGTAAATTCCATCCAGCGAGCCGCGGCTCACAATGATGGACATCTTCTTCACAGGTTGTTTGTCGTCGGACATAGGTGTGCGTGGTTCTTGGTTCCTTGTTCTTTGTTGAATCAAATGCAGCCGACCGGTTTCGGAATGCCCGAGATCTTCGACGCCTTCTTTAGCGGACCGCCGGGAAAGAGATCGTAAAGTTCCTTCGTCGTCACGACGCCGCTCTTGCCCATGCTGCGGATGGTCAGCGCCGCGCCTTTGGCCTGCTGTTCGCGCAAGTAGCGCACGACCTTCATGTGGGCATCGGTCAAAGCAGCCAATCCTTCTTCCGTGGCGATGGCGGCGGCGATCTGTTCATTCCATTGCGACATGTCGGTGAGGTAGCCTTCCTCATTCACGTCGACTTCGGTTCCTGCGATGGTTTTCTTCATGGTTTGATGGGTTGGGTTGATGATTACGCTTCCACAGGCTTCTTCTTCTGTCGGCTGATGCCAGGCAGCGGCCAGCCGCGGAGGAGCACGTTCCAGTAGATGTGTCGGAAGGCGAGTTTGCCGAGGTGATTGAGCCGGCTTTCCTCCAGCAGCTTCATGGGGCCAAAAGCAAAGGGGAAATTGCCCTCGTGCGGTTCATACTCGTAGTTGAAGTCAATCAACAGCGCCTTGCCGTTGCCGGATTCGACAAAGCAGTTTGAATGGCCGTCGAACTCTTCCTTCAACGGTTCGCCCTGGATGTGGCGGATGACGTTGTCGGTGAGCGTTTCGCTTTCGAAATGCGCCACGGATCCCGCTTTCGACGCGGGAAGGTTGGTTGCGTCGCCGATGACAAACACGTCGGGATACTCGATCGACTGCAACGTGTGCTTGTGCGTCGGGATAAAGTCCAGATCGTCGCCGAGCGCGGAACGCCGCACCGCTTCATCGCCCATGTTCGTCGGGGTCGTGACGAGCAGATCATAGGGAACCTCGCGGCCATCGAAGCACACAAGCTTGTTGATCTCCTGATCGACTTTCTCCGCCACGAAGTCGGTGACGAGTTCGATGCCTTTGTCCGTGAGCAAATGGCCGAGCTTCTTCGCCGCCTTCGGCTTGGTGAATGCGCCTGACAGCGGCGTGACGTAGGTCAGCGTGACTTTGTCGCGAACACCGCGCTCGCGGAAGAACGTGTCCGCCAGGAAAGTGAACTCCAGCGGAGCCACCGGGCACTTGATTGGCATTTCGTTTATGTGGATCACCACTCGGCCGCCTTCGAAGGATTTCAGTTTGTCACGCAGCGCCCGTGCTCCGTCGAGCGTGTAGAAGTCATGCACGTTCACGCGCCATTTCGGTCCCAGCATGCCTTCGGTCTCCTCCGGAGCCGTGCGGCAGCCAGTGGCGACGATCAGCACGTCGTAGTGCAGTTCTCGTCCATCCTTCAGCGCCACAGCATGATCTTCGGGCTTGAGCAGATCCACCTCCGCCTGCAGAAACTCCACGTCGTGGGGAATGAAGTCCCGCGTCTGGCGGACGATGTCGCTCTCTTCATACTTGCCGAATGGCAGGAAGAGAAACCCTGGCTGATAGAGGTGCTTGTCCGAGCGGTCCACCACTGTCATGCGCCATTCATGCGCGGGCAAACGTCGGCGCAGATGGTTGGTCATCATGGTGCCGGCGGTGCCGCCACCGAGGATGAGGAGATGCTTGTTCATGGTTGTTAATACGTTGCCTTGCATCACTGCTATATGAGTGTATGCGTATATGCAATAATTAACTCTGTTCCAATCTTGTCATCCATGAGCCACTCCCTTCAATCAGACGAACGCGGCATCATCCAGTCCTGTCCCGCCTGCGGCACGGCCAATCGCATCGCCTACGCCAAAATTGCCCAGCAGGGCCGCTGCGGCACCTGCAAGGCCGACCTGACCCGCATCGCCGAGCCGGTCGAAATCGACAGCGTCGAGGCCTTCGCCGCGCTCGTGTCGCAAAGTCCGCTGCCTGTCGTCATCGACTTCTGGGCGTCGTGGTGCGGCCCCTGCCAGATCATGGCGCCCGAATTCGCCAAAGCCGCCGCTCAGACCGCTGGCGAAGCTGTCTTCGTCAAAGTGAACACGGATGAACAGCAGCAAATCGCCGGACAGTTCCGGGTGCAGGGCATTCCTGCCTTTGTCTTGATCAAGAACGGCAAACTCGCGGCGCAAACCAGCGGCTTTCAAGCTGCCGCACGATTGCTGGCGTGGGTGCGGCAGTCTTGATGATCGCAGGCTCATCTTGCGAAGCAGGATGGCTACTTGGCCTTCAAATAAGGGCGCAACGCCTCAAAGCGAAAATCGATCTCGGCGATCTCATCCGCCGTCAGCTTCAGTTCGGAGAAGACCGGCTTGTCCGGGATGCTGCGATTGGGGCCGTACTGGCGGGAGATCATGTTCTTGAAGACGCCGCGTTTCTTCCACAGATGGAGTTGAAAGCCGCGCAGGTCGCCGCCGGGGAGATGCTGGCCGAGATTGAAGAGCAGCATCAGCTTGGCGTGGATGTCGCGCACGGTGTCAGGGTCTTTGCCGCTTTGCATGAGGTCCCAGACCTTCGCGAGCACATCCGCATACACCGCACGCTCCGTGATGAGTCCCTCGGTGCCAAGATGGGACTCATAGAGCCAGCCATGCGCTCCACGAGCGCTGAACACACGGCGGATCACCGGTTTCGCGGCGCATAGTTCTTTGGTGCGGGCGATGATGGGCGCGGCTTCTTCTTTGATGTAGCCGAAATTTGAAAACTCCTTCGCCAGTTCGATCATGAGCTTCACCGAGGGCACCGGACCTTTGTAGGCCACGCCGCCGGTTGTTTGGAAGATGACGGGCCGTGTCGCCATCTTGCCCAATGCCCGCCAATATTGCCGCAGGTCGTCCTCCGTGCGCCCCGAGTCCGGTGGACGCGAGATGATCGCCGTGGGCGCGAGCTTTTCCGCATGCCGTGCATAGACGAGCATCTCCTCCGTGTCTCGCCCCTGCACCCCGAGGCAGAGCGCTGATGTTTTGAAACTCTTGGCCGTCTCCGCCAGCACCTCCATTCCTCGCATTTTCTCGTCCATCGTCAAAAGGTCCACACTGTCGCCCGACTGCGGCCAGATCATGCCCGGGCAACCGCCCCAGTCCACGAACCGCGCTTGATCTGCCAGCACCTCATAGTCCACGGCACCCGAGTCCGTGAACGGCGTCGAGAGAATCGGAAACGGACCGCGCACCCGAGGATCAGCATCGGCGGCATGAAGAGCACCGCGGGAAAAAAGGACCGTTGCGCCCGAAACGGCAGTTCCGAGGAGATGGCGTCGTGTGAGGTTGTTCGTCATGGCGTTGCTTTCTAAACGCGACAGGAACTCGACATCTCCAACAATGTGGTGAGCGCCAAAAACAAACCCCGCCCTGACTGATGCCAGAACGGGGTTCCGTGGGCTTTGGGATTTCAGATCACTGCGCACCGTGGACCTGCCCTCGAACTCACTTCCGCCGGAACTTCACAAAGTAGTTCTCCTTCAGCACATCCTTCACCTCGGCGATCTTTTCAAAGCCGGCGGCAGTGACCTCGGCTTCGAAGACTTCCTGTCCGGCCCGCACATGGCCCATGACGAAGTCGCTGCTCTCGCCGGGGATGCGTTTGAAGTCGATGAGCATCAGTTCGCCGCCGGGTTTGAGTGCCTTGTGTAGCGTAGCGAGCGTGGCCTGTGGATACTCGAAGTGGTGATACACATCGCAGATGAAGGCGAGATCGATGCTTGCTTCGGGCAGTTCCACACTCTTCTCGGTGCAGAGGATCGTCTCCACGTTCGCAGCATGGGCCTTGGAGGCGCGTGCCTTGATGTGCTCGAGGAAGTTCTTGGCGATATCGACGGCGAAGACCTTGCCCGTTTCGCCGACAGCCTGTGAGAACGACAGGGTGAAAAGTCCTGTGCCTGCTCCAATGTCCGCCATCGCCATGCCAGGCTTCGGTCCGACGGCTGCGGCGATCTTTTCCCGTTGATGGAAGATCTCGCGGCTCTCGGTCTCGAACTTCTGCGTCCACTCCTCCACCTTGAGCTTCGGATCGAGGAACTTGTCGTTGATGCCTGGTTTGACACTCGCCTCCTGGGCGATGGCGATTGTGGTGAGAAGGCAGAGGGAGATGAGGCTGCGTTTCATGGCTGGGAGGAGTTACTCAAACTTGATGTAGGCAAAGCCTTGGAGTTGTAGATCAATGAGGCGAGGGAAGGCGCCGACGACGAGTTTCACGCCAGCCATTAGTTCCGCCGGCTTCACGCCCTTCTGCTGCATGGTGTTTTCGCACAGTTCCACCTGCACACCCCGCTTGATGAGTTCGGCGAGGATCTCGCCATTCGGATTGGCGGCTTCTATACCCAGACGCTTCCGCGCTTCGTCATTCACCACGGCGGCGATGCCGGTGCCGTGGTAAACGAGATGCAGATGCACCTGATCAGCGGCGATGCCTTGCTTCTGATAGGTGTTGATGAGCTTGCGTGCGTAAAAGAGCCCCTTGTTCACGCCCTCATGCTGTGCGTCATCGGTGACTTGATACACGATGCGCAGATTTTCACGCACGAGGATTGGAATGACCTCCGGCTCGGCGGCTGCAGCGGTGAGGGTAAAGGTCAGCAGGCAGAGGATCAGTTTTTTCATGGTTGGGAATCCGGTTTCCACGACATGTAGCCGCGGTGGATGTGCTGGATGTTTTTGAAGCCGAGGTCTTTCAAGCGCGTGACGGCTTTGCGGCTGCGGAATCCACCGGCGCAATAGACGAGCACCGGCTTTTCTTTGTCGAGCTTGGCGACCTTGGTGTCGAAGGTGTCGTCGCCGATGGAGATGTTGACTGCCTTGGGCAGCGCACCGCCTTCGAACTCGCCTGCCGAGCGCACATCGAGCACTTGGGTCTCAGGATGCTCTCGCAGCCACGCGTTTGCCTGACCGGCGTTGAGGTTGGCGCACACGCAGCCGGGGGCGGCTTTGAAAAGCTGGCGGTCCCAGTCGCCTTCATACCAATACCAGCCGCCGACGATGACGGCGAGGATGAGAATCGTCCAGATCATGAGTCGGAAGAACATGAAGAGGTGGTCACGAGCCGCCGAGTTTCTTGACCTGGTTGGAGAGGCGCTTCAGCAGGTTGCTGCACACGTTGTCGCACAGGTCGGTGATGCTGGGGTCAGCGATGAAGCAGATGACCGTCAGTCCTTCCTTGCGGCGGCCGACCATGCCGGCTTCGACGAGCGACTGGACGTGGCGGGAGACGTTCGCCTGAGTGAGGCCTGTGGCTTCGACGATCTCGGTGATGTTCTTCTCACCTTCCTCCAGGGCGCGCAGGATTTTCAGGCGGCTGGGCTCGGCGAGCGTGCGGAACCATGAGGCGATCAAAGCGAGGGCCTCATCGGTGACCGGCGGCAGGGATTTCTTTCGTGCGGCGGGCATGATGTCAAAAAGGGTTTGCAGACAGCGACTATATGCGTATAGACTCATACAGTTGAATAAGAGAACACCATGAAAACCACTTCGTCCACCAAAACCTTGCTTCTGGCTGTTGTTGCCGTCGCCACGGCCTGTTCCACCTCCTGCGCGCAGCAGCGCGGCGGTCCGGGCATGCCCGCCGAGGCACGGGAGCAGATTCACGCCCTGTTCGACGGGCATGACAAGATTCATCGCGATTTGAAACTTACGGCGGACGGCTACACCGCCCTCACTGAGAGCGACGACCCGAAGATGGCGACGGCTTTGAAAAAGCATGTCGGCCAGATGCAGGAACGACTGGCTTCCGGCCTGAGTGTGCGCCGCTGGGATCCGGCCTTCGCCGAATACTGCGACCACTACAGTGAGATGGAGCATCAATTCACCACCACGGACAAGGGCGTGCGCATGACGGTCAAGGGACGCACAGCAAACGCCGCCAAAATCGCGCAGAATCATGCCAAGGTCGTTTCCGCCTTCGCCGCGCACGGCTGGAGTGAGCATGACAAAAAGCACGACACTGTGACCCGCTGATTTTTTCCTCCAACAATCGAAACCTGATAACATCACCACCATGAAACTCGAAAACGCCATCCGCGCCCTCGCGGGCACCTTCATCCTCATCAGCCTCGCTCTGGCACACTACGTCAGCCCGAACTGGCTTTGGTTCACCGCCTTTGTCGGCGCAAACCTCCTGCAGTCCGCCTTCACCGGCTTTTGTCCGGCGGAGATGATTCTCAAGAAACTCGGCGTCGGCGGCTCCTGCTGCTCGAAGAGTTGATCCACTGAACGCCGTTCTTTCCCCGCCATGAAACGCCTTCTCCCGATCCTATTCCTTGCTGCCTGTGGCAAACACGACCCGGCGCAACACACGGCTCCCGATCTTCCAAGCATCGCCGTGAAGGTGCAGGCTGCAAAGCTGGCACCGCACACCGCGTCTGAAGAGGTCGTGGGGACGGTGCGTTCGAAATTGCGCGCCATGGTGGAGGCCAAGGTCAGCGGGCGCGTGCTCGAATACACCGCCACGCCCGGCGCGATGGTGAAGGCGGGCGATCTGCTCGCGCGGCTCGATGTGCAGGAGATTCAGGCGAAGGTCGATCAGGCCAAGGCGATGCTCGACCAGGCCAATCGCGACTTTGACCGCCAGAAGCAGCTCATTGCCAGCAACGCGACGACACGTCAGGACTACGATGCGGCAGATGCCCGCGTCAAAGTGGCGACCGCCGCCGTGAGCGAGGCCGAGACGATGCTCGGCTACGCCAAGGTCACCGCGCCCTTCGATGGCGTGGTCACGCGCAAGCTCGCCGATGTGGGCGATCTCGCCATGCCGGGCAAACCTTTGCTCGAGATCGAAGCTCCAACCGCACTGCGCTTCGAAGCCGATCTGCCGGAGGCGATTCTCGATCGCGTCACGATGGGCGCGAAGATGCAGGTGAAAGTCGCCTCCGTTTCAGGACCGCTGGAAGCCGTCGTGAGCGAGATCGCACCTGTGGCCGATCCGGTGAGTCGCACGTTTCAGGTGAAGCTTGATCTGCCCAAAGCAGACGGCCTGCGCACCGGCCAGTTCGGTCGCGTCTCGGTGCCCGTGGCAGAGGTGAAGCTTCTGCTCGTTCCCAAAAGCGCCGTGATGAAGCGCGGGCAGATGGAGCTGGTGTTTGTGGCGAAGGATGGCAAAGCATCGCTGCGTCTGGTGAAAACCGGCAAATCGCTCGACGGCCAGGTGGAAATCCTTTCCGGCCTTGAAGAAGGCGAGCAGGTCGTGATCAGCGACGTGGCAAAAATCACCGATGGCCAACCCGTGACGATCCAGCCATGAGCGAGCCTTCATCCAGCCATCTCGGCATCGCCGGTCGCATCGCCGCGTCGTTCATTGACTCCAAGCTGACGCCGCTCGTTGTCATCGCATCCGTGCTTCTCGGTGCGGCGGCCATCGTGCTGCTGCCGCGCGAGGAAGAACCGCAGATCAAGGTTCCGATGGTCGATGTCATGGTCTCCATGCCCGGTTCATCGGCGAAGGAGATCGAAGAACGCGCCACGCGGCCGATGGAGAAGCTGCTGTGGGAGATTCCCGGCGTTGAATACATCTACAGCACGTCGAGCGACAGCCAGAGCCTGGTCATTGTACGTTACAAGGTCGGCGAAGATCCGGAGCGCAGCCTGTTCAAGCTCACTGAAAAACTGCGCTCAAACTTTGACCGCATCCCGATGGGGGTCACGATGCCGCTCATTAAGCCGAAGAGCATCGACGACGTGCCGATCCTCGCGCTCACCCTCCACAGCGGCCGTTACGATCACCTCACGCTGCGCCGGCTCGCCGCGCAGGTTGAGGAGTCCGTCAAACAGGTGCCGCTGGTGGCTGAGACGACTTTGCTCGGTGGATCGCGTCGCGCCGTGCGCGTAATGCTTGATCCCGTCAAACTGGCCAGCCGCAATCTGAGTCCCGCAGGCTTGGTGCCGATGCTACAACAGGCGAACCGCCAGTTCCGCGCGGGAGGACTCACCACCGGCAACAACGAGGTGCTCGTCGAGACTGGCGCCTTCCTCAAAACAGCCGAGGACGTCGGCAATGTCGTCATCGGCGTCTTCAGCGGGCGTCCGGTTTATCTGCGCGAGGTCGCGGAGGTGCTCGATGCAGGCGAGGAACCGACGCAATACGTCTTTCACGGTACGAAGACCAAGGAAGAGCCCGCCGTCACGCTCAGCATCGCCAAACGCCCCGGCGCCAATGCGATCAGCGTTGCCGACGAAGTGCTGCGCAAGGTGGACACGCTCAAAGGATCGATCATTCCTGCTGATGTGACCGTGAGCATCACGCGCCACTACGGCGAGACCGCGGCGGAGAAATCGAATGAGCTGTTGTTTCACATGGGCATCGCCGTGTTCAGCGTGGCGATCCTGATCTGGCTCACACTCGGCTGGCGTGAGTCGGGAATCGTCGCCGTGGCCATTCCGGCCACGCTGGCGCTCACGCTGCTCATTTTCTACCTCTACGGCTTTACGCTGAACCGCATCACTCTCTTCGCGCTCATCTTCAGCATCGGCATCCTCGTCGATGACGCCATCGTGGTCGTGGAGAACATCGTGCGTCACTTCCACTTGCCGCAGAACAAAGGCCGCAGTTGGAGCACGATCGCGGTTGAGGCCGTGGGCGAGGTCGGCAATCCGACTATCCTCGCCACCTTCGCCGTGATCGCCGCCGTGCTGCCGATGGCCTTCGTCGGCGGCCTGATGGGGCCTTACATGCGCCCGATTCCGATCGGTGCGAGCGCCGCGATGTTCTGGTCGCTGCTCATCGCGTTCATCGTCACGCCCTGGGCTTCGATTCGCATCCTGCGCTGGGGAAAGAAGTATTCCAAGCTCACGGAGGGCACTGCATCCGCCGCGGATCTCGCGCATCACAACGCCAGCGAGCATCCGGAGGATTTCTTCACGAAGCTCTACCGCCGCATGATGGGGCCGCTCATTCATCACACCGGCTGGCGCTGGATGTTCCTCATCGGCATCACCGTGTTGCTGCTCGCATCGATGGCGACCGTTGGCATCGGCTGGGTGAAGGTGAAGATGCTGCCGTTCGACAACAAGAGCGAGTTTCAGGTCATCTTGAACATGCCGGAGGGCACTTCATTGGAGCAGACCGCCGCCGTCGCTCGTGAGATGGCCGCGGCGATCCGCACGGAGCCAGAAGTCACGAATTATCAGGTCTATGCCGGCGTCGCTTCGCCCTACAACTTCAACGGCCTCGTGCGTCACTACTTCATGCGCCGCGGTGCGAACGTGGCCGACATCCAGGTGAATCTCGTCGGCAAACACGAACGCAAGGCGCAAAGCCACGACATCGCCAAACGCGTGCGGCCTGCGGTCGCCGCCGTCGCGGAACGTTACGGCGCACGCGTCGCCATTGCCGAAGTGCCACCCGGACCGCCCGTGCTGCAAACGCTCGTCGCGGAGATTTATGGTCCAGATGATGAGTCGCGGCTCAAGCTCGCGGAAAAGGTGAAGACCATCTTCAAATCCACGCCCGGCGTCGTGGACGTGGACTGGTATATCGAGGCCGATCAGCAGAAGGCGCGATTCATCATCGACAAGGAAAAAGCCGCGCTGCACGGCATCAGCGCCGCCACGATCTCCCAGACGCTCAAGATCGCCGTTGATGGAGAAACGGTCGATCTACTGCATCAGCCTGCCGAGAAGGAGGACGTGAACATCCGCCTCGAACTGCCACGCAGTGCGAAGACCACGCCCGAAGAACTGCTCGCGCTGCGCGTGCGTTCTGGTGATGCGAATGCACTGCCTGAACCCGGTGCCTCCGGATCGCCGCTCGTGCCATTGCGCGAACTCGTGAAAGTCGAGCACGTCACCGTCGAGAAGAGCCGCTATCACAAGAACCTCATGCCCGTGACTTACGTCATCGGCGATGTGGCAGGCGTCGTCGAAAGTCCCGTGTATGCCATCTTCCAGATGAACGAGGCGCTCAAGAAGCTCGATACACGCGAGTTCGGCGGCAGCGGCGCCGAATTGAAAATCCTCAATGCCGCGATGCCGTTCAGTGATGAACAGCCTTCGATGAAATGGGATGGCGAGTGGCATATCACCATCGAGGTCTTTCGCGACCTCGGCGCGGCCTTCGGCGCGTGTTTGATCCTCATCTACGTGCTCATGGTCGGCTGGTTCCGCAGCTTCCTTACGCCGGTGATCGTCATGGTGGCCATTCCATTCTCGCTCGTGGGCATTTTGCCCGCGCATGGCCTGCTCGACGCCTTCTTCACCGCCACCAGCATGATCGGCTTCATGGCCGGCGGCGGCATCGTCGTGCGAAACTCGATCATCCTCGTCGATTTCATCGAACTGCGAATCAAAGAAGGCATGCCGCTGAGCGAAGCCGTCATCGACGCCGGCGCCGTGCGCTTTCGTCCGATGCTGCTCACTGCCATGGCTGTCGTGGTGGGAGCCGCGGTGATCCTCGCCGATCCGATCTTCCAAGGCCTCGCCATCGCCCTCATGGCCGGAGAGATCGCCAGCCTGTTCATCAGCCGGATGGCCGTGCCGGTGTTGTACTACATGGCGAACAAACATTCCCATCCATGATTCGCCTCCTCATTCCCATCACTATCGGTGCCGCACTGGGTGCAGCCATGGGCTACTTTGGCCAGTGCAGCTCCGGCACCTGTCCGCTCACCTCGACTTGGTGGCGAGGAGCCATCTACGGCAGCGTGATGGGCCTCATGTTCGCGCTCAGTTCTCATCGCTAACCCCCATCACTCTATGAACCCACGTTACGTTGTTGAAACCACCAAGAGTCCGGACCAGGCCGTGGCCGATCTCGAAGCCTCCGTCAAACAGCACGGCTACGGCGTGCTTCATGTCTACGATTTGAAGGCGACGCTCGCCAGCAAGGGCTTCGATCTGCCAAATGCCTGCCACATCCTCGAGGTCTGCAATCCCAAGCAGGCCGTCGCTGTGCTGACCGCCGACATGGGCATGAACATCGCCCTGCCTTGCCGAATTTCAGTCTACCAAGACGGCGGAAAAACCCTGATTGGAATGGCGCGCCCCTCAGCTTTGCTGGCCTCGCTGTCACAGGCCGAGGAATTGAAGGCCATCGCCGAGCAGGTCGAAAAGGACACGATTGCCATCATCGAGGCGGCGAAGTGAGGCATGCAGCCCTCCGAGCGCCTGTATCAACTGCGGTTTGCAATGGAGGAACATGGCAGCACAAAAAGCAGGCTGATTTTTGCGGTTACTTGGCCGAATGGCCAAGTATAGTGGCGTCATGAAAACGATCCAAGTCTATGATCCGGCGATGTGCTGCTCCACCGGCATCTGTGGTCCAAGCGTTGACCCTGATCTCGTCAATTTTGCGGCGATGCTGTCCCAGCTCAAAGGCATGGGGGTTCATGTGGAGCGCTTCAATCTGGCCCAGCAGCCGATGGCGTTTGCTACGAACGCATGCGTGAAAGAGATTCTGGCGAAGGAGGGAACCGCAGCGCTGCCGATTTCATTTTGGGATGGCGAGGTCCATTTGAAAGGCCGCTACCCAACGCATGATGAGCGCCCAGGCTGGTTTCAGGCAGCGATAGAAAAGAAGGAGGCCGCGGTATGAAACTGCCGCTGTTCCGTCCTGATGCAGCCACAAGCACGCGCTATCTGTTTTTCACCGGCAAGGGTGGTGTGGGGAAGACCTCACTTTCGTGTGCGACGGCTCTCAAGTTGGCGGAAGCGGGCAAACGGGTGTTGCTGGTGAGCACGGATCCGGCGTCAAATCTCGACGAGGTGCTCATGACGACGTTGACGAATCAACCGACGCCTGTGCCCGAGGTGCCTGGACTGCATGCATTGAACATCAATCCCGTGGAAGCGGCGGCGGCATATCGTGAACGGGTGATCGGACCGATGCGAGGCGTGCTGCCTGAGGCAGCGCTCCGCAGCATGGAGGAACAGCTTTCCGGCTCATGCACGGTCGAGATCGCCGCGTTTGACGAATTCTCCGGATTCATCGGCAATCCTGACGCGGCGAGGGATTTTGATCATGTCATTTTCGACACCGCACCCACCGGCCACACGCTGCGGTTGATGAGCTTGGCAAAGGCCTGGGATCAGTTTCTGGACAACAACACCAGCGGCACTTCCTGTCTGGGACCATTGGCGGGGCTGGAGAAACAGCGCGGCATTTACGAGGCCACGGTTCAGACATTGTCCGACGCCTCGGCAACGACGCTGGTGCTGGTGAGCCGTCCTCAATTGTCAGCACTGCGTGAAGCCGAGCGCACGTCGGGCGAGTTGCGTGCCTTGGGTGTGACAAATCAATGTCTGGTGATCAACGGCACCTTTGAAACCAACTGCCCGCAAGATGTCACCGCGCAGGCCATGCAGCAGCGTGGTGAATCGGCAATGGGCAGTGCCTCAGTCTTCATCGACAGCATGCCAAGTTTCATCATGCCGCTGCGGCCGATCAATATTCTTGGAATCGAGGGACTGCGTGTGCTGCTGGATGGCGAGTCGGCGAAAGGCAGCGTCGCGCCTGTCGATGCCGAGTGGATTCCGCCAGACATGCGCCGTTTGACAGATCTCGTGGATGAAATCGAGAAGAACGAGCATGGCGTCATCATGACGATGGGCAAAGGTGGCGTTGGCAAAACGACCGTTGCTGCAGCGATCGCGGTGCTGCTGGCCCGTCGAGGTCATGCCGTGCACCTCAGCACCACCGATCCTGCCGCACACATCGCACAGACGCTGGACGGGCAGATCGATGGTCTCACCGTGAGAAGAATTGATCCTGCGGCGGAAACGGCGGCCTATCAGCAGGAGGTGATGCAGACGCAGGGCGCGCAAATGGATGAATCAGGTCGCGCGCTGCTCGAAGAGGATCTGCGCTCTCCGTGCACGGAGGAAATCGCCGTGTTTCGAGCCTTCGCACGCGAAGTGGGGCAGGGGACGCGACGCTTTGTCGTGCTCGACACCGCTCCCACGGGACACACGCTGCTGCTGCTGGATGCGAGCGAGGCGTATCATCGCGAATTGCAGCGGCAGGCGCGCAGTACACAGCCGGAGGAGGTGCTGCATTTGCTTGATCGTCTTCGCGATCCCGATTTCACGCACATTTTGCTCGTCACCCTGCCCGAGGCCACACCCGTGCATGAAGCCGCTGCGTTGCAGGCGGATCTGCGCCGCGCTCACATCGATCCGCATGCGTGGGTGATTAATCAAAGCCTGCTCGGCTGTGGTTCGTGCGATCTTTTGCTGCGACGTCGGGAAGAAACGGAGCATCGCTACATTCGCGAAGTCGTCGAGAAACAAGCCAAACGCACGGCGTGGCTGCCGTGGCAGGCGGTGGAACCTGTGGGGGGCGAGGCCCTGAGTCGTCTGGCACAAAGCGGCGTTCCGAGGATGACAGTCGCCTAACGCCAAAAAAACGGCACCCTGTCGCCAGGATGCCGCCGTGAATCTCTTGGGGTTGGAGTGTTGGCAGGGGCGCTTAGTAGCGACCGCCGCCGCCGCCGGAGTAGCCGCCACGGCCACCGCCTTTGCCACCACCGTAGCCGCCACGGCCACCGCCGCCACCACCGTAGCCGCCTGCTGGGCGATCTTCTTTCGGACGGGCTTCATTGATGGTCAGGTTGCGACCACCGAAGTCTTTTTCGTTGAGGCCACGGATGGCTTCATTCATGGCGGTTTGGGAGTCCATGGTCACGAAAGCAAAGCCACGAGGACGACCGGAGTCGCGGTCCATGGGCAGGTGGATGTCAGTAACGGTGCCGTAGTCGGTGAAGAGGGCGCGGACGTCGTCTTCGGTGGCAGTGAAGGGCAGATTGCCCACATACATTTTGGTATTCATATCGATTTCTTGGGTTCAGTCAGCTTGAACGATTGCTGAAGTAAGCTCCGTGAGCGGATTTCAGAACACCAAAGAAACAACCTGATGAACGACTTAGCTTAGCCTTTATCAGGTTAACTTGCGGCGCCCCTGTCGTCTGGATTCAGACAATAGCAAACGATTGTTTCACTGCAGGTGCCTCAGCCCTGCCGTGATTCAGTGCTGTCGATGATCAATCCGGCGGGTGGGATTGGTCCGGTCATGCCAGCCTCTCCCGTTGGCACGGTGGCTGTTGCATCCGGCTTCGCACCGGCACCGCGCAGGTTGATGATCTTCTTCATCAGGTCGAACCAGAACTGGGCGCCGAGGGCCGCCGCCGCCCCCGCCATGAGCCAGCCGAGAAGGCTTTCAAAAAAGGTGCTCAAAGGGTGTGTGGCCCAGGCCAGTGCCGTGGTCTTGTTCCACCCAACGGGAAAACCAGCATCGGACAGCTCCGTGACAGCCTTGTCGAACTCGGCGCGGGCACCTGCGGATTCTTCCACGCCCATTTTGACGATGAGATCGCTCTGCGCTTTGACGGAGGCTTCCGCCCGCTGCACGAAAGCGGCACGCAGGTCGTCGTTGGTGGAGAGGGCCCGTGTCATCGCGACCACGTTCAGGTTGCAGGCAATCGCCAATGCCAGGCCGAGGCCAAAGTTCCAGACTTGTGTCAGGCGCTTGTACCAGCCGGTGGTGCGGTCCATCATCGAGTCGAACCACTGACCGGCAAGAAACTGGAAGACGCTCATGGGTTCCTGTCCGGGCAAAAGATTGCGTTCGGCATCTCGGCTCAGTGCCTGTAGTGCGCCGCGCGAATCTGCGGGAAGCTGTGAAATGCCCTTTTGCACCTGTTCCCAGCGTGTCTCTGCCTGTGCTTCGGTCCCCTTCGACTCCAAGAGGTCCATCAGCACCTGGCCGAACTGTCCGCTGGAGAGATAGGACGGGAAGTGCTTCGCCACACTCGCGTTAGCCGAGGTGTGACGGTGCATGCCCGTCATGAGCGGATGCTGCACGAAGTCCTTCAGCGGCTCCGCGTCTTTTCCGTGCCCGGACTGTGGCAGCAGGTGCGCCAGTGCCTTCCACAGGGTCTTTCCACGGGCATTGCTCCAGGAGAGAATCATCTCGCTCGTTGTCGAGACGAGCACACTGAACAGGAAGAAGATGAACGAGAGACCGAGGGCGACGTCGAGTGTCTGGAGCATGGTGCGGGAGGGAACCTTGGTTGCGGAGAGTACTCAGGGCCGCGAATGACGAAACCAGAAATTAGAATGGCGAATGTTTCACCTTCCAAGGCTTTGCATTCGTCATTACCCCCTCCGGCGGTCAGTGCATCTCGACCTCGCAGTGGCCGAGGCCGCCGCGATAGTAGTTGAACTGCACATTCGGATGATCGGCGAGCAGCGACATTGGCACGGAGGAGTCCGCGAGGCGCTTGGAAATCATCAGCGCGGTGAGTCGCTGGCCCAGAGGATTGTCGTGAAGGCCGGCGTGCCAGATGCTGACCTTCTCGGCCATCCAGGTTTCCTTGGGTCCCACGGTGATCGCTTTTTGAGGCACCATCGTGATGTTGCCACCGCCGGAAGTGCGGGCGTTCTGCATCAGGGTCACGGGATGGAGATCCACAATGCGCGTGGTCAGCTTGCGGTATTCGGCAGGCGGCGGCGGCTCATTCTTGAATTTGCCAGCACGTTTGGGCGGATCGTTGAAGGCCCAGTGCTTGATGTCGCCCTGACCGCCCTGCATCACCGCGCACCGCACACCGCTCTGCCAGCTCTTGATGTAGGCAGCAGTGTCGGCTTTGGGAAAATGCAGCTGCGAGTCCGGCATGCAGAGCTTCTTTTGCATGCGGTCGAAGCAGAGCTCGCGGTCGGCGCGTTCGAACGACAGCGGATGCTCCATCGTGACTTCCTTCTTGGTGTTTTCGTCGTACCACTCGTCCATCCCCCAGAAGTGGCCGTCTTTGATCGAGATGCCGAGATCGTTCACGAGGCGTGCCACGAGAGGCAGCTGCTCCGTGGGGCCGATCGGCCCGCAGATGCCCGCCGGATTGTCCGGTGTGGCCTGCTTCCAGGCGTGGATGTATTCCAGAGCCTCCGCGAGATAAAAATCCTCCAGCGTGTCATACATCACCACTTTGAAGCCGGGGCGGGTGAGCTGTCTCAAATCCCTCTCCGTGAGCCGTGCGGCGTCGTTGATGAGGTCATTTTCCAACGTGGTGTAGTCCCACCAGTCCGGTGCGATGTGGCTGTGTTTACGCGGCATGGTTCGTTTGGGTTGTTGCGGAGATAGTCAGGGAGAACGGTCCTTTTGCCAAGCTCTCATCACCCCCGGTGAAAATTTTCTTCCCTCAGCCCTCGAGGCACGCTACCAGCACGCATGGACGACGCCACCATGCTCAACCACCCCGACGCCCTCACCCGCCTTCGCTACGTCGTGCACCGGCTGCGCGCGCCAGGCGGCTGCCCGTGGGATATGGAGCAGACGCACACCTCGCTCATTCCGCATGTCATCGAAGAGGCCTATGAGGTGGCGGATGCCATCCGCGGAGGCGATTCCGCCCAGATTTGTGATGAACTCGGCGACATTCTTCTGCAGCCCGTACTTCATGCCGAAATCGCAAGCGAGACGGGAGCTTTCGATCTCGACAAGATGGCGAACGGTCTGACCGACAAACTCATCCGCCGTCATCCGCATGTCTTTGGTGACACCACAGCCGCCACCTCTGATGCCGTGCTCAGCCAATGGGACGCCATCAAGCGCACCGAGAAGGGCACCGAGCACGAAGGAATGCTGCATGGCACCGGCAACGGCCTGCCTGCTCTAATGCGCGCGCAGAAACTGCAGAAGAAAGCCGCGCGTGTCGGATTCGACTGGCCGGACGCTACGCCTGTCTTTGCGAAGATACGGGAAGAAGCCGCCGAACTCGAAGGAGCCATCGCCTCAGGAGACAAAGCCCACATGGAGGAGGAGCTCGGTGATCTTCTCTTCAGTGTCGTCAATCTCGCGCGCAAACTCGGCATTGAGTCCGAGCCTGCGCTCGCCGCGGCCAACGAGAAATTCACCCGCCGGTTCCACGCGATGGAGACGCATCTTCGCGAGCAGGGGCACGAACTTGGCAAGCTCTCGCTGGAGCAGATGGACGTGGCGTGGGATGCGGTGAAGCACAGTGTCTGAGAGCGCGTTCATGGAGCCCGGCGATTTCTCATTCTCACAACTCTGGACGCAGGTGCGTTCGAAGTCGTGGCTATGGTTGTTCCGGCGGCAGCAGATTGAGGAGGGCGGGCGCCTGTTGAAACACGGCGACATCGGCCTAGCGGGTGTGCATGTCTGCGCGGCGAACGAAGTCGAGATCATCGCGGGTGTCGGTACCGGATTGTTCAACTCCGCCTCCGTCACGGCGCATCTGCGGCTGCGGGATGATGGCAGCATGGCGATGACTTCGCACTGCACCTGCGCGGTGGGCACGCTGTGCCAGCACGCGGCGGCGCTGATGCTGATGCTTGACCATGAGGAGGGACGCAACCGCATCGAAGGCATGGCGCGAGTGCGGGAGCGAACCTCTGTTGCGCCGGAGGATGAGCCTGAGGTTCGGAAGGAACCCGTGGAGGTCGAGATGCCTCCGTCTGAACCCCGGCCGTTGCTGCTGGTGAGGCGCATGATGGTGGAGATGCCGCAGATCACCGCGAAGCGAAACATCGGCGGCTGGGAACCGCGCAGCATCGCTTTCATCCAGCCTTGCGCGGAATACGACGACTGTCCTCTGCGCTTTGAGATGCTTGTGCGCAGTCCGGCGCATCAGTGGGAGGATGAATCGGGCAAACGCCACACCTTGGTGCGCAACCTGCGCTCGGAACGCTTGTTGCTCGCCGATTTGTCCAGCCTGGGCTTCAAGTCGTTCTCCGAGGCGCTGCCTGGAGCCAAGGCTCCCGAATCCACGCTCGGGTTCATGGCCGTGGCGGGAGATCAGGCGTTGTTTTGGTCCCAGTTTCTCAAGGACCAGGTGCCGAAGCTGCGGGAGACCGGCTGGCGCGTCGAAGTGCCCGAGGGCATCGGCTTCCAAATCCATGAGGCGGACGAAGACGCGTGGTTCACCGATCTCGCTGCGGATCAGGGAGGTCGTGAGTGGTTTTCGCTTGATCTGGGTGTCGAGATTGAAGGACGTCGCATCTCGATGGTGCCGCTGCTTGTCGATTGCGTCGATCAGGGGCTCACTTCGTCCGTGCTCGAGAAGAATCTCGATCAGCGCTTTCTGCTCTCGCTGGGAGGTGACGACGGCGACGTGCTCTCCGTGCCGGCGCATCGTCTCGTGGTGCTTCTTCGCTTCTTTGACGAACTGCTCGCCACACGACCTGTGCGTAAAGACGGCAAGCTTCAGCTCGACAAACTGCGCGCCGCGCAGCTCGCCACGCTTGATGGCATGCCGATTCGTGCTCCGGCTGAGCTCACCGCGCTGAGCGAGCAGCTCGGCAGTTTCCGCGAGATCGGCCTCATCAATCCGCCAGCGTCGCTCAAGGCCAGTCTGCGCGACTATCAGCGAGAAGGCGCTTCTTGGATGCAATTCCTGCGCGAGTTCGGACTGCACGGCATTCTGGCCGACGACATGGGCCTGGGCAAAACGCTGCAGACGCTCACGCACATCCTCGTCGAGAAGGAAAGCGGGCGCATGAAGCATCCCTGTCTAATTGTGGCTCCAACGAGCGTGCTGCGAAACTGGATCAATGAGTCGATCAAGTTCACACCGACACTCAGTCTGCTGCTCATGCACGGGCAGTCGCGCAAAAGCGATTTCAAGCATCTCAAGCAGTACGATCTTGTCGTCACCAGCTATCCGCTGCTCGTGCGTGATGCCGATGTGATGCAGGCGCAGGACTGGCACGTCGTGGTGCTTGATGAAGCGCAGAACATCAAAAATCCGAAGAGCCTAGCCGCGCAGGTTTGCGGTGGCCTGAAGGCGAAACACCGCCTCTGCCTCACCGGGACGCCGATGGAGAACCACCTCGGCGAGCTGTGGAGCCTCTACAATTTCCTCATGCCCGGGCTCCTGAGCGATGCTGACACTTTTCGTCAGCACTACCGCAATCCCATCGAGCGTGATGCGGATGCGGAGCGCCAGAAACAGCTCAGCACGCGCATCCAGCCGCTGCTGTTGCGCCGCACCAAGGACGCAGTGGCCAAAGAACTGCCGCCAAAGACGGAAATCCTGCACAGCATTGAACTTGGCCGGGCACAGACCGATTTGTATGAGACCATCCGCGCTGCGATGGACAAACGCGTGCGCGAGGCGATTGAGGTAAACGGTTTGGACCGTTCGCAGATCGTCGTGCTCGATGCGCTGCTCAAACTCCGCCAGGTCTGCTGTCATCCGCGGCTGCTGAAGCAGGAGACGGCGCAGACTGTCGAGGACTCCGCCAAGACTGCCTATCTGATGGATGAGATGTTGCCGGAACTGATCGAGGAAGGACGCCGCATCCTCATCTTCTCGCAGTTCACCGAGATGCTCGCGCTGATCGAGGCGCGCTTGAAAAAAGAGGGCATGCGCTATGTGAAGCTCACTGGCAGCACGAAGGATCGTGAAACACCGATTCAGGAGTTTCAGGCCGGCAAGGTTCCCATCTTTCTCATCAGTCTGAAGGCCGGTGGCGCGGGCATCAACCTCACCACCGCGGACACCGTGATCCATTACGACCCGTGGTGGAATCCGGCGGCGGAAGCGCAGGCGAGTGACCGCGCGCATCGCATTGGACAGAAGAATCCCGTCTTCGTCCACAAGCTCATCTGCGAGAACACGATCGAGGAGCGCATTCTCAAAATGCAGCAGAAGAAGGCGGCGCTGGTCGAGGGCCTGCTCTCTGGGCGCAGTGACAAGCTTCAGCTCACGCAGGCCGACATTCAGGCGCTTTTCATGGCCGAATAGAAATCAGCCGACGAGGAAGCCCTGGTCGTCGAGTTTGACACCTGCGATGCTCACGGTGCGTTCGTCGTCTGGCATGAGGCCGCTGATGCACACGCCGTCGGCGGTGGATTCGATGCGAAGTCCTGGCAGCAGGCGGCCGATTGAATTGGGTTTCCGGCCGAACTGTTCGTCTTTGTCATTCGCCGGCATCGGTGGATCAGGAACCTCGACGGAGACGAGGATGCCGGTCTCCGCATCAATGTAACCGCGCAGAGCCGGGGCAGGGGACGTTGAGGTGATGTCGCTGTCGAGGCAAAAGGCGAGGCGTTCGTGGCCTGTGAGTTTCGAGAGAGTCGCGCGCGTGCCAAAAGCAATGAGATGCGTGGCGTGGGCTTCGCTCGGGCATTCGACGTATTTGGATCCGGGGATCAACTGGGTGAGCGCCTTCACGGTTCGGTGAACGACACTTCCTTCTGGCTCCAGACTGACGAAAACATCTCCAGCGCGATGCCATTCCACTTCGGCAAGGCGTTTGGCATTGGCAAAGGCCACCTTGTCCTCGCCGGCGTGTGTCCAGCTTTTGCGTCCGAGAAAGGCCTCGTCGCTAAGGGCGAGCATCGAACGGCGAACGGCCTCTGTGGTGGCTTCGCGCGCAGCTAACGGTTCGCCGAAATGCACTTCGACGGGATAGCGCAGATGCTTGGGGCGTTTGGTGAAGAACTTGCCGCCTTGGAAGGAAAAGATGCTGCCGTAGAGACCGTCGAGATAGACGGGAACAACATGCGCATCCGCCTGACGCGCCATGAGCTCGAAGCCTTTGCGCAGTTCGTTCACCATGCCGTGACGGGTGATCTGGCCTTCGGGGAACAGGCAGACGACCTCGCCTTCCTTGAGAGCTGTGGCGACGGAGCGGATGGCGTCCTTGGCACGTGTCGCGGAGATTGGCACGGTGCCGACGAGACGCATGAGCCATTTCAGCCACCAAAGATTGTAAAGCGCATCCCACATGACGAAGCGCACCGGACGGCGACTGGCGGAGCCGACGATGAGAGCATCGACATAGCTCACATGATTGGGCAGCAGCAGCACGCCGCCGGTCTCCGGAATGCGGTCCACATTCACAGGCTTCACCTTGTAGAGGGCGCGCACGGCGGCGAGCATGAGGAAGCGGACGAGGTCCTGGGGAAGCAGGCGCATCGTGTAAACAGCGGCCGCGAAGGTCGGAATTGAGAGCAGGATAAACTGGGTCGAGGAACTGAGTTCGAGCCATTTCATCAAGGCAACGATGGCCACGGCGACAAGCGTGCCGAGGCAGTCCATCAGGTTCATCCCGGCATGAATGCGCGCCTTTTCATTTTTCTCCGCCTTGTCCTGGGCGAAGGCGTAAAGCGGCACCATGAAGCAACCGCCTGCAGCACCGGTGAAGATGATGCCCGCATACATCCAACTGCTGCCCAGGGAGGCGAGACCGGACCAGAGCAGACCAGCCACAAGGCCAAACCCGCCGAGCGGGATCAGGCCTAGTTCGATGCGGTTTTTGCTGATGTGCGACGCGAAGAAGCTGCCGCTGATCACACCGATGCCAAGAATACCGGCGACCTTCGCGAGTTCCATCGGCCCGTCGCCATGACCCGTGTCCGGATGTAATTCTTTGGTGAGCGTGACGAGGATGAAGCTCAGCGCGTTGGAGATGAACCAAAAGTAAGTGACCCCGAGAGCCGCGAGGCGGACAGAACGCCGGCGGAAGACGATTTTGAGACTCTCAAAGTGCTCCAAGGCCATGCCTTTGCGCCAGTGAACGTCATGATGCGACGGCGTCTGCTGGATGCAGAGGGCGGCGATCAGTTCTCCGATGCCGAAGATGCTGATGATGATGAGCGGCCAGAGCGCCGACATCCAAGCATCGCCCGTCTTTTCATACTCAGTGCCATACCAGATGCCGCCGGCCCACATGCCGCCGAGGATGCCTGCGAGCATCGTGACTTGCAGCCAGCCTGAGACGCGTCCGAGTCGGCGTGAGCCTGCGAGCTCCTTCATGATGCCCATCTTCGCCGGGCTGAGCACCGCCGCCTGGACCGCCAGCACGAAGAATCCGACAAGGCAGATTTCGAGCGAACCGGGAACACGCTTCATCCACAGGGCAAGGGCGAGCCATGCAAAGCAGATGATCTGCATGACCTGCATCCAGATGATGACGTTGCGCTTGGAGAATCGGTCCGACCAGTAGCCGGCGAGGGGGGCAAACAGCATGTAGGGCAGTGAGAAGATCGCGCCAAGCCAAAGCTCCATATGGCGGCCCACCCACGAGTCGCGGGCGATGATGATCGACAGGGCGATCAGCAGCATTTTGACAAAGTTGTCGCTGAACGAATTCAGCGCCTGAACGATGAGCACGAGAACAATGGACGCCCAGTTCCGGCGTGGCAGGTTCGGTGCGTTGTCGAGGGCGGCGTATTCGGGCATGGCGGCGTTCAGTCCACAAAACGTTCCGCCAGCGCGATGTCGGCTGGAAACGTGATTTTCGGATTCGGCTCGAAGTTTTCGATCACAAACACGGGCTCTCCAAGATGTTGCACGGCGGAAACTTCGTCAGTGACGAGAAGGCCGTCGCGAATCACCGCTTCGTAGGACCGCATCAGAATGTCTTTTTGGAAGACCTGCGGGGTCTCCATGATCCAGGCATTCGAGCGGTCGATGGAATCGATGATGCGGTCTTCGCCGTCACAGCGCTTGAGCGTTTCGGTCATCGGGCGGGCGCAGGCGACAGCGGCCTTCTGTCTGGCCGCTTCCACGCAGCGGGTGATCTGCGCCACAGAAATGAGCGGACGCGCGCCATCATGCACGGCGACGATGTCACAGGCCGGGTTCAATGCCCGGAGACCCGCCTGTACGGAGAGATGGCGCTCAGCGCCGCCAATGATGATTTGCGTGACCTTCTCGGCGCCGCTGGAGCGCCACACATCGACTTCCATGCGCAAGGCATCGCTGGTGACGACGATGATTTCGTCAATGACCGCGCACTTTTGAAACACGCCGATCGTGCGTCGCAAGACGGGTTCGCCGCTGAGCTGGGCCAGGAGCTTGTTGAAGCCCATGCGACGGCTGCTGCCAGCGGCAACGATGATGGCGGAAGTCATGAAGACGTTCGGGTCGGTTACGCGAGGCGTTTTGCGACTTCGGTCGAGATCGACTTGCTGTCGGCACGTCCAGCGACGCGCTCCTGTAGCGCCTTCATCACGCCGCCCATGTCTTTCTTGGATGTGGCGCCGAGTTCTGCGATGACGGTCTCGACGAGTTTGGCCAGTTCGTCGGCACTCATGGCGGCAGGGAGATACTTTTCCAGAACGGCGATCTCGGCTTTGGCGGCGTCCACCGCTTCCGGACGACCGGCTTTTTCAGCCCCATCCACGGAGTCCTGCAGTTTCTTGATCTCCTTGCGCACGACGGCAAGCGCGTCGGTGTCGCCCAGTTCTCCGTCCGCGCCGAGTTTTTCGATGGCGGCATACTTAAGGGCCGACTTGAGGTTGCGGATCACGTTGAGAGCCACGGTGTCCTTGGCGCGCATGGCGTTTTTAAGATCTTCGGAAATCTGGGAGATGAAGCTCATCGGAAAGGTGGCGTGGTTGGGTTAAGCTGGCCCGCGATCATGGCGTGGCGGCGGCCTTTGTCCACCTGTTAGGGAGCGCCGAATGGATTGGCCTTTGCACAGCCCGGGCCGCCGTGCATGGTCAATTTACTGTGCAATTCCGACATCCCAAACACGATCTTTACATCCCTGACGAAACCGAACCCTGGACTGCCCTGCGTCGTGTGACGCATCTGGGCATTGTCTCCCACCAGGACGATCTAGAAATCGCTGCGTATCACGGCATCACCGAGTGCTTTCATAGCGAAGACCAGTGGTTCGGCGGCGTGGTGGTCACGGACGGTGCGGGCAGCCCGCGCAAGGGGCCGTATGAGAAGTATACCGACGAGGAGATGCAGAAGGTGCGTCTCATCGAGCAGCGCAAGGCGGCCTATGTGGGAGAGTACAGTATCATGGTGCAGCTTGGCTATCCGAGCGAGGATATCAAAAAGCCCAGACATGCGCCGGCAGTGGAGGATTTGAAGTTTATTCTGGAGCACGCCCAGCCCAAGATTTTGTATCTCCACAATCCGTGCGACAGGCATGACACCCACGTGGCGACTTTTTTGCGCTGCCTGGAGGCCATTCGGGAACTGCCACCGGAGATGCGTCCGGAGACGGTGTATGGCTGCGAAGTCTGGCGGAAGCTCGACTGGCTGCTCTCTGATGACAAAGTGATGCTCTGGGTGGACAAGCACCCGCACATGCTGCGCCCGCTGCTGGGCGTGTTTGATTCGCAGATCAGCGGCGGAAAGCGGTATGATCTGGCCGAAGAGGGGCTGCGCCACGCAAACGCGACCTACTTTGACTCGCACACGACAGACAACACGAACCTGCTGACGTTTGCGATGGATCTGACGCCGTTGACGAAGGATGACAGCCTGTGCCCGGTCGAGTACGCGGTGAACTATGCGGAACGTCTGGTCGGTGATGTGCGCGATCGCGTGAAGAAGTTTATGTAGCCACAAAAAATGCCAGCCGGAGCGACCGGCTGGCATTGAGATCCTGAATCAAAGTTCTCGGAGCGATTACTCGGCGAGCTTGGCGCTTTTGATGACGATTGGCTCGTTGGGCACGTCACCGTGGGGGCCTTTGCGGCCTGTGGCGACAGCAGCCATGGCATCGACGACGTCCATGCCTTTGGTTACTTTGCCGAACACGCAGTAGCCCCAGCCGTCCTGACCGGGGTAGTCGAGGAAGCTGTTGTCCTTGAGATTGATGAAGAACTGGGAGCTGGCGCTGTGTGGATTGGGCGTGCGGGCCATGGCGATGGAGCCCTTCACGTTCTTCAGGCCGTTCTTGGCTTCGTTTTCGATGTTACCGTCCGTTTCCTTCTGCTGCATGTCAGGGGTGAAACCGCCGCCCTGGACCATGAAGTCAGGGATCACACGGTGGAAGATCAGGCCGTCATAAAAGCCTTTCTTCACATACTTCACAAAATTGGCGACGGAAATGGGGGCCTTGGCGGCGTCGAGTTCGAGTTCGATGGTGCCTTTGGAGGTTTCCATCACGATTTTCACAGGTTTGGCGTCACTCACGGTTTGGGCTGGGGTTGTTCCGGTCAGACCGGCAAACGTGATGACGAAGGCGGCAAGAGTCGGTGCGATTGATTTCATAGTTGGGGTTGGGTGGGAACGGGAATGAGCCACGGAGCTCCCTCATTTGCAATGATCAAAATCTTCGTCCCGCCTGCGCGCGAAGGCGCAGTCATAGGAGCCGCACCGCATGCCGGTGTCTGAAAACAACTCGGCCCGGAGGGACCCAACCAAAATCCCTCCGGGCCTTTAGGTGACCAAGGAGTCCCAACCATGAAGCGACTCCCCAGCTCGTTGTGTGTTTCCCTGAGCGAACCCAGGAAATGTTTGTGAAGCTTGCGCCCCAACTGAGTCTTGAATAGAGCAGCCGTCGGGCCAAGTCTGGCGGCGAAATTCAGTTTTTTTACCTTAGGGTATTCCGCTGCCCCCGGAGAGGTTTGCAATGATCGTCACCAGAGGATCCACCAGAACAGTCGCAACGAGGTGGCCAGACAAAATCAGAACTGCCGCTGAAACTACTGCCGACACCCATACATGGCGCCCTTGTTTCAAGGTGAAGATCATCGTGATGGCAGCCAAGGCCATCAGCCATGCCACTGCGAGCAAAGACATGCTGTTTTGCAGCACCAGCCGCGTCAACACTGGTAATTTCTGCTTCGAGCCCAGCATGTCTTCAAAGATCGTTTCGAACCTCGGTGCAGCTAGCAGCACGCGGGTGCAGTAGTAGAGCGGCAGGACATTCAGGACCGCAAACAAACATCGAATGCCAAGCGCCCACTCACGGATTTCCAATTCGAGGGCTGAGACACGGTCCAAATGTGATTGCTCCATAGCGGGCGTTTATCAGAGAACCGTTGTATGTGTCACGTGAAAACTCACTTTGGCAGCACTCGCACGATGAATGCTTTCTTCTCACCGAAGTACTTCGCGGCCACGCGCTGGACCTCCTTGGAACTGATGTCAGCGATGATGCCGGGAAGCTTTTGATAGTGGTCCCAGCCGAGGCCGTTGACTTCGTTCCAAGCACAGATGTCGGCCATTCCTGTGTTGCCCTGCTGGGCGCGCAGCCAGGAGGAGCGCCAGGTCACGCGGGCACGGTCGATCTCGTCGATATGCAGGCCGTTGGCGGCGAGATCATTGATCTGTGCCATGAGTTCCTTTTCAGCGAGCTTCACCTTCTTGGGGTCCGTGCCGACGTAGAAGTAGAAGGCGCCTGCGCCCATGGCGGCGAAATTTTGAGCACCGACATAGTAGGCGAGGCCGAGCTCTTCGCGGATGCGATTGAACAGGCGGCTGCCCATGTCGCTGCAAGCTTCGTCAATGAGGTTGAGCGCATGCACATCCCGGTCTTCAAGGCCGACGGTGCGGAAGCCGACCACGATGACAGCCTGCTCTTTGTCGAGATGCTCGGTCCACGCGGCAGGTTTGGCGCTGGCGTGGTATTCGCGCGCGTGGGCGATCTGGCGCGGACCGCGCGGAAGTTTGGCGAAGGTCTTTTCGACCAGCTTCTTGATCTCGGCTGCTTTGACATCGCCGAAGACGGAAACGACACCGTTGCCGGTGGCGAAGCTGGCATTCAGCATGGCGCGGCAGTCGGAGAGCTTAAGGGCCGCAACGGTTTGCTCGGTGCCGAGCGCGGTGCGGTGGAAGGGCTGTCCGGCGAAGATTTCGCGGCGTGCTTTGCGCATCGCCACGGTGAGCGGGTCTTCCTTCTCTTCGACGATGTTGGCGATCTGGCGCTTCTTCACGTCGGCGAGCTGGGCCTGGGGAAGTGCAGGATGCAGGATGAGATCAGCAAGGAGATCGAGCGCACCAGCTTCGTCGCCACGCATGACGTCGGCACCGATCATGTAGCGATGCGCATCCGCGGTGCACATCAGGCTGCCACCGCGGTTTTCGAGTTCGGAGGCGATCTGCGCTGCAGCACGCTTCTTGGTTCCTTTGAGCAGCATCTGTGCGGAGATCTGTGTTACGCCTGCAGTGATGTCGGTTTCGGCGAGGACACCGGCGAGGAAATTCGTGCGCACACTGACGAGCGGCAGGCGCGGATTCTCGCCGACGATCAGGATGAGCCCGTTTTTGAGTTTGAAACGCTGAATGTCGGGGCGCGAGGAATCGGCAGATGTTGAAACCTTGCTGGCGGCTTCGACCTCATGCCCGACCAGGACGGTGCTCATGGCCTCGGGGCGCAAATAGCGGCGCGCGGCATCCCGGATGACTTCGGGCGTGAGTGCGGTGATCGCTGCGAGGAACTGGCGCTGATAGTCGAGCGAACCGGAGAGCAGCCATCCGCCGCCCAGGCTGCCGGCCTGGCCTTTGACGGTGCTCAGGGTGCGCATTTGGCTGCTGAGCGTGGCGCACACGGCCTTCTCGAGTTCGGCGCGGCCCGGGCCGGTCTTTTGCATAACGGCGATGACATCAAGCATTCCTTTTCGCAGCTTTTCGACATCGGCGGGATTGCACTCAGCCTCGACATTGAAAAGGCCTACTTCGGGTGCGCACCAAGCACCCGCCCAGACGTAGTGCGCGATGCTGCGCTTCTCACGCAGTTCCTGATAGAGGCGCGAACTGCGGCCGGAACCCAGGAGGAATGCCAACACATCGAGCGCGGGCTTATCGGCATGGCTCTCCCCGGGAATCTGCCAGCCCAGCGCGACGCGCGTCAGCTCCGTGGCGAAGTTTTTCGCGGCGAATCTGCAGCCTTGCTGGCGCGGTTCGTCTGGAAGCTGCACAGGATCAAAGGCACGGCGTTTCCAATCGCCAAAGTGACTGCGCACCGTTTCAAGGATCGCTGTGGAATCGACATCGCCCGTGATCACGACAAAGGCGTTGTTTGGCACATAGTGCCGCTGCACGAAACCGACGACGTCGGCGCGGCTGATCTGATCAAAGACTTCGCGATGACCGATGATGGGATGACGCAGCGGGTGCTGACGAAATGCTGTCGCCTGCATCAGATGCTGGATCGTGTCGCCAGGATCGTCGTTCCCCATGGCCATCTCGCGGCGGATGACGTCCTTCTCACGCGCGAGTTCATCGGCATCAAACTTCGAATGGCGGATCATGTCGGCGAGGATGTCGAGATAACCATCGGCGTGTTCGGCGAGGCCGTCGATCCAGTACACGGTGCGGTTGAACGAAGTGTAAGCGTTCACATAGCCGCCCAGCGCCTGGATTCCCTGGGAGATCTGGGCGGGGTCACGTTTCGCAGTTCCCTTGAAGAGCATGTGCTCCACACAGTGGGCGATGCCTGCACCTGTGTGCTGCTCCTCATGCATGCTGCCTGCTTTGATCCACACCTGCACACTGACCAGAGGGTGCGCGTGATCCTCGCGCACGATGACATCAAGACCGTTGGGGAGTGTGGTAACGCTGGCGTCAGCGGAAGGAAAGGAAGGGGCGGTGGCGGAGCGTTGCAGAACTTTCTTCATGGGGATTTTTTCTCGAGAGTGTCGCGCTGGGACGACGGCAAAAACGGTGCGGCGAATGCGGTGGCAAAATCATAGCCGCCGGCAAAATCTTCGAGGCTGTCGCCCTCGTTTTTGCCGAAGTAACCGCAGGCAATGAGGTTATAGACGATGTTGCCAACGTCTTCGCCGCGCTGGAGCCCCCACTGATCAAGGATGACGGTGGACATGGGCCCGTATTCGGAAAGGACGTGCTCACGAAAACCGGCCAGCAGTTCCTGGCCGCTGACGTGCTGGTCGTCGGCATTCTCATCGCGGAACTTCTTTGCGGCCACGTGCAGGGCGTCGCGCACCAGTTCGTAGGCGGCAGGGTGGTAGCGGGGGTCTTTTTGAATCGAGCGCCGGACGGCCTCGCCGAAGGTGATGGAAGTCATGGGCGGGCGGATATTGAAGCGGAGACGAGCAGGGTCAATGCACGGCTCACGCGGCTGAGATGGCTTCCTGTAAAACGGCTTCAAACCGCTCCGCCATGCGTGTGGCGCTGAATTCCTGACGGACCTTGGCCATGCCGTTTTTGGAGAATTTCTCCCGCAGTTCGTCGTCGTTGAGCAGGGACTCGAGCGCATCGGCGAGCGTCTTGGCGTCATCCGGTTTGCACAGCACGCCGCCTTCCGTGGCGGCGATGAGCTCTGGAAAAGCACCATGGTCCGGCTGCACCACGGGGACACCGCTGGCGACCGCCTCAATGACGTAAAGTCCGAAGGCCTCGCCGTAGGTCGCCGGAACACTGAAAACGGTCAGATCGTGAAAAAAGTGAACTTTATCTTTAAAGCTCAGATTTGGATGCCACTCGACACGGTTTGCCAGTCCGGCAGCCCTGATCTTTGCTTCCAACTCGGCGACGTACTTGTCATCGACGGGTGTTTTGGCTCCGCCGATGCGCAGCTTGACGCGAGGAACGGTTCCGCGTTTGGCTAGATCGATGAAAGCGTCCACAAGCGTGGTCAAACCTTTGCCATGAATCATGCGGGCGAAGTAGCCGATGGTCGGCCAGTTCGGGTCAGGCGACGCGGTGGTGAAGGAGGATGCATCGATGCCGTTTGGAATGACCTTGATCTGGTCAGGGGCAGTTTCGAGCCGCCGGTGCATGAGGTCGGTGTAAAACTGGCTCGGTGAAATGAAACGGCGCACGCTACGGGCGTTGGTGCGCATGGCCTCCCAGCATTGTTCACGGTAGGGTTCCGGCAGCGTGTCGAGGAAGCTGTCCTCGCCCTGCAATGAGCAGATGATGGGAATGCCGAGCTCCTTTTCGATCGCGGGGGCGAGGCCGGTCAGCAGACTGTTGGACAAGGAGATGACATCGAACTTCCCGTGACCGCGGATCCATTCGATGAGTTTTTTCCACTCACCCCACTGGCGGCCTTCGGTGCCAAGCAGACTGCCGAGAGCCATCTCACCTAGCGACTTCGCGCTGGTCATGCCCATGCGGCGGGCGGCTTTGCGCAACCGGTCAGGAGCGTTCAGCCAACGATGAACAAATTTCGGAAGCTTGTGAAACCACGTGAATTTCTGCTGCAGAAAAAGCGAGATGCCGCCGATCTGCACCGGGAGTTCCTGCGCTCCGAATTCACGATCTGTCACCAGCGGCAGGTAGAGGGGCGCCATGAGCGCATCATGACCGCGCACACGCAATGCTTTGATAAGCGCGTGGTCGCGCAGGCAGCTTCCGCAGTGGAAATTGCCGGTGCCGGGGGTCAGATGCAGAATGCGCATGCTGAGTAGCTTTTACGTCTCAGTCAGTCCGCGGGCCATCACGACTTTGCCGGTGCGAACGGTTTCGACGATGTCGAACTTCGTCAGCAGGCGGACGGCGGCATCGAGTTTGTCGGTGTTGCCACTGATGAGGGCGATCAGGCTGTCCTCCTGAAGATCCACCGTCTTGCCATTGTAGTGCTCAATGATTTGCAGGATCTCCGTGCGCTCGGCGGCGCCGGCGGCGATTTTGATGAGCACCATTTCCTTGGCGACGGCGTCGCGGTCAGTGTGCTCGATGCAGTGGATGACATCGATGAGCTTGTTCACCTGCATGATGATCTGGTGCAGGCCCTCTGGATGACCGCTGATGCCGATGGTCATGCGGCTGAAGCGCGGATCACGCGTCTGGGAGACTACGAGGGACTCGATGTTGAAACCGCGGCGGCTGAAAACGGCGCAGATGCGGCCGAGGACGCCGGGCTGGTTGTTCACCATGACACTGAGCGTGTGAATATTGATGATGTCAGCCTGCGGGGCGGGCTTTTTGTCAGTGGTGGCGGGGATGCGGTCGCTCATGGGATTTCAGAGGTTGGATTTAAAGATATTTGACGGTTTTGAGTCGGTTCTTGGCGATCTTGAGGTAGTTGGAGTCCTTTTCGATGCCGAGCCACTTGCGCTTCAGACGCTTGGCGGAGACGGCGGTGGAGCCGGAGCCGAGGAAGGGATCGATGACGAGGTCGCCCGCGTCAGTGGAGCAGAGAATGAGTTTGTCGATGAGATCGAGCGGCTTCTGCGAAGGGTGGCCGCATTTTTCCCTCGACGCCCCTTTCAGGCTGGGCACGCGAAGGATGTTGGTGGCGAATTTGCCGGCCTCGAGGTGCTTGCGGCGCGCATCCTTGTCCTTATACCGATTGTCTTTGAGATAAAGCTCGATGGTGGCGGCATCGTAGGGGATGCGCACGGCATCCTTGTTGAACTTTGCACCGTTGCCTTTGCGCAGGACGAGGATCATCTCGTACTGAGGGGTGAAGCTGTCACGTCGCTCGTCATAGCCCACCGCACGATCCCAGATGATGAGATCGTGAAACTGGTGCTGCTGACTGAGTCGTGACATGAGATGCAAAAAAGCGTGTTCGCGTTTGCCTAGCTGACCGAAGATGAAGCAGAGACCGTCATCGCGAAGAACGCGCATGGACTCGGCGACCCACGCCTCGCACCAGGCGAGGTAGTCGGCGGCTGTTTTCCATTGGGTGTCCCAGGCTTCATTCTCGAGAACGTTGAAGTAAGGTGGATCGGCGATGATGGCTTGGGCGACGGAATCGGGGAGCTTTTGGAGTTCCTGAAGTGCGTCGCCTTGGATGATGCGGTTGGTTTTCATCGGCCGATCGAATGCGGACACGGGGTCCGCCCTCCGTGCGATTACGTGGAACCGGTGGGCTTCTCCATTTTCTGTTTCGGCGCTTCAGTGAGCATGTCTTCGAGCGCGGCACCGGCGGGGATCATCGGGAAGACGTTTTCAGTCTTGATGCACTCCGCTTCGATGATGCAGGGGCCGTCGTTGTAATCGAGGGCCTGCTGCAGGATACGTTCGATGTCCGCGGGGCGGCGGATGTGCCAGCCTTTGATGCCGTAGGCCTCGCCGAGCTTCACGAAGTCGGGATTGCCGATGAGATCGACACCGCTTTCGCGGTTCTCGAAGAACAACTCCTGCCACTGGCGCACCATGCCGAGGTAGCTGTTGTTGAGGATCAAGATTTTGATCGGCAGCTTGTGGATCGCTGCGGTGGCGAGTTCGAACAGGGTCATCTGGAAACCGCCGTCACCGCAGATGCAGACGACCGTCTTGTCCGGGCAGGCAAGCTGGGCGCCGATAGCCGCAGGGAAGCCGAAGCCCATCGTGCCGGCTCCGCCGGAGCTGAGCCAGTGGTAGCTCTCGTCGTTCTTGTAGAACTGTGCGGCCCACATCTGGTGCTGGCCGACGTCGGTGGTGACAATGGCCTTGCCCTTCGTGAGCTGGTAGAGCTCGTCGATGACCTGCTGCATGCGCAGGCCGCCCTGCTTCTTGTAACCGAGCGGGAACTTCTTCTTGTAGCCGTCGAGATGGGTTAGCCAGTCTTCGGTCGGGAGTTTTTCGACGAGCGGAAGCAGATCGCTGAGCGCGGCCTTGGCGTCGCCTTTGATGGCGACATCGACCTTGATCATCTTATTGAACTCCGCCGCGTCGATGTCGATGTGGATGAGCTTGGCGTTGCGGCCAAACATGTGCGGCTTGCCGATGATGCGGTCATCGAAGCGGGAGCCGACATTGAAGATAAGGTCGGCTTCGACGATGGCCTTGTTGGCGTAGGCGGTGCCGTGCATGCCCAGCATGCCGAGGGAGAGCGGATGCGTTTCCGGGAAGACGCCCTTGCCGAGCAGAGTCGTGGTGACCGGACAGCCGAGCGTTTCGGCCAACGTGAGCAGTTCTTTGTCGGCGCGGGCGATCATCGCGCCCTGACCGGCGAGGATCACGGGACGCTTGGCACCTGCGATCAAACGGGCGGCTTCCTTGATGGCGGCCTGATCAATCTTGAAGTTCTCTTCGGGGTGATAGCCAGGCAGGTCCATCGGCTCGTCAAAGGAACCGGTGAAGGGCCCCTGGCTGATGTCCTTCGGAATGTCGATCAGCACCGGGCCCGGTCGACCGGTGGTGGCGATGTGGTAGGCCTCCTTGGCGACGCGGGGCAGCGCGTTCGAGCTCTTGACCAAGAAGTTGTGCTTCACGACCGGAGACGTGATGTTGAAGATGTCGGCTTCCTGAAAGGCATCCTTCCCGAGCATCCAGGTGACCTGCTGGCCGCAAAGGATGATCATCGGGACGCTGTCCATCTGGGCGGTCATGATACCGGTGACGGTATTGCCAGCGCCGGGGCCGGAGGTGACGAGAACGACGGCCGGCTTGCCGGTGGCGCGGGCGTAACCGTCGGCCATGTGCACGGCACCCTGCTCGTGGCGGACGAGGATGAACTTCATGTCCGTCTTCACGGTCTGGAGAGCATCAAAGATTGGGATGGCAGCCCCGCCGGAGTAACCGAAGACATACTCGATGCCGAGATCGGCGAGGGTTTTGATGAGCGCCTGCGCGCCGTCCATTTTTTGCTGACTCATGATGATTGGGGTGAAAATTGCGATTTGGGCGCCAAAAGTGGTGTCAAAAGTTAAAATGACAAACGAAAATTTGGTTTTTGAAGGCAAATGCAGATTGAGAAGACTGCTTTCGATCCAAAAAAGTTGAGTTTATGACCCAAATGGATGATTTGAGGCAGGCGGGCCTTCAAAAAACAGGCGATACGCCTCCAGTGTGTTGTCTTCCTCGTCCGAGTCCTCAGCGCAGCCTCCAAAACGGTTTCCCAACCGCTGTCAATTTTGGGAGCGGCCTCCGAAACGTTTTCCCGGTCGGTGCAAATTTCGCACTGGCTTTCGGAACGTTCTTCCGGCCATCATTTACACCACCAAAGCGCAGCCGCCGCCACCGCGGCGGTCAGAATGATTAGAATCAGGCATCTAGCACCCCAGCGCCGCCAGGATCGCCTTGCTTCCCGGTCCATCTCCGCTTCGCCGACCATGGAGTTTTCCATCATGACATCATCGGCACGCAGAAAAAAGCCGAACAGCCTGGTCACCCGCAAGCAGACAGCCACCAAGGGCTCAAGAAGGGCGGCGAGGAACTCGGACATGAAACAGGCGTCCTCCGGACGTCACTTCCTGATCCGATACAGATTCCCTTCCGTGCGGATCAGCAGATCCGAACCAACGACGGCGTAGGAAGCGAGGGAGCGCTCGCCGAGGTCGTTCTGGGCGAGGATTCGGAAGGTCTTGCCGGGTTTGACGACGACGCCGAGGCCTTTTTCGTCCTGAAGGTAGAGTTTGCCATCCGCGACAAGCAGGGAGGCAGAGATGGGGCCGGTGCAGCGCTCGGAGTAGTGCACCTGGCCGGTTTTGGCATCGGCGCAGGTGAGGATGCCGTTGTCGGCTACAAAGTAGAGTTCATCGCCAATGACGGCCATGCTCGGGTTGTGCGGCGCGGCCTTTTCGATCGTCCAGGCGATGTGGGTGCCGGTGACGTCGCCTTTGCTGTTTTCATCGACCTTGATGGCGTAGAGCACCGGCTTGTCGTAGCCGCTGGAGAGGTAGATCATGCCATGAGCGTAAATCGGACGTGGCACAACGCTGTAGCCTTGATCGTAGAAGCAGTGCCAGATTTCCTCGCCGGTTTTCGGATTCAACGCGTTCACCACGCCGCTACCGGGGGTGATGAGCTGCTTCTGTCCGTTCACGTCGATGATGAGCGGCGTGCAGAAGGAGAACTTCTTCTTCGCCTCCGACTCGCGGGCGAAGGCCCAGCGCTGCTTGCCGGTGGTTTTGTCGATCGCGATGACCTTCGGTTCCTTCTCGGCATCGGCGGAGAAGATCAGCAGGTCTTCAAACAACACCGGGCTGCTGCCATTTCCATGCACCGGCGAGTAGGCGTACTCCTGCGTGGCCCAGACGGTCTGGCCTGTCGCCGCATCGAGGCAGGCGGTGCCGAGGTGGCCAAAGTGAACGTAAAGCTTCCCGTCCTCGTAAATCGGTGTCGGGCTGGCGTGGCTGTTTTTGCGATGCGCACGCGGAGCGACGGCGGTGAAGAGCTCCACATCCCACGCAGGTTTGCCAGTTGCGGCATCAAACGCCATCGCATGAAGCGAGCGGTCGGCCTTCGGATCTTCCACTCCGCCAACGGGAAGCGCCGAGGTCAAAAAGATGCGATCACCGATCACCACCGGTGAGGACCAGCCCACGCCGGCGACCGCCGTCTTCCATGCAATGTGCGAGGTGGGGCTCCAAGTTAGAGGAAGGTTCGTGGCATCCGAATGACCTTGTGCGGCAGAACCACGGAACTCCGGCCAGTCGGCGGCAGAGAGGAGGGAAGACAAAAGAGCGGTACAAATGAGAGCACGGATCATATGAAGTGCAGGGAACGCGACTGGCGAGAAAACACTATCAGGATTCGAGTGCGCAACGCTCTCCACTATTGCACGAAGGCTGGTCCGTGGTCAGTATAGGGCCTCTTCAACCTGCCCCTCTATCCATGTCCACGCTTGTCATCGCCTTCGGCGCCCTGGTTCTCTATCTTATTGCCTACAACACTTACGGTCGCTGGCTGGGAAAGAAGATTTTCAAACTGGATGGCAACGCGGTGACGCCGAGCGTCGAGATCAACGATGATCAGGACTATGTGCCCACCTCAAGAGGCATCGTTTTTGGTCATCATTTCACCTCGATCGCCGGCACGGGACCGATCGTGGGCCCGGCGTTGGCGATCATGTGGGGCTGGGTGCCGGCTCTTTTGTGGGTGCTGTTTGGCTCGATCTTCATCGGGGCCGTGCATGATTTCGGCGCGCTGGTGGTAAGCATGCGCAATCGGGGCATGACGGTGGGAGAAGTGGCCGGCCGTCTGCTGAACAAGCGCGTGCGTCTGCTGTTTCTCGTGCTTCTGCTTTTTGCGCTGTGGGTGGTGCTGGCGATTTTCGGCTGGGTGATTGCGAGTGTGTTTGTACAGTTCCCAGAGTCCATCCTGCCGGTGTTTTTGCAGATCCCGATTGCGATCTGGATCGGGGTGAAGGTGCATCGCAAGGGCGGCAACCTCCTCTGGCCAAGCATCATCGCACTGACACTGATGTATGCCACCGTGTGGCTGGGCGCAGGCTGTCCGGGAATCACATCGAGCGGTGGTGCGATTGGCGGGACGATTCAGGCCATCAATGCCTCTCTGGCTGCATGGCCGATCTGGGCGTGGGTGGCGGTTCTTTTGGCCTACTGCTATGCAGCAAGTGTGATGCCTGTGTGGATTCTGCTGCAGCCACGTGATTACATCAACAGCCTGCAGCTTGTGACCAGCCTCGTGATGATTGTCGCCGGTCTGATGGCGGCGGCGATCTTCGGCTTCTCCGGGGGCACGGCCGGGCCTCAGACATTGGAAATGGTGGCCCCAGCCTTCAACGCATCGCCTCTGAACGCTCCCCCGATCTTTCCTTTCCTGTTTGTCACCATTGCCTGCGGAGCTGTGAGCGGCTTTCACTGTCTGGTCTCCAGCGGTACTTCTTCCAAGCAGATCAAGAGCGAGAATGACGCGCAGTTTGTCGGCTACGGTTCGATGCTGCTGGAAGGCTTCCTGGCGACGCTGGTGATTTTGGCGACAGGCGCGGGGATCGGTCTGGGATGGGACACGTTTCCTGGCGTGCATGGCGGCACTTTGTGGGGGCAGGTTTATGCCGATTGGAAAGGCGTGACCGGAGGCAAGGCGATTGCTGCCTTCGTGGTTGGGTCAGGAAACTTCGTTCAGGCATTGGGAATCGAGGCAACCATGGCCAAGGCGTTGATGGGCGTTCTGGTGGCCAGCTTTGCAGGCACCACGCTGGACACCGCCACCCGTCTCCAGCGCTACGTTGTGCAGGAGCTTGCCGCAACGTTCGCGCCGCGTGTCTCACCCAGCGCGATGGCGGCAGAAGCTTACGACACGGAGTTTGAGCATGGTCAGGTGAAGAAAGGCTTCAGCCTGAACCCGCTCGTGTGGTTGACCAACACTCATGGTGCCACGCTCTTCGCCGTGGGCACGGCCTTCCTGCTGGCGCTGTTTCCGGCGCCCGGCAAGGAATGGAGCTGGGCAACGATTGGCACTGGTGGTCTCATGCTTTGGCCGCTCTTCGGAGCCACGAATCAACTTCTGGCTGGATTGTCCTTCGTCGTCATCAGCTTCTGGCTGTTGCGGCGTGGATTGCCAACATGGTTTGCTTCCATCCCGATGATCTTCATGATGGCCATTCCGGCCTGGGCCTTGCTGACGGATGTTCAGAAGTGGATTAACGGAGGCAGCTATCTGCTGGTAGTAGTTGGAGTCATCGTGCTGGCGCTGGAGGTCTGGATGGCCATCGAGGCCATGTTGATCTGGCCAAAAGTGCGCGGCGTGCTCGAGGAACCGTTGCCACCACTGCCAGCTCGGTCCTAGGCCGTGTTTGAAAACCTCCGTTGTCTTGCCTGCCGCAGAGCGGCAGGCGTCTTGTAGCCCGGCCTTTTCAAGGTCGGGAGAACAGGCACGACATCCCGCCCTCTTGGTTCCGCGTCGCAGCGCGACGCTCCAACCCTCCTTCTGACATCAACGGGTTCGCGTGTCGCTCTGCGACACCGAATGGGTGGCGAAACTCTCTTTGCCATCTTCCCGGCCTTGAAAGGCCGGGCTACGTTTCGGTCGTCGGTCCGCGACTGCCGGACAGGTTTTCAAACACGGCATAGGCTTGTTCGAAAAACAAATGTCACTGTGCCAAACCGAAATCTCGGGCGGCAGTGCCATGCGCGGCAGACTTTTTGGCCCTGACTAAGCCCTCAAGTTACTTCTTAGCGGGCTTGGGAGGCGGAGGGGCGACGTAGGGTGGATTGGTCATCGCGCCAGGAGCCGTTTCTTTGAGGTTCGGATAGACGTCAGCCTCAACATCGCCGAGCGCCCACTTCACGCCGCCCACGAGAATGCTTTGGAAGGTAGGATTGGTCCACACGTCTTCGCGATGTCCCATGGCGGTGTACCACACGCGACCTGCGCCTTCTTTGCGTGCCCAAGTGCTCGGATAAGCAGGACGCTCGTACTCCTTGCCGGTCATGGCAGGAGCATCAATGACACTGAGCACATGAATGTCAGGGGTGAAGTCCTTGAGTGAGTACCATTCTTCTTGGAAGCCGTATTCAGAGCCGACGCCTGCAAAGCCGGGGAACTTGGGGTCCGTCACGGTGTTCTTGGCCACCTGCTGGGCGCCGTGCTTGATGAATTCCGCGCCAAGGAAGCGCACATAGGCGTCCGCCTTGTCGCCGTGGTTCAAATAACGTTCGGGGCCCTTCTGTGACTCGTTGTCGGTGTGGAAGGTGTCGCTGGCGGAATGGGTGCCGATGAAACCCTTGCCGCTTTTGACATAGTCAAACAGCGCCTGCTTGCCTTCGGCAGACATGGGCGGGTTCTTGTCGGTGCCTTCGCTGCAGAGATCGCCGGTGGTGTAGAAAAACACGGCGTCGAATTGGGCGAGGTAGTCTTTGCTGAACTTGGAGCCGTCTTTCGAGAACTCGAATTCCCATCCGTTTTTCTCACCGAGTTCGAGCAGCACTCTTTCGGCATAGCTGGGCTGGCCGTTTTTCCAAGAGATGACGGCGTGTTCGTAGCCGCTGGACTTGGTGAAAAAGAGAATCTTGTGCTTGGCCGGTGCGGCGGAAAAAGCCACGGCGCACACGGCGGCGGCCAGGAGGAGCGGAGCTGCGAGTTTCTTGAACATGGGGCCCTGATACTGGAGGATTTTTGAAAACAAGGCAAGGCGGCGTTGCCCGCCTTGTCATTTTGCAGGTGCAGCGTACGATGACGTGGATGACTCGCTTTTTTCTCAACCTTTTGCTCCTGCCGCTCTGTCTGCTGCTGTGTCATTGCGGTTCCAGAGCGGGCTCCCGCTGGGAGTATGAGTATGTCCCGGGCAAGACGGCGGTCATCATCGGCGGCAGGGCTGTGCCGCCTGCCAATGCTCCGGCGGCGGTGATGCGCGCCATTTCAGCCGGAAACCGCATTTGCACCAAGCCCTACAGACGCGGAGGTGGTCATGCGCGATTCGAAGACAGTGCGTACGATTGCTCGGGAACGGTTTCCTATGTGCTGCACGCCGCTGGCAAGCTGGATTCGCCTACGGTGTCAGGCGCCTTTCGAAACTTCGGCCGCAGTGGTGCAGGGAAGTGGATTACCGTCTATGCACGCAAAGGGCATGTGTTTGTTGAAGTCGCCGGATTGCGTCTCGACACCGGCTACAGTGATGCGGACAGTGACGGGCCGCGCTGGAGCAGCCGTTCGCGGCCCACCAAAGGCTACACCTTGCGTCATCCCTCAGGATTATGAGGTCTCAGCAGTCATGATTCCCTCTGAAGCCATCGTTTATCGCCCCAATGCTGCCGCCATCCTGCAGAGGGCGGATGGAACCATCTTTGTGGCGGAGCGCATCAATATTCAGGGAGCGTGGCAGTTCCCGCAGGGTGGCATTGATGAAGGCGAGGATGCAGAGACGGCGCTGTTTCGTGAGCTGGCTGAGGAGATCGGAGTGAAACGAGAATTGTTGGAAATCGTCCAGCGGCGCGAGGGCTATCGCTACACTTTCCCCAAGGGGCGGCTGAAATACGGCTTCTATGGAGGACAGGAGCAGACGTACTTTTTGTGTCGCTTCATCGGCGAGGACAAGGATTTCAATCTGGATGCAACGCATCGCGAGTTCGCGCGTTTTAAGTGGATCAAACCGTCCGAGTTTCAGATGGACTGGGTGCCGAAATTCAAGCGCCACGTCTATCGCCAGGTGATGCTCGATTTCTTCGGCATCGAGTTTACCTAGGGGTCAGTTCAACCCGAAACGTCGCAGGCCACGCCAGCGCGGAGTGAACCATTTCATTTTGGAATGAACTTTCGGGGACTGGAGGCGGCTGCCTGATGACTGGTCCACAAGCAGAGACACTTCGAACCCGTGCGAGCCGTCGGTTCGACGGCGGGGCGGACAGGCGACCACGAGGCCTCTGAGCATGACCCATTTTGACTTTGCTCCTGCCATGGCGAGCATCTCAGGCGGCAGGGCGGAGCGCTTGATGCGCATCTGCACCTCGGCCCCGATTTCGAAACGCTGCCGCGACCAAAAGACGAGGCCGCAGGAGGTGATTTCACAGAGCTCGACGACGGCCTGTCTGCCACCGCAGGACGATTGTTTTTCGTTCGCGGAGGTTTCCTGCTGTTGCTGGCCGTGTTTAGCCATACGAGTCGCGGAATGACCGCGAAAAAAGGCGCACGGAGCAGGGAAAGTCAAACGACGAGGCGAGATGTGAGGAAACTATCACAAGTCGCCTGTCATTTTGCTGGTGTGCTACTCTTCGTCGGCGAGGGAAGGGGGATTTCCAGCTGGCGGCGCGTCGCCTCGTTTTTCAGCCTGCTTGGCCTTCACAGCAGCCTCGATCTCGGAATAGACGGCTGTGTCGTTGCGCAGCACCTCTTTCGCTGCGTCACGGCCTTGGGCGAGCTGGGTTCCTTTGTAGCTGATCCAAGAACCGCGTTTTTGCAGAATGTCGAAGTCCATCGCGAGATCCAGCAGCGAACCAACATTCGAGATGCCCTCGTTGTACATGATGTCGAACTCGGCCTCAGTGTAGGGAGGGGCGAGCTTGTTTTTGACCACTTTGACCTTGGTGCGGTTGCCGGTGACGGTGCCGTCAGTCGTCTTGATGGCACCGATGCGGCGGATGTCCACGCGGACGCTGGCATAGAATTTCAGGGCCTTGCCGCCAGGGGTGGTCTCCGGATTGCCGAACATGACTCCGATCTTTTCACGGATCTGGTTGGTGAAGATGCAGCAGGTGCGCGCCTTGGAGATGATGGCCGTAAGTTTTCGCAGCGCGGCGCTCATGAGGCGGGCCTGGGCGCCGACGGTGGAGTCGCCAATTTCGCCTTCCAGTTCCTGGCGGGTGACGAGTGCGGCCACGGAGTCGATGACGATGACGTCGAGCGCGTTCGAGCGGACGAGTGTTTCGCAGATGCGCAACGCTTCTTCACCGGAACTCGGCTGTGAGACGAGTAATTCGTCCATTTTGACACCCAGACGCCGGGCATACGCGGGATCGAGGGCGTGCTCGACGTCGATGAAGGCAGCGAGGCCCCCCATTTTCTGCGCTTGGGCGATCACCGTGAGTGTAAGCGTCGTCTTACCGGAGGATTCAGGGCCATAGATCTCCACGACACGACCGCGTGGGAAACCTCCCGTTCCGAGCGCTTGGTCGATCAACAGGTTGCCGGTGGGGATGACGCTGATGTCGGATTTCACGCCTTCGCCGCCCATGCGGAGGATGGCTCCTTCGCCGTAGTCCTTTTGAATCTGCTGGATAGCCAGATCGAGATTGCGACCGCGCGCTTCGGCGAGTTTGTCGGGCTTGGCGGAGGAATTGTCGGCGGATTCTTTGGGTGCTCTGGCCATGATTAGTGTGGATTGAAGGTGAATAAAAGCTGTTCGGGCGAACAGAAAGCGCATTTGCGGCATGCCGTAAAGCACTTTCGTCCGTTGAACGCGATTATTCGGCTCCGGCAGCCGGACCTGTCACTACAGGCTCTCAATCTGCTTCATCATCCCGCCGTAGTAGCCGGTCATCATGGTGATGATGCGATACGCCACATACATGACGACGAGCCCGTAAGCTATTTTGGGCAGCCACTGCGCCGCACGCTGAACGGCGTCGCCCGCTTCGATGGCTTCGGCTGCGGCCCAGCGGTTCATTTCATGATCGAGGGTTCCGGCCTCCTCGGCTGTGGCAGTTCCATGGACAAACACGAGCGGAAAGCCATGCACGTCCGCCATTGCACCTGCGATGGTTTCTCCCGCCGCGATGCGCTGTGCGGCATCACGCGCTGCGTGCCGCAGCATACCGCTGTGCGAGGCGCCGCCTGCGAGAAGCATGCATTCCGTCATGCGCATCGAGGCCAGCAGGCAGGCATGAAACACTTGTGAAAATCGGGCCAGAGCCCAGTGCCGTCGCACGCCGCCGATCAGGGGGATGCGGCTCAGCCATTGATCCACCGCTGCAGATTCAGCGCCCAACCGGGACAGCCAGCGCCAGAGCAGGAAGAGCGACAGGATGATCAGCCAAAGAATCGCGAGAGGCATGAAGATGCCGGAAAGGGAGATGTCCTTGTCCTCCATCGAGGCGGTCACCATCGTGGGCAGTTCCGGCAAAACGATGCCCAGATGTGCGAGCACGAGGGGGTAAACCATCGCCCCGAGCGCCTGCCGCACCGCCATGTCCCAGGCCTCAAAGTAACGTGCCAGATGGCTGAAGGCGTCTCCCAGCCTGCCGCTGCGTTCTCCCGCGTCGATCAATGCGAACTCCAACGCATCGGAGAACGCTCCGCAATGATCGGTGATCGAGGTGGCGACTCCCTTGCCCTCTTTGAGACCCAGTTGAAGGCCCTGCAGCCACGTGCGGCGTGCATGGGACGGCTGCTGCTTGAGCATCAGGTCGATCGAGCGGTCCAGATGAAAATCCGCGCCCACGAGTTTGGCCAGTTCGCGATACAGCAGCGCTTTTTCGGAGAGTTTCATCAGCGGTGAGAGACTAACGCCGGCGTGTTCGCGGCGGCGAGCACAAAAATCTCACAGCCAATGGCTGCCCTGTCGTGTGACATACTTATTGCTTCTCAGGGTCACTTTCACCGCCTATCGTTTTGCCCCGCATGCCGCCGCCCATCGCCTACAAAGAAACTCCCGACCAGCACTGGATGCACCTTGCGCTCGATCAGGCTCAGCTTGGTGCCGGTTTGACCAGCCCCAATCCGACTGTCGGTGCGGTCATCGTGGCGCAGGACAAGGTCATCGGGCGCGGTTATCATCACAAGGCCGGCGAGCCCCACGCCGAGGTCGAGGCGATCCGCGATGCACAGAAGTCGAATCCCAAACTGCTGCGCGGCTCGACGATCTACGTCACGCTCGAACCCTGCTGCACGTCAGGGCGTACACCTCCATGCACCGAAGCCATCAAGACCGCAGGCATCAAGCGTGTGGTGTTCGGCGCCTATGATCCGAACCCCAAGCACCACGAGCAGTCGCGCGACATCTTCCTGCTCGCGGGCATCGAAGTGACCGCCGGTGTTTTGGAGGCCGAGTGTCGTGCGATCATCCGCCCGTTTACGAAATGGATCACCACCGGCATTCCTTATGTCATCGCCAAGGCAGGGCAGAGCCTCGACGGCCGCATTACGCGTCCCGCAGGTGAAAGCCAGTGGATCACCAATGACGCCGCCCGTGCCCATGGTCGCAGGCTGCGCATGCGGGTGGACGCCATCCTTGTTGGCGCTGAAACAATCAGGAAGGACAACCCGCAACTCACCTTGCGTGATGGCAGCTCCGGCAGCGGCAAAATGCAGCCCTGGCGTGTGGTGCTCACCCGCAGCGGTGATCTGCCGCCGCACTCCCACATTTTCACCGACTCTTTCAAGGACCGCACGGTCATCATGCGCGGCAAAGATCTGCCTGAGGTGCTGGCTGATCTTGGCAAAGGCGGTGTGCTTTCCGTGCTCATCGAAGGAGGCGGGATTATTCTTGGTCAGGCCTTTCGAGAGAGACTTGTCGACGAGGTTTACTGGTACATCGCGCCGCGTCTGTGTGGGGGAGGCCGTCCCTCCCTCGCGGGATCTGCGCTGCCCCAGTCCATCCGGCTCGATGATGTCACCGTCCGCCCGATGGGGGACAATGTGATGATGCATGGTTTTCCGATCTGGCCTGAGGAGCCTTGATCGGACGGTGCGGCGGGGTGGCACGCTTGGTGCTTCGTTCGTGGACGTCCCTCACGCTCATGATCGAATTCGCTTTGGAGAAATATCCAGTGCGCCAGACGCTGACCAACGGCGTGCAGGCAATGATCCGTCCCCTGCAGGAGGATGACGGAGTGGCGTTTACGCGGTTTCACGAGGCCATTCCCAGCGGTGAGCGCTTTTTGACGAAGCACCGCCTGAACGGAGCGGATGAAATCGAGGCGTGGTGCCATGATTTAAACTGCGAGAAGCGGTTGACGCTTTTGGCCTTGGCGGACGGTCAGGTGGCCGGGCATGCCACGCTGCATCAGCGGCCCGGAGGGTGGAAGAGACACATCGGCATGGTGGATGCCCTAATTCATCCGGACTATCGCGGCTTGGGGGTGTTGCGCGCCCTGCTCGGAGGGCTTGTGGATGCTGCATCTCATGCGGGACTGACGCGCTTGGAAGCAGAATTCAACGGCGAGCGGAAGAACACCGTCCAGTCCTTCATCAAATGCGGGTTTGTGGAATTGCTTCGCCTGCCTGACTACCTGCGGGACATGCAGGCGCAACCGCATGACTATGTGCTGATGGGGCTGAATCTGGCCGTGGACTATGAAAACACCGGTGCAGGTGATTGAGCCCGGCGCCTCTTTTGCAAAGATGAGTTTTCTTGCCGTCGCTGTGCGCTATGCATGCTGTGCATGCCTAACTCTTCGTCGCCTCGTCCTGCTGTTTTTTTTGACCGTGACGGTGTCGTCAATGTCTCGCCAGGCGACGGCTATGTGCTGCGTTGGGAGGACTTTCATTTTCCGCCCGGCATCACCGAGGCGCTGGCGCTTTGCAAAAAGCGTGGCTACGCGACCATTTTGGTGACGAGTCAGCAGGGCGTGGGCAAGGGTCTCATGTCTCAGGATGATCTGAATGACATTCACGCGCGCATGCAGGATGAACTGGCCCGTCATGCTGCGGCCTTTGACGGAGTGTATGCCTGCACCCATCTCGTCGGCACCTGCACCTGCCGCAAACCGAGCCCGGAGATGATTCTGCGTGCCCGTGATGATCACGGTCTCGACTTAAGTCGAAGCTGGCTTGTGGGTGACCACGACCGCGACATTCAAATGGCCGTCAATGCGGGCGTGCCACGCACGGTACGCATCCTGAGCCATCACGAGCCGCTAGTGGCCGCCGAGTTTACCCTGGAAGACGCGGTGGGGCTGGAAGAGCTGCTGAACGCTCAGCTTCCAGCCTGCTGACTCAGCGTTTGGCCATCGCGGACTCGAGCGCCTTGCGGTAGTTCACCACAGCGTCACCGATGGCGGCAGAAACCTGCTGGCGGTACGTTTCGGAGGCGACGAGCTGGCACTCCGCACCGTTGGTGACGAAGCCGCCTTCAAACAAAATGCCGGGCCGCTTGCAGCCTGTGAGGACGCTCCATTGCGCGCGCTTGATGCCGCGATCGACGAACTTGAAACGGCTGATGACGCTCGCATGCACTGCGGTGGCGAGAGCGATGTTGGCGGAGTCCTGCTTGTTGCCGGTGACGCCATTGATGTTGTAGCCACCACCGCGGCTGATCGTGGCGGCGGCGCTTTGCGGAGTGAGCGCCCAGGTTTCGATGCCTGTGGCTGCGGAGCCGCCAGAGTTGAAATGGAAGCTCAGGAAGATGCTCTTTGGTGTCTGGTTGGCGATCGCCACACGTCCGCCCAGGCTGATAAAGGTGTCGTTGGCCCGGGTCAGGATCACCTTGAAACCACGTTGCATGAGCGCCGTGCGCACGGCCATGGCCATCTTCAGCGCGAAGTCCTTTTCATAACCGTAAATCCCGCGCGCGCCGGCATCATGGCCGCCGTGCCCGGCATCGACGACGACAGTGTCGAAATACTCGGCGTTTTCGATATGGCTGGGATACAGCACGGGATCGATGAGCTTGCACAAATCCAGGCGCGAAAACAGCACCTTACCGTTGTGTTCCTGCACCGGGAAACTCAGGATGAACTTGATGTTGTTGATGAGCAGTTCCTGCGATCCGACCTGAGCCTTGAGGATGAGCTTGGAGGAGCCGAGCCAGAAGTGATTGCCCTGAACGCGGAAGGTGGTGAATCCATAGACAGGGTTGTAGAAATTGCGGATGCTTTCCGCCGTGACGTAGTCACGTCCACCGATCTTCACGATCTCCCAGCCGCCATTGGCTGGCAGCACCGTCACCGCCTCCGGTTTCGACGATGAGGGCTTGTCGCCCGCATCGGGATTGAACTCACCTTCGGTGCGCCGGGCCGAGGATGTCACGTCCTTGATGGGCTCGGGCTTGGACTCCGTTTTGGCGACCGTTTTCGGCGGAGTGGAGGTTGTCGGCTTGTTTAGCTCGACTTTCTTCTTCGAGCCTCCGCCGGTCGTCGTGATGATCACCCTTGGAGGCTTGCCGCTGGATGTCGTTTTCGAAGTGGTTTTTGCCGGTTCCGATTTTGGTGCCGGTGTAGGGGCGGGCGGAGTCTCAGTCTTGCCGCCTCCGCCGAAGAGCTTCTTGAAGAATCCCGGCTTGTCCTCTGCCCGCGTCACATCGCACGACGCTGAGGCCATGGCGAGAATGAGGAAGGCGGTGACGGCCTGGGGAATTTTGGAATGCAGTCCAGAAGTCATGACAGGAATGACGGCAAAACGTGTAAAAGGCACCCTTTTATAGTCTGAGTCGGCATCGAGCGCAAACGTTCTGAGGGGGCGCTTCTTGCTCGCCCTTGATTCTGTCCCCGACTTGGCACAAGGAGGGCTGCATACACCATTATGGCAAAAAAACCTGTTGTTCTGATTATCCGTGACGGCTGGGGCATCAATCCCGGCGGCAAAGCCCAAGCCGTAGCCAATGGCGACGCCACCCTGCTTGCGAAAACTCCATTCCACGACCACCTCTATGCCACCTATCCGCGCGGCACTGTGAGCGCCAGCGGCGAGGACGTTGGCCTGCCGGACGGCCAGATGGGCAACAGCGAAGTCGGCCATCTCAATCTCGGCGCCGGTCGCATTGTCTATCAGGACCTCACCCGCATCAACAAGTCCATCCGCGACGGAGAACTGGCCAAGATGCCTGTGCTCATTGAGGCTTTCGAGCAGGCGAAAGGAAAACGCCTGCATTTCCTCGGCCTCATCAGCGATGGCGGTGTGCATTCGCATCAAGACCACCTCGCCGCGCTTTGCAATGCCGCCAAGGCAGCGGGCGTCGAGGATCTCATGGTTCACGCCATCACCGACGGCCGTGACACTTCGCCCACTGGCGGTGCGGCTTACATGGCCAAGCTGGAAAAGGATCTCGCTCCGAGCGGCGCGAAAATCGCCACCGTCATCGGTCGCTACTACGCCATGGACCGTGACAAGCGCTGGGACCGCAACAAGCTTGCGTGGGACGCCATCGTGCTCGGTCGTGGTGAATTGCGCAGCGATGCGCCAAGCGCTGCCGTGCAGGCTGCCTATCCGAAAGACCCGCGTGGTGACGAGTTCATGCAGCCGATGATCTTCTCAAACGCCAACGAGCAGCGCATCCGTGATGGCGATGTCATCCTGTGGTTCAACTTCCGCGCCGATCGCGCCCGTCAGCTCAGCGAGGCCTTCTTGAAGCCCGATTTCTCCGGCTTCGATCGCGAAGTCACTCCGAAAACCGGTTACTATACGCTCACCGAATACGACGCCACTTACACCGACCTCGGTGCGAAAGTCATCTTCGGAACCGAAACGTTGAACAACAATCTGGGCCAGGTCGTTGCAGCCGCCGGCTTGACCCAGCTTCGTGCCGCCGAGACCGAAAAGTACCCGCACGTCACCTTCTTCTTCAACAGCGGTGTCGAGGAGCCCAATCCTGGCGAAGACCGCTACCTCGCCATCTCGCCCAAGGAAGTGCCCACCTACGACAAGAAGCCGCAGATGAGCGCCCCGGACCTCACCTTCGAGGTGCTGCGTCGTTTGGAGAATTACGACCTCGTGATCATGAACTACGCCAATCCCGACATGGTCGGCCACACCGGCGTCGTCGAAGCGGGTGTGCACGCCTGTGAGACGATCGACCTTGGCGTTCGCCTCATCGTCGAAAAGGTGCTCGAACTCGGCGGCAAGCTCTTCATCACCGCCGACCACGGCAACTGCGAGCAAATGCGCAACGCCGACGGCTCTCCGCACACCGCCCACACGACCAATCTCGTCCACGGCATCTACGTCGCCGCCGATGCCGCCAACTACACCGTCGGCAACGGCAAGCTCGCCGACATCGCCCCGACCCTGCTCGACATGCTCGGCGTGAAGCAATCGGCGGAGATGACCGGGAAGAGTTTGTTGGTTAAAAAGTGATTCGACTTCTCTTCCTCTGCTCCCGCAATCACTGGCGCAGCCCGACGGCCGAGGCGGTGTATCAAAACGATCCTCGCGTCGAAGCGCGCAGCGCCGGCGTGAGTGTATCGGCGCAACGTCGTGTGACGGAAAAGCTGCTGCGTTGGGCCGATCTTGTTCTGGTGATGGACCGCGAGCACAAGGCGCGCCTGCGCGAGCAGTTTCCGGATCTTGTTCGTGATCTGCGCATCGAGGTGCTCGACATTCCGGACGACTACGAGTTCATGAATCCGGAGTTGGTGGCTTTGATCCGTGAGCGCGTTGAGCCGCTGCTGGGTTAAACGGCTCTTCTGACTGGAATGAGCTGCCACAGGCCTATCACATGTTCCCAGCGACGGATGCCGGTGTCGATCAGGAAGATGATCAGCAGCGCCAGCAGCAGTCCGGGCCAGAGCTCTTCGTATTGCACGGCCTTGGTTGTCTCAAGGTTGGGCAGGCGCTTGGAATCCGAGAGGTAATCACCGCCGGTGATGCGGACGGCTTCTTTGAGCAGGGCTTCGTTGACGGTCCCAAGGCTGGACTCGGAGGAAGGATTGTGAATGAGCCCTGCGGTGACCATTTCGGCTCCTGACTGAGCGCGGATGAGATACACGCCTGCCTGGGTCGGTTTGAACTCGGCCGTGTAATTGCCGGGAGCATCCTGACGCAGAGTGATTTTTTGCACCGCCTTCATCGGCGCGCCGAGCGCATCCGCCGCTACGTGAAACACCTCCGCTTCGACGACCGCGTTGTTCGCGCGTGTGCCGGCGTCGGAAAGAAGATCGACGGAAATGTGCGCGTTATCGCCTTCCATGCGTGCCGAGATGTCCATGAGCCGGCCCTGTGGTGCGCGCGCGGTCTCGCGCAGCACCTGCGACCAGAAGCGGCCGAAGCCATTCCAGCGTGCGATCCACAACGAAGCCCAGCGGCTTTTCGCATCGGAGGTGAAGGCCGTCGCTTTGCCGAGTCCAAAACGCCAGTGCGCGAGCAGTGGATCGCCCGTCTCCGTGACGAGAGGCACCTGCGCCGAGGTTCGGCGCGTGGTTTTCACGTAGCCGAGCAGCGCGGGCGAGTCCCATTTCTCGAACCCGGCGAGGATGGGATCCTTCTCCTTCAGTTCGGGCGTGAACGGCTCTTCGCGAATCATTCGCCCGGTGTGCATGAGCGTGTCCTGTGTGAAGATGCGTGTGATGCTGCTGGCATCCATCGTCGAGTAAGACTGCCCGCCGCCGCTGGAAGCAATCGCCTGAAGCAGTGCGACGTGAGAACCTTCGCCAATGGCCACGGTCGAGATGGTGAGTCCTTCGCCGCGACATTGCGTGGCGAGTTGTTCGTAGCCGGTTCCCGCGGTTTGGCCGTCGGTGAGGATGATCATGTGTTTGACGCGCGCTTTGGTGCGCAACAGCGCCTCACGCGCGAGTTGAAAAGCCGGCTGCAGGTTCGTTCCGCCACCCGAGGCCACGGCGGCGATCTGGCCCGACACCGCATTCGTCGAAGTGAGCCGCGTCATCGGTGCGACAACGTGCGCTTCGGAGTCAAACGCCCACACGCCGAGAGAATCGTTGTGCCCCAAGACTTCCGCGGTCGCGATGGCTGCACTCTTGGCCATTTCGAGCTTCTCTCCGGCCATCGATCCCGAGCGGTCCATTACGATGGCCACAGCAGCGCTCTGCTTCTCCTCCTCATCGGGCGCTTTCAGGCGCACCGGCAGCACTTCCTCGATCGGAGTGCGGTAGTAGCCGCCCACACCGAAGGAGCCGGGACCACCGAGCATCACGAGACCGCCACCGAGCTTATCGACGTAATCGCGCAGCGAATTCATGAGCGGCTCGCCGAGTTGATGTGCTGGAACATCGGAGAGGATGACGCCGTCGTAGCCGCCGAGTTGTTCAAACGTGATCGCGAGATTGCCCGGCTGTCGCAGGTCGAGCTCGATGCCTTCCTTCTCCATCGCCTGCATCAGATAGCGTCCTTCGCTGGCGTCGGATTCGATGTAGAGCAGCCGCAAACGCCCGCGCACATCGACAATGGCCAGTGCGCTGTCGTTGCCGGGCAAGGTGTCGCCTTGGACGCCTTCGAGCACGGCGCGGTATTGAAACGTGTTCCGCGTCGAAGGCGTGCGATTGAAGACGACCTCCTGTGTCGTGCCCGGTTTGAGCGTGACGGGACGTTTCTCCACCTCGATGCCGTTTTCGTAGAGCTTCAGGGTGCCGCTGCCCTCGATCGTGCTTTCAAACAGGGCTTTCAGGCTCAGACTCGCTCCTTCAAACAAACGGGTGCGGTTCGGCGTGAGCGCAATCATGCGCGCATCCGGTTTGCGCGGTCCGGAAACCGGCAGCGCGTGCAGTTTGATGCCGGACACCGCTGCTTCACGCGCTGCATTGAGCAGGCTGCCGCGTGCCTCATGTCCATCGCCGATGATCAGGATGTTGCGGCTTACGCCTGGGGGAAACATCGCCTCCGCGAACTCGACGGCGGCGGCGTAGTGGCTGTCGCCGCCGTTTTTCTTCTGCCACTCGGCCTGCATTGCAGGCGTGCTGGCTTCGGGCAGCAATTCGGGTCTTGCTCCGAGTTGAACGACGAAGGAATCAATGCCTCCTCCGAGGGCCGAGCGCACACGCGTGGCCTCGGCGAGTGATTTCGTCAATCCTTCCGCACCCATGCTCTGGCTGGCATCGACGATGATGCCGAGAGCCTTGCGTCCGGTCTGCGTCACACGCGCCGGTCCGGCCAGCGCGGCGATTGCGAGCATCACGCCGATGGCGCGCGTCACCAGAAGAAGGCGCTTCCGCAAACCCGACATCGGATGCGACGAGCGCGATTCGATCCAAAGCAGCAGCGCGACGGCTGGCAGGATGAGCAGAAGGAGTTTTGGTGATTCCCAGTCCAAGGACAGGAGTTTTAGAGTTCAAAACTGGAAGTTCAAAGGTCAAAGTTGTCTAAGACACAAACAGGCCGGCCGTTTTAGCGACTGACAGAACGCCCCTCCCCCAGGACGACTGGCATCCCAACCGCCTCCCACCATGAAAATCATCGGTCTCCTGCTCTTAGCATTCTCGGCTGCCGCTCTGGCAGCTGATGTCAAACCTAACAAGAAACCCGCTCCCAACGGCACCAAGCCACCGTCCGTCAAGAAGCCCGGTTCCGGTCCGGCCGCCACCGACTTTGCGAGCATCCTCAACCGCTGCGATGCCGACAAAAACGGCAGTGTGAGCCTGGATGAGTTCAAAAGCCATTCCGGCGCCAAAGATCCGGCGAGCTTGGAGAAATGGTTCAACAACCACGACTTCGACAAAGATGGCCAGCTCACCGCAGCCGACTTTGGGCCTCATCCGAAGAAGTAGCTCAAAAGTGTGAAACAGACTGCCAGCCAGTGGTCCGGATGTGCGCGAAAGCTCGTCCAGAACAGGCTGGTAGCCTGTAACACTTTCAAAGCGCGCTCCGCAGCGTTGCCAGCAGCTTATCGACATCCGCCGCTGTGTTGTAGCCGTGGATGGCGATGCGGATGCGGCCGACCTGGTGCATGACGTGGATGTTTCCAGCGAGCAGTGCCTCGTTGATCGCCGCAGTGTTTTCGTGTGTGAAGGCCACGATGCCGCTGGGATTGTCGGGTTGCGCCGGGCACAGCGTGGTGATGCCGAGTTCCTTCAGTCCGGCATGCACACGTGCGACGAGCGGATCGGCGTGCGCGGCGATGGTCGCGACGCCGATTTGATCAAGGTAACGCAGCGAGGCATTCAGCGCATAGAGCGCGGCGAAGCTCGGCATGCCGACGGAGAAGCTGAGTGCGCCGGACTTTACGCGAGCGCTTTCAAATCGATCCGCATCAAAGGCGTTCGAGATGTGATACCAGCCTCCCGCCTTCGTGGTGAGCCGTGCCGCGGACTTCTTCGGAATGCCGATGATGCCGCCGCCGTGGATGCCGAGCGTCCATTTATGTGTGCTGGAGATGAGGATGTCGGCGTCCTGGCAGTCGAGCACGACGCGCCCGAGCGCCTGAGTGACATCGACGGCGAGCACGGCGTTCGGTGCGAGCAGGCGCACCATGTCGCGCAGTTTCGCGTAGGCGATGCGGTGGCCGTTGTAGAAACTCACCAGGCTGACTTGCACGAGTTTGGTGCGCTCACTCAGCAACGAGGCGAGATCGACGAGATTCAACGCGCCGTGGTTGTTCTTCCAAAGATGTGAAACTGGCCGCGCATGTTCCGGTGCGGTGAGCCAGGGCGTGGCACCGGCGGGGAAGTCGAGATCCGTGACGACGACTTCGTCATTCGGAGTGAGATCGAGAGCGCTGGCGAGCAGGTTATAGGCCTCCGAGCTGCAGGAGCAGAAGGAGACCTCATTCGTGGCGAGTCCAAGATGCTTCGCAGTGATCTCGCGGCAGGCCTCGACGCGCGGGAAGTGGAAATCACGTCCGCGCATGCCGAGCGATTTGTGCTGCATGTATTCATTCACGGCCTCGTTCACGCAAACCGGCGGGATGCTCTCTGCGGCGGTGTTGAGGTAATGGATGCCGTTCAGGCTGGGAAAATCAGCGGCGCGTGAGGAGTCGGTAAGCATGGCGTGAGGAGTGGTGACGATTCGTCGCCATTCGATAAGCAGCCAGTGCTACTCGGCTTTCAATTCTGGTGCGTTCTCAGGCAGTTTGATTGTTGGATCGCCGCCAAGGTAGCCGAGTGAGATGAGAAACTCGTCCATCTTCCTCGCGGTCACTTGAATCCATGGTGCCCGGTTGAAGAAGCCATGCGGCATGTCAGCGGCGGTCCACATCTCAGCGCGCAGGCCGAGTTTACGAGCCTTCGCGATGTATTCATCACCTCCCAGCTTGAGCTTGTCAGCGGTGCCGAAGAACAGGATGGCCGGCGGCGTGTCCTTGGCGACAAAGTTGTTTGGTGTGATCGCCTCGGCCATCTCCAATGTCATCGGGCCGTCGCCGGTTTCGCGTTGTTTGAAGAGCGTGGCGATGTTCATCGCGGGATTGAAGAGCACCATCGCGTTGGGCACGGCAGAAATGTTTTTGTCATCAGACTCGGCGTCGTAGGCTTTTACCAGCGCCGTGCAGGCGGCGAGGTGGCCGCCCGCGGAACCGCCGCCGGCGATGACCTTGCTGGGATCGATGCCGAGCTCGGTCGCATGACCGCGCACCCAGCGGATTGCGCTCTTGGCATCTTCCACGGCTTTGTCCGGCGTCGTCTTGTGCAGATTGAGAATGCGGTAATCGGCGCTGATGGCGATCAGGCCGCGGCTCGCGAGGTATTCGGCCTGTGGCACAAATTGCAGGTAGGAACCGCTCTTCCAGCCGCCGCCGAAGAAGAACACAACACACGGACGCAGCACTGCGGCCTGGACTTCACCCGCAGGCGAGAAGACGTGCAGCTTTAACTCGCCCTGTGGCGTGGTTTTATAAACGATCTCCTTTGTCGCGACTTCGGTATCGGTCAGTTTGATCGTCGGCTTGGTTTTGCCGGCCTTTTGAGCGACAGCGGTAAGCGAGAGGGCGAAGAGCAGCGGAAGGAGGAGTCGCATGATGTGGTGAAACGACGGGAAAGGGGAGATGTTGCTCTTTTGGCCGAGTGAAGAGATCGATCAGCCTATGCGGAACAAAGAATGCGCGGGCGACTGAGTAAGCACTATCGCGAAGAACGGCCGGAACCCGGCAAACTCGTCTGGCCTGCTATCAGTCGACGTCTTCACCCAGATGCGCCGCGAGGTGTTTCCTCAGTTCGGTGCGGGCGCGAAAGAGGAGGCTCTTCACAGCGGGGAGGGACATTTTCAGCACGGCGCAGATGTCCTCATATGGGAGGTCCTGATGACGGCGCATAACGACTGCGATGCGCTGCTTCTCGGGCAGGGAAGCGATTGCTTTGTCGAGGGCCTGCTCCAGTTCGGTCTGCTGGGTGATGTGGTCGGCCCCAGGCGTACTGTGATCAGCGAAGTATTTTGGCGGATCGTCCTCGTTTTCCTGCTCCATGCTGACCTCCTTGCGGCGGGAGCGGCGGCGGGTTTCGTTGAAAACGAGGTTGCGGGTGATGGTATAGAGCCAGGTGGTGAACTTGGCAGTGGCTTCGTAGCGAGGGGCGCTGCGCCAGACACGAATGAAGACCTGCTGCGCGATGTCGTGTGCGTCCTCGATGTTGTTCAACATGCGGGCGCAGGTGCCGACGATGGCGTTCTGATGCATTTCCACAAGGCGCTCGAACGCCTTCACGTCGCCTTCCTTCACCCGGAGCATCAGGCGGATGCTCTCCTGGTCGGAAGACTCCTCCGCGCCGTCGGCAGATGTCTGCGGCGAAGAGATAGGAGCGGTCCGTTCCGGTTCGGGCATGAGGTAGGCTGGCGGTGTGAACGCCATGCTAGCGAGGATCATGCGCGATGTAAACCACGGCGGGCCGAATTGGTTGCGGATGATGCATTGACGCCTCGGATGCGGCTGGTTAGCATCCAAGCTCGCTCCCGTCACCCAACCAAACACACCAGACATCATGAAGCTCGAAACCCTTTGTCTCCACGGCGGTCAGGTACCCGATCCCACCACAGGTGCACGTGCGGTGCCGGTCTATCGCACCGCCAGCTACGTGTTCAAGAACACCGAACACGCGGCGAATCTCTTCGCTCTGAGAGAACTGGGAAACGTCTATACCCGCCTGATGAATCCGACGACGGACGTGCTGGAGAAGCGCGTCGCGCTGCTTGAAGGCGCACCTGAGATGGCCGGTCTCGGTCTTGCCAGCGGCACGAGCGCGGTGTTTTACTCGATCATCAATCTGGCCCAGGCTGGAGACAACATCGTCTCCGCGCGCAATCTCTACGGCGGAACCTACACGCAGTTCAATGACATCCTGCCTGCGCTCGGCATCACGGTGAAGTTTGTGGACAGCAATGATCCGGAAAACTTCCGCAAGGCGATCGACGACAAGACGCGCGCTCTGTTCTGCGAGTCTGTGTCGAACCCTGCCCTGGAAATCGCCGATCTGGAGGCGATCGCGAAGGTCGCGCATGACAATGGTCTGCCGCTGATCGTGGACAGCACTTTCAGCACACCCTATTTGACCAAACCGCTCGAACATGGAGCTGACATCGTGGTGCATTCGCTCACGAAGTGGTTTGGCGGCCACGGGGCGGGCATCGGCGGCATCGTAGTGGAAAGCGGCAAGTTCAACTGGGCCGCAGGCAAACATCCCCTCTACACCAACCCGGACAACAGCTACCATGGACTGCGCTGGGGGATCGACCTGCCGGAACCGCTTCTGCCGCTGGCTTACATTCTGCGTATGCGGACGGGGCCTCTGCGCAATCTCGGTGCGTGCATCGCGCCGGACAATTCATGGTTCCTGCTGCAGGGCATCGAGACGCTGCCGCTGCGCATGGAGAGGCACTGCGAAAACTCGCTCGCCGTGGCGAAGCATCTCAAAGCGCATCCCGGCGTCACCTGGGTGCGCTACCCAGGCCTTGAAGATGATCCGCAGTATGCGGCGAACCAGAAGTACCTGCGCGGCAAAGGCGGCGGCATGGTGGTCTTTGGCATCAAGGGAGGCAAGGATGCCGGCAGCAAGTTCATCGACAACCTGAAGCTCTTCAGTCACCTCGCGAACGTGGGCGATGCGAAGTCGCTCGCCATTCACAGTGCCTCGACCACGCACAGCCAGCTCAGCGAAGAGGCACAAGCTGCCGGTGGCATCACTCCCGACCTGGTCCGCCTCAGCATCGGCATCGAGCACATCGATGATATTCTCGCCGACCTCGACCAAGCACTCGCGAAAGCCGTATAGAGTGAGGATGACCAACATGAACGAGCAAACCTGGGACACCACCTTCCGCGAACTGTTTGAACGCTGCGCCAAGCTGCATCGAGCCGGCGACACGCGCGGCGAAAAATGGTTCACGGATGCCGATAAGGCCTTCCTGACCTCCATCGGCTATACGACGCAGGAGTTTTTCGACTTCGTCGATGATCACTGTCGCTACGGCGCCGAAGGGCCGACGCTCGAAACGGCGCTGCTCGTGGCGGCGGTTCGGCGTGACTACTTCAAGGTGGTGATGGACGGACAGTTCAGCGGAAAGACGATTCCGCCGTCTGAATTGCCGCCGAAGCCTGCCGCCGTCGAAGGCATACCGTGGCTGCCGCGTTTGATCGTCAAAGCGCGGGCCAAACTGCGCGGCGAAATGGATCCCGACACCATGTATGGCTGCGGCGGTGATCGCGCCTTCTTTGTGCAGCACAAGATTCATCCCGGTGATTTTCTGCGGGTGACCTGGGCGGCCGGGGACGATGATCGGAAGATCATCGACTTTGTGAAGACGGGGAAGGTGTGAGAGCCGGGTTTTAAGTTTCAGGTCTCAATCTCAAAGTTTCAGGAGGTTTCTTGAAACTTGGAATCTTGAATTTGAAACGCGAGCCTCTCACTTCTTCGGCTCGACTCCGCCTTCCTTGGCGACCTCGTCTTTTTTGTTCTGCACCGCCTCTGAGTTGACTTCGAGAAGCTTGGGCGCTTCGCCGCCTTTGGGGACGAACTTCAAAGCGACACCGTTGATGCAGAATCGGCGGTTGGTGGGCGTCTTGAAGCCTTCGCCTTCGAACACGTGTCCAAGGTGTGCGCCGCAACGTTTGCAGACGGTTTCGACGCGGTGCATGCCGTGGCTGTCGTCTACTTTTTCGAGAACGCCTTTGGCCTTGGACGAATCGTAGAAGGAAGGCCAGCCGCAGCCGGAATGGAATTTTTCCTTGGAGGTGAAGAGCTCGGCACCGCAGCACACGCAGTAGTAAGTGCCCTCTCCCTGCTTCTCGAATTCCTCATAGATGTGACCGAAGGGGCGTTCGGTGCCGCGCTGGCGGGTCACTTCAAATTGTTCGAGGGTGAGCAGTTTCTTCCAGTCTTCGTCAGACTTCACGATTTCGGGTTTGGTCATGTCCTTGGAGTCGGCTTTGGGTTTGTCCTCGGCGTGAACGATGGAGAATGCGGCGGCGAGGGCGGAAAAGAGTACGAATCGGAGTTTCATGGCGTCGATCTTTTTGATACGTGGGAGAGGGAATGAAGATTGCTTATTCCAGCGATTAGTTGCGGCATCAGTCTTCATCCGCACGTGCCATCTGGCCGATATTCCAGAGCAGCAGCCGGAAACCGGCGTCTGGGTGACGGTCCGCCGAGTTCGACTGGCGACGATAGGAGGCGAGCAGTTCCTGGCGTTCGGCGGTGGTATAGGCACCACCACGAAGCACGCCCTGATCGGGCATGTCCTTCCACGAGTCAGACACCCACTCCCAGACATTGCCTGACAGGTCGAAGAGGCCGCGTCCGTCGGCACGGAAAGTGCCTGCGACAGTCGGGCCTGCAGCGCCGTCGTTGTAACCGGGAATGGACTTTTTGCCGGTCTTGTCGGCGCTCTTGTCGAAGAAGTTGCCAGACTTCGTGGGCGGAGGCCAGATGAAGCCCCAAGGGTAGATGCCGTCGATGCGCAGGCTGCGCTCAGCGGGCGTTTTGCCCACCTCGCGCGAAAGATAGGCTGCCATGCTCCACTCGTCATCCGTGGGCAGGCGATACTCCTGATCCGGTTCCAGCAGACCACGTCCGCGTTCTCGGTCCGTGAGCCAGCGACAGAACTGCTCCGCCTCGCTGCGGTTCACCATGGTCACGGGCAGATCGACCGCAGAGTCAAGGATTCGTCCATCCACAGGTGGTTGATTGGTGGCCATGGCGAACTCCGCGAAGTCTTTGCGCCGGGTTTCGATGCTGGCGAGCATGGCCTTGCCGAGCGGCACGAACTTGATGCCAAGGCTGTTCTGCCAGGCTTTTCCAAACACGACGGCGCCGGTGGCCTTCAGGCGCAGGTTGAAACTGATGCTCTGCTGTTCCTTCAACCTGCCACTGGCGGCTTCAGGCTTGTAGCCGGGCAGACGCACTTCGTAGTTGAAGGTATCGGCACGGACTTTTTTGAGCGATATGGGGGTGCGGCCGATCAACTGGTCTCCATCAAAGATGTCGGCGCCGGAAGGAGTGCTGGCGATGTTGAGGCTGCCGTACTTCACGGCCACGATCTCACAGCGGATGGCGCTGTGGCCCTTGCGGGGAGGAGAGGAATCCGGAGAACGCGGGAGACTTACCGGCTGCCAGACATATTCATGGTCGGCATCCAGACGGCCGCTCCTGCGGTCCATTTCGGTCATCCAAGCACAGAAAGCATCAGCGTCCTCCTTGGTAATGGCCGCTCCCAGCAGGGTGCTCTTGTCAGGCAGGATGAATTTGACGACTCCATACTCGGCCGGTCGTTCGTCTCCAAGAAAACTGCGAAACAGTCCGGGATCCAGCGGCTGATCGGCCACATGACGGTCCTGCTTGTAGGTGAACCATTGTTTGAGCCGGTTCTGCCAGGGTTTCCCCGGCGTGGGCGGTTGTGGACGGACGGGCAATACCGGTTTTGGCCGTTCAGGGAGCGGTATGGCGTAGGCCCACTCTCGCTGATGCCTGGCCATCACGATGCTGCTTGCGACGAGGAAAGACGCCATCGTGGTAAGAATGGCCGCACGGCTGAAACGACGCACGAAGGTCTCCGGCTTCTTGTCGCCGACATGCTGCAGGGCCTCGGCGAAGTCCGAGGCGTTGGCGAAACGCCGTTCGAGATCGCTCTCGCAGGCCTGGCAGATCACTCGGTTGAGATCGATCCAGAAAGGCCACTCCTCATCGGAGAGATTGTCCGGCACTTCGGGGAATTCCATGCGGTCTTTACCGCTGCTCATTTCATAGAGCACCTTCCCCAGGCTGTAGATGTCAGCCTGCGGGGTGCCGGGACCTTCCGGCGGCACGAAGCCTTCGGTGCCGACAAAAGTGCGCTCACCGAAGGCGGCGACGAGCCCGATGTCCGCCAGTTTGCATACGCCGCCGACGAAGATGATGTTGGAGGGCTTGATGTCACGGTGTGTGAGGCCGTGGTTGTGCATGTAGTGCAGGGCGTCGGCCATGTACACGCCGGCGTCGCGGCAGAAAAAGGGATCGAGCCGCCCGTGGCGCTTCATGTCCGTCGTGAGCGTGCGCGGAACGTAGCTTTTCACGTCATGGATGGTCGCGCCGTCCTCCGCATCGTCGGCCAGTTCCATCACGCAGTAGTAGAACCCGCGTTTCTCATTCCAGCCCACGTGCAGAATGTGAACCAGGCACGGATGGCCGCGCGAGATGGGTTCGAACTGCTGAATGCCCTGAAACTCACGGTGGAAGGTGCGGGTGAGCTCAAAGTCCTCGCGCCAGACGATTTTCACGGCCCGCAGCGCTCCGGTCACGCTTTGTGCCAGCCAGACCTCGCCATAAGCGCCGGAGCCGATGCGCTTGAGCAGCGTGTAGTCGGGGATGACGATGTCATCTCGGTGGGAGGGGGGACCTTCACGGTCTCGTTTTTTCACCAGTTCCGCCTGCGCATGAGTGGGCGGGGGAGGGAGTTCGACCTCCGTGGAGTCTGAGAGAGAGGATTCAGATTCTTCTCCTGCCAGGAATTCCCCCGGGACAGGCGCGTCCACTTCCTCGTCCGCAGGATTGGACGGTGGCGGAAGCTCTGCATGCGGGACGGCTGAATCGCTCATGAAGCGGACGTGGGAGGAGGCTGGCGACCGGCCCTGGACGGGACAGGCCAGGACGGGCGCTCGGAAGTCTCCCACTAAAGCATCGTGTTCTCAAGCGCCTGAACTTCTTTCTTTACCAAGGCTCCGACACGGTGCTTGGCCAGATAGACCTGGGCGGCGTTGATGCCGAGGGCTTCGGAGGTCTTCTTCACGCCCCAGCCCTTCATGACATAGCAGTCGAAAATCTGAAACTGCCGGGGTGAAACTTTGGCCTTCACGCGTTCGAGGGCCGCAGCGGTGATGTTATCACGCCACTCACGGTCCCAGATGTTCTCCAGAAGGTTGTCTTTGTCCTGAGAGAGGCGGTCGATCACTTGGCCGCTGGTGTCCTCACTGTCAGCGTTGCCTTGGTCAGCCAGGGAGGGCTGACGTTTGCGTGCGCGGAAGACGTCCAGGATGCGCCAGCGTGTCATCTGCAGCAGCCAAGCCTTGAACGATCCGGCGCGCGGATCGTACTGCCCCTTCTGAACCTGGCGGGCAATGGCGATGATCGTCTCCTGTACCACGTCGAACGCCTCCTCGCGGGTGAGGCCGGCCTTGGTGCCAACGCTGAAAATGAGGCGCCAGTAGGTCTGGTAAAACTCGTTCCAAGTCCGCTGGTCTTCCCAATTGTTCAGGCGTTCGATCAGGCTCTTGCGGGTTTTCTCCCACAAGCCCTTGTCTTTCTTTGCGTCTTCCGGGACTGGAATATCTTCTGGCTCTGGCACCGGTTTGCTCATTATGAGCGCTGATTCTCAACGGATGAGCCGTGCTGTCAAACCTTTGAAACCCGCTCCGCAGAGAGAATTTTGACGAAAGAGAAGTGCTTGTGGCGGCGGGGGCACGCATTGTCATGAACCAGCCCGGTTCATGTCGTGCATGAAGTCATTTCATCAAAGGTGGAGGGGTGGCGCGGCATCGCCGGTTGCCATCGTTTGGGGGCGCGTTAGTCTGGCCGTCCTGCGCCGACTTTGTGGCGCAGTCCCTGCTTAAAAACCATGTCCGAATTGGAAAACCCCTTTCAAGAGACGCTGCTCTCCCGCCACCGGGCGGAACCTTGCACCGTGGTCATCTTTGGCGCCACCGGCGATCTGACCCACCGCAAACTGATCCCCGCCATCTACAACATCGCTGCCGCCGGCGACCTGCCTCCGCAGTTCAAGGTGGTGGGTTTCGCCCGCCGCGACAAGACGGACGAGGGGTTTCGCGCGGAACTCGAAGAGGGAAACCGCAAAAACAGCCGTCAGGGGCACAATGACGAGTTGTGGGGCAGTTTTGAGCAGTGCATCCATTACCATCGCAGCGAGTTTGAAGATCCCTCCGGTTATGTGCAGCTCAAGCTGCTGCTCGACAAATTTGACCAGGAGCGCGGAGCGCCAGCCAACCGGCTGTTTTACCTCGCGTCGGCCCCTGAGGCTTTCAAACCGATCCTCGAGATGATCCGCGCCGCCGGACTCAACGAAGGCGTGGGTGGCAAGTGGGCGCGCGTCGTCTGTGAAAAGCCTTTTGGCAAGGATCTCGCCACCGCGCGTGGTTTGAATGCCGTCGTGGCCGAAACCTTCGAGGAAAAGGACACCTACCGCATCGACCATTACCTCGGCAAAGAGACGGCGCAGAACATCATGGTGCTGCGGTTTGCGAACTCGATCTTCGAACCCAACTGGAACAGCCGCTACATTGACCATGTGCAGATCACCTGTGCCGAGAATCTTGGCATGGAGGGCGGGCGCGGCGGTTACTACGATACTGCTGGTGCGCTGCGTGACATGGTGCAGAACCATCTCTTCCAGTTGCTCACCCTTGTGGCGATGGAGCCTCCGACCGATCTCAGCGCTGACAGCGTGCGTGACGAAAAGGTGAAGGTCATCCGCGCCCTGCGTCCGCTTGTCGGGCCTGAAGCCGTTGGCAAAAATGTGATCCGTGCCCAATACACCGCAGGCAGTGTCGATGGAGTGCCGCGTGTGGGTTATCGTGAGGAGGATCGCGTCAATCCCGAGTCCAAGACCGAACCCTATGTTGCCCTGCGTCTTATGATCGACACGTGGCGCTGGCAGGGGGTTCCGTTTTACATCCGCGTGGGCAAGCAATTGCCGAAGAAGGCCACGGAGATCAGCGTGCATTTCAAAAAGCCGCCACAGGTCCCGTTTGCGACCACCAAGCTGCTCAACGACAGCGCCAACACGCTCGTCATCCGCATTCAGCCAGACGAGGGGATCGCTCTGCGCATCCTGTGCAAGCAGCCCGGCCAGGCGATGAGCATGCAGCAGGTGAAGATGGACTTCCGGTACTCGTCGAGCTTCGGCAAGGCCAGCCCCGAGGCCTATGAGCGTCTCCTGCTCGATGCCATGGCTGGTGACGCCACCTTGTTTGCACGCCGCGATGAAGTCGAGAACGCCTGGAAGTTCATCGATGAAATCGAAAACGCCTGGCACAAGTCCGCCACGCCGCCGCCGATGCACGAGTACCCCGCCGGAAGCTGGGGACCGAAGGAGGCTGATGACCTGCTCCGAGCAGACGGACGGGAATGGCGTCTGCTCTAAACTGGAAGGAAACATCATCATGCCGCCTTCCACGCTCAACGAATCCGACCTCGACCGTCTCGGCCTGGAGACGCCCATCGCACGCATCGATCGTGCCTTGAAGCAATTGTGGGAAGGGGACGAAGCCAAGACGCGGGCCTCGCTCATCAATCTCGCGATCTACACGGAAAACAGCGGAGAACTCATTGCTGACAATGATCTGCTCGACCACGTGGCTGCGCGCCACGCCTGTCGCGCCCTGCTCATTCTTGCGCTGCCCGAAGCGCAGCCGCCGCGGGCACGTGCGTGGATTCAGGCGCTGTGCCGGCCGTATCAGGGCAAGCAAGTCGTGTGCAGCGAGCAGATCAGTTTCTTGCTCGAAGGCGGCAACGCCGCGCAGGTGCAGAACATCGTCTTTGCGCATCTTGATTCCGATCTGCCACTCGTGGTCTGGTGGCAGGCCGATTTGTCCAAGAACTTCGAAGAACGCCTCTACAGCCGCATCGACACGCTGATCATCGACAGTTCACGCTGGGCGGATCCCGCAAAGCAGTTCGATGCACTGCTGACCGCGATGCACGCCGAGACCGGCGGCTTCGACGTGCGCGATCTTGCGTGGACGCGCTCTCACTTCATGCGCACGGCGCTGGCCAGTTGCTTTCAGGACGCCGCCGCCCTTCATAATCTTGACAAGCTGCGGACCATTCACATCACCCATCTCAAGGGCCAGCGCACCACTGCGTTGCTCCTCGCAGCATGGATCAACCAGCGGCTGAAGACCACGCTTGGCCTCGATCTGATTGAGAAAGACACCGGACCTGCGCTTCAAAGCCTCGTGCTCGAAGGCGAAGGCGTTCGTGGCGAGGTGAGGCGTGACTGTGAGTCCTGCTTTTTCAGCGTCTGCGCCACCTGCGGTGATCACACTCATGAGGAGCTTCTTCCGGCCGATGTGGACAGCGACGACGAACTCGTCAGCGAACAGCTCTCCCGCTTCCACGGCAGCACGCTCTACTCAGACATGCTCCCGTTTGTGCGCAGCATGCTGAAATAACCGTTCGACATTCGTCCGGCGGATTTCAACACTGCGCCCATGCGCCCCTGGCTTCATCTCGCCCGCATCTCCAACCTTCCCACGGTCTGGACCAATGTCACCGCCGCATGGCTCCTCGCGGGCGGTGCGCTCGCTGATGCGCGTCTCTGCTGGCTCATTCTCGCCGGTTCGCTGCTCTACACTGGCGGCATGATTTTGAACGACGCCGCTGATGTGAAGTTTGACCGCGCGCATCGCAAGGAGCGGCCCATCCCGAGCGGGCAGGTGAGCCTCGGCGCGGTGTGGGGCGTGGGAGTCGCCATGCTGGTCGTTGGTTTTGGCATCGCCATTTTTGCCGGAGCCAATGTTTGGATCACGTTGGGGCTCGTTGCAGCCATCCTGTTTTATGACCTCTATCACAAACCCTGGCCGGGTTCGGTGGTTGTCATGGGAGCATGCCGGATGCTGCTCTACTTGATGGCGGCCAGCGTATTGGCGAAGACGGTCTTGCCTGCCGCCATCGCGCTCGGCTGTTACGTCGTCGGACTGAGTCTTGCGGCGCGTTCTGGCGGGAGGGGGCCGGCTTTGTGGTTGCTGTGGGCTCCAGTTCTGTCGTTGCTGACAGGTCCGATTGGTCGTTGGAGCTGGGACTCGGCACTGCCGATCGCGATCTTGATCGTGCCGGCTGTGTTCGCGTTGCTGGCAGTCAGTGCGATGATTCGTCTCCGCTCGTCTCGCATTGATGCCGCAGTGGGTTTGCTTCTCGCGGGCATCCCTGTTGTCGATGCCATGGCGGTCCTCACAACACAGCCTGTTCTTGCTCTCGGATTCGTAGCACTCGCCCCGCTCCTCCGCCTCTGGCAGCGCTGGGTGGCGGCGACCTGAGCGCAAGATCGTTCTTCCGCAGGCCGTTTGGCCTTTCCCTTTGACCTCCAACGCTCTTGCAGGCAAAGAACCCGCCCCCAATGCTGGAGAAAATCATCAGGCTCGAACACACCCATCGCATCTTGTTTACGAGAGAAGTGTTCGCGCCCCGGAACAACACGATCCGTGACCTTCTCCGACTCGAGCAGCCTCACAAGATCCCCCGCGTGCTGGTTTTTGTGGATGAGGCCGTGGCATCCGCCAACCGTGATCTCATCGACGACATCATGGCCTACGGGCAGGTGCATGCGGAAACGTTCACCATGGCCGATGATCCCATCGTCATCCCCGGCGGCGAACCGTGCAAAAACGACTTCCGCCTCGTCGAGTGCTGCTGGGATGCGATCAATGAGGCGGCGCTTGATCGTCATAGCTATGTCTTTGTCATCGGTGGCGGTGCGTCCCTAGATCTCGTGTGCTTTGCGGCTTCGACGGCGCATCGCGGCATCCGCCATGTGCGTTTTCCCACCACCACGCTCAGTCAGGGCGACGGTGGTGTCGGTGTCAAAAATGGCGTGAACTACTTTGGCAAAAAGAACTGGGTCGGAAGCTTTTCCGTCCCCTTTGCGGTCGTGAATGACTTTGTCTTTCTTGAATCACTTCCCACCCGCGAGCGTCGCAACGGCATCATCGAGGCCATCAAAGTCGCCCTCATTCGCGATCGTGCCTTTTTCGAGCAGGTCGAGGGGATGGCCGACGACCTCGCGTCCTTGAAACAGGAAGCGCTCGAAAAGGTCGTCCAGCGCAGCGCCGAACTGCATGTCGAGCATATCGCCACCGGTGGTGATCCCTTTGAACTCGGGTCGGCCCGTCCGCTCGATTTCGGCCACTGGGCTGCTCATAAACTGGAGCAGATCTCCAAGTTCTCCGTTCCGCATGGGGAAGCTGTGGCCATCGGCATGGCGGTCGACCTCGTCTATTCCCGCATGCAGGGCATTCTCGATGCCGAAACCTGCGAGCGCGTGCTTCGGCTCATCGAGCGCATCGGTTTTGCCACGTATTCGCCGCATCTGATGGACACGGGGCGCACTGGCGAGCCCGCGATTTTGGAAGGTTTGGAGGAGTTTCGCGAACACCTTGGCGGCGAACTGACGGTGACCCTGGTGCCGAAAATCGGCGAGAAGATCGAGGTGCATGAAATGAACCGCGTGAAGATCCTCAATGCCCTCGTTGACCTGAAGCAGAGGCAAGCAGAGGCTTGACGGCTCCACGTCTGTCGCGTTCACTTGCGCTGCTTATGAAACGACCGGCACGCATCCTCATCGGCGCCATCGCCCTGTTCGCGATGGCTTGGGTGCATGTGTTCAAGCCGGTGCGTGGGTTTGAATGCGAACATGACGGTGTTCGTGTTTTTACGCTTCAGGACCACTGCCACGGACCGCACTCGGCGGCCTGCCACGATCATGATCACGAAGAGCCCTGCCACTCGCACGATGATCTGCCTGCCGGTGACGACACCGAGCATCACACTGCGTTGGTCGAGTCGCTGACCGCCCTCAAGACAGATTCTTTCCAGTTTGCGGCCGTCTTGGCCGTTGCTCCGGCGACTTTTGAGACCATCGCGTTTCCGCCGGTTTTGAGCGCCGATGAGTCCGTCCTGCGGCACATCGCCGCGCATCCTGACGGCCGACGATGGCCGCGGATACTTTCGCACTGCATCGCACTGCTGATTTGAGAGCGCACTGACGCCTCCATCCACGAATGATGGCAGGCGCGTCCGCATTCCCGTCGTGGGCCAGAGGCTTCCTTGTGCCCGGATATTCTCAACTGCACTGCCATGCACCGTTCATTCCTATCGTTTTCCCTTGTTCTCTTCACCTGCTCCGACGTCTCGGCGCTTACGCTGCCGCTTTCAGGCGTCGCGGGGCGCGTGCGTGCGCATCATCCCACGCTTACGGCGGCACGTTTTGTCATCGATGAAGCCCGAGGGCGTCAGCTTGGCTCGGGTCGGCTGTCGAATCCTTCCCTGGGTTTTGATTACCGCACTGAAAGCCGTCTCAGTCCGGTGACGGGCGAGTTTGCCTTTGAACAGGCATTTCCGCTGACACGTCGTCTGTCGCTGGAGAAAAAGCTCACGACCCAGCTGGTCAGCGCTGCGGAGCTGGAAGTGCGCGATGTCGAGCGCCGTCTGATTGCAGAGGCCCGCACCCAGGCAATCAGGCTGCTGGCCATCGAGAAGCAGCGCGTTCTGCGCCAGCAGCAGACGGAGCTTGCGAAAAAGCTTTCCGACTTCGCGAAGGGCCGGGCGGCGAAAGGTGAAATCTCGCCGCTCGACGCTGCCCAGGCGCAGGTGGATGCGCAGCGTCTCCTGCTTGAAGGCCGCAAGCTCGAAACCGAACTTATCAGCCTGCTGGGTGTCCTGAAGCCGATGCTCGGCATCGCACCCGGCGATCCGCTGGTCATCAGCGGCGACCTGCCCGCGCTTGTGATGCCTAACGTTACACCCTGGCAGCGCCGTGCCGACTACCAGCTCGCACAGACCAAGACACAGGCCGCGCAAACCGATGCCGATCTCGCCAAAGCCAACCGAATGCAGGATGTCAAAGTCGGTATCGTCGGCGGGCCCGAGCAGCAGCATGTGCAGGGCTCCAATTATCAGCGCACGGGCTACATCGGCTTCCGCATCTCGCTACCGCTGCCGTTTTGGAACCGCAATCAGGGCGAGATCGCGGAGAAGAAAGCCACAGCGGAGCGTCATCGGCTCGAAACCGAGGCTCTGGGCAAACAAATCGCCAGCGAGGCCGACACGGCGCGCAAGGAGATGCAGGCAAATGCGGACCTGGCCCGCGAGACGCGTGACAAGCTGCTGCCGCTCGTGCTGGAGCAGACGCAGAAGCTCGAAAAAGCCTACGAGAGCGGCCAAACCGACCTCCTCACCGTGCTGCGCGCGCGTGATCAACGGCTGCAGCTCGAATCCGCCGCGCTGGATGCCACGCGTGATTTTCACCTCGCCCGCATCCGCTACGAATCCGCCACGGGAGCCACCCAGCCATGAAACGTCTCTTCCTTTTCCTTTCTTTTTCCGCAGCTTTGAGCGCCGCCACCAAGCCGGACATCATTCTCGACGACACCGCCGTCAAAAATCTCCAGCTCGAATATGCCGAGGCCGAGGAGACCACGTTTGAGGACACGGTCTTCTCGCTTGGCCATATTGAAGTGCTGCCCGGCAAATCGGCCATCGTCAGCAGCCGCATTCCCGGCCGCGCGTTCTCCGTGCTCGTGATTCCGCATCAGGAAGTCGATGCAGGTGCGGAAGTGGCGTGGATCGAGAGTCGTCAGCCCGGCGATCCGCCTCCGGTGATCAAGCTTGAGGCGCCCATCGCGGGGTTGGTGTCGAAGGTGAACATCGTGCAGGGCCAGCCTGTGTCGCCGGACGATGAACTGATCAAGATTCTCGATCTGAACACCGTCGAGGCCGTGGCCAGCGTGCCACAATATCTGGCGGGCCAATTGAAGCCTGGCGTGCAGGCGCACATTCGTGTGACCGCGCTTCCGGACAAGGTGTTTGAGTCGAAGATTGCTCACATCGCCGCCGAGGCGGAAGAAGCCTCTGGCACCATCGAGGCCGCATTTCACGTCGCGAATCCGGATGGGCTGCTGCGTCCTGGCATGAAGGCCGAATTCAGTGTTGTGGTCGGCAAACGTGAGAACGTGATGTCCGTCCCACGCGCCGCCGTGCAGGGCGATGGCGCTCAGCGCTTTGTTTACATCAAGGCTTATGATTTGAAGAACGCCTTCGTCAAAGTGCCCGTCGTGGTCGGCACCATGAACGATCGTTTTGCGGAAGTCACCGAGGGGCTTCTGCCTGGAGATGAAGTCGTGACGCGTGGTGCGTATGCGCTCGCCTTCGCCGGCAAGGGAAGCGTCTCGCTCAAGGAGGCGCTGGATGCCGCGCACGGTCATCCGCACAAGGAGGATGGCAGTGAGATGACCAAGGAGGACATCGCCGCTGCGGAACACCATGGTCACGATCACGAAGGGCATGACGCAGGCTGGAACATGCTGACGACCTTCTTTGCCGGCACGAGTGCGCTGCTGCTTGTGCTGCTGGTCGTGACGCTTGGGATGAACCGCAAACCCGTCGCCGTCTGACATCATGCTGAACAAGCTCATCCGCTTTTCCCTGCACAATCGTCCGCTCATCCTCATGGGCGCGATTCTTGTGCTGGTGTTTGGCGTGCAAACATTGACGCAGCTGCCGGTGGAGGTGCTGCCGGACATGACGAAGCCGACGGTGACCATTCTCACCGAAGCGCCGGGTCTGGCACCGGAGGAAGTCGAGACGCTGGTCACGCTGCCGATTGAGTCGGCGGTGCAAGGAGTCGGCGGGCTCGACCGCCTGAGATCCAATTCGGACGTGGGACTGTCGCTCGTGTTCGCGGAATTTGCGTGGGGCACGGACATCTATCGCGCACGACAACTTGTGCAGGAGCGCATGCAGGCGGTGCTGAATACGCTGCCGAAAGAAGCGAAGCCCGGCATGACGCCTGTGTCGTCGCTCATGGGCGAGATTCTTCTCGTGGGACTGCGCAGCAAGGATGGCACGATGGCGCCTAGGGATCTGCGCACGCTGGCGGACTGGACGATCCGCCGTCGGTTGCAGAGCATCAGCGGCGTGGCCGAGGTGCTCACGATCGGCGGCGGTGTGAAGCAGGTGCAGGTGCAGCCGCATCCCTATCGCATGGCCGCCTATGACGTCACATTTGATGAAATCGAGGTCGCCGTGAGTCGTGCGGCGGGCAATGCGACCAGCGGCTATCTGCAAGCCGGACCGCGCGAGATCATGGTGCGCAATCTTGGCATGACGACACAGCTGGAGGACATCGCGCGAACGGTTGTCAAAATCGCGGGCGATCGTCCCGTGCTCATCAGCGATGTGGCGGAGGTGCGACACGGCATTCAGCCAATGCGCGGTGACGCCAGCGTGAACGGCACGATGGGCGTCATCCTCAGCATCGACAAGGCGCCCGGCTTTGACACGCTGAAGCTCTCCCGTCAGATCGAGGATGCGCTGGAGGAGCTGAGGCCTTCGCTTCCTCCCGGCGTCACGGTGGAGATCATGTTCCGCCAGGGCGATTTCATCGAACATGCCATCGGCAATCTCAAGGAGGCCATCCGCGACGGTGCGGTCATGGTCGCCATCATCCTGTTTCTTTTCCTGCTGAACTTCCGCACGACTTTTATCACGCTCACGGCGATGCCTCTGTCGTTCGCGGTGACGATCCTGATCTTCAAGCTGTTCGGCGTGAGCGTGAATTCGATGACGCTCGGCGGTCTCGCCGTCGCCATCGGCATGGTGGTGGACGATGCGATCGTGGACGTAGAGAACGTGTTTCGACGTTTGCGGGAGAATCCTTCAAAAATCCATCTCGATATTATCACCAGCGCCTCCGGCGAAGTCCGGAACTCGATCCTCTATGCCACGGTGCTCATCATCCTCGTGTTCATGCCGTTGTTTGGCCTGGAGGGTATCGAAGGACGTTTGTTCACGCCGATTGCCATCGCCACGATCTCCAGCATGGCGGCGTCGTTCGTCGTTTCACTGACGGTTATTCCAGTGCTGTGCTCGCTGCTGCTCAAACCGAAACCGGGCAAGCATGGCGACGGCTTTCTGGTGCGCGGGATGAAGTTCTTCGTGCGAAACACCTTCCTCCGTGTGGCGCTCGGCGCACCGATGTTGGTCGTCGCATTGGCGGGCGTGCTGCTGATCGCGGCGCTGATGCTGTATCCGATGATGGGGAAGGAATTCCTGCCTGCATTCAATGAAGGCAGCGCCACCATCTCCCTCGCCGGTGCGCCGGGCACGTCGCTGGCGCAGTCGAACGAGATCGGCGAGGTCGGCGTGCGTCTGCTGCAAAGCATTGACGGGGTTAAAAGCGTCGGCCGTCGTGCCGGTCGTGCCGAAAAGGATGATCACGTCATGCCGGTGAGCGTGAATGAGTTCGACGTCGAGTTTCACGAAGGCGGCAGGCCGCGCGAAGTCGTCTTTGCGGAGATTCGTGAGAAGTTGAAGGCCATTCCTGGAACCTTCCTCAATGTCGGTCAGCCCATCGGTCATCGTCTGTCGCACATGCTCAGCGGGGTCTCTGCGAAGATCGCGGTGAAGATCTTTGGGGCTGATCTCGCCGTGCTGCGTGAGAAGGGTGGACAGGTGCGTGACATCGCCAAAACGATCCCCGGTCTGACGGATGTGATCCTCGAAGCGCAGGTGCCCATCCCGCAGATCAAGATTGAGGTGAACCGCGAACGTGCTGTGGCCTACGGCGTGCAGCCGGGAGCGCTCAATGAGCAGGTCTCCACGCTGCTTGGTGGCAAGACGCTCGCGGAGTTGCGTGAAGGACAGCGCACAGTCGATCTGGTGCTGCGGCTGCCGGAGGCCTGGCGTGATTCACCGGAGAAAATCGGCGATCTGCTCGTCGAGACCGACAACGGCCAGCGCATTCCATTGCGCCTAGTAGCTGACATCCGCGAAGGCAACGGCCCGAACGTCATCAATCGCGAGAATACGCAGCGGCGCATCGTGGTCGGCGCGAACACCTCGGTGCGCGACCTCGAAAGCCTCGTGAACCGGTGGGAGACCGCGGTGAAGGAGCAGGTGAAGCTTCCGACCGGCTACTACATTCGTTTTGAGGGCGAATTCCAGGCGCAGCAGGCCGCGGCGAAGCGCATCACTTTCTATTTCACGCTCGTGCTGCTCGCGGTGACGATCCTGCTGTTCGGCTACTTCCGCAGTCTGTCGCTCGCGTTGCAGGTGATGCTGAACATCCCGCTCGCGCTCATGGGCGGCCTCGTTTTGACGTGGCTGCTGATCAACAACATCAGCATTGCCACCATCGTCGGTTTCATCGCCGTTTGCGGTGTCGCCGCGCGTAACGGCATCATGATGCTCAGCCACTACCTTCATCTGATGAAGCACGAGGGCGAGGGGTTCACCCGCCAGATGATCGTGCGTGGCACACTGGAGCGATTGGTGCCGGTGCTGATGACGGCGCTGGCCGCCGGCATCGCGCTGATCCCGCTGCTGCTATCCGCACATGAGCCCGGCAAGGAAATCCTCCATCCCGTCGCCGTCGTGATTCTCGGCGGACTCGTGTCCTCCACCTTTCTCGATCTTCTCGTCACGCCCGCCGTCTTTTATCTCTTTGGCCGCAAGGCCGCGCTCAAACACACCCAACACACCAACAACAGCCTATGAAAACCAAACTCATCCTCCTCGTCACACTCATCACCGGCTTCGCCCTTGCGCATGAAGGCGTCGAACTTGGCCCCAACGGCGGTCGCATTCTCGAATTCAGCAAAAATGAAACCATGCACGGGGAGATCCTCGTCAAGGATGGCAAGTTTCACATCGCCCTGCTCGACAAGGACATGAAGCCCGTCGCCATGAGCGGGCAGACGTTGACCGCGACCACCGGAGACCGTGCCAAGCCGCAGAAACTCGCCGTGGAGGCCGACAAGACAGGTTTCGTTGTTCCCTTGGTGAAGGATGGTGAATGGCTCATCCTTCAATACAAAAACACTCCCGATGCCAAGGCAATCACCGCCCGCTTCGAGTACAACACGAAGATCTGCGAGGAGTGCAAAGAGCAGGAATGGGTGTGCAAGTGCAAGCCTGACAAGGACAAGAAGTGAAATGACGCGCGAGAATCGGAGCGTCACCGTCCACCATCCGCTTAGGTGAAGACAGACCTGCCTGCCGCTGCGGTTGATCCCAGGTCACACGGCCATGCCTTCAATGGGAGGCCCGGCTCCTTGCGTTCTGCGCGATTTGGTTTGTCAACTTTTTGCACACTTCTCTGAAAAAGTGCGTCAAGGACAAGTTTGAGCGCAGCATGGCGATGCTGTGATCACACTTCTCTGCGGGGCGGGCATGTTTCAGCCCCCTGCCATTGCGACGAAATCAGATCCCCAGCCCTCC
>NZ_JAGRPF010000105.1 GCF_020439865.1 Prosthecobacter sp.
CGATGATCGTGCCTTCACGGTTCTTGATTTCCAATTCCTTGAGTTTCCAGACGAGACCCTCGCGCTGGCAATGGCTGGGCTCATCTTCGAGGAGAAGGACGTGATTCTCGGCGGGGAAGATGCCCGCGTCACGATTGTGGTTCGCGTCTTTGTCCTTGTTGTTCACCGGCAGCACCGGAACGGCGGAGATGGTCGGATCCGGCGGGAGAAAAGCGCGGACGTGCAGCACGGTGCCGAGCGGGATGTCGCGCAGATCCGCCGGCGCCCCATGATAGCGAACGATGCCATAGGGTAGCATGGCAAACGGATGCGGATCGTTCCTGCGAAACTGTCCCGACCCTTCCACGCGAAGGCTGCCACGGCGATTCGCGTGATCGACAAAGACGAGTTCGCCGCGATACGAGTGCGCTTTTTCCAGAGGCGGAAATTTTCCAGCTTCCGGGCGGAACACTTCGCTTCCTTGTTCTTGGTTCTTTGTTCTGGGTTGTTCGTTGGCGGCGTTTGCCAGCACGACGAGCGAACAAGCAAGCGCTGCCAACCGAGGACAAACTAAGAACCAAGAACGATGAACAAAGAACATCACAGAGTGATCACCTTGTTGCTGTCGCTAAACGTGTCCGTCTCCACGCCCATGCGCTGGGCCATGAGGAGCAGAAGGTTGCTCATGTGAGCGTCGGTGTTCACGGGGCGGCTGCAGACCTGGTAATGAGCGGTGGTGAGCGCACCGTCCGCGCCGATCGAGTAGCCAGCGAAGTCCTTGGCCTCCTTGTTGAAGTCGAGATGGCTGCCGTGCTTCAGGCCGAGGTCCGAACCGCCGGCGAGCACCAGCGGGAGATTGGCGTTGCCGTGGCTGTGGCCGTAGCACATGCCGCTGCCGAAGAGCGACATCGTGGAGCCGAGGAGCGGCTTGCCATTGAGGTCTTTTGTCTCGGAAAGCCGGGTGAGGAAGTAGCTGAACTGCTCGATGGCGAAGGTGTCGTAGTTGGTGAGCTTCTCCATGTAACCGGCATCGCCGCCGTGGTGGCTGAGCTGGTGACGCGATTCGGTGATGCCGATCTCGGGAATGGAAAACGCATCGCCTTCACCGCCGAGGCTGAAGGTGGCCACGCGTGTCACATCGGTCTGGAACGCGAGAACCATGAGGTCATACACAGTGCGGAAGTAATCACCGGCCAAAGTTTGCGCGATGTCGCGGTTGGTGCGTTTGCGATCTGCTTCAGAGATGACAGGCAGCGGCGTGTCGAGCCACGCATCGGCGCGGCGCGTGCGAATCTCTGCCTCGCGCACGGAGGTGAGGTATTGCTCCATGCGCCCCTTGTCCTCGGCGCCCATCTTTTTCTCGAGCTGGCGCACTTCGGCGAGGTTGGCATCGAGGACGCTGCCCTTGCGGCGCAAAGCGCGACGCTGGGCCATCTTTCCGCCCTTCGGTTCTTCGAAGAGCGACGCGAAAATCTCGCTGCAACGACGCAGCGCGGGCAACTGCACCCCGTCCGCGGTCCAAGCGAGAGAGTTTTGCGTCAGAGCGACCTCCATCGAAGGATAGCGCGTGTGCGGCGCGGTAATCTCCGCCATCTTTTGGTCCACCGAGATCGTGTTGCGATCCGAAGGCCCGAGCTTGCCACCGGTCAGCCAGACAGAGATGCAATTGTGGTGATGACTGAGCGCGCCCGGATGATGCAATCCGCTGATCGGCGTGATGGCATCGCGATGCTTCTCCAGCGGCTTCAGCGACCGTGAGAATTGGTAATCCTTGCCCGCCGTGGTGATCTGGTAGTTCAGCGAGTGAACACCATTCGCGAGGTAGATGAACGCGCTGCGCTTTGGCGCTGCGGTGGCAGTCTCCGCAGCACGCAGCGGCACCATGCACTCCAGCATGGGGAGTGAAATGAAGCTGCCGAGCGCCTTGAGGGCATGGCGGCGGTTGAGAAGCCAGGACTGGGTTTGGATGTTCATAAAATCGACGGGTGGAGGATCAGAGCGGTGAATGGATGGATTTGATCAGCGCTTTTTCATCAAGTCAGAGAGAGCAACGGCGCGAACGATGTCCTTGATACGATAATCGCTCTTCTTTGCTTCGGCCTGAATGGCGCTGAGGTCATCCTCGTCGTCAAAGGCGAGGGCGCGGCGGAGGGCGTAGGTGCAGAGATGCTCGATGAAGGCGCGGCCAAGCTTGTCGCGGTCTTCGAGAAGGCGTTGCTTGAACTCATTGGCGTCTTTGAAGGCGCGGCCGTCGGGCATTGCGCCGGCGGGATTGATCAAAGGATCCTCGCCGACGCCGGCGGCGACTTTTTCACGGGTGCGCCACTGGCCGATGGCATCGTAGTTGTCCCAGGCGAGGCCAAGCGGATCGATCTTCGCGTGGCAGGCGGCGCAGTTGGCGTCTGCGCGGTGTGCTTCGATCTTTTGGCGCAGGGTTGCCTTCGGGCTTTGCGGCGTTGGGGGTTCGATCGCGGGCACGTTCGCCGGCGGTGGAGGCGGCGGCTTGCCGAGCACCACTTCGCTGAGCCACACACCGCGATGCACCGGACGATGCCGCGTGCCGTCAGACGTGAGGCCGAGCACCGCGCCCATCGTAAGCAGGCCGCCGCGATGATCTTCGGGCTTCAGCGAGACACGCTCGAAGCCGCCCGATTTCGGCTCCGGCAGGCCGTAGAAATCACAGAGCCGTGCATTGGCCATGGTCCAGTCGGACTCGATGAAGCCGTCGATAGGCATGTTTTTGGTGAACATCTGGCGGAAGAACTCCACCGGCTCCGAGCGCATGCTTTCCTCCAGCCACGCGTCATAAACGGGATAGAGCTTCTTGTCCGGCGGGAACATGCCCACGCGATTGAGTTGCAGCCACTGCCGCGCGAAATCGTCGATGAAGCGACTGGCTTTGCTGTCCGCGAGCATGCGATCCACTTCTTTCTTCAGGGCTTCGCCATTCAGCGTGCCGGATTTCGCCGCGGCAAAGAGCGCGTTGTCCGGCATCGAACTCCAGAGCAGATACGACAGCCGCGTGGCGAGTTCCGAGTCGGTGAGACGCTCGCGGGCCACCGGATCGCCCTCGACGATGTAAATGAAGTGACGCGAAGTCAGCACGCCCTGCAACGCGACACGATAGGCATCGGCCAGCTTCTCTCCCGCCTCGCGCTCATCGCGATACGACTTCAAATAGTCCTCCAGCTCCTCCTTCTTCACCGGACGACGCCATGCGCGTTCGGCGAAGCGCTGCAAATGCTCGGCCACCACTTCGGGCGTTGCATCATCCGGCGGCACCACATCGTTGCGACGCGACTTTTCCGCGTCCGACACCAGCGGCCCTTCCCATTCGATCCAATCGAGCAGCACGGTGGAGAAAAGGCCGTTGCCCTTGTCGTCGAACATCTGCGGCGCGTTCGGATTCAGCAGCAGGGTCTCGCTGCTGTGCGTGAAAATGTAACCACCGCGGCTCGCGAGCGCATTGCGGAAGGCCGCGCCAGCCCGGCGGTCCACCACATCCGTGGCCACCACGCAGAAGTGCAGCGTCGTGGGCATCTCAAGAAACACCTCGAACTCATACACCTGCGGCTTGTCCTCAGGCGCCGTGATGTCGAACTCGATGATGCCATCCACCGTTTCCTCGCCGGTCCGCGTGCCGATGCTGAGATGCGCGATCTGGCCGTCGGGCGGACGAGTTCCGCTGGCCTGGATGCGTAGTTTGTAGAGTCCGCTGTGCTCCGGCCCTGTCTTCCCGAACCAGTTCGTCGATAGCGCAGGCTGGACGGTGCCCGGGAACATCAGGTAACGCAGCGGACGCTTGATGCCGAAGCGGTCCAGCGCCGCCTGCTGGTCCTTCCCGCCGTTGTAGCGCAAGTCCGCCGCCGTCATGTGCACCTTGCGCGCCTCACTCGATGAGGTGGCAGGAAAGGCGCGATCCAGCACGAGTTCCGCCGCGCGGTAATAGCGGTCCACATGTGACGGCGACAGCGAAAGCTCAGACCCGATGCGCTCAAACCCGTGCCACAAATTGTCCTCGTTCAGTTCTCCCGGTTTGGCGGGATCGTAACGCACGCCGAGCAGGTCATAGACCGTATTTTGATACTCCTTCCGGCTCAACCGGTAATGCGCCACAGCTGGTCGCGCTGCCATCCGCGCCGCACGTCCCTCTTTGAGACGCGCATCGAGATTCGTCACAAACGCCGCCATCTCCTCCTGTGTCGGTTTTGTCTCCTTGTCCTTCTTCGGCGGCATTTCGCCGGAATTGACCTGCTCGATCAGCTCCGCCCAATGATGCGCATCGGCACCCAGTTTGAAATCGCGCGAGAGCTGATCAATGCGCAGATCCCCCTTCTCCTTCTCCGGTCCGTGGCAGCGGATGCAATGCGTCTTCAAAAACGCTTCAAAGGGCTCCGCGGCATGGACGGAGCCGACAAAAGCAACGCTGGCGACGGGCAAAGCGGCACATAAGGATCGAAATTGGAGACGGAAAATCATGATTGAGCGAGAGGAGTACGCCACCAGTCCGCCATGCTTAGCGGACAGTCACCCCCGAAAACACGGGGTGCCGGACCACGCGAAGGCGGGACGATCGCAGGGCTAGACCAATTCGCCCAACGTTCCCGTGCTCGATCCGAATGCGTCCGTCTCCGCTCCCATGTGCTGCAGCATGGTGACAAAGAGATTGCTCAGCGGCAGGTTGTTGTCGGCCTTGAAGGCGTGATGCTGGCCGTGTTTGAGGCCGCCACCGGCGAGAATGACGGGGAGGTTGGTGTTGTCGTGTTTGTTCGCGTCGCCCATGTTGCTGCCGAAGAGCACCATGGTGCGGTCGAGCAGGCGCGAGTCGTCCTCGTTCTTGGCGGCGAGGTTTTGGATGAGCTTGCGCAGCAGCACCATCTGTTGGCGGTCGGCGTCTTCGAGTTGCTTCACCTTTTCCGGGGCCTGGCCGTGATGACTGAGGCCGTGATAGCCTTCCGTGGTGTTTTCACCGTCGTGAATCTTGAAGGCAGGCGTGGCGAAGGCATCGACCATCAGCGTGATGATGCGCGTGGAGTCAGACTCGAACGCGAGTTGCGCCATGGCGAGCATGAGGTCGAACTTTTCAAAGATAAGCTTCTTGTCCTGGATGTCCGCTGGCTCCGGCAGCGTGGTCGCGGGCTTGGGCTTCAATTCCCACTCACGGGCGGTGAGCAGGCGCTCCTCCACCTCGCGCACGGAGGTGAGATATTGGTCGAGGCGCGAGCGATCGTCGCTGCCGAGACCGCGGCTGAGCTTCTTCGTGTGCTCCATGAGCGTGTCGAGGATGCTGCCGCGCTCGTCGAGGCGGTTGAGCTGCTTCTTGACCGCCTCGGGATCGCCCTGCACAAACATGCGGCGGAACAAGGCAGGTGCGCTGTCCTCGGCGGGCAGCAGCACGCCGTCGCGTGTCCATGAGAGGCTGCGGTTCGCCTTGTCGATGTTCACGCCGAGGTTCAGCGTCGGAAATCGCGTGAGCTGGCCGAGCTTTTCCACCGCAAACTGGTCGAGCGAGATCTGATTGCGAAAGCCGCTCTTCGTCGGCCCGCGTGCCGCGGTGAGAAAGCAGTTCTCCGCACTGTGCCCGCCGTTCACATCCGGATGCGACATGCCGCTGAAGATGCTGAACTCGCTGCGCACATCCTCCAGCGGGGCCAGCGTCTGTGTGAGCTCGTAGTCATGCCCGGCCGTCTTCGGAAAGAAAGGCTTCGGCAGAAATCCGAGGTTGTTCGAGATGATGAGCATCCGCCGCGGCGCCTTCGCCTGCACGGCCCGGCCAAACACCGGCGTCATGCATTCGAGCAACGGCAGCCCCAGCGTGACGCCCGCGCTTTGCAGAAAGCGGCGACGCGAGAAGGAGCGGGCGATGTGGGGGGCGTTCATGAACTGAAGGTTTACGGTTCTCCTCCGTGGTTTCCGAGAAAAATCCGGCTCTCCACCAGCACGAGCATCAAATCCCGCACGCGATAGCCATCCTTCTCGCACGCATCGAGCATCGATTCGATCTCGCGGCGATCGGAGTAGCGGACGGGTGTGCCGGTAGCATAAACGGTGAACTGGTGCAGCAGGTTCCGCGCGAGCTGACGTGAGTTCGCTGCGAGGATGGCTTTGAGGTCATTCACGTTTTTGAACTCACGGCCATCAATGAGTTTGCCGCTCGAATCGACCGGCGCCGACAGCGTGTAGGCGAAGTCGTGCCCGGCGCGATCGATGCCGGTGATGCGTTCGCCTTCTTCGACGCCGCGATAGCGTGTGCGCCAGCCACCGAGGATGTCGAAGTTTTCCAACGCGAGGCCGACAGGATCAAACTTCGCGTGACATCCGGCGCAGGTTTTGGACTTCGTGTGCAGCGCGAGCAGATCGCGGATGGTTTTGGCGCCACGAATGTCCGGCTCGACGGCAGGGACGCTCGGCGGTGGTGGTGGCGGCGGCTGGCCGATGAGGCGCTCCATCACCCAGGCGCCGCGCACGACGGGAGATGTGTTCGTGCCATTCGCGCTCACCTTCAAAATCGCCGCCTGGGTAAGCATTCCGCCAAAGGGACTGTCGGCAGGCAGCGAGACTTTGCGCATCGCCGAGCCAACGAGCGGCGGAAGATCGTAGTGCTTCGCGAGGCGATCGTTCGCGAAGACGAAGTCCGACTTCACCAGCACGCTGGCGGGCAGATTATCGCGGATCATCGCGGTGAAGAAGGTGCGCGTTTCGCGCTCCATGCTTTCCACGAGATACTCGTCAAAGCGATATTCGGGAAACAGGCGGATGTCGGGATCGTCTCGACGAGCGTGACGCAGGCTGAGCCAGTAGTCGGTGAAGTTTTTCACGAAACGGTCGAAGCCGCCGCTCGCGATCAGGTGCGTGGTCTCGGCGCGTAGCGTTTTCCTATCGCGCAGTTGTTTCTTCGCCGCGAGATCGAGCAAGCGGGCATCGGGCCGCGAGTTCGTAAGGAAGTGCGACAAACGCGAGGCGATGGCGAAGTGATCTTCGGCAGATTCCGGCTCGCGCAGGTAGATGAAGTCGCCCGAGGCAAGGAAGGCCTTGTAACCGGCCAGCATCGCCTCGCTGAAAGGCGCACCCTTTTCCAGCCGCTGCCGGATGAGTGCATCGAACATCTGCAGGTCATCCTCCGACACAGGTTCACGCGCTGCGAGTTTCACAAACCGTCGCAGCAGGCGTTTCCCATCTTCCTGCGCGTGCTTCGGCTTCATCTCGATGCCGAGATCGTCAAACAGCACGCGATGTGACGGCGGCGGCCAGCTTGACGGTGGAATGGGGCCTTCAACTTCGAGCCACTGCACCGCGATGCCCGGCTGGCCACCCTCTGGAAACGGCGGATAGCGATAGGTCGGCGCGGAGCCGTTCGGATTCATCGCCAGCGGCATCGGCAGGCCGAGCAGGCTGTATTCGAAAGACTCGCCCTCGCGCAGCGAAACCGTTGTTTCATACACCTGCTTCTCCGGCTGGATGTCGATGACGCCACCGGAAGCACGCACCTCATTGATGATGTCCACACCGGCGGGTTTGCGCGTGCGGAAGGTCATCGGCACCGGTTGTTTCGCGGGAAGCAAGGTGAAGCCCGGTTGTTGCAGCACGGCCCGTGCGGAGAAGCGCACCCGGTAATGCCCGGCATGCTTCGCCACGATTCCTTTCGGCGTGCCTAGGTAGGGCCAGCTCGCCGAACGAAACAGCGCCAGCTCGAGGCTCTCGTCCGTCACGGCTTCCTTGGCCTTGTCCCGACTCAGTTCGATGAACTTGTTGTCCTTGGCGAAAAACATCGCCTCGCGATTGCCGAAAGTGTTGGTGCCGGGGAACAGATCTGTGCCCACCACGCGGCGTTTCATCACCGGCGGCGGCTCGCGCCCCGTCACCATGGCCGCGCGCAGAGCCGCTTCCGCCGCATCCAGATAAGCCGCGAGCTGCACCCGCGACATGTCGAGCATCTCACTCGTCTTGTTGAAGCGATGCCCCTCGCGGTCCTCGGGCAAAATGTCGCGGATGTCGAGGTCCAGAAGTTGCAGCACATCACGCAGGTTCTGCTCGTATTCGTCCCGGTTCAGCCGGCGCAGCGGTCCACGACCGTTGGCGAGGATTTCGGCATGATCGGCGTCAAAGATCGCCGCATCGAGAGTCTTCAAAAGCCCGACACGCTGAGCCTTCGGCAGATCTTCGTCCTTCGGCGGCATCTCCCCTTTCTCGACGCGATCGTAAATGCGGATCCAGCGCTCGCGATTGGCGCGATCCTTGGGATCAAAGGTCAGCGCCGTGAGATCAAGGCTGCCCTTGGCGGTGTCCTTGTCGTGACACTCGATGCAGCTCTGCTCGATTTGCACGGGCACTGTGGACAGAGCCGTCGCAACGATCGGACAAGCGCACAGGATGAAGACTCTGATCACGAGGCTGCACATGGATTCATTTCTTGTCCGTCGAAATCAGAATCTCCTCAAGCACGTGTCCGTCCGCATCGGGCAGCTTCAGGTCCATCAGCTTCGCAATGGTCGGCGCGACATCGAGGTTCGCCATGCGGTCGAGCACTGCGCCTTTCTTGATGCCACGGCCGCTGGCGATGAAAATGCCGTCGAGTTCGGGATCGCCGTTAAAGTAGCCGTGCGTGCCGGCGTAGCCCACAGAGGGAACCACCGCCGCATCGCCACCCGCGTCGTTTTTGAACGCGTAGCCGGCTTTGGCATAGAGCACGAGGTCTCCCATGCCCTGATTCTCCTCCGGCACAGGCATGCCGAGCGTGTGACCTTCCGCGCCGTCGATCACACGATCCACGCCTTCGGTTTGAGCGAACATTTCCTTCAGCTTCGGCAGCAGCTCGGCCTTGCGTGCCGGATTGGTGACATAGACAAAGGCCATGCCTCCCTGCGTCATCGCGTAGGCGTCGCAGGTGTTGATGGTGGGGCCGATACCTTGCGCGAGACCGGCTTTCTTCAGCACCACGTTTGGCAGGATGATCTTCGTGACCTTTTTGAAACCGTGATCGGTGGCGATGACAAAGGTGGTCTTGTCGCGCAGGCCGCTTTCATCGACCGCCTTGATCAGATCACCCACAAGACGGTCGGCATAGGCCAGCGCGGTGTGGCTGGCCATCGAACCGGGGCCGTAGCTGTGATGCGTGGCATCGGTATTCAGCGTGTGATACAATAGCAGGTTCGGCTTGTGCGTCTTGAAGATGTGGATCGCTGCCTGGGTCCACATGTTGTCCAAAAACGTGACGCTCTTGCGCTGCGGGCCGAGCTGCATCCACGCGATGTGCTCCGGCTTGATCTTGCCGGCGGCGATCATCTCCTTCACCACCGGGCTTTCGGCTTCCGGCAGCTCCGCAAAGCTCCAGGTGATCGTGCCGGGCCGCGTGACGGCCACCCAGTCGGACTCGGCCGTGGTCAGGCCGTTTTGAAAGGCGATGTCATACAGCGTCGGCACATGGACGAGTTTTGACTTGTCCACCCACGGCTCAATCTTGGGCGGCTTGTTGTCGCCCTGACGCACGAGCAGACCGTTGAATAGCACACCGTGCTTCCGCGGCTCCACACCAGTGACCAGCGTCGTGTGGTTGATCCAGGTGATCGACGGATTGCTCACCGTCATCGCCTTCGTGCTCGCACCTTCCGCCGCCAGCTTGCGCAGGTTCGGGATCTGCAGCGACTCGTCATTCCAAAGCCAGGCCGGGAAGCCGTCGATGCTGATGAGGATGACATGGTGGTCCTTGTTGCTCTCAGGGCTCGATTTCGAACAGGAAGTCAATCCGCGAACAATGATGATGCCAAGAATGAGGAGGGCGCAAAATTTCATTTGGGGCGAAGGGTTACGAGTGCTTGCCTCGTTTGCTTTCTCCCTCATGAAGCGCCTCGTCTTTTTCCTTCTGACCGCCATGCCCGCCCAAGCCGTCGAAATCATCGCCCATCGCGGTTTTTCCGCGCGTGCGCCGGAGAACACGGTCGGAGCGTTCGAACTGGCGTGGAAGAACGCTGCTGACGCCTGCGAGGTGGACGTCTATCTCACGGCCGACGGCAAAACGGCCGTCATTCATGACAAGGACACGAAACGCACCGCTGGTGTGAAGCTCGATGTGGCGACCTCGAAGCAGGCTGAGCTGACCGCTTTGGACGCTGGCTCGTGGAAGGGCAAGGAATGGTCGAACGAGAAGATTCCCACGCTGGAGCAGGCGCTCGCGACGATGCCAAAGGACAAACAGCGCTTCTTCATCGAAGTAAAATGCGGCGCCGAGATCGTGCCGGAACTGAAACGCATTCTGGAGCCGATGAAGGATCGTGCGGCGCAACTCGCGATCATCGCGTTCAATCGTGAGGCCGCCGCGGAGTCGAAGAAAGCGCTGCCCTGGGTGAAGGTTTACCGCCTCGCATCAGGCAAAACGAAGGACAAAAAAGCGACTGATCTGCCCCAGCTCATCGCCGACACGAAGGCCGATCAACTTGACGGTCTGGACCTCAGCATGGCGGATTTTCCGTGGGACGAGGCGATGGTGAAACAGATTCGTGAGGCCGGCTTTGGCCTTTATGTCTGGACGGTAAACAAACCGGAAGATGTGCAGCGCTTTGCGAAACTCGGCGTCGATGGCATCACCACGGACGATCCGGTGATGGCACGCGAGGCTTTGGCAAAGCCTTGATCTGAGGCGCTTCGTGTGGTCAGTGCGCGGCCCCACATGTCTCCCATCACTCCTGCCGTCGTTTCCGCCAAAGACCTGCGCCTTCAATTCGGGCTGCAGCAGGTCTTCAATGACGCGACGATGAGCATCCATGAGGGTGAGAAGCTCGGGCTCGTAGGTCGCAACGGCTCGGGCAAAACGAGTCTCATGCGCATCCTCGTCGGCACGGAAAAACCGGACAGTGGCACGATCTCGCGGCGCAACGGCATCATCGTGAGCCACCTCGCGCAAGAGTTCACGCTGGATGAAGACGCCAGCGTGATCGACAACGTGCGCGCGGGAGCCAAAGAACTGCTCGACATGGTCGCGCGATACGAAGCCGGTGATTACACGAGCGGACAGGAGGACGAACTGCTGCATCAGATCCAGCTTCACGACGGCTGGGGAGTCGAGACCCGCATTCAGACGGCGATGAACGAGCTCGGCGTTCCTGCGCCGGATCGTCTCGTCAAAGGACTCTCGGGTGGTGAGAAACGGCGCGTGGCCCTGGCGCGCGCGCTCGTGGCGCAGCCCGATCTGCTGTTGCTCGACGAACCGAC
>NZ_JAGRPF010000106.1 GCF_020439865.1 Prosthecobacter sp.
CCTTTTCATAGCCGAGCGGGCCGAAGAGCACCTCGCGTACGTCTGCTTTGTCATCGCCATCGGTGTCGGCGAAGTACCAGATGTTCGGGATGCTCCACGCGATGCAGCCGGCCTTGTGTTCCGGTTTGTGCCAGGGCAGCACGCCAGTGGGAATGTTGAGGCCATCGGCGAAGTCGGTGACCTTGTCGGCCTTGCCATCGCCATCGGTGTCTTCGAGGATCTTGATCGCATCGCGGCTGTCTTTGACGCGCGTCCCCTTCTCGTCCGACCAGCGCGATTTGTCGGCGGAATACGGATACTCGACGGTCGATGACACCCACAAGCGGCCGCGTGCGTCGAAGGCCATGTTGATCGGCTTGTTGATCATCGGCTCGCTGGCGAAGAGTTGCACCGTGAAGCCCTCCGGCACATGAAAGCCTGCGCGCTCCTGCTCCGGCGTCAGCGCATCCGATTCACGAACCAATCGCATCTTGTCTTCGGCAGCGTGCAGAAGAGAAGCGGACGCGACAACGATGGCCAGACAACGAAAGAGCAGCATGCAGGCATTACAGCGCAGGCGGTGGCTTTTGTTCAAGCCGCGTTTCCACCCAACAGAAGATGCGGTCGGCTCATGCACACGTTTTCCACGCCGGGCGAATGATGTGCACTGACCAGCCGCGCATGACGGCTCCAGTTTCCTGTGAGTGACAGCAAACCGAGATCTTCGATCTCCGCCCGCAGCGGTATCAGTGGCCAAGGCGGATGCCAGATGCGGAAAAACCGGCGCAGCAGTCGCTTTGGTCCAAAGCCCGGCAGTCCGACACTGGTGAATGCCGTGTAGCGCTCCACCAGAAACTCGTCGAGCGAGCCTGCCTCGCAGGGCCGATGAACTGTGTCCGCATCCGCCGTGCAGGTGTAGGCGAAGGCCTTGCCACTTCGCGCATCTTCCACGCATCCGTTCACCGAACTGCTGTGGAGGCCATGGTCATAGCGCAAGGTGCCCAGCCGATACGGCAGCCCGAATACCACGGGTCCCAGCGCCACGCTCAATGCATTCGGCACCCATTCAGCGAGGAAATGAATTCCCGGCTCGCCCCCGTGTTTCACATACACCCGCACATTGAGAAATTCGTGCGTGGCGATCGGTTTGAAGGGCAAGGCCGCGAGCCTGCCGCCGAGTCGCGGTCGCAGATCCCGCATGGTGAAGGCGACGAGGCTGACAAACGCGCGCCCTTCGAACAAATCGAGCGGCCAGGGGACTTCACGTTGAAGCACGACAGGATCCGTTTCGAAGTGCAGAAACACCGCGTCCAGCCAGTCGGCGTAAAACAATGGATCACCGCGACAGGCCAGAAGCCGCTCGCGCCCGGCCGCACTTGGCTGCCATGAATGGAGGCGCGATGGCGTTTCGAGTTTCATCACTCCAGCGCGGCTTTCAAATAGGTGACGGTGAATGCAGCGTAGCTAAGAAACAGGATCCAATGAATCGCCGTGCGATCCGCGATCCCACGCCAATGCACCGAGCTGTAGTGCGTCCATTGCATCATGCAGCGCATGCCCCAGAAGATGCCGACACCTGCGGCGAACCAGCGGAGAAACTCGTGTGTGCCGCCGGCGAGGTCGGGAGCGAATCGCCAGGTCAGCGTGCCGAAAATGAGAAGCGTGAGGGAGATGAACCAGCCGTGGATTTGAAACACCTCGCGCACGAGCAGCGGCATGTTCGAGATGGCCTCTTTCCAGTCGAGCATTCGCGCGATGAAGAGACCGAGAACGGCGATGATGATCTGGCCGAATGCGGCGACTTTGAGGCAAAGAATGAGTGTGGCGGCGTTCATCGTGTTGAGGGGTTTGGCTTCAAGCGTGGTCCCAGAGAGGTTGGAGCGCCGCGAGGATGTAAACCGCAGCCTGGGCGATGAAGGCGACCGTCAGCGTGTGGTAGCCAAGCTTGCGTGCGGTGGTGGTGGTGAGGAATTCACGGGCGTCGAACACGAAGAACTGCACAAACAGCCGCGCCGACCAAAAGACGGCGATGAAGGCGGCCAGCGAACGGGCGACGGGATCACCGGCAGCCATCGCTTTTGCATTCAGCAGCGTAAGCACGCCGAAGCCCGTGATGGTGAGCACGATGAACACCCCATAGACCCAGAACAGGGTGCGCAGAAACGGATGCAGTGGCGCGAGATGAGTTTTCCAGTCGAGCGCCTTGGGTGTCAGCAGGCTGGCGATGAGGATACCGAAGTGTCCGAGTCCGGCGAGAATGAGCAGTGTTTCGAGATTCATGGCAGTGCTTTGAGGGTTTGAAAAAAGGGAAGCATCACCCGGTGGATGAAGGGTGTGTGAAACAGAAGGCCCACAGGCGTCAGCAGGAATGCCAGCGCCCACAGCCGGCTGGCGATGCCACGTGGAATGCGAAGGCGGCGCCCCAGTTCAATGCCGAATGCCTGGAGGAAAAAATACAACGTGGGCCCACCCCAGCCTCCGCCCGCGGGCAGGGAGACGACCAGCTCATGCAGCAGACCAGAGAGCAGGAAGACCGACCACTGTGCCGCTCGCGCATTCCAACGACCTGCCACTGGCCGGAACACAAGCAGGTTCATCGCATCCCGAAAGGCGGTGTTCCATCGGCGGCCCCAAAAGTCGGCGAGTGACACGGCTGCGATGGGACATTGCATCAAAGGCTCGGTGGCCCGGCCCATACACATCCAAAAGGCCGTGATCAGATGAAACCCGCCGAAGTGCATCATGAAGATGAGCCCCGTCATGCCGACCCATGCCGCCACGAGGGGCGTGTCGGCAAACTGACGTGCGACGATCCACAGCAACGCGGCGCCGAAGGTGAGATCCATCAATCCAGCCAGCGCGAGCCGGAGGGCGCGATGAGAACCTTCGCTGATTCTGCGAGTGAACCCGGCGAGGCTGAGTGTGGGACAGAACAGAAGCCACCGAACGGTGTCTGCGACAGCACTGGGCGTCCTCATCAGAACGAGAGCCTTGACGGTGAAATAGACGCCCGCCGCCAGAAGCCACATGCGAATCCAAGGTGTTCCGGCCCACGCCGCTGACAGAATGATCAGCACGCCAGATCCCAAAACGACGACACCGATCCACGAGTGGACGACGAGCTTTTGCTCGTCGGTGCTCTTCGCTTTAGGAGATGCGTTCATGGCTTGATTGCGCAGGCGCCGTTGTCACAGCCTGCCTCGGTGATTTGTTCCCTCAGCGCGTCATCGCTGCGCAGGTGCAGGAGGTGCGAAAGCTTGATCCGATTGCTGGAAATCCAATGCACGACGCGACGCGCGATCTGCTGCATGCCTGGGCTGGCGAGACGCAGCGACCACTCGCGATATTCGCACAAGGCCCACAGGCAGGTGACCCACGCCGCAGCGCCCTGCCAGAGCGATCCGTCATCGCTCATGACGACGATTTCCTGATCGGCACGCAGGTTCGGCAGCTCGGGGCAGCGTTTCACTGCCTGTGGCGAGTCATACGGAATGAAATCGAGCCGCACATAGGCCGGCTGATCCATCATCCAGCGGCGGAATCGCGAGCAGAGTCCGCAGCGGGCATCGTAAAAAATGGTGAGTGTGTTCATCTTGTGTGGCGCTTGGGTTGATCCATCCGTGCGCGGACATAGGCCGCCACGCTGCCGGTGGCGCAGGTGCCGAGAGCGTAGGGCAGGGCGGCGTTGCCCAATGTGCTCCAGAAGCTGTTCGTCCATGAGGCATAGCCGTACACCGCCGCCACGATTGAGAACGCTACAAGGAATCCGAACAGCGCTGCCACCTTCGGCTGGCGCAGCTTCGAATCATCACTCAGGCAGAGATCGACCGGCAGGAAGATCGCCGCCCAAGCCATCACGATGACGACTGCGGTATAAACGCCGACCATGATCACGAAGATGGCGGTTTGGCGGATGTCCAGATGCTGAAGCGCCGTCGCATCCATGCCTGGAATGGCTCCTACCCACCAGGCGATGTTGCAGGCGATCCAGCCGCACAACATCGCGAGAAACGAGAGCTTCACTTTATGACCGAAGGTTTTCACAGCGTGTCGAGGACATCATGCGCCTTGCTGATGCGGTTCATCGCCGGAACCGGCGGAGGAAGGTTCGCGAGCGTCGCGCGACGGCGCATCTTGGTGAAGACGTAGAGATTGAAGAAGTGCATGCCGCCGAGGACCAGCAGCACGACGCCCATCTTTCCGCTGAGCGCCTCGAAGACGCCGCGGGCACCGGCGATCTCCTCGGTCGTTTTGAGATACAGCGAGACAAAGCCGATGTTAATGAGGTAAAAGCCGACGACGAGCAGGTGATTGACGCTGTCGGCGAGATCCGTGTTCCCGCGGAAGCAGTCGACGAGGAAGATGCGACCGTTTTTGTGCAGAGTGCGCGCCACCCAGACCGTCATAGTGACGGCGAGGATGAGGTAGAGAGTGTAGCTGATGACGGTTTCGTTCATGGTGGTGTGTGGTTTAGGTTTGTTCTGAATTTTCAGTATTTCCTGAAACATATGGGCGTGAAAAGATCAGCTGAGGAGGCGCATGGCCCACTGGAGGGCAGAAGCGTGTTTCATGGAGATGACGGTGTCGCCGACTTTGACCCCGAAGCTGAGGAACTCGTCGAGGTCCTTCATCTGCTGGTGGAAATCACGGCCGGGGCCGATCGTTTCGTCTTTGGTCTGCGCAGCACAGTCGCGCAAAAGCCGGATGGCGGGCTCGATCTCGCGGCGTTTGCGCTCCTTCGAGATGGTGATGAAAATCTTCCAGACGTCCTTCTCGGCCTCGAAGTACTCCTTGCGGTCGCCCTTCTTGGTGATGATGCGCACGAGATTCCAGCCGACGAGGTCCTTGAGGTTGGTGTGGGCGTTGCCGCGGCTGATCTGCAGCTTCTCCATGACCTCGTCCGTGCACATCGGCTCCGGGGCGGTCATGAGCAGGGCGTGAATCATCGCCATCGTGCGATTGATGCCCCACTGGGTGCCAAGCGAGCCCCACTGGGCCACGAATTCCTCTCGTGCCTTTTCCCAGGGTGGTAGTTCGTCGCTCACGTTTTCACTAGAAACTGAAAATACCGAAAGGCAAGCGGCGAGTTGAGCTTTTTCTCACTCTCACGGGCTCAGGCGCACCTTCACCCACACACCGCCCTCTTTGCGGTAGCGGATGCGGTCGTGCAAACGGCTCACGCGGCCCTGCCAGAACTCCATTTCATCCGGCAGCAGCGTGTAGCCGCCCCAGAAAGGCGGGCAGGGCACGCTGCCTTCGGGATACTTCGCCTTCATCTCGGCATCCCGCTGCTCCAGCCACTCGCGGCCAGATATGACCACGCTTTGCTGGGAAACCCAGGCGCCGATTTGATGCCCGTAGGGCCGGCTGGCGAAATACGCCTCGGCATCCGCACGCTCCAGCTTCGACATGGTTCCCTTCAGGCAGACCTGATGATGCCGGTCCGTCCACAGGAAGCAGGCTGCTACTCGCGCATTGGCTGCGATCTCCTGGCCCTTCCGGCTTTCGTAGTTCGTGTAAAAGTGAAAGCCGCGCTCGTCGATGCCCTTCAAAAGGACCGTGCGCACCGTCGGCGTACCGTCGAGGCCGTTCGTGGCCAAACTGAAGGCGTTCGGCTCTGGCAGACGATGCGCGAGGGCGTCGTTGATCCAATGCGTGAAGAGTTCCACGGGGTCGGCCGGGGCGCTGTGCTCGTCGAGTTCGCCCTGATCGTAACTCACGCGCAGGTCAGGCAGGTTCGGTTTGTCAGTCGGGTTCATGCGAGTTACAAGAAACGCGTGCCGCGCGGCCTTCGCTACGTCAGCTTTGGCCTTTTGCGCACTCTTTTGTCCCATGTCATCCTCCGTCACCGGCGTCATCCAAGACCTCGAACGCATCCTGCTCACGCCCGCGCAGATCAGCACGCGCGTGACGGAGATGGCGGCACGATTGAATGTCGAACTCGCCGGCAAGGTCGTCACCGTCGTGGCGCTGATGGACGGCGGCCTGTTCTTCGTGGCCGACCTGCTGCGCGGTCTGGAAATCCCCGTGCGGCTGTTCACCCTCAGCGCCAGCAGCTATCAGGGCGGCACCGACACGAGCGGCGAGGTAAAAGTCAACTGGCCTGCAAATATCGAGCTACGTGATCAAGACGTGCTGCTGCTCGATGACATTCTCGACACCGGCCTCACGCTCGACATCATCTCCAAGCGCATCCTCGCCGAACAGCCCGCCTCGCTGCGCACCTGCGTCCTGCTCAGCAAACGCCGCCAGCGCCTCCGCGACGTGCCGCTCGACGACGCCGGGTTTGAGATCGACGACGAGTTCGTCGTCGGCTACGGCATGGACTACCAGGGCCGCTTCCGCAATCTGCCCTGCATCGGCATCCTGAACCCCAACAAGCCGTCATGAAGCTGCGCGTGCTGTTCTTCTCCGTTTTGCGCGACATCACCAGCACCGATGAAATCGCGCTCGAACTCCCCGCAGGCAGCACGATGACCGATCTTCTCGCTCAAATCGAATCCCGCTGGCCGAAGCTGCGCGACTGGCAGAACAGCCTGCTGCTCGCCCTCGACCAAACTTACGTGAAACGCGATGCGCAGCTCCATGACGGCGGTGAAGTCGCGATCATGCCGCCGGTGCAGGGCGGTTAGGCGCCAGCGTTAGATCCAGCGCATGGTCTCGTCGGCATGCCTCTCTTCTGCGGCCCGGATGCCAGGTGGAAGAAAACTCCTCCCCTCGCGTTTCCCACCGCCGACCATGAATGCCGCCCCCTTCGCCGTCCTGTGCGCACTCACGACCGGCATGCTCTTTGCCGCACCGCCGCCGACGGAACCGGTCGAGATCGGCGACACGCCGCAGTTTTTCATCGACGATCACATGGTGGACAATCGCTGGGCGCTGAAGCAGAAGCGCGAGGCGGTGCTGCGCGTGTTTCATGCGCCAGTGAAGCACGCCGGCAATCCGTTGTTCACGGGTGAGGCGGGTTTTGTGAACGTGGCGAAGGACGAGCAGGCTGGTGTATTTCGCATGTGGTATCAGACACACAAGTGGACCGGCACCAATCCGGAGGACGAATCGAAAACGCTCTATGCGATCGCCTACGCAGAGTCGAAGGACGGTGTGACATGGGAGCTGCCCAAACTCGGCCTGCATGAATGGAAAGGCAGCAAAGACAACAACATCGTCTTCCAAGGCATCCGCAACTCGCGTGCGAGCGGACCACAGATCCTGCAACTGCCGGAGGCAGACAGGCGTGGCTTCAAGTATGTGCTGACTTACCGCACGTCCGCTGCGAACCGCGGCAACAACGGCATTCGCGTCGTGGGATCGCAGGACGGCATTCATTGGGACGAGAGCAGCGACACACTCGTCTGCCAGCTCCCGAGCGACACGCTGAACAGCATTGTCTATGACAGCGCCCGACAGGAATACGTGATGTTCTGCCGACCGAAGAACCGCTACCGCATCTTC
>NZ_JAGRPF010000107.1 GCF_020439865.1 Prosthecobacter sp.
AAGCCCCTCACCATCGAGGAATGCCTCATTGAGTTCCCGAAGCGCGGCGTGACAGGGATCACCATTTGGCGGCAAGCGCTGGAGGGGAGGAATGGGACGGATGTGCGGCGTCAGGCAGCGGATGCGGGGCTGGACGTGATCAGTCTGTGCCGCGGCGGATTTTTCCCTGCCAGGAATGCCGCAGATCGCCAAACTGCCATCGACGACAATCTCAAAGCCATCGCGCAGGCGCACGCGCTCGGAGCCCCGGTCTTGGTGCTGGTGTGCGGTTCGGTTCCCGGGCAGAGCCTGGTGGAATCACGGAAACAGATCACCGATGGCATCGCTGCCGTGTTGCCTGCTGCGGAGAAGGCCGGGGTTAAGCTCGCCATCGAGCCCCTGCACCCGATGTATGCCGATGATCGCAGTGCGGTGAACACGATGCGACAGGCGCATGAGGTTTGCGATGCGCTGGGTTCCCCCCCAACAGTGGGGATTGCGGTCGATGTCTATCACGTGTGGTGGGATCCAGAGTTGAAGCAACAAATTGATCTTGCAGGGAAGACGGGCCGCCTCCATGCCTTCCACATTTGCGACTGGAGAACGCCTACCATGGACCTCCTCAACGACCGCGGATTGATGGGCGAAGGCTGCATCAACATCCGCGAAATCAGCGACTGGGTGGATGCCACGGGCTTCACGGGCCATCGCGAGGTCGAGATCTTTTCCGACCGGCTCTGGGCCACTGACCAGCACCGCTTTCTCGATCAAATCGCTTCCAGTTACGCCAATCTTTACCAATCCTGATCGAATGAAAACACAACGCATCGGCATCATCATGAACGGCGTCACGGGACGCATGGGCACCAATCAGCACCTTATCCGCTCGATCAAGGCGATTCGCGATCAAGGTGGACTGAAGGTCGGCAATGATTTGATCCTCATGCCGGACCCCATTTTGACGGGACGCAACCATGACAAACTGGCGGCGCTGGCGGCTCGCACGGGCGTGACACGCTTCACGACGGATGTGGATGCGGCTTTGGCGAATCCTGATGATCAGATCTTCTTTGATGCCAGCGGCACCTTGCAAAGGGCGGGCTTCGTCGAGAAGGCGGTGAAGGCAAAGAAGGCCATCTATTGCGAAAAACCAACGGCGGTGGAGACTGCGGAAGCTCTGCGTTTGGCGAAGCTCTGCGAGGATGCCGGGGTGAAAAACGGCGTGGTGCAGGATAAGCTGTGGCTCAGCGGCATCCGCAAGTTCCGCACCCTGCGAGACCAAGGTTTCTTTGGCCGCATCCTCAGTGTGCGCGGCGAGTTCGGCTACTGGGTCTTCACCGGTGAAGATGGCGATCAGCCTGCGCAGCGTCCTTCATGGAACTATCGGAAGCAAGACGGTGGCGGCATCATCGTGGACATGCTCTGCCATTGGCGCTATGTCATCGACGATCTGTTTGGCAAAGTGAAGGCCGTCAACTGCCTGGGCGCAACCCACCTGCCAAAGCGCATCGATGAAAGCGGCAAGCCCTATGACTGCACCAGCGACGACGCCTGCTATGCCACCTTCGAATGTGAAAACGGCGTCATCTGCCAGTTCAACAGCTCGTGGACCGTGCGGGTGCGGCGCGATGATCTGCTGACGATGCAGGTCGATGGCACGCATGGCAGTGCGATTGTGGGACTGCGCAAGTGCTGGGTGCAGAGCATCGGCACCACGCCGCGCCCCATTTGGAATCCTGACATTGACCAACCGATTAACTTCTTCGAAGGCTGGCAGGAGGTCCCAGACACCACCACTTACGACAACGCTTTCAAGATCCAGTGGGAGGAGTTCTTGAAGCACGTCGCCACCGATTCACCGTTCCCCTGGACCCTGCGTGAAGGTGCCAAGGGCGTGCAACTCGCCGAACTTGGCCTCCAGAGCTGGGCGCAGCGCAAATGGCTCAACGTAGAACCACTCGTCTCATGAAATCACTCATCTCAAACCCTGCCGATCTCACTCCGAACACTTCCTGGCTCGACACCCAATGGGCGTGGACGGGTGAGGAAGCCCTCATCGACCACAACACCAAAGCCCGTCTCTGCGCTGCCGCTCTACTGCCGTTCCGGGATCAAACGCCCGACTGGGCTGGCTTCATCTCCAGCATCCGCTGGATGCAAAGCGCCGCGGATCGCTTCGGTGTGGAACTGGTGGTGGTGCTGAATGCAGACACTGGCTACATTTTTGATCTCGATGACGATCTCTATGCTGAGGTGTTGCGTCGTTTTCGAGCCGAGTTTCCCAGCACCAAGTTCGTCGCCGGTGTCACCGCGCGTGGGGCTGAAAACGATACTGGCTTCAAGGCCGAACGCTATCGCCCGCTCATCGACATCGTCCAGCAGCACGAGAACTGCGAGGTCATGCTGATGACCTCCAAGTGGCTCAGCGCGCTCGAACCCGAGCCCTGCCGCGATGCCTATTATGAGATCGCCGAGTGGTTGATTCGTCCCGGTATCGTTCATGCACTGGAGCCGGCCTTCGTGCCTTGGGCGAAACCTTTTGGGCCATGGTTGCTCCATCAACTGGCGCAACATCCCAAGTTCGTGGGTGGGAAAATCAGCACGCTGGACGAACCTCACTTACTCTACTGGGCGGCGATGTGTCGCGATTTGGGTCTCGATTTCGCACCGCATAGTGGGGATGACTTTGGCATCGCCACGGCAATCAAACTCGGGCTGCCGCTGCTGATCGGTGCTGCGGTCAGTGGTGCGCCGCTCATCTGCGCTGCCAAGGACATGTGGCTCAGCGATGAATCGCCGCAGAAGCGTTATCCCACCGGCACGGGGCATTTTGACACCCGGGTTTACAAGGTCTTTGAGGCCTTCCAATCGCTGGAAGATCAAGTATTCCGCCTCGATGAACGGATGAGTGCCTCCGCCTACAAGCACAGCACTGCCCACATCCTCCACGAGCTCGGTGTGATCGCCTCACCGGAAGCTCACCCGGCCTGCAAGGACCTGCGTGGTCCGGATGAAGCTGCCAGAATGAGCGAAGCCCTGCGACGTCCGCAGCGCGTGGCGGAGAGATTGGGGATTCGCTTCTGAGCGGGTGGATTCCCTCCCTTTCGCCTGCGTTTGAGGGAACGCGGAGCGGAACGACGAGGAACGCCTCGCGGTGGCTGTTCTGTTGACTCAAAAGGAAAAGACACCGAAGGCTGACCTATGCCGTGGTGCATTTTTGCTTATTAGAACCTCTGCGGCTAAGAGTCCCCGCGCGGGAAGCTTCATTTCGTATGAAATACGCCATCGTCCTCTTTGCCCTCTTCACCTCGACGCTGCCTGCGGCCGAGCGTCCCAATATCGTCTTCATCCTCGCCGACGATCTCGGCATCGGTGACACGAAGTGCTACGGCGGTGACCGCTGCCTGATTGACACGCCGAACATCGACGCGCTCGCCGCGGGTGGACTGCGTTTCACCGATGCGCATGCCAGCGCCTCCGTGTGCGGTCCCACCCGGCGGGCGATCATGACGGGACGCTATGAATGGCGCTTTGGCCCACCGACGAACAACGGGCCGTGGGGCTTCTGTGGTCCACGCCCCGGCACGGAGAAGTCAACGCTGGGCAAAGTATTCCAACGCGCAGGTTACCAGACCGGCTACATCGGCAAATGGCATCTCGGGACGATCATGCCGACCTTTGATGGCAAGACGCAAGGGCCGGACAATGTGGACTACTCCCAACCGCTGAGCTACGGCCCGGTGCAGTTCGGATTCGAGCAGAGCTTTATCCTTCCCGGGTCGCTCGACATGTTCCCCTACGCCTTTGCGCGGAACCATGTATGGCAGGGCGAGATCACGGCACAGAAGGGCTGGAGTGCCTTCAATCGCATCGGACCGGCGGAGAAGGATTTCGAGGATCACAAGGTTCTGGAAACTTTCTACACGGAAGCGGAGTCCTACCTCGCCAGGCAGAGCGCGAAGGAGCCTTTCTTTTTGTTCCTCGCGCTCACCGGCCCGCACACGCCGATCAGCCCAAGCTCGAATTGGAGAGGAAAAAGCAAACTCGGCGTCTATGGCGACTTCGTCATGGAGGTCGATCACTCGGTAGAGCGGGTGATGCGTGCGCTCCAGAAGCAGGGCCTCGACCGCAACACTCTGGTTCTTGTTTCCTCCGATCACGGCGCGGCGTGTTACGCAGGCAACATTCTCAAAGCTACTCCGGGCCAGATTCATCTTTTGGAAGAGAAAGGGCACTTCCCAAGCGGCCCTCACCGCGGATATAAGTTCAGCGTTTACGAAGGCGGGCTGCGTGTGCCGCTGATCGCCCACTGGCCCGGGGTCATCGAAGCTGGCCGCACCAGCCATGCCCTGGTGGGGCTGAACGACCTCATGGCGACCTTCGCCGAATTGTCCGGTGCCACGTTGGATCCGGACGAGGCACCGGATTCGACAAGCTTTGCCGGTGTCCTGCGTGATCCGCAGGCGCTATTGCCGCGTCAGCAACTCATCATGCAGTCGGCGACGGAGTGTTTTGTGGTGCGCGATGGCGACTGGAAACTCTGCCTTTGCCCGGGAAGTGGTGCGGACGACCAATGGCTCATCGAACCGCTCATGACCGCCAGTTGGAAAAAAGCCCTGGCTGACTTTGGCAAACAGCCCGGTCGTGAGGACTTCAAGAAGGCGCCCTTCGTCCAGTTGTTCAACCTCGCCGAGGACCCCCATGAAGATCACAACCTCGCCGACGCCCACCCGGATCGCGTGGCCGCCATGGTGACCATGTTGGAACGGAGCATTGCCGGGGGACGCAGCACCCCGGGACCCACCTTGCAGAACGACAAAAACATCGTTCTTCACCAACGCCTGCCCCAATTTGTGCGCGCAGGACTGCGGAAACCGCCCTGAAGCACGGGGGGAATCCACCGACCGCGTCCCGGGTTCACTCACTGACAGGGGCACGATTTGTCGCATTCCACGCCTGCCCCGGAACGCTGCAGCCACCGCCCTTCCTGTTGAGAGCCCTTCTCTGCTTCTGAATGGGATGAGGGCTCCGGCCTTCGGCGCCTAACTCTTTGCCTTCGCCGGACTGATCTCCAGACCGGGCAGCCATGGAGCCGTAATCTGGGGAGGCATGCCGCCGAAAGGCTGGTAGATGGGGAGTTGGATCACGCTCATGCTGTGCGCTTGAAAAGAAATGAAAAAGAGAGTCTCGGCGCAATCCCCGGTCTGGATCATGGCAT
>NZ_JAGRPF010000108.1 GCF_020439865.1 Prosthecobacter sp.
CAGGGCCGGGGAGGTCGGCGAAGGCGGCGTTGGCGACGGGTTCGGAGTCGAACTTCGAGAGATCGACGTCCTTCGGAATGTCCACGAACTTGTCCCACAGAACCTTCTGCTTTTCGATGTCGATGACGTTCACCAGCGTGATGCTGCTCTTGCCGGTGATCTTGCGTTTGGCGTCGTCGAAGTTCACCACGGCGCTGCGCAGGATGGCCGGCACGTAGGTGATGCGTTCGCCGTCTTCGTCCGTCGGTTGGAACAAGGCGGTGGCATTCTCCGGCAGGCGCGGGCGCACGGTGTTGCGTTCGGCGGCGGAACTGTTGGCACCGGGAGGAGCAAAGCCATCGTCTTCGGCGGCCGCTTCATTCTTCGGCGGGCGAATGGGATCCATGAGCTGCTTGATCTGCGAGCGCGAGAGTGGTCCGCCGAGGTAGGCGAGCACCCAGCGCACGTGGAAGGAGACGGGATGGTCCTCATGCACGTTGTTCATGAGGAAAATGCGATTGCCGAGGCCCGCGAGCGTGCGCTCCATCGCGGCACGGTCGAATTTACCACCGGCAGTGTTGGCTGCGCCTTCCAGACCTTCAAGCACGCGCATCTTGTCGCGTTCGGTTTGCAAACGGCCTAGCCACCAGGTGCCGATGTTCGCGAGCGCCTTGTAGTCGAGGTCGGCGGGGTTTTGCGTGGCCAAAAGCAGGCCGATGCCAAAAGCGCGTGCCTGCTTGAGCAGCAGCATGAGCGGCTTTTTCGACGGTGGCATGGCCGTGGGCGGCAGGTAGCCGAAGATTTCGTCCATGTAGAACATGGCGCGCAGTGAGGTGGTGCCCTGCTGCGAGCGCATCCAGCCGAGGAGTTGATTGAGCAGCAGCGAGACGAAGAACATGCGCTCCGTGTCGCTGAGGTGCGCGATGCAGAAGATGGTGACACGCGGCTTGCCCTCCTTCGTGTAATACATGCGCTGGATGTCGAGCGGTTCGCCTTCGAGCCAGGAACTGAAGCCGGGGCTGGCGATGAGGTTGTTGAGTTTCATCGCGAGGGCGGCGCGCTTCACTTCCGGCATGAAGCTTTCGACATCGACGACGCCGATCTTCCGGATCGGCGGGTTTTGGATCTGCCGCACGAGATTGGCGAGGCTGATGTTCTGGCCGTTCTTCCACGCGTGCGCGGCGATGTTACTGAGCAAGATGTGCTCCGGCGACTGCACGGGGTCGGCTTCGATGCCCAGCAGGCCGAGCAATGAGGAAACGGTGCTCTCGATGCGGTCGGCGAAGGCTTCGGCATCGTCGATGACGGCATCCGGCGGGCAGTCGAGCGAACTGAGAATCGAAACCTGCAGTCCGGCGCTGCTGCCGGGCGTGTAGATCGTCATGTCCACGGTCTCGCGCAATTTTTGAATGCGGCTGGCGTCCTGGCCCCATTCGCCGAGGCCTTTCTTCCACATCGCAGCCTGCGAGGCGGCGTAGTCGTCCATCGACTGATTTTTGCGGCGTGCTTCGTCCTCATTGATCCACGGACGAAACTCCTCCGGGCTCAGATTGGGGAAGGTGAGCAGCGCATTGCCGATGTCGCCCTTTGGGTCGATGGCGATGACGGGGATGCCATCGATCGCGGCCTCTTCGAGCAGCGCGAGGCACAGGCCCGTTTTGCCGCTGCCCGTCATCCCGAGGACCACACCGTGGGTGACGAGGTCCTTCGAATCGTAGAGCACGAGATCATCCTGGATCTGCTTTGCTTCGAGATCGTATTCGCGGCCGAGGTAAAAGGAGCCGAGCTTTTCGTATTGGTCTGGGGAGATCATGAGTGGAAAATGACGAATGTGGAATGACGAATGCCGAACGGGATGCTGGATGTGGATTCAAACGGGAGAATGAGAAAATGGAAAGTGCAAAGTGTCACGATCCGGCCAGCATGAGACATGCGCTCCGCTTTTTTGCTCATCATGACCGCCACCTCTCTTGCCGCCGACGTTTTGACCTATCCCCAGACCCGCAAGGAGGACGTGGTGGAGACGCTGCATGGCGTGAAGGTCGCGGATCCGTATCGCTGGCTGGAGGACGACAACTCTGAGGAGACGAAGGCCTGGGTGAAGGCGGAGAACGAGGTGACGTTTGGCTATCTGGAGAAGCTGCCACGGCGCAAGGAGATCAAAGCGCGCCTGAAGGAGTTGTGGAACTATGAGCGCGTGGGCATGCCATTCGAGCGCGGCGGGCGCTGGTTCTACTCGCACAATTCCGGACTGCAAAACCAGTCGGTGCTGATGACGGCGGAGTCGCTGGAGGGCCAGGCGGGCGTCTTGCTCGATCCAAACACGATGTCGAAGGACGGGACGACCTCGCTGACCGACTACGAGCCGAGCGAGGATGGCAAACTCATGGCCTACGGCACTTCCGAGGCCGGGAGCGATTGGAACACGATTCGTGTGCGCGACATCGCCAGCGGTCGCGATTTGGACGATGTGGTGCAGTGGGTGAAGTTCAGCGGAGTGTCGTGGCTGAAGGACGGCAGCGGCTTTTTTTACTCGCGCTACGACGAACCAAAACCCGGCGCGGCTTTGACGGCGAAAAATGAGTTTCACAAGCTCTGCTTTCACAAGCTCGGCAGGCCGCAGGGCGAGGACAAGATCGTCTATGAACGCAAAGACGAGCCGAAGTGGGGCTTCGGCGGTCATGTGACGGAAGATGGCGAGTATCTGATCATCCAGGTATGGCTGGGCACCGAGCCGAAGAACCGCGTGTTTTACAAGAAGATCGGCGGCGACGGCCCGGTGGTCGAACTGCTGAATGACAACGACGCGCGCTACTCCTTCATCGACAACGACGGTCCGGTTTTCTACTTCCGCACGGATCTGAACGCGCCGTGCTTCCAGGTGATCGCCATCGACGTGCGCAAGCCACAGCGCGGCTTCTGGCGCATCGTGGTGCCGGAGGTGCCGAAGGTGTTGCTGGAGCATGTGAGCACGGTGGGCGGTCAGATGTTCTGCCAGTATCTGCGCGATGCGAAGACGGAGGTGAAGTGGTTCGATATGAGCGGAAAACTGCTGCGCGATGTGAAACTGCCCGGCATCGGCTCCGCGGGTGGCTTTGGCGGTTATCGCACCGACACGAGCACGTTTTACAGCTTCACAAGCTTTACCGAGCCCGGTGCGATCTATCGCATGGACCTCAAGAGCGGCGAGAGCACGCTGTGGCGCAAACCGGAGGTGAAATTCGACGGCTCGGCCTTCGAGACGAAGCAGGTCTTCTTCCACAGCAAGGACGGCGCGAAGGTGCCAATGTTCATCGTGCACAAGAAGGGGCTTCAGCTCGACGGCACGAATCCCACGCTGCTTTACGGCTACGGCGGCTTCAACATCAGCCTCACACCCGGTTTCTCCGTCTCACGCGCCGTGTGGCTGGAGATGGGCGGTGTGTTTGCGATGCCGAACCTGCGCGGCGGTGGCGAATACGGACGCGAGTGGCATCAGGCGGGTATCAAGCTCGGCAAGCAGCGCGTGTTCGACGACTTCATCGCCGCTGCGGAGTGGCTGATCACGAATCAATACACAAACAGTCACAAGCTCGCGATTCAGGGCGGCAGCAACGGCGGTCTGCTCGTCGGCGCGTGCATGACGCAGCGTCCGGAGCTCTATGCGGCTGCCTTGCCCGCTGTGGGTGTGCTGGACATGCTGCGCTTCGAGAAGTTCACCATCGGCTGGGGCTGGAAGAGCGATTACGGCACGGTGGAGAACAAGGCGGAGTTCAATGCGCTGCTGAAGTACTCGCCGTATCACAATCTCAAACCCGGCACGCGTTACCCCGCCACGCTCGTGCTCACAAGCGATCACGACGACCGCGTCGTGCCTGCACACAGTTTCAAATTCGGCGCACGACTTCAGGAATGCCAGGCCAAGGACGGTCCGCCCGTGTTGATCCGCATCGAAACCAGCGCCGGACACGGTGCCGGCACGGCACTGAACAAGACCATCGAGAAGACCGCAGACGAGTGGGCTTTTTTGGTGAAGGTGCTAGGGTTGACTGAGTGACCGTCATGCCTGCAGCAGCCGCTTGTCATCATTGAGCGGGTCAATCGCAGGACAAGTTTTATGAATTACCCGCCAGACGGCGGGGCATGGAGTGTCGGCGTGCTATGAAAGCACAAACACACACATCGATAACGACGGTTCCCCGCATGCGTGAAGCTGTCTCCATGCGCTCTTTGCAGCGCTTTGTCATCACGCTGGGCCTCGGACTGGGGCTGGCGGCAACTGTGAATGGCGCAGGCACACTCACGCCAAAAGGATCACCGGATCAGCCGATCCAGATCCGTGACCATCACCTGGAGGTGACGCTGAACAACGGCTTCGCCCGCTCGGAGGTGACCCAGACCTTTTTCAATCCCAACGACAAGGATTTGGAGGCCGTTTATCGCTTCCCACTGCCGAAGAGCGCGAGTCTCTCCGAAGTGACGATGATGTTGGGAGAGCGCGAGATCCACGGGGAAGTGGTGGAGAAGGAAAAGGCGAAGACGATTTATGAGAACGAGAAGTATGCCGGCAACGACGCGGGTCTGGCGACCAAGAACGGCTATCAATCTTTCGACTTTCAGGTGCATCCGGTGCGTGCCAAGAGCGAGACTCAGCTGCGGATCGTTTACTACCAGCCTCTGGAAGTGGACACCGGCATCGGGCGCTTTGTGTATTCGCTGGAAGAAGGCGGAACAGACGAGGTTGCGGCCAGTTTCTGGAACCCGGTGAATTCGAAGGTGGAGGGGGCTTTCTCGGCGGCTTTCGAACTGAAGTCGGCGTGGCCGGTGGCGGATGTGCGGGTCCCGGGCTTTGAAAAGGAGATGGTGACGGACAAGCTGGCGGACGGTCACTACAAGGTGCGCGTGGAAAAGAAGGATCATTCACTCACAGGCGACTTGGTCTTCTACTATCGCCTTGCCGAGAATCTGCCAGGCCGGGTCGAACTGATCCCTTTCCGCAAGGGCGAATCTGGGCCGGGCACCTTCATGATGGTGGTGACACCAGGATTAGATCTGAAGCCGCTCACAGGCGGAGCAGACTATGTGTTTGTGCTGGACACATCGGGCAGCATGCAAACCAAGCTACGCGTGCTGACGGACGGTGTGAGCCGTGTGCTGGGCAAGATGCAGCCGCGGGATCGTTATCGCATTGTGACCTTTTCGAATTCGGCAGCGGATTTGACGATTGGATGGAAGCAGGCGGACGAGGCGAATGTGCAGGAGACGCTGAGGCAAATCGCGGGGTTGCAGTCCGGTGGCAGTACGAATCTCTATGATGGCCTGACGCTGGCGATGAAGGATCTGGATGATGATCGCGCGACGAGCGTGATTTTGGTGACGGACGGAGTGACGAACACGGGCGTGGTCGATCCGGTGGCCTTCCACAAGCTGACGAAGAGCCACGACATCCGCATCTTCGGCTTCCTGCTGGGAAACAGCGCGAACTGGCCGCTGATGCGCACGGTGTGCGATGCGAGCGGCGGGTTCTACGCAGGCGTGTCGAATGCCGACGACATCCTTGGCCAGATTTTGCAGGCAAAGAGCAAGGTTCTGCATGAGTGCCTGCACGATGCCGAATTGAGCATCAGCGGTGTGAAAACGTTCAATACCACCGGACTGCTGCCGGGCAAAATCTATCGCGGTCAGCAGTTGGTGATGTTTGGCCAGTATGAAGGCGCGGGCGAGGCGGAGCTGGTGCTCAAGGCGCGCATGACCGGAGAGGACAAGGTTTACCGCACAAAGTTCCGCTTTCCTGAGAAGGACGAAGCCAATCCTGAACTCGAACGGCTGTGGGCGATGGACCAGATCGAGCAGTTTGAACTTCGGGCCAACACGGGGGTGATGCCAGCCAGTGAGTCGGACTCTGCGATCGCCGATCTCGGAGTGAAATACCAATTGGTGACCGACCAGACCTCCATGCTGGTGCTCGGCGACGATGCCTTTGCCCGGCAGGGAGTCGAGCGGCGCAATCAGCAACGTGTGGCGATAGAACGCTCCGCGCAGGCAACGCGTGCGGCAGCTCCGCAGCCAGTTAGTTATCGCGTGGACACGGCGCAGCAGCCTTTCACTCCATCAGCCGCACCTTCGCATAGCAGTGGTGGTGGCGGCGGCGCAGGTGCCCTGTCGCCCTTGTCAGCGGTGGCGATCGCCCTATTTGCTGCGCTTGCATTTGGTTTGACGGGACGTTCCAAACAAAAGAACGCCTGATGCACACGCGGAAACAGCGCTTCGTGGTCACTGAGGGATGCCCGCTGCTGGCGGGCATCCTGCTGGCCGTGAGCTTGGGGCTGCTGACCGTGGCAGTGCAGTGCATCCACGGACTCCCCGAAGCGCTTCAATGGAGCCGAAGCGATGGAGTGGAGTGGACGTGGCTCACCTCCCACCTCTGCCATTGGTCATGGAATCATCTGGGCTGGGACTTGTTCGCCTTCGGGCTGCTTTCGATGCTTTGTTTGCGACTGATGCCATCCCGCTATGCTGCCTGCCTTCTCGTCTCGTCCGTACTCATTCCGCTGGAGGTGCAGGTCCATCAACCACTCATCGAGTCGTATCGAGGCTTGTCGGGATTGGACACGGCGCTGATGGGAATGTTGGTGGCTGCACTGTGGCGGTGCTCGAGTGACGGTCACTCATGGGGGCCTCCTCAATGGCTTGCGCTCGTTGGTGGCGGAAGTTTTCTGGCCAAGACGCTGTATGAGCTGACAACTGGAGATGCGGTGTTTGTCGCGGCCGCGAGCGAGCCGTTTGTGACAGTCATCTCCGCCCACCAGGTGGGGTTTATGTCTGGCTTTTGGGTGGGTATCGTCCGGATGCGCTATGAACATGGGCTCGAGTGTCCCAATCCAAAGCCGATGGTGATTCTTTGATGATTCGAGTGATCGCCGTCTGCAATTCTAGTCGCGCACAAAGAAATTCGCGAAGGTCACGGGTGTGCCGAAGTCGGCGATGCCGACGGGGCCTTTGGTTGAGCCTTCGAGGGTGGCTTCGATGACTTTAGGATTGGCGTCCTGGGTTTCGGTGAGGGTGGCGGTGGCTTGTTTACCGTCGAGTTTGAGACGGAGTCGATACCATTTGCCCAGCTTCACCTTGTCGGGTCCGAAGACGATGGGGGCTTTGCCGGTGCCGACGAGGACGGCGGGATGGGTTTCACCGCGAACACAGAATCCAGCGCAGGGCGTGTTGAGGTTGGCGGATTTGAGGAGCTGGAAGTCGGCGATGAATTCGCCGTTGGCGATTTCGGCTTCGCTCCAAAGCGGCGTGCCTTCCTGGCCGTCGGTGGCTTCGAGTTTGAGGTTCCAGTTGGAGGTTTTCCATCGCGCCTCGGCTCCGAAGGGAACCGTCCAGCCGCGGAAGTCGAGGCCGTTGTAGAGATGCTTCCAGCCTTGATCGAGCGGCGCGGAATCGGCAGCGGTGGCGCCGGTGCTGGGCAGTTCCTTGATGCGGACATTGCGGAATTCGACCGGAGCGCCTTCGGATTCGAGGGCGAGGTAGCCTTTGCGCCAGAAACATTTGTCGCCGCCGCTGACGACCTTGCCATTCACGGCGAGCGTGAGCGTGCCGTTGTTGCCGGTGATGCGGTAGTGGTTCCATTCGGGCGAGGGCTTGCTGCGTTCCTCGCTGGGAAAGCTGCGCTGGCCGTTGTGATCGCCGTGCGGCTCCATGGTGGCTCCGTGGATGGGGAAGACGTCGCCATGCGTGGTGAACCAGCGCGGCTTTTTCGGGTCGGCATGCTTCATGTAGCCGTGGTCGAGCACCTGGACCTCGATGCCGCGCAGAAACGGCACGCCGGGCGCGGAGATGGGGCTGCCCCAGATGAAGACGCCGGAGTTTCCGCCGCTGGTGAGGTGCCGCCACTCGCACTCCATGATGAAGTTCTCATACTGCTTCTCGGTGCGCATCGCGCCCGTGGGGATGCCGGTGCAACGAACGACACCGTCTTTGATGCTCCACGTTTCAGGCGCGCAGTTGGCATTCACCCAGCCGCTGAGGTCCTTGCCATTGAACATGAGCACGAAGCCCTCGTCATCAGCGGCGTGGATGGACGTGAGCGAAAAAGCGAAGGCGCAAAGCAGCGTGGTTGGTTTCATGCGCGTTGATTAACGCGATGAAGACGGCGCGGCTTGCTCGGGAGGGCAATGCTCCGGCATTCCCGAATAGGGCAACGCAGGAGCGTTGCCCACCATATAAAAGATCAGCCAAACAGAGCTGCGACCGGTTTGCCGCCGTCGGTGATCGGGACGGGGCGGGTGCCGTCCATGAGTTCCTTGCTTGGATCGATGCCCATCGCGGCGTGGATGGTGGCGTGGAAATCGACGAGCGGCACGGGATTCTCGACGGGCTTCTTGGAGAGCTCGTCGGTGACGCCATACGCGCCGCAGTGGTTCAAGCCGCCGCCGGCCAGCACCATGGAGAACGTGGTGCCCTGATGGCCGCGTCCACCACGACCGTCGAACTCCGGCGGACGGCCGAACTCGGTGCCGACGACGATGAGCGTCTTGTCGAGGAGCTTCTTGGATTCGAGGTCACGAATGAGCGCGGAGAGCGCGGTGTCGAGTTCCTGGATGAGCAGGTGCTGGTTCTTGTAGCCTTCGTTGTGAATGTCCCAGCCAGTGCCGTTCATGAAATTGAGGTTGTGAGACACCTCGATGAAACGCACGCCGGCCTGCACGAGGCGACGCGAGAGCAGGCAACGCTGGCCGAACTCGCCGCCGTATTCGTTGCGCAGCGAGGCGGGTTCTTCTTTGAGATTGAAATGACCCATGAACTTCGGTCCGGCGAGACGCAGGGCTTCCTGCTGGGCCATTTCGTAGTCGGCAGCGGAAGAACCTTTCGCCGCGCGTGCCATCAATGGTTTGAGGAGCTGGTGGCGGATCTCCGCACGCTGTTCATCGACGTAGTCAGGGCGTGTGAAGCCCGCAGGGCCGGTGTTGGTGTCGGTAAGATAGACGTAGCCGCTCTTGGCGCCGAGGAAGCCGGGACCGCGGCTAACATTCGGATAACCGATGAGAATGTAGGCGGGCACATTGGGATCCGCCGCGCCGCGCTGGTTGGCGATGATGGAGCCGATGCTTGGATACACGACGTTGCCGGAGATCATGCGGCCGGTGTGGACGATGTTCGTGGCGAAGGCGTGCTCGTCGATGACGTGATGATTCACCGTGCGCATCACCGTCATGCGATCCATGACTTTGGCCGACTTGCTCAGGTGCTCGGTGACCTGCACGCCGGGAACGGCGGTATCGATGGACTTGTAGAGCGAGCCCGCGGTCTTCTGTTTGTCGATGTTGTTGCCGAGTTTCTTCGGGTCAAAGGTGTCGATCTGGGCCATGCCGCCGCCGAGCCAGATGAAGATGCAGTGCTCCGCCTTGCCTTTGGGAACGTGGACGGGCGTGTTGTTCGCAAACAGCGGCGCAGCGCCGAGGGCGGCGGCTGAGGTGAGAAAGGAGCGGCGTTTCATGGTGGTGTGATGAGTAAACGTTCGGAGCGGGCAGATTTCACAGTTTGAGGCCCCTCACTTTCGTGGGGGCCGGGCAATCACGGGCTGAAGGCCCACTCGGGGGCGTTGAGCATGGCCCAGAGGATGTCTTCGAGGCGCTGGCGCCATTCGGCGTTGAGACGCTGTGTGGGCGGGTCACCGGCGCGGGCGGCCTTTTCCTGCTCCATGCGGACGGTGGTGGCCTCGCCGTCGAGATGGTTCGACCAGCTCACGTATTTCTCACGCTCGCGCGTGGTGGCGGGTGGCGGCTGGATTTGAGACGGAGGCGTGATGCGCGAGTCGAAGCCGGCTCCGAGGTGCTTCGTGTAGAGCTCCTTTTCCTCTTGGCTCGGATGACGGGTGAGGAGCTTGAGGAAGAGCGAATCGACGAACTGGTCCACGGTCTGGTCCTTGTTCAAGGCGAGCGCGGTGATGCCGTGGTCGTCGCTCAAGCGAGTGAGCCAGACACCGACGGTACCGTTGCTGAGGATGGCGGGTTGCAGAACGTTCGGATCGGCGTCGCGCTTGCTGGTCGGATCCTGACGGGCACCGCGCCAGCCGAAAGCGGCGAGAACGTCGGTGACAGACTGGATGCGCGGCAGAGCGAGGCTCGGACGATCGCGCTCGTTGCTGGTGCTGGTGAGCATCCAGCTGCGGCGCGGTTTGCCGAGATGGATGGCGTTCTTGAGATCGCGTGTGTTGTCGATGTCGAGACAGACCTCCTCGGTGTGGAAGGGCTTGCCGGTGGCGGCGAAAAGGCTGTCCACAATCTGCTCCGCCATGAGACGACGCGGGGCGGGGGAGGTGTAGAGCGGGCTGGTCTCCTTCAAGGAAGGATCGTTGGCGCGCTGGTAGGCCTGTGAATTGAGAATGACGCGCGCGAGCTTCTTCATGTCGTAACCACCGCGCACGAATTCGCGGCCGAGCCACTTCAGCAGTTCGGGATGCGTGGGCTTGCCCTTCTCCCAGTCATCGACGGGTTCGACAATGCCACGACCCATGAGACGCGACCAGATGCGGTTGGCGATGACCTGGGCAAAGCGCTCGTTCTGCGGCGCGGTGATCATCGTGGCGAGGCGGTCGCGTGTGTCCTTGGGATCGCTGGCGAGAGATCCGGCGGTTTCGTCACAGAACTCGGCGAAGGGCCACTTCGGCTGCACTTTCGTGCCGGGCTTGAGCGAGACGGTGATGAGCGGTTTGCGCGCCATCATCTTGAAGCGGTCCGGATTCACGCTGCTCGTCATTGGCAACTCGATTTCCCTCGAGCCGAGCATGGCGGCGAGCTGGAAGAGATCCTCCTGCATCGATTTGTTCGTGGGCGAGTCATGGCAGCGTGCGCATTTCATCTCCACGCCGAGGAAGGCGGCGCTGACGATGGTGCCCTTCGCGGCCATCGGTACATCGTTCTGCGAAGCGGTGCCAAAACCAGCCGGTCCGCCAAGACGCTCGCTGCCTTTCTGACGCAGCAGTTCGGTGACGAAGAGATCCATCGGCTTGTTGTCCTGCAGCGATTCGTAGAGCCACCAGCGGAACGGGCCAGTGTTGTTGAGCGTGGGGTTGAGGATGTTCGGATTCTCCGCCAGCACGTCCTGCCAGTAGCCCATCCAGTTGTCCGCCCAGCGCGGATCGTCGAGCAGACGGTCGATCACCGCCGCACGGTCCGGGTTCTTCTGGAAGGCGGCGATCTCTTCGAGTGAAGGCACCACGCCGATCGTGTCGAGCGTGACGCGGCGCAGGAAGGTGAGGTCGTCGGCGGGCTTGGTGAGCGTGAGGTGGTCGGCTTTGATCTCAGGCCACGATGCGCCTTCCTCGATCCACTTCGTGAGCAGGACGACCTGGTCTTTGGTCAGGCGGTCGCCTTTCGGCGGCATGACTTCATCTTCGTCATCGGAGAGGACGCGGGCGAGAAGCGCGCTGTCCTTCGGCTTGCCGGGCTGGATGGCCGCGCCATCGGATTCGCCGCCTTTGAGCGCGTCAGCGAGCGCGTCGAGTTTCAGACCGCCTTTGGCTTTCGCGCCGCGATGGCATTCGATGCACTTCGTTTCGAGCAGCGGCTGGATGTCTTTGAAATAATCAACCGAGCCTTGGTGCGCCGCCTGATCGGACACTTCCGCGATCTTTGCCGCGATGAAATGATCGATGGCGTTGCCTTCAGGGAATCCTTTCGGCAGTTCGGGCACTTTGACTTCCTTCGTCTTCGCAAGCCATTGCTTCGCGGCCTCACGGCGCTTGTTCCAGTAAGGATCAAACTGTGCGCGAAGTTCGGCGCGCTTCTTCATGTTCACTTCGTCGTAGTGTGCATCGCGTTCCTTTTCGTAGGCGTTCCAGCCGGCGTCGTTGTAGGCGACGATGCGTTTGCCCGGAGTGACCAGCTGCCAGGTTTCCGTGCCCTGCTTCGACCATGCGACGACCGTTTCGCCGAGCTCCGGTCGGCGCACGCTTTTGCCGGCGAAGCTTCCCACCACGGTCTCCAGCACGATGAACTGCGGCTTGCCGGTGGCTTCGAATTCGCACCACGATTCGCGATTGCCCGGAGGGACGAAGCGGAAGTCGGGTCCGAGGTCGAGATAGTCCTTCTGATCGGCCACGAGATGGTGACCGTCGCTGTCGCTCGGCGGGAAGGGCGTGTTGAGCACGTTTTTGCCGTCGATGTAAAGATTCGTAGCGCCACGAGCACGCAGCAGCAGGCGATGTTTTCCTTTTGGGAAGGTCACACTGGCTCCGGCGCGAAGGAGGAAGGGCACGTGACGTTCGCCGCGCACGCCGGTGTCCACATACTTCTGCGGCACGTCGAAGAAGCCGAAAACGTCCTCTGTGTAGGTCTCGTTGACCTTCGGCGGTTCGCTCGGCCACGCGTTCGCGTCGGGCATGCCTTCCTCGGCGAGTTGGACGAGCACACGACCGGCGGGGACGTCTTTCTTCGCGATCGGTGGCGGAGGCGGCACAAAGCGATAGCGCGATTTCAGCGCATCCACATCGATGGGACCGCGATAGATGGCCACGTCGTCGAGCCAGCCGTTGAAGGAATGCGCAGCGGCACGTGTGGAGCCAGAGCCGATGAGCAGGGCGTCGCCGTCGGTCACCGGCGCGCGATCCGTGGCGCCGCCGATGTCCCAGTCGCCGTCCGTTTCGCGACCGTCGATGTAGCCCTTGATGCTCTTGGGTTTGCCGTAGGTGTAGGTGACGGCGATGTGATGCCAGCCTGACGTGGGCAATGTCGCCTTCGACCACCAGCGATGCCAGTCGCCCTTCTTGTCCGGCACATCGGCGCTGCGGAAGAGGAAGCCGATCTGCGCGCCACCCTTGGCCGTCTGAAGACGCAGCGCATAGTTTTGATTGTTTGCACCGAACTCCTTCGTGCCGAGGCGTCCCTTGCCGATGATGTAGGGCGCGCCGGTGATGGCGGCGGGCTTCACCCAGGCTTCGAGCGTGATGGTTTCGTTGAGGCCGAAGCGAAGTTCCTCGCTGTCCTTCACCTCGATGGCGGATTTCTTGCCGTCACCGGTGAACTGCATGGCCGTATTCGTGGCTGAAAAGCCCGGGAACGTGGGGGCGCGCGGACCGGCCTCCTTGGCATCGTCAAAGCGCCATTGCATGACGGGTTTGGCGACGATCAGGTCGGAGACATCGTTGCCGCCGGTGTCGTTCTGGGCGAAAGCGGTGGGGACGAGTACAAGGAGTGGGAGGAATGCAGCACGGAGCATCATGCCGCTATCAACGCCTTTTGAGAGCAGGTTTCAGCAATTCGGGCACCCCACTTTCGTGAGGGGACAACCCGCCTCCCCAAGGGGGCTTTACGGACTGAAAGCCCACTCAGGGGCGTTCTGCAGGGCCCAGAGGACGTCTTCGAGGCGGGTGCGCCAGGCGGGGTCGAGCTGCTCGGTGGGCGGATCGCCGCGGCGGGCGGCTTTTTCCTGCTCCATGCGCACGAGGTTGGCCTCGTCGTTTACGTGATTGGACCAGCTCACGTATTTTTCGCGGACGCGGGTGGTGGGCCGAATGCTGGGTTCGGGCTGCTTGATTCTGGATTCAAAACCGGAGGCGAGATGCTTCGTGTAAAGCTCGCGTTCCTCCTTGCTTGGATGGCGTGTGAGGAGCGTGAGGAAGAGGCGGTCGATGAACTGGTCGAGGGACTGGTCGTTCAGCGCAAACTGCGTGATGCCGTGGTCATCGCTCAATCGGGTGAGCCAGACGCCGAGGGTGCCGTTGCTGAGGATGGCGGGCTGGAGCACGTTGGGCTCGGCGTCGCGTTTGCTGACGGGATCCTGACGTGCGCCGCGCCAGCCGAACGCGGCGAGTACATCGCTCACGGCCTGGATGCGCGGTAGGGCGAGGCTGGGGCGGTCGCGTTCGTTGCTCGTGCTGGTGAGCATCCAGCAGCGATGCGGCTTGCCCAGATGGATGGCGTTTTGGATCTCGCGCGTGTTGTCGATGTCGAGGCAGACTTCCTCGGTGTGGAAAGGTTTGCCGGTGGCAGCGAAGAGGCCGTCCACGATCTGCTCGGCCTGCAGACGTCGCGGTGCGGGGCTGGTGTAGAGCGGGCTCGTTTGTTTCAACCCGGCATCGGTGGCGCGCTGGTACGCGTGGCTGTTGAGGATGAGCCGGGCGAGGTGCTTGGTGTCGTATCCGCTGCGCACGAGTTCGCGTCCGAGCCATTTCAGCAACTCAGGATGCGTGGGGCTGCCTTTCTCCCAGTCCTCGACCGGTTCGACAATGCCGCGCCCCATGAAGCGCGACCACACGCGGTTGGCGATGACCTGGGCAAAGCGTTCGTTCTGCGGCGCGGTGATCATGGCGGCGAGCACATCGCGCGAATCCTTTGGATCCTCGGCGAGATTGGCCGCGGCTTCGTCGCAAAATTCGGCGAAGGGCCACTTCGGCTGCACTTTGGTGCCGGGCTGGAGCGTGACCTGGATGAGCGGCTTGCGACCGGCGGCGTGGATCTTGTCCATCGGCACGCTGCTGGTCTTTGGCACTTCGATCTCTTTTTTTCCGAGCATGGCGGCGACTTCGAAGAGGTCGCGCTGAAGCGATTTTCCCGTGGGTGAATCGTGGCAGCGCGCGCACTTCATTTCCACGCCGAGGAAGGCCGCGCCGATGATCGTGCCTTTGGCAGCCATGGGCACGTCATTCTGCGAAGCTGTGCCAAATCCCGCCGGTCCGCCGAGGCGTTCGCTGCCGCGCATGCGCAGCAATTCGGTGACGAAGAAGTCCATCGGCTTGTTGTCCTTCAACGACTCGTAGATCCACCAGCGGAAAGGGCCCGTGTTGTTGAGCGTGGGATTGAGAATATTCGGATTCTCAGCAAGCACGTCCAGCCAGTAGCCCATCCAGTTGTCCGCCCAGCGCGGGTCGTTCAAGAGTTTGTCGATGGCCGCTTTGCGGTCGGGGTTCTTCTGAAAGGCTTCAATTTCCGAGAGCGACGGCGGCACTCCGACAGTGTCGAAATAGACTCGGCGCAGGAAGGTGAGATCATCAGTCAAAGGCGTGAGCGTGAGATGATCGGCGCGGATGTCGGGCCAGTGCGCGCCTTCCTTGATCCATTGCGTGAGCAGCGTGATCTCGGACTTCGTCAAAGGCTTGCCCTTCGGCGGCATGATTTCGTCTTCGTCATCGGAGGTGATGCGTGCGATGAGTGAACTGTGGTCAGGCTTGCCCGGAGCGACGGCGGCACCGTCGGACTTGCCGCCTTTCACCGCATCCGCAAGTGAGTCGAGATGCAGGCCACCTTTCGCCTTCGCGCCGCGATGGCATTCGGTGCACTTGGCTTCAAGAATGGGTTGCACGTCCTTGAAGTAGTCGATGCTGCCATTGTGCGAATCCTGCGCCTTCACCCCGGCAATGCGTGCGGCGATGAAGCGGTCGATCTCATTACTCGCGGGAAAGTCTTTCGGCAGAGCCGGTACTTCAATCGGCGCAGCTTTCGCCAGCCACTGCTTGGCGGCCTCACGACGCCTCTTCCAGTAAGGATCGGACTTCGCGCGGAGCTCGTCGCGCTTCTTTGCATTCACCGCATCATAGTGGGCGGCGAGTTCCTTTTCATAGCCAGTCCAACCCGCGTCATTGTAAGCGACGAATCGCGTGCCGGGCGTGACAAGCGCCCACGTCTCAGTGCCCTGCTTTGACCATGCGACGACGGTTTCGCCGAGTTCGGGCCGACGGATGTTTTTGCCGATGTAGCTGCCCACCAGCGTCTCCAACACGAGGAACTGCGGTTTGCCCGTGCCTTCGAACTCGCACCACGACTCGCGATTGCCCGGCGGTGCGAACCGGAAATCGGGTCCGAGGTTCAGATAGTCATTCTGCTCGGCCACGAGGTGATGGCCGCTGCTGTCGGTCGGCGGGAAGGGCGTGCTGAGCACGGTTTTGCCGTCGATGTGCAGATTCGTGGCTCCGCGTGCTCGCAGCAGCAGGCGATGTTTTCCTTTGGGAAACGTGACGCTCGCTGCGGCGCGAAAAAGGAAAGGCACATGGCGGTCGCCGCGCACGCCGGTGTCCACATACTTCTGCGGCACATCGAAGAAGCCGAAGACGTCCTCGGTGTAGCTCTCGCCGACCTTCGGCGGTTCATACGGCCAGGCATTCGCATCAGGCATGCCTTCCTCCGCGAGTTGCACAAGCACGCGGCCTGCGGGCACATCTTTTTTCGCGATCGGCGGTGGCGGCTGAACGAACTGATACTTCGCCGTTAACGCGTCGATGTCGATGCGACCGCGGTAGATGGCGACTTCGTCGAGCCATCCTTTGAAGGAGTGCGGTCCTGTCCGGTTGTAGCCGCTGCCGATCACCAACGCGTCGCCATCCGTCACCGGCGCGCGATCTGTGGCGCCGCCCGCGTCCCAGACACCATCTGTGGGACGACCGTCGATGTAGCCCTTGATGCTCTCCGGTTTGCCAAACGTGTAGGTGAGCACGATGTGATGCCAGCCTTGCAACGGCATCGTGTGGTGCGACCACCAGCGGTGGCCATCACCTTTCTTGCCGGGCAGATCCGCGCTGTAGAACAGAAATCCAATCTGCGCGCCGCCTTTCACCGCCTGCAGTCGCAGCGCGTAGTTTTGATTGCGATCCCCGAACGTCTTCGTGCCGAGCCGTCCTTTGCCGATGAGATAGGGCACACCGACCGCCTCAGGTGCCATCACCCAGGCCTCCATCGTGATCGTGTCATTCAAACCGAAGCGCAGCGCCTCGCTGTCCGGAATCACGAGCGCCTTCTTGCCATCGCCATCGAAGCGGCGGGCCGTGTTGTCCTTCGAGAAGGCAGGAAACGAGGGCGCACGTGGTCCCGCGTCCTTCGCATCGTCAAAACGCCACTGCATGACAGGTTTGGCGACCGGTTTGTCCTCAGCATCATTGCCACCGCTGTCATTTTGAGCGGAGGCGAGCGTGCAAAGAAGAAATGTGGTCAGGATGAAGCGCGGCATCGCATTTCATAACGCAGCTCGTCGCCTTCTTTCAGCATCCGGGCATCCCACGATCGTGAGGGTCAGACCTGCACGAGCCCGCGCCGGATTGCCTCCGCGGTGGCCTGAGCGCGGTCGTTGACCTTCAGCTTCATGAGAATGCGGCTGACATGCTGCTTCACGGTGTCTTCGGAGATGCCGAGCGTGGCGGCGATTTCCTTGTTGGCGTTGCCTCGGGTCACGAGCGTGAGGATTTCGCGTTCTCGTGGGGTGATCTCAGGTTCGGCGAGGCGATCCTGAAGGTTCTTCTCAATCTCGGGCGGCAGGCTGCGTTCGCCTTGTGCGACCGTTCGGATGGCGGCCAGGAGGTCGTCGCGAGAGGAGGATTTTTGCAGATAGCCGAGTGCGCCAGCTTTCAACGCAGCCTGGATTTCGTCGTCGCGGGCAAAGGTGGAGAAGATCAGCACGCGTGCAGATGGATGTTCACGCAAGAGGGCTGCGGTGGCCTCGATGCCGCTGATACCCGGCAGTTGCAGGTCCATGAGCACGACATCGGGTTTCTTCTTGGCAAAGAGCTTCGGCGCATCCTCGCCGCGGTCGGCTTCACCCACGACCTTGAGATCGTCTTCGAGTTCCAGCGAGGCGACGAGGCCGCTGCGAACGACGAAATGGTCATCAATGAGGAGGAGTGTGAGCATGTTTAAAGAGGAAGAGTGACGACGACTGAGGTGCCTTTGCCGGGCTGGCTTTGCCATTCGGCCTCGGTGCCGATCTTGCGGCAGCGTTCGCGGATGCCGATACACCCGAAGTGGCCGGGTTTGCCGTGGGTTTCAGCGGTGGGATCGAAACCGCGACCGTTGTCGGTGATGCGAAGCGTGAGGAGTGTGGGGGTGCTGGAGAGATGGAGAGTGACTTCAGTCGCCTGGGCGTGCTTGAGGGCGTTGGTGACGGCTTCTTGGGCGATCATGCGCAGATGATGCGTCACGTTGGGTGGGATGGCGGGAATGGGATGGAGGTCGAGCTTGATCGCGAGGCTTTCAGGGGCGCGTGAAGCGAGGATTTGCAGTGCCTCGGCGAGCGTGGTGACGTGTTCGGTGTCGCGAAGATCGGAGACGAGGTTGCGGGCCTCGCTTTGAATGCGCGAGACGAGGCTGCGGCTGGTTTCGAGCAAGCTGCGTGCCTTGTCTTCAAGCGGACGTGTGGTGGCGGCGTCGAGACGAAGCGAGAGACCCGCGAGTTCCTGCTCGAGCGTGTCGTGGAACTCACGTGCGATGCGCTGGCGTTCATCGAGCGTGGCTTGATGGGAGATTTTGCGTTCAAGTCGCGTGATCTGGCGGCCTTGTAGCGTGATCCAGACAAGCGTGAGCAAAATCACACCGCCAAGAATGGCGATGGCGATGATGAGTCGTTTCGCCGTCCAAAATGGCGCGGTGCTGAGCACGCGAATGTCATCGAGGGATCGCAATAACAGTGAAGCGCGGTCGGGTTGCGAACGGAAGCCTTTGTCAGTGGAAGATTCCACAAGGCAGATGCCGGTGAGCAGGCAGGACGAGCCGATTTCAAGAGATGGCGGACTGCCTTGCAACAGGAAGGCGCGGATCGGAGTTCCTGAGGAGGTGAGCCGGAGTTCGTAGCCGTCGTTGGTGCGGAAGAAGTCGTTCAAGACGGCAGCAGCGGTCAATTGAACCAAGTCGGCGTCGTGCGAGCCGTCTTGAAACTGTTGGAGCGAAACGACTGAGGCGGTGGGCGATTTGCCCGGTTCGGTGGAGAGCACGAGCGCATCTGCGAGCGAAGCACTGAATCCGGCCATGATCGGAAAGCCGGTGATTTCAGCCTGAAGTCCCGGCTTGAGGTGGGCAGGAGTGCTGAGCTGAATCGCGATGGAAGGCGATTGCATCGGCTTCGCCGGCTCGTCCTTTGGCGCCTCACGTGGTGGCGGTGGCGGCGTTGAATCACGCAGGAAAACCCGGCCATCGTCGAAGGCGGCGAGCACGGTGCCGCGAATGCGTGCGCGATGATGCGGCTCGTCTGCGGCACCAAAGCGCAGCAAGGTGGCGACGGAGATGATGGGAAGCGATTCGGGTTTGCCGGGAGGCTGAATGATCGTGATGTCGTTCCAATCGGTCACGCGCAGATACGGGAACACGAGCTGGCGGCGGTCATTGATGCCACCGGCAGCAAGGGCAGTGATGCGCAGGCGTGCATCCACGACATCGGGTGCGGATTCAGGCGGTGAGTCGATGCGCACCTCGATCACACGGCTGCCCATGGCCAGACGCAGGAGGGAACGATCTTCATCGAGGGCCGTCAGCGTGCGCCCAAGTCCCTCGACGACGACGCGTTGGTAATGAAAACGTCCGGTGGCGAGGTCGTCGTAGTTGGCCGGAACGCCCGGTGGCGGTGCATTGTGTCCGAGGAACTGCAGTTCGATCACATCCACGCCGGGAAAGTAGAGTCCGGCGGTGGTGGTGCCTTTGATACGCACCTGGTCGCCCACATGGAGATCTGTGCGGCCGGGTTTGAAATGCAGATGCGTACCTGCGGTGTCGTCCTGCACGAATGCGGTGGTTGCGCTTTCGACAAAGCCCACCGTGGCAGTGAGATCGACGGGCAGTTTTTCCAAAGCCCGTTCATACGGCAGCGTGCGGATGTCGATGGCGCGATTGAGGTCGGCAGCTGCCAAGAATGACGAAACCAGAATTCCGAATGACGAAAGAATGACGAGGCACGAATGACGAAACCGGGGGCATGCGGTCGTCATTCGGACTTCATTCGTCATTCGCCATTTGGAGGTCATCTGTTCAATCGTCGGTGGCCGGAGCACCGCGCTGGAGCTTTCGAACGAGGTCCTTCACTTCGTGAGCTTGTCGCATGTCTTTGAACTGCACTTCGATGCCAGCATTCGCAGCCGTGGAGAAGTCGATGGTGCCGAGGCCGAGCAGGCCTTTGATGCCGGATTCGTAAACGTCGATGCTGCGGATGTCGCAGATGCGCGCCTCTTTCGAGCTGCGACCGATGATGCCCCAGATCAGTTCCACGCGTTCGCGCGTGACGATGTAGTCGTGCGAGTAACGTGAAATGCCGATAGCGATGAGCGTGGCGGACGAACAGAGCAGGGCGATGATGGCATACTCGAGTTGAATCACGAACAGCAGACCTCCCGCGACGGCGAGGAGCAGACTGAGAAAGAGCGCTTTGGTGTACCCCAGCCAGGAAGGATGCGCGTGACGCAGAATCACTTCACCGCTTGGGGTGTAGTCGAAATCATCGTCTTCGTCCTCTTCTGGTTCCTCTTCGACGAATTCCTCCTCCTCATAGCCATCGGAATCCGGGCTGATCTCGCGGTAGGCGGGGCGGTCGAGTCGTGACTGGCCGGAACTGGCGCTGGGCCGGCGCATGCCGCTGACGAGTTCGCCCACGGTGTGAGTGAGGCCGGTGTCCTCATCCACGCACATCTCACCGCGGGCGAGCGATCCCCGTGCCACGAGCGTGTACAGGTCCTCCTTGGTCAGCGGATCGCTGAATGCCGGATGCTGCTGGAGAGTGTAGCGGGCGGACATGGTGAATGGGCCGGAGTGCGGCCAGAGAAGCACAGGCTGGCGGCCTGTGTCACGTCCAATCACTCTGCATCAGGCACGGGCGGGAGCAAATCCTCGCGTTTCATCAAATCGGCGACCTTCAGCAGCAGCAGTTCACCTTTGGGGGTGTGAATGATTTCGCCCAGAAACGGCGTGAGGCGGTCCATCTCGGCCACGGCGGAATGCACGAGGCTGGCGATGATGCGCGCGTCGTGGCGGTTGGGCGGGAAGACATTCGTCACACGGAACATCACCTGACCGCCGTCCCACTCGAGTTCGAAATTGCCGAGGTTGAGATCCTTGTTCGTGCGCATGAGCAGCTCGCAAACCTGGAGGCGGTGCGAGGATGGGACCTGCAGCGTGGAACTGGAAACCACCGTGATGATGTGGGTCTCGCCGAAGACCTGCACGTGAAGCGGCACCTTGGTGTGGTGGGCTTCGAAGTCGGCCTCGATGACGGCGTGCTCAGGGACTTCGCGGTAGAGCCAGCCCATTTCCTTGAAGGTGTTCAGGGCGGTGGCGTAAAGGGCGGACATCGGAAGATTTGAACTTTCAAATGAGAGATCTCAGATCCGGGAGGGAAATGAGTGGTCGGGGCGGCCAGATTCGAACTGACGACTTCTTGCTCCCAAAGCAAGCGCTCTACCAGGCTGAGCTACGCCCCGAAACCCTATGCCGATTGGCGAGGGGCGGCGATAGTCGTCGCGAATTGGGCTGGTGCAAGGAGAAACCTTGGGGTTTCCAGGACAAGTAGGAAGCTGGCTTCGCGAAGGTCTCTGTCGTCCAAGTTTGCGATCGGCTGTTTGACCGTTCGCACTACGACATAAGCGCCTTTCGCGGATTCACATCCAGCACGTGAGTCAGATCGCGTTCGCTCATGTCGAGTTGCTCATAGGCGTTCGTTTTGATGCGCGGGACGGTGACGGTGCTGCCGACGAAGTGGGTGCCATCGGGAGAGCGGGCGACTAGGTCGTCGCCGATGAGGATGTCCCATCCGGCGAGCGTGTAGCGTCCGGGGCCGAGGCGGGCGGCGGAGATGGCGTCGGTGACGAAGATGGTGCGCTCGTAGCCGATGCTGGCGATCCAGTTTTTCAGCACGAAGAAGGGCACATGCACGCCGTCCGGGATGAAGCAGATCCAGAGGCGTTCATGAAGGCTCAGAGCGCGCTGGATGATGTTGTCATGGCGGTGCATCTGGATGGGACAGCCGTTGCCGAGGTGGGTGAACATGGTCAATCCGGCGTCACAGGCGGCGCGAAGCTGGTCGAGCGAGGGATCGCAGTGACCGGCCGAAACAGTGATGCCCTGAGAGGCGAGGAAAGCGGTGGTTTTGCTGCCGTCATCGTGCTCAGGGGCGAGGGTGACGAGCTTAGCCAGACCGCCGGCGGCATCGACGAGGCGCTTGGCGTCGTCGATGTTGGCCGGTTTCACGGCGTGGGGAGGGTGGGCCCCGACGTAACCTTTGATGGGATTGATGAACGGCCCCTCGATATGAATGCCGGTGATCATTTGGCGGGCGAGGTCGTCCTTCTCGCGCAGTTCGACGAGCTTGCCGATCCGGCGCTCCAGGGTGGGGATTTCGTCGGTGATGAAGGTAGCCAAGATGGCGTCGCAACCGTCCTCGACGAGCGCTTCGCAGGCATGGTGGAGGGCCTCGGCGGTGAGGTTGTCGCCATTGAAGTCGGTGCCTGCGTAGCCGTTGACTTGGAGATCGAAGGGTTTCATGGCGCTATTGGAGCGATTTGCGAGGCCGGAAGCAAGGCCGGGAGGTGATGGGTTTTGGTATGAATGTCACGTCTTTAGTTTTCGGTTCGCAGTTCGCCGCAGGAGACCGGTAGTGTAGTTCCGGCTTCAGTCGGTCCAGGAAAGGGGACTGAACCGCCTGAAGGCGGGGGCTACGGAACAGAACTGGACGACCGGGGGCTGCTCCCTTGACCTTCCCCGGGTTATCCCTTTTATTTCCAGTGTTTACAAGCCGTCTGTCTCGGCATAAAACATGCTTGGTATTCCACGTCTCCCGAACTGGCGTGTGGTGCCAGGCTTTACCCATCACTTTCTGATTTTCGGCTCATGATTGATCTTATCTCCAAAGGCGGACCGCTTGTGTGGCTCCTGATTGGATGTCTTTGCTTCGCCGGAGCAATTTTTGTTGAACGCCTCGCCTACTTCCATCGTGCGAGCATGAATGTGGGCGAGTTCCTGGCCGGGCTGGCCAGTTTGATCCGCCGCAAAAACTTCGCCGAGGCATTGCAGGAATGCGTGGCGACGCGGGTGCCGGCGGGTCGGGTGATTCATGCGGCGCTGCTGAGGCATCATGCTCCGCGTGAGCAGCTCAAAGAAATCGTGCAGGAGGCCGGTCAGCTCGAAGTGCCGCGACTGGAGCGCTTTCTGGGCATCCTGAATGCCATCGCGCATGCGGCCCCTTTGATCGGCCTGCTGGGCACCGTGATCGGCCTGCTGGACAGCTTTACCAATCTCTCCTCGGCGAACGGAGTGGCGACACAGGCGGATGTGGCACGTGGCGTGTATCAAAGTCTGATCACCTCGGCGCTTGGTCTGGTGGTGGCGATCCCCGCCTATCTTTCATTCGCCTTCCTCAGCGCCCGTGCCCGCTCGTTGATGCATGATCTGGAGCGTGCGGGCATTGAAATCGTCAATCTGATCGAAGACGCCAACAGCACAGACAACATTGTCGAGTTTCGTCAGGCGGAGGCCGCGCCTCCGATGACCAAGACTCGCACACGTGGGCTGAAGGGATGAATTTTTGGGGCATTACTCCGACAGTCCCAACCGTATTCAGACTGTCGGTTTTGAGCCCGTCGCCGCATCAACCATGAAGCTCGAGAGCCATCTGCCCAAGCAAAGCCCGTGGCTGTACACGGTGCCTCTGCTGAACACGATCCTGCTGCTGCTGGTGTATTTCCTTCTGACAAGCAACTTCGTGGTGCAGTCAGGCATCAAGGTGGAGACTCCGCAGTCGAGTTCGCGGCTCACGGGATTCGACCGCGCCCACATCATCACAGTGCCGGCCGGGACGGACAATGCGCTCTATTTTGACGGCGTGCGCACCACCACCACGGAACTGCGCGAGAAGCTCAAGGCCAGCCGCGAAGGTGAACGCCGTGCCATTATTCACGCCGCCAAACAGACGCCGCATGGCCGTGTGATCGAGATCGGAAACATCGCGCTCGAGCTGGGCTATGAGGTGGCGTATTCCACCGTGCCGCCCAAGGCGTAAACAGGCTTCTGTTCACGATGTCCGCCAAATCACATTCCCACGACAACTCGCTGATCTTTGCGTGGGGAGTGCGCGATCATTCGACATGGCATCTCGTGGTGGCCCTGCTGGTCCTGATGGGGGCGATGGCTGGCTTCTTTTTCGTCTTTCGCGTGGTGCATCCCGTGGCGCAGCGGCTTCCGGTCACGCCGCAGCATGTGATTTCCCTGGACCCCAATGATCCGGCGGCGCTGGCGCTCATTCACCGGGCGCAGGACCGCAGTTTTGCGCTGTTGAGTGATGATGAGTCCGCGGCAACCGCCGAGAGTCCGTTGCTGGCGTTTCATCCCACATTCGAGGGGTATGAAATCAAATTGCGTGAGCTGGAGCCGGAGCCTGCTGCCATCCGTCAGCCGCGTCTGTTTACTCCCGCATCAGACGTTTTGCCGCCAGTGCCTCGTCGTGCCACCGAGACAGTCGCCGCACCGCGGGCGGCGACGCTGCGTGCGATTGTGAGTTCGACACTAGCGAAGCGCGGGCCGGCGAGCACCGAACTTCATGGCATCAATCTCACGCAGCCGGCACGTGTGCAGTTTCGTGTGGCCGTTGGCTCCTCTGGTCAGATCATTGCGGCGCTGCCGCTGAGCGGTGTCGAAGACGTCGTAGTCATGCAGCAGCTCCATGACGCCGTGGCCGCGCTACGTTTCTCGCCCTCCCCGGTGCGTCGGATGGAGTGGGGAGAAATTTCATTCCGTTGGGAGGAGGTTTCTTCTCCATGATTCCGATTCCTTTGGGCGGACTGATCATTCTGTTCATGGCCTTCGGTGTCACGGCGGTTTGTTTGCTCTGGTTTTACAGCTTCTGGCGTGACCGCAAGCGCGAGGTCTATCGGCGGCGCATTGCCATCCAGTGCCGGATCTGTGGCACGGCCTACGCCTGTGAACCCAAGCGCAAGATCGCCGTTACGATCTGCCCCGTCTGCCGCACGCCGAACGAGCGAAACAAACTGCAGCAGATCTGAGCGCGTCCTTTTGTGAGGGATGATGAAAGCAGGCTTGCTTTCTCACCCGAAAATCGGCGACACTTGGAGCACAAATATCGTTCCTGTGTCCGCACGCTCATCCCATACTTCAGCCGACGCCATGCTGCCAGCCTCCACCGCCCAGCAAGCCGCACAGCAGATCGAAAGCATCATCGAGCGCGTGTCGCAGATCATTCTGGGCAAGGAGGAGGTCGTGCGTCTTGCGGTGACCTGCCTGCTTGCGCGCGGACATTTGCTCTTTGAGGATCAGCCGGGCGTCGGGAAGACCATGCTATCCCAGGCGCTTGCCCAAGCGCTGGGACTCGGCTTCCGGCGCGTGCAATTTACCAGCGATTTGCTGCCGGCGGACATCCTCGGCGCCTCGGTGTATGACCGGGACACGGCTGCATTCCATTTTCATCGTGGACCGGTCTTCACCCAGGTGCTGCTGGCGGATGAAATCAACCGCGCCACACCGAAGACCCAGTCCGCGCTGCTCGAGGCGATGGAGGAAGGCAAGGTGACTGCAGATGGAGCGACGTATCCGCTGCCAGAGCCGTTCTTCGTCATCGCGACGCAAAATCCTTCGTCGCAAATCGGGACCTTCATGTTGCCAGAGTCGCAGATGGATCGCTTTTTGATGCGGCTGGCGCTCGGAGTGCCGGACCGCGCAGCGGAACGGGTGCTGCTGGAAGGGCAGGAGAGGCGCGAGTTGTTGCGTGTGATGCAGCCTGCGATGTCCTGCTTGGAACTGCAGCAACTGCAAACTTGGACACGTGCGGTGTATGCATCACCGGCGTTGCTCGATTATTTGCAGGACTTGCTGGCTGCTAGCCGTGTGCAAGGACGCGGGCTTTCACCGCGCGCCGGGCTCGCGGTGCTGGCTGCGGCACGTGCGTGGGCTTTGCTCAGCGGTCGTGCCATGGTGCTGCCCGAGGACATTCAAGCCGTGGCCGTCGTCGTGATGGGGCATCGTCTCGAGCACGCGGCGGACGGCATGAGCGGTGTCGAACTGGCACGGCAGCTGATCGCTGAAACTCCCGTGCCTTGATGCGATGAACGTGCGCGTGCGCTGGAACCGACACACGCTGGCACTGCTGGCCATCGTGGCGGGGATGTGGTATGCGGCGGAGGCGCAGTCGAACGGTGCCGCGCATCTGATCGCCCTGCTGACGGCGACGATGGGTGCGCTGACCTGGCTGCATGCGCGGGCCAATCTGCGCGGGCTCAATGTCCGCCTCGTCGGAGCCCGGCCTGCGGCTCAGGATGAAACGAGGACCATCCCTGTCGAACTGCGCGCGACGGGTGCGGTGTCACCGTGTGGTCTCGAAGTCATCGTGGCTGGTGCGGCGGCACCGGTGTTTGTGGAGTGTGTGCCCTCTGGAAGCGCGGTGCTTGTTGAACTGCCTCCGCCTGTAAAGGATTCAGGCGGTGCGTTGAAGGTTCTGGTGCGCAGCGTTTATCCACTGGGTCTGTTTACCGCGGAGTGTGTCGTCGAAACCTCATGGGTGCGCCGCGTGCATCCGAAAGCGGCGGGAGATCTGCCGCTGCCAGCGGCCGATGCTTCGCGGCATGGCGATGCGATTTCTGTTTCGTCCAGTCGTGCGCATGGAAACAGTGGTGATGACTTTGCCGGTCTGCGTGAATGGCGGGCGGGAGATTCACCGCGACACATCGACTGGCGTTCGGCGGCGCGTGGCGGAGCCTTGATGGTCAAATCGTGGACCATGGGTGCTCAAGGCGTCCTGGTGTTCGATTGGAACACAATGACGCTCGACGACCCTGCACGTGCGTCACAGATCGCACGCTGGATGGAAACCTGTGAAAACGAAGGCCGGCCCTATGAGCTGCGCATGCCTGGAGTCGTTGTGCGCGCCGGTCACGGTCCCGCGCATCTGCGCCGCTGCCTCGACGCGCTCTCCACTCAAACGTCCTCCGAGACGGGCTCCGCTGTTTCGAGTGAGATGCAGGCGGGAAAGGTGGTGAGTGCTCTGAGTCTGGAGCAGACCACCATGCTTCCGAAAAAGCCGCTGCTCTTTTTGAGCCTGGCATTGCTGCTGGCGATATTGCCGCTGCATGGTTACATCGCAAACGCTGGTCTGGTGGTCTGCGGCCTGTGTCTGATCTGGCGCGGGGCGATGCGCATGGCGGTGCCGCATGTGCTCGTTCGCATCGGCGTCATCACCGCAGGAGTCGCGGGGGTGTATTTCGACTACGGAGAGCTGGGAGGGATGGAACCGGGCATCGCACTGCTGCTTGTGCTGGCAGGCGCGAAGATGCTGGAAAGCCGGACGCCGCGCGAGTTTCAGGTGCTGGCGATCATCGGTTGGTTTTTGGCTTTCTGCGCGATCCTGCTGGAAAACCATCTTTCCCGCTCCGTGTGGGCAGTGGTGGTGCTGCTGCTCATCGCCGCATGCATGGTTCGCTTCCGTCGTAGCGCACCCGGCGCACGCGAGCCAGCGCGAGTCACCGCCACGTTGTTTGCGCAGGCGCTGCCGCTGGCGGTGCTGCTGTTCTTTGTGTTTCCGCGCGGACTGCTCGACCTTGGTTCTGCGCTTGGGCGAAGCCGGTTCGGGGAAACGGGGATCGACAATGTTCTCGAACCCGGCAAGATCGCCAAGCTTGCCCTTAGTTCGGACGTGGCATTCCGAGTGCGGTTTCCTGATGGTGTGCTGCCGCCGAATGAAACGCGCTACTGGCGCTGCCTCACGCTCTGGCATTGCGATGGCATGCGCTGGACACGGGGGGACCATCTTGGCTATTTGCTGCGATTGCCCGGACCGAAACGCAGCCAGGACGTGACGCAGATCATCGACTTGGAAGCGCATGGCAAACGATGGCTTCCAGCGCTCGATCTGCCGCTCGGCGCCAAGGTGCGGGGTGAGGATTTGCAGCCGGAATTCGATCAGTCCCTGCTTTCCCCGATGCCGGTGCAAGCTTCGGAACGCTTTGTGGTCGTGTCACGGTTCGAACTGCCTCCCGTGCGTGAATTGCCTGAAAGCCACCGCGAGGCGGCGCTGCAGCTTCCTGAGAAGATTTCGCCCAAACTCAAACAGCTCACGGATTACTGGGAGTCAGTGACGCAAAATGACGAACAGGTAGTTCAGATCGCGCTCAATTATGTCAGCACTCAGGGATTTAGTTATACGCTGGAGCCGGGGGAATACACCGGACCTGAGGCGCTGGATGAATTTTTCCTGAGCCGTCGCGCCGGTTTCTGTGAACACTTCAGCGCAAGCTTTGCCACGCTCATGCGCATGGCAGGCGTGCCATCACGCATCGTTGTCGGTTACTTGGGCGGCGAATACTCCGATCACAACGGCGGCTATCTAATCGTCAAACAAAGCGACGTGCATGCCTGGACTGAGGTGTGGCTGGAGAGGTATGGCTGGTATCGTGTCGATCCCACCGCTGCGCTCGCACCTGACCGGGTCAACATCGACCTGCGGGCCTATCTCGCTGGAGGAGCCGAGGAAGCCGAACGCCAGCGTCGCAGCCTCTGGTGGCGTGCGGTGCAGCGGGCGCGGCTGCTGTGGGACAGTGTCAACTACGGCTGGCAGAATCAGGTCATCGACTACAATCAGGAAGCCCAGCGCGGACTGCTGGAGCGCGTCGGGCTCCGCAACGCCAAACTGGTGCTTCTCATTCCCAGCGGTGCTGTCGTGCTCGTCGGTGTCATGCTCGTTGCGTGGTGGCTGCAGCGTCCTGCACGCCACGCAGATCCATGGATGCGACTGTGGCAGCGTGTGTGCCGTCGCCTCGGCCAAGCGGGCATGCAGGCCAGGATGCCCAATGAAGGGCCGCTTGACTATGCCCGACGAGTGGCTGTTTCCCGGCCCGATCTGTCGGCTCAATTTGGTCCTCTGGCCGAAATGTATGTCTTGGGACGCTATGGCTCTACGGCTGACACGCTGGACAAATTCAAAACTGCGGTCGTGCGGTTTAAACCGAAACGACGAAAGACCAGATCACACTGATGGGGTGATGGTGCGCGCTGCAGGGTTCGAACCTGCGACCCTTGCCGTGTGAAGGCAATGCTCTACCACTGAGCTAAGCGCGCGAAAATCGTGGGGCGCAGTCTTTAGCCGGACTTGGTGGCGGCAGCAACCGGAAAATCTCGGCTCATGAACGGCGGACGAGCCGGAACTGGCGCAGGTATTTGAGCGGGGTCATGCCCATGTGCCGATGAAAGTGGTGGGTAAAGGCGCTTTGATCACAGAATCCCAGTTCCTGGGCCACCTCGGTGATCTGGGCGCCTTCCTTCTGCAGCGCCTCACAGGCCGCCTGGATGCGAAGTTTCATGATGAAAGCCTGCGGGCTGGCTCCGAAAGTTTCGACAAATTTGCGGTGCAACTGCCGGGGTGAGAGATGCACGATCTGGGCCAACTCGGTGATCGAGACACCGGTGCGGAAGTGCTCGCGGATGTAGGCAAGCGCACGATCGATCTGCAGGTAGGGCTGCAGCACCTGTTTCTTGCCTTCAAAACTTTGCACCGTGCCCATGATGCCGATGAGACGGCCTTTGGCGTCCAGCAGCGGCAGCTTGTTGGTGACGAACCAGTCTGGGATGCCCTGGTCGGTGAAAAACAGCTCGACTATGTTGAGCTTGGGTTTGCCTGTTTGCAACAACTCCTCGTCATCGCGGCGGAAGTTCTCGGCGAGGCGTGCTGGGAAGAGATCAAAGTCGTTCTTGCCGACGATGTCAGACTCGTCGCTGATGCCAAAGCGGTCCATGAAACGACGGCTGGCGCACATGAATCGAAATTCGCTGTCCTTGGCAAAGAAAGCCAGGTCGGGCAGGTGGTCGAAGAGCCTGTAGAAAGGAGTGTCCGCACTGACGCGACGGATGAACCGTTCGCGCAGTGCGGCAGAGTTCTCAGGACGTGAAGGGCGGCTGCTCACGCTGCAGCATTAGCATGGTGCGCTAAAAACGCAGGCGGAATCCCGCATAGGCGCCCGTGCGCATCGATGGGAACCCTAGCACTTCGGAATAGCGCTCGCCCAGCAGGTTCTCCACGCGGGCAAAGAGATCGCAGTTCTTACAGACCGTGTAGCTGGCCGTCAAACGCAGCCGCAGGTAGTCTTCGACATCGCGCTGCGCGGCACCAAAGCCGTCTTCACGGTCGATGACGTAGAGCGCACCAAGACCGAGGCGGAATTTTGGCACAGGCTTCACCCAAACGTCTCCCATGATCGTGTGCCGTGGTCGCCGCACGAGGCGTGTGCCGGCGGTGAGATCGTCGGCGTCGAGGTAGGTGTATTGGGTGCTGAAACCGAAGCGATCACAGGGCTGCCACTGGAACGCGGCCTCAAGGCCCTGCGTGCGCGCCTTGTTGATCTGCTGCAAGGGGCCGAACGGCGGCGTGAACACGATGAGGTTGTTGATGCTGTTGTGGAAATAGGTGAGGCTGACCGAGGCCTTGTTGTCTGCAAACGGTTGCTCAATGCCGAACTCCACGCCCTTGCTTTGTTCCGGTTTCAGAAAGGCTGGATTGCCGAACAATGCCGCCTCACGATTTTGCGGACTCGCGGGTGCAAACGCGGTGCCATAATTGGCGTGGAGGACTGTCTGGGTCCACGGCATGCGCCAGCTTGTGCCGGCACGCCAGGTGGTGGCGTCATTGAAATCGGAATACTCGTCGTGACGAATACCGGTGTTCAGATTCCACCCGGGCAGGATTTCAGCCTTCGACTGGAGGAACACCGCCCAGTTGGTTTCCGCCTGATCGACGTCGTAAGCAGAGAAGGGGAAGGCGTTGTCACTGCTGCGTGAGTAGCCGATGTCCTGCAGCCAGGCACCTGCGGTAAGGGTCCACCAGTCGGCGACCTTGAAGACACTTTGGTATTCAAAGAAATGATTCCGCGAGGTGATGCGGTTGTTCAGTCCGAACGTCGGAGTGAAGTTGGTGGCTGCCTGGCGGAAGTTGCCGAATTGGTAGGTCAGCGTCTGTGTCCATCGTTTGCTGGTTTCCCAGACGAGCCGAGGAGAGATGCTCCAGAATTCGGAGAGCACGTGATCATTCGGATCATTCGCGCCAAAGCCTGTGCTGGCTCCGGGACTGCCGACATCCGCGTTGTAATAACGCAGGTCGAGGTCGAAACGCAGACTCTCGGCGAGTTGAGCACCAAATTTCGTGGCGGCGTTGTTCAACTGCATCTGGCTGTTGATTCGGTACCCCTGGGTGTCCGTGCGGCTGAGTTCGAGGCTCCAGTCATAGATGCCTGCGGCTCCTCGGTTGCTCAACCCTTCGCGTGACCAGCCAAAACTGCCGCCTTCCCATGAAAGGGTGGTTTCCGATTTCTTCAGGCCGCGTCCGCTGCGGGTGATGATGTTGATCACACCGCCGAGGGTTTTGCCACCATAGAGGCTGGCGGCAGGACCGCGCAGCACCTCGATGCGTTCCACGTTGTCGAGCGTCATGGTCTCGATGTTGTAGAGACCGGCAAGGTTGGCAGGCACGGGTCGACCGTCGATGACGACGAGCGTCTGGTCGCTGTTCGTCCCGCGGAGGAAGATGCCGTTGGTGGAACCGGGAGTTCCTCGATCGGCAATCACAAGACCTGGAACCTGCCGCAGGGCGTCGGGAACCATCTTGAACTGCTGCTCCTCGATTTTTTTGCGATCGATCACCGTGACACTGCTGGCGGTGCGCCAGGATTCGGTCTCGGTTTTGGTTGCCGTGATGACGACTTCAGGAATGACCGTGGCCGGTTTCGTTTTCGGCTTGGACGGTTGGGGATCCGCTGCATCCGCGGAGCAGGCGGCAAGGAGTGCCACCGTGATCGCGGTCAATCGACTGCGACCAGAGGTTGTCTGGGTGAACATGTTTGTTTGGGGGAGGCATGCAGGCCCAGCCTTGGCTGGGCATGCACTTCATTGGTTCGATGAAGCACTCACGGCCCTCCACATGGAGGCGTGAGTGATGCGTTCGCAGCGAGATGTTCGGACTCCGGGTGTGTGCGACGTTTTGACCGCCGCTCCTCGCCTCCGCCTTCACCAAGGATTGCTCCCGATTGGCTTTGCTCCGCACTTTCGCACGAATGGAGGTCTGTGACCCGATACCGCAGCGCCACTGTGGCCGGTTCTCACGGCCTTCCCTGCATCTGCGAACGGTGCATGGCGTTCGCACGCCATGCTGATAAAGAAAACGGGAGGCATCCCGAAGGACGCCCGCCGCCATGCGCTCTCATAGGCGTCGGGGCTCTGGAGGGCAAATGAAAACGCGGCTTGCAGAGACCGTCATCAAGACCCATTCAAGGCGCACTCATGAAACGCATTCAAGACGCACGACTCTATGGCATCGTTGATCTCGGCTACGTGTCGGCAGAGAACGTCGAGCGCATGACTGGGTTGCTTTGTGACGGAGGCGTGGACGTCCTGCAACTGCGGGCGAAGAAGCTGGAGAAAAACGAGGTCGAGCGCCTCGCGCGGCTCATGCTTCCGGTTACGCGGGATCATGGCGTGCCGCTGGTGATCAATGACCACCTGGAAGTTGCGGCCGCCGTCGGCAGTGAAGGCGTTCATGTCGGCCAGGATGATGACGCTGTCGCCAGGGCGCGCGCTGTGGTCGGGGCAGGCTGTTTTGTGGGCAAGTCCACGCACAGTCTTGAACAGGCTGTGGCGGCGCAGGACGAAGGCGCGGATTACATCGGCTTCGGTCCGCTGTATGCCACCGGAACCAAGCCGGACTATGTGCCCATCGGACTGCAGGACATCGCGGAGGTGCATCGCCGTGTGGCGTTGCCGATTTTCTGCATCGGTGGCGTGAATGCTGGCAGGCTGGACGAAATCGTCGCCGCTGGGGCCAGACGCGTGGTGGTTGTGTCGGCGTTTTTGCTGGAGGCAGACGTGAGCGGTGAAGTGCGAGCTTTGAAGCAGCGTCTGACAGCTACTTCTTCTCCTCCATCGGAATGATGTCGGCGCTCACGGCGCGTTTTGCACCGAGGTATTCTTTGGCGAGTTCCTGCACCTCGTCCTTTTTGATGTTGGCGAAGTCACTGATGAAGCTGCGAGCCCAATTCAAACGTTCCGGATGCTCCTGACAGCAGCGCAGGACGTTCATGGACCAATAACGGTTGTCACGGCGCATCTGCTCGATCTGGGCAAGCATGGGTTTGATGGCCCGGTCAAACTCATCGTCGGTAATCGGGCCCGCGGCCAGTTTGTCACCGATCTCAATGACAAGTTTGGTGAGCGACTCAGCCAGCTCCGGCTTGCACTCGATCATGGTGGTCATGTAACCGTAACCCGTGAAGGTATCGCTGCCGACGTGGTAACAGGCCGGGCTGTAGGTGTCCCCGAGTTCCTCGCGCACTTTGATGCGCAGACGGTCGTCGAGAACGGAACCGAGCAGGGTCAGGCGGCGGGTGCGCTGAATGTCGCTCATGTCCGCCGTGGGCCAGTAGATGGTGGCGATAGCCTTGGGGATTTCAGTCTCAAACGGGAAGGTTTTGCTCGCGTCAGGTTTAGGGAAGGCGACCGCACGTTCCTTCTCATACGCAGGCTTCTTGTCAGCGCGTTTCGGCAGGGCGCCGAGTGTCTTGGCCACGGCCTTCAGGGCGGTCTCGGCGTCTACGTCGCCCAGCACGGTGACTTCAAGATAGTCCTTCGTGAGAGCCGGGGTGAGCCAGTCCTTGAGTTCGGTCAGGGTGCGTTGCTTGAGAATCTCCATCTTTGGAAAGCCCCAGCGAGGGTCGCCGGAATGCATGAAGGCAACGACGTCATTATTCATCACGCCTTCAGCGGTGTGTTGAAGCTGCGTGTAGAGGGGCTCGATGTTCTTCTCGAACTGACGTGCGGCTTCGTCGCGGTAACCGGGGGCCACGAGATAGGCCGTGAGCAGCTGAAGCTGCGCTTCGAGATCCGCCGGTGTGGTACGGCCGCTCAGCAGGAAGGCTTCGTCGCCGATGCTAAAGTCGCTGCCGACTGTGCGGCTGGCGAAAATGCGGCGGATGTCATCGACACCGTGTTTTTCGAGGCCGCTCAGTTGGAAGGTGCTCTGGGCAAACGGAATGATGCCGGGCTTGTCGGTTGGTGTGCTGAGTTTGCCGCCACCGAAGTTGATGAGCACGCGGATGGTTCCCTTTTCGAACTCGGTGTGCTTGAAGTTGAGGCGCACGTTGTTCTCAAAGACAGTCTGCGTGATTTCGAGATCCTTCGCTTCAGTGGAACTCGCCACTTTGCCTGCGGGGCCGAAATCGGTGTAGGCGAAGGCGGCGGTCTCTTCCTTTTCGGGGGCGGTGACGGGCTTCTCACGGCTGGTTTTGAAGGTGGTGATAATCTGCTCCTCTGCATTGCCTTCGAGCTTCAAGTTGCCGCCGAGGAAGATCTGGACGTCATCCCCTTTCCAGTCGTCGACCAGTGCGGCGTGGCTGTCCTGTTCCTTGAGTCCGGCCAGAACGGTCGTGATTCGGGCGAGGTCGGCGGACGGATGGGTAAAGACCTTCTTGCCCGCGAGAATACTGACGAGACCGCTGGCGAGGTCGCGTGACTTACGGCTGTCGGCCTGGTCGGCGCGGAGTTTGGCACTTTTGAGGACAGTGGCCTTGGCTTCTTCGAATTCGGCTTCGGTGAAACCATGCTCGATGGCACGGCGCAGTTCGGTTTCGAGCAGGGTGAGGGTGGCCTGCCAGTTCTTGGGATCGCACTGGGCCTGGATGCCGTTCACGCGGACGAATTCGAGATATTCGTAGCTGTAACTTTCGGCGCTGATGAAGGGTGCGCCTTCCGCTTTCGCGAGTTTTGACAACCGCTGGTTGATCATCATGTCGGCCAGATCACGAATCGTTTTCTCGCGGCGGGTTTCAGCGCTGTCAGGTTTGTTTCTGGCGGGGCGGGGGATTTCGACCGAGATCGTAAGAGCTTCGGCCTGCATCTCGGTGTGCAGCTTGGCGATGATTCCGTAGCCAGACGTAACCTTGCCAAGATCTGGATCTTTGGCGTCGCCATGGGCCGGCTTGGCGTCCGCGAACTGCTTTTCGATCTCCGCTTTGACGGCGGCAGTGTCCTTGAAATCGCCCACGGCGACGATAGTGGCGCGCTTCGGAGTGTAATACTTCTCGTAGAAGTCCACGAAGCGCGGCCGCTTCATCGTTTTGATCATCTCCTCGGTGCCGATGGGCATGCGATGTGGCAGGATGGATTCCGGCAGGGCAAACTTATAGCCGGCGATCATTGTGCGGTATTCGATCGAATCCCGGCTGAGTTTTTCACTGAGGATGATGCCGCGTTCCTTGTCGATCTCGGTTTCACCGAGGAGCATGCCATCTAGGTCGTCGCGGAAAAGCTGCAGGCCTTCGGTGATGAATTTGGGCTCCACCTTGGGCAGTTCGAGCATGTAAACGGTTTCCTTGAAGGAAGTGTGCGCATTGGTGTCAGCTCCGAAGCCCATGCCGAGACGCTGGAAGTACTCCACCATTTTACCACCTTGGAAGTGACGGGAGCCGTTGAAGGCCATGTGCTCGAGGTAGTGGGCCATGCCCTGCTGGTCGTTCTCTTCCATCAGCGAACCGACGTCCATGTAGAGCCGGATGCTGGCGCGGCCCGGGGGCTCGTCGTGTGGTAGAATCACATAGCGCAGACCATTTTCGAGCGTGCCAAACTCAGCCTTTGGATCGGCTTTGAGATCGCTGGTGTCCTGGGGCCACTGGGCGGAGGCGGCGGATGCGATGAAAAGGGCGGAGAGTAGGGCGCGAAGCATGGTGGTCGGGGGAAAATGACGAGTTCAGAAATGACGAAGGAATGTCTCAATGAACGAATGACGAAACGGCATGTGAGCGGAAATTCGTCATTCGGATTTTGGAATTCTCCATTCCTGCCGGCGGCGGGTCAATCCACCTTGCCGAGTCCCGCCTCAGGGTCGGGTTCGAGGAATCCGAGTTCGACGAACAACTCATCCATCGCCATGAGGGTGGCCTCGTACATTTCGAAGGAGAGATTGAAATTGAAGAATCCATGGCCCTGGCCTTCGAACTCGATCAAACGGCAGAGATTCTTCTTCTTGGTCGATTTGCGAGCGAACTCATACGAGCCGTCGAATGGAACCACACGGTCGGCCGTCCCGTGCATGATGAGCATGGGCGGCAGGCCGGGCTTGATGCCACGGATGAGGTCGGCTGCTTTGCAGGTGGCCTGATCCGGCCAGCGATCACGTCCGAAGGCGTGCTTCGAATAGGTGTCCATCACCGGATTGAACAGCACGATGGCGTTGGGGGCCGGACTGCAGTCGAGAGCGTCGGAAGGATCGTCGAAGCCGTTGAGAATCACCGAGGATGCAATGGCATGTCCGCCACCGGAACCGCCCACACCCACGATCTTGCCGGGGTTGATGCCGAGTTCGACGGCGTTCATGCGAATCCAGCGGATGGCAGAGCGAGCGTCGGCCATGGCCTCGACGGGGCCAGTGCCGTGACGCGTCGCCACGCGGTAGTCGAAGCAGATGGTCGTCATGCCTCGTGAGGCAAAATAAACGCAGTGCGGGGCGAACTGGGCCACCTGGCCGTTGTCCCAACCGCTGCTGAAGAAGAATGCAGCCACCGAACGTGGATATGGCGGCGCCTTGTCCATCTCGGGCTCCCAGATGTAAGCAGAGAGATTCACTCCGCCGACCGACTTGTAGGTTTCTTCGCGGGCGGTCTTCAGCAGCTCCCGATTCCGGTCGATCGGGGGTGTGCGTGGCTGGCCTTCGCTGGGTGACTCCATGTTTGGGGGGTAAGGGGAGCTGACGTTTACCAGAATCACCAAAACGGCAAATGGTTTTACGCAGGAATAAAACTATCACGGTGAAATTCCATGGATGCGAATCATAAAATGAGGATCCCCGGTTGTTTTCGTGAAAAACTTGGACTTGTTCGAGGATTCCCAGATCACGTCATGCGCCAGATTCTCCTGCTGTTCGTTGGCATAAGCCTGTTTCAAGTTGCCACTCTACTTTCCGGTCAGGGCGGTGATGACGGGCTGCGTGCTGATCTGGAGAGAGTTTATTCGAGATGGCGGAATGCCATGATCCGAAAGGATGCGCAGGCCTGGGCGGCGAGCATCACACAGTATCGCCAGGTCGTGATTCGCAACTCGGTGGTCAGCGAGCGTCAGTCGTTTCCAGACGCCGTGTTTGCGTCTGAGGTGCAGCCTCCGCCGCTGGTCGGGCTGCGACTGCTGGAGGTCGAGGCTGTTGGAGATACTGCGCATCTCATATACTTCGGGAAGGTCAACATGGGGCAGGACAAGGAACTCATTCGCGACAACATCTTAAAATTGAAGTTCTACCGGGAGGGCGGTGAATGGAAATACGACAGCAACCGGGTCGTGCGTCTGGACACTGCGCCGGAGGTTTTGAAGGAACTGCAAGAAGGGAAACGCCCTGACTTTCTCGATTCACCCGAATACACACCGCCGGGAACCATGCCGCCGACACCTCCGCTGTGTCGTGTCCCTGAGTTCAAGGCGGGCTATAAACTGCAGACTTTCGGCTACGAGACGACCATCAGCATGAACGGCATCGATTATGAGCCTGTGCGAGATGCCTTGGACCAGCAGATTCTCATCGGAGGCCTGGTTCGAGGCCACAACGAAATGGTCCTGAACATGAAGCCCGTGCCCAGGCCGGAGGGGGAGAAGGAGGCGCTGCAAATCCGTGTCTACATTCTCTCCAATGATCCTGACAGGCCAGGTGTGGAGGTGGCGCGCTGGGAGGCCCCCGAGAGCGGAGCCCCTGCGAAGGTCACGCTGCCCATCGAGGTGAGGCAATAAGCTGTTCGTGATTCAAGTGCTGCCTTTGCCATGCCCACGCTTGATCATGAAAAAAGCCTGCGTGCCTCTGGTTTTCGGATCGTCGCGGGTATCGACGAAGCGGGACGTGGGCCTCTGGCCGGGCCGGTTTGCGTGGCGGCGGTCATTCTTCCGGACGATTTCACGCATTCCGTGCTGAATGACTCCAAGCAGCTCAACGAAGCGAAACGCGAACGACTTTACGAGGAGATCATGGCCGATGATCGTATTCATTGGCACTGCGTGAGCATCGAGCCGGATGAAATTGACCGGATTAACATCCTGCGGGCGACGTGGGAGGGCATGCGTCGGGCGGCTCTTGGCCTGATCCCCAGACCCGATGCCGCGCTCATCGATGGCAAGCCGGTGAAGCAATTTCCGATGCATCAGGTCGCCTTGGTGAAGGGTGACAGCCTGAGTTACTCGATCGCAGCCGCCAGCATCATTGCGAAAGTGACGAGGGATCGCCTGATGGTCGCCATGGCGGAACAGCACCCCGAATATGGTTTTGAGATTCATAAAGGCTATCCCACGCCCGCTCATCTGGCCGCTTTGAAGCGGCACGGGCCCTGTGCACATCATCGCCGCAGCTTCGGTCCGGTGGCGCAGCTCGAACTCGATCTCGCATGAAGCGGCGCACCTTCCGTCCCGAGAGTCTGTGGCGCTGGCTGCGGCGGCGGGTGACGGGAGACGTACGGCTCCGCAGGGCGTTAATCTGGATGCGCGCCCGCCCGCTAGCGCTGTTTCATGGGCGACTGGCCGGCCGGCTCATGGAACGCCGGGAAATCGGCGACATGGGGGAACTTATCGCCGCGCGCTGGCTTTTGGCGCATGATCGCAAGGTGCTGTATCGAAACTACCGCGGAGTGAATCGCGGCGAGGTGGACATTGTCGCCCGTCATCGTGATGTGCTGACGTTTGTCGAGGTCAAGTCTCGCACCAGCACCGCGTTTGGGCGTCCGGCGGATGCCGTGGGGCCCGACAAGCAGAGGCTTATTCAGCGTGGTGCGATGGACTGGCTGAGGCTGTTGGGCAACCCGCGCATCAAGTTCCGCTTCGACATCGCCGAGGTCGTGCTCATTGAAGGAGAGCTGCCTCACGTGAATGTCATCGAAAATGCATTTCAGATGCCGGACAGTTCGATGGCCGGGCGTTGAATCGTGCTTTGACAGCTGGTGGCGCTCCGCTAAGACTGGCGTCTCGATTTCCAACCAAACGTTCTGACCATGAGCCAAGCCAATCCTGCCAAGAAGATCATCAACGACCCGCTGAAGTGTGCTGACGAATTGTTTGAGGGACTCGTCCTCGCTTACGATGGCAAGGCACGTCGCGTGGGCACGCGTTCGATCGTAATGAATGATCTTCGTCCTGATGCGCCCGCTCTCCTCGTGGGTGGTGGTGCTGGGCATGAGCCAATTTACCACGGTCTCATTGGTAAAGGCATGGCCGATGGCGCTGCGGTGGGCGAAATCTTTGCGGCGCCGCCGCCGGACATCGTGCTCGAAGCCACCCAGGCTGTGAATCGTGGCAAAGGCGTGCTTTATCTCTACGGCAACTACGCCGGTGATGTGATGAACTTCGACATCGGTGCCGAACTCGCCGAAGAGGAAGGCATCACTGTAAAGACGGTGATCATCAACGATGACGTCTGCTCGGCCCCGCCGACGGAGAAGGGCAAGCGCCGTGGTGTCGCCGGTCTGGTGCCGATCACCAAGATTGCCGGTGCCGCTGCGCAAACTGTCGATTCACTCGACGAACTGGCTCGCATCGCGCAGAAGGCGGTGGACATGACCCGCACCGTCGGAGTCTCGACCAAGCCGGGCAGCATTCCTGCCACCGGCAAACCCACCTTCGAACTCGCTGACGACGTGATCGGTCTCGGCATGGGCATTCACGGTGAGAAAGGTGTGGGCCTCATTCCGATGTGCACCGCTGACGAACTCGCCGCCAAGATCCTTGATTTGTTGTTCGGCGACGACCTCGCTCTCAACGCGGGTGACGAGATTGTGTTCTTCGTGAACAGCCTCGGCAGCACGCACATGATGGAGCTCCTCATTCTCCTTCGCGGTGCGAAGCCAATCCTCGAGCAACGCGGTATCAAGATCCACCACACCATCGTGGACAACATAGTCACATGCCAGGAAATGGCCGGTGTCAGCTTCAGTATCACGAAGCTCGACGCCGAACTCAAAAAACTCTGGGACATGCCCTGCGAGAGCGTGGGCTACACCAAGCTCTAACCGGTCGTCGCAATGAAACTGCCAAACGTATTCTCCAATCCTGCCAACATCCGTTCCTGCCCGGCAGGGACTGTCATTTTTCAAAAAGGTGACGAGGCATTGGAGATGTTCGTGGTCCAGAGCGGTGAAGTGGAAATTCTCATCAATGGCAAGGCGGTTGAAACCATCGGACCGGACGGTTTTTTCGGTGAGATGTCCCTGATCGACGACTCCGTTCGCAGTGCCGATGCCGTGGCAAAAACGGACTGCACGCTGCTGCCGGTGAACCGCCATCACTTTCTCTTCATGGTGGACGAAACGCCGCTGTTCGCGATCCACGTCATGAAGGGAATGGCGAACAGGCTGAGGCAGGCGGACCAACGTGCGGCGGGCTAGACACGGGCTTCGCATTTGACTTCGAGTCTCATGCACCCACAGTCGCCTTCCCATGTCCAAAGCCAGCCTCTCCAAAGACGACGTCAAAGCCATGCTCGTTCTCGCCTGCGAGCGCATCATCGCCGCAGAGCCGATGCTTTCTGAAGCCGACCGCAATCTTGGCGACGGCGACCACGGGCTTGGCATGCAGCGTGGCATGACTGCGGCGAAGGAAGGGCTTGAAGCAGGGCCGGTGGACAGCATCGAAAAGGCCTTCAACACGGTCGGGATGAAAATGATGAGCAGCATGGGCGGCGCGAGCGGGGCGATCTTTGGCACCTACTTCCGCAATGGCGGGAAGGCGCTGGCCGGCAATGAGACATTCGATGCCGCTGGGCTCGCCGCGTTTCTTAAAGCGGGGGTCGACGGCGTGAAACAGCGCGGTGGAGCCGCTGTGGGCGATAAAACGTGTGTGGATGCCATGGAACCTGCTGCTGTGAAAGCCGCGGAAGTGGCAGGTCAGTCGCTGCCTGAAGCCATTCAAGCAGTCGCTGCAGCCGCAGATGCAGGCAAGGAGGCCAGCAAAGCGATGGTGGCGAAGTTTGGCCGGGCGAAGACGCTCGGAGATGGCTGCATCGGCTTTCCTGATGCCGGGGCCTGCTCCGTGGTGGTGATCATCGAGGCGTTTCGCGATTTCATCGCGGCCTGATCACCGGGCGCTGCCAGTGTTTCCAAAAAGCCTCCGTTTCCAACGGGTCGGGACGAATCTCTATGACGATCGGCATTGGCAGCAGGTCTTCAAGGTCGTGAACGTCATCTGTCTGCAGGTATTCCATGCCCCAGAGCTGTGCCCAGGGTTCGAAGCTGAGTTCGTGGCGGTTTTCGATCACGCTGCGCGCGGCGTCCGGCAGTGAGCGGATGCCGGTCACCCGTGAAAAGATCTTTCCGCCTCCGTTGTTGATCACCACGATGCGCAGACGCGGATGATCCATCTGCGCGATGATCCATGGCGCGGCGAGATCATACAGGGCGCTCAAATCGCCGAGGATCAGCCAGCACTCGCCGTGATGCACCGCGCTGGTGCCGAGAAAGGTCGAAACGAGACCGTCGATACCGTTGGCGCCGCGATTGGCAAAAAACTCCACACCTTGCTGCGCAGCTTTGAGTGCGAGATTGAATTCACGGATGGGAAGGCTGTTGCCAAGAAACACTCGCGAGCCTGCGGGAATGATGCCGGCGATCTTGTGCATCCAGGCGGGCTCTGACAGGGGAAACTTGTCGAAGTCAGGCTCGAAGCGAAGAATGCCACAGGGAGGATCGATGGTGGCAAACTGGGTGCTGCGGATGTGGTCCCATGCCAGTGTCTCGACGTTTTCCTTCCGGGCAAGTCCGCTGAATCCTGTGTGCGTGATGTTGGTGACCCGAACCTTTGGCTGGGTCTCCAAATCCCGCCACCAACGCCATGAAGGCACCGCGCCAATACGCAGGACGTGGGCCGGACGTGCGTACTGCAGCGCCTGATCTCCGCCTGGCACAAGCAGAGGTTGCAGCGCTGGGTATCCGTGGAGGTTGGAGGTGGCTTCGGCGACGATCGGCGCACCGAGTTTCGCCAGAAGTACAGCCGCCTGTGCGGCATCCTTGGGATGCATGCCTCCGGCGAGCACAAGATCACACTGCAAGGAGGCCGGCGTCTGCGCTTCCTCACTCGAAAGCGGGGACGCGGTCGAAAAATCAATGCCACCCACGTTCGTTTCCAACGGCTCGTCCAGGCAGACATTGAGGTGCATCGGCCCGTCGGAACTGTGCCCTTCGTGCGATTCATCCGCCACATCCCAGTCTCCGACCATGGTTGCATGGACGCCAAACAATCCTGCCTGCTCGATCGCCTGCGGTGCGCCGCTGCCACGATAGCTTTTGGGCCGATCTGCCGTCACCAGCACGAGTGGAAGCCCCTGATAGCAGGCCTCGATCGTGGCCGGCAGCAGTTCGGCCGCCGCGGTGCCGGAAGTTGTGACGACGGCCACAGGATTGCGGTCGGCCATGATGCGTCCGAGCGCGAAGAAGCCGGCGCTGCGTTCTTCGAAGAAGTTCCAAATCTTGACCCCATGGCTCGCCAGCAGGGCGGTCACGAGCGGGGCGTTGCGCGCACCGGCTGCTACACAGACTTCACGCACACCAAGATAGGCGAGCGTTTGAAGCGTCTGCTGAATGAGTTGGGCCTGCGTCATGAGTGAAGTGCCAGCAGGCGCAGAACGGCCTCCCGCTTGAGCCGCAGTTCGCGCCACTCGTGATCGAAGGCGCTGCCGCCCACGATGCCACAGCCGGAGGGCAGGCTGATCTTGTCGCCTTCCCAACAAATGCCGCGTATGGCGACGACGATGTGCGTGGTGCCGTCCGCCTCGGTGAAACCAAAAGGAGCGCCGAAGAACCCCGGAACCTTCAGCTGCTGGCGATATTCACGCAGCTTTTCCAGGGCGTCTTCATCGCGCGGCAGGCAGCCGACGGCCGGGGTCGGATGCAGGAGGGCTACAAGTTGCGCAGGATCGGCGTTTCCGCTGAGTTTGACACTGAGTTTGGACTGGAAATGCACCAGGCCGGAAGTCTGGCACAGCGCGCGCGGATTGCGTGTGACAACACCGAGTGTCTGCAACCGCTCCATCAGGTAGCGCACCACGATCTCATGCTCCTCGATTTCCTTCACATCGGTGAGAAAGGCGTCCTGGTTGCCCGGCTTGGCGGTTCCTGCCAGAGCCATCGTGTCGAGCTGTCGGGCATGCACCTGAAACAGAAGCTCCGGTGTGGCTCCGAGAAATCCGCCGGATTCTTTGACATGAGCGTAGCCCCACATGTTCTCCGGAGCTTTCATGACGGATTCCAGCAGACGCCGAGGGTCGCCGGAAGTCAGGGTGCCAGATTCGGTGAGCACAGGCACCATTTTCTCGATACGCTTGGACAAAACCTCCCGGCGGATGCGTCGGAAGGCCATTTTGAACCATTCGGTGGCCGGCTTGGCCCAGTGAATCTGCGGTTTCTGGCCGCCGTTGAGGTGAATCGTCTCCCCGAGGCTGGCGGAGGTGATCTGATGCAGCCGCGCGGGCACTTTCCACGGTTTGGGATCCTTCAGGTCGAAGTCATTGATGTAGAAGGCTCCTCCCGCTGCCGGCGCGGCGGCCAGCGCGGTGAAGGGGCCTTCTCCCAGCCACGCCCGTCCATCGGGCAGCCTGAACAATGCGAATTCCATCATGCGAGTTTGAATGCATAGTGAAACGTACCGCGCTGCGTGCAAGATGGGAAAGTAGCACAAGTGAACATCCTTCCTGCCGTTTCAGTCGAATTCTTTGCATGAATGCTGCCGACGAGTTTCTCAAGGTCGCTACTGACTACCAGCTCGGTGCGCTCGACACCGAGTCGCAGCATCCTTTCACCACGTCCCTGTCCCAGATGGCGAACAAAGATCTCGGGGAGGCGGTCAAGCTCATGCATCAGGTGGACGTGCATGCACTGAGGCAGTTTGCCGCGAAATCCGCCCACCTCGTGGATCTCGCCCGCGCCGTGGGGACGACGCTCAACATGGGGCATCGGGTTTTTCTGTGCGGTTGTGGCGCCACGGGCCGCCTGTCACTGAGCATCGAAGTTTTCTGCCGCATGGGTGTCCTTCCAGCTCCGGATCCCGAGCGTGTGGTTGCTTTCATGGCGGGCGGTGATCTTGCCTTGATCAAGGCGATCGAGACTTTTGAGGATCATCCCGAATACGGTGCACGGCAGTTGGAAGAACTGGGGTTTGTGAATGGAGATCTGCTGATCGCTTCGACGGAAGGCGGCGAAACGCCGTTTGTCATTGGAGCCGTCGAACGTGCCGCCGAGCTGTCCTCGAATCAGCCCTGGTTCCTGTATTGCAATCCAGATGAGCAACTAATCCATGCCGCTGCTCGCTCAAAGCGGGTGATCGAGAATCCGATGATTCACAAGATGAACCTCGCCGTGGGTGCGATGGCAATTTCTGGAAGCACACGTCTGCAGGCGAGCACGGTTCTCATGGCGGCCATTGGCTTCGCGTTCATGCATCAGCATGATCCTGAAAATGCCCCCGGAGAGGTGTTGCAGCTTCTGCGTCATGCGGCGCATTGTGATGGGCAGTTTCTCGCGGCGTTTATTGAGCACGAGGCGGCCGCGTATGCGCGGGGCGCCTATGTGCTTTATGCGAGCACACGTTTTGGCATCACCGTTGTCACAGATACCACGGAACGGGCGCCGACATTCAGTCTTGTGCCTTTCGAGAAGCAGGATGATCCAGCCGCGCCAGCGTCTTGGAGTCATTTCATCATGCCCGAGCAGGCGGGCGCGCACTCGGCCTGGAATGCTCTGCTGCATCGTGAGCCGCGCACGTTGGAGTGGCCTGAGGTTCGCAAGGTGGCCGGAGCCGAGGTTCTGGCGTGCTATGACTTTTCCGCACAGCTCTCGATGCGACGTCAGATCAGGACGAACAAGTCCGAGCATTTGTTCTTCAACATCGGCGGCGGGGCGGGGGAGATGGTGTGGGAGTTTGATGGGCTGAAAGAGCGGATGGACCTCACCGGCGTGCATGAGTTCCACGCGCATCTTCTGCTCAAGATGCTCATCAACATTCAGTCCACGCTCGTGATGGGACGTCTTGGCCGCTACGTGGACAATCTCATGACCTACGTGAAGCCGAGCAACAACAAGCTGATCGACCGTGCGGTGCGCTATGTGCGTCTTCTGGCGCAAAGACGCACGGGGAAGATGCCTGCCTATGCCAAGGTGACGCGTCTGCTGTTTGAGGAGCGTGAGAAGCTCAAGCCCGGAGAGCCCATCGTCCTCAAGACCTTGGCGGCGCTGGGAGTCGGGGTGTGAGAGGCGGCTACTCCACCAGGTAAAGAATACGGCCGCAGCTCTCGCACTGAGTGAGTGATTCCGACTGCTTCAGCGACTGGATGACCCCGACGACCACCTTCATGTGGCAGCCGCCACACTGGGCGTTCTCCATCGGCACGATGGCAGCGTCTCCCTTCTTGTTGAAGATGCGCGTGTAGAGATCGAGAGCGTCCGGATCGATGGGGGCGGCAAGCGTGGCGCGTTCGGCGTTGAGATCGTCGAGGCGTTTTTTCACGCCCTCGGCGCGTTCATCGAGATTCTTGAGTTCCTCGTTCACCCTGCCTTGGGTTTGCGCGAGCTTGGCCTGCGCTTCTTTGAGCTTCGCCTTGGCGGCTTCGAGGGCTTCCATCTGCTCAAGTTCACCGTCTTCGAGCTTGGTGACCTCCTCTTGGTAGCGTTTGATCTCATGACCGAGAGCAGCGAATTCATCGTTCTTGCGTGTCTCGAACTGCTGGTCCTGCAGACGCTTGATGGTGGTCTGACGCGTCTGGATGTCGAGTTCGATGCTTTTGATCTTCACCTCAACTTCCTTCATGCCTTGGTTGGCGGTCTCCACGGCGGCCTGATCTCCGGCGAGCTGCATCTTGGCCCGGGCCTGCTGGTTGGGAATGTCCTTGAGATCTTTCTGGAGCCCGCGGATGCGCTGGTCGCGTTCCTGGAGTTGAATGAGTTTAGTGATGTCTGGAAGCATGTGGCACGATGTAAGCCGAAGCGGTGCCAGAGCACAAGTCTGTGTTCGCTGTCTCTTGACGCATCCTTGTGCCGCTTCAAAGGGTGTTTTTCTATTTTCTCACCATGAAACCCACACTTCTCATCCTCGCTGCCGGCATGGGCAGCCGTTACGGCGGTCTCAAGCAACTCGACGCGATGGGGCCGTCCGGGGAAGTGGTGCTGGATTACTCCGTGTATGATGCGATCCGCGCGGGCTTCGGCAAGGTAGTGTTCGTGATCCGACGCGACTTCGAGGAGCTATTTCGCACACAGATTGGTTCCAAATTCGAGGGCCGCATCGCGGTGGACTATGCGTTTCAGGATTTGAATGATCTGCCAGAAGGTTTTTCGGTGCCGGAAGGTCGCACGAAACCCTGGGGCACGGCGCATGCGCTGCTTTCCGCTGCGAACGTGGTGAACGAGCCTTTCCTCATGATCAATGCCGACGATTTCTACGGTCAGGACGCCTACAAGAAGATCGCCGCTGACCTCGTCCAGCCGCGTCCGAACGATGGCAAGAGCCACTGGTCGATGGTGGGCTTTTATTTGAAGAACACTCTGTCGGATCATGGCAGCGTTTCGCGCGGCGTATGCACCCGCGACGCGCACGGCATGCTCACCACCGTTTTGGAAATGACCAAGATTTTCAAACATGGCGATGGTGCGGAAAATCGCGAGGTCGAGGGCGCCTATGTGCCGCTTACGGGTGATGAGGTGGTGTCGATGAACTTTTTCGGTTTCACGCCGGACATCTTCCCGCAACTGCGTAAGGCCTTCATCGAGTTCCTCACGAAGCGTGGCACTGAACTCAAATCCGAGTGCTATGTGCCGGCCGAAGTCGATGCGCTTATCAACGTCGGCAAGGCCGAGGTGCGTGTACTCGAAACGACCGGCAAGTGGTTCGGTGTCACCTATCCCGAAGATAAAGCCGAGGTTGTTGCCAGCATTCGTGCACTGGTGGACGCAGGTGAGTATCCGCAGTCGCTGTGGGGTTAACCCAAGGAGCGGGGACTCTGTCCCCCGGACTGAAATGGGGGGCAGCGGCCCCTCGATCCTTGAATCAGCCTCTCCACGCTGCGCTGCGTCGCACCTTGGTGCACTAGCAGGGCTCGCTCTCCCGACTGGCCCATCTGCGCGGCTTTGGAAGCGTCCTGCAGCAAGGCCAGGCAGGCAGATTCTAATTCGTCAAAGTCGGCGACTTGCTGCGCCCCTTTTTTCTTGAGGAGGAGATCGACCAGCGGGGTGAAGTTCTCCATGTGCGGGCCAAAGAGAACGGGCTTCTGCGCCAGCGCAGCTTCCGCGGGGTTCTGACCGCCTTCGGCGAGGAAACTTTTGCCGACCACGACGAGGGTGGCGAGATGCTGCCACGCGGCGAGTTCACCTGTGGTGTCGATGACGAAGACGGGTGCACTCGAATCAACGCGTGTGGAAGCATCGCTGCGCAAGGCGGGCGCAATGCCGATGCTGTTAAGCGCGGCAGCGATTTCGGCGCGGCGTTCGACATGTCGTGGCACGATCAGCAAGGCTAGATCGCGGATCTTTTCGCGCAGCCGTTGGAAAACGCGGGCGAGTTCGACTTCCTCCCCGGCGTGCGTGCTGGCGGCGAGGAGAGCGGGCTGCGAGGGACTGATGCCGGTCTGCGTGAGCACCGTGCGCAGTTCGTCTATCTTCGTCGCGGGCACAACGGCCCCTTCGGGGTCGTATTTGATGCTTCCGGTGAGGTGAATGCGATCGCGATCGACGCCAAGGCCTTCCCAGCGGTCGATGTCGGCCTCCTCCTGCACGAGCACCTGTTTGAGCATGCGGAAAACGGGTTCGGCGAGCCAGCGGAACTTGCTATAGCGGCGCTCGGAACGGGGCGAGAGACGTGCGTTGACAAGGGAAACGGGAATGCCTAGGCGTTCGGCGGCGAAAGTCAGATTTGGCCACACCTCGGCCTCGACGAGCACGAGTTGCGTAGGCTGGATGCGTTCGAGCATCAGGCGGCCTACTCCGGGAAGATCGACGGGGCTGAAGATGGCGACCAGGCGGCCGGTGTGTTGTGCAGCAACTTCCGCAGCGATTGCATGACCCGTGGGCGTGGTGGTGCTGAGGACGATGCCGAGATCGGGTTGTGTTTTGAGCAGGCGTGCGATGAGTTTTTTCGCGACGTTGACCTCGCCCACGCTCACGGCATGCACCCAGAGACGTTCGCGCTGCGGCAGGGCGTTGATGGCGTTTTGCGTGGCCTTGTCGAAAAAACCGATGCGCTGCGCGAGATCACGCCAGCGGCCGTTGCGCCGGCGCATTTTCACGATCGCGCTCGGCAGCATCCAGACGAGGCCGAACGGCAGCAGCAGATTGTAGAGAGTGAGGCTAAGAGCTTTCGATGCCATGCGGAAGTTTGCGCAGCCAGACGATGCGGGTGGAACCGTAATTGCGGTCGGTCAGCACCTCCCAGCCGGGCCAGCTTTTAGTTTCGCGGTTGAAGTGGTGACTTTCGACAAGGAGGTGGCTCTCCGCATGAAGCAGTGCCGGCAGAGGCTCTTCGGTGAGCAGTTTCGCAACGAAATCCGTGTCCGCGTCGCAATGCGTGTAGGGCGGGTCGGCGAAGATGATGTCGAACTGTTTGCCGTCGCGATGCAGCAACGGCAACAGACGGAAAACATCGCTGTGACGCACGATGCCGCCGGTAAGCCGGGTTTTGGCGAGGTTGCGACGGATGACGTCGCAGGCGCCTTTGTTTTCATCCACCATCATGGCGGACGCTGCCCCGCGGCTCAGGCACTCAAGGCCGAAAGCGCCGGTGCCGGCGAACAAATCGAGCACATGCGTGCCAGGAACGAGTTCGCCGAGCATCGAGAACACAGCCTGCCTCACACGATCCTGCGTGGGTCGCGTGACGGTCTTTGGGACTTCGAGAGAAAGCCCTCCTGCGGTGCCAGAAATGATTCGCACGCGCTGTCTTTAGCGGTGCGGGCAGGGGATGCAAGGCATGAAGCCAGTCGTTGTTCACTTCCCATTCTTGAACACATACAGCACCCCGTCATCCGCGCCGACGATGACGTAGTCACCCGCGATGGCGGGGGAGGTTTTGATGGGGGCGCCGATCTCGTTGTGCCAGACGTCTTTGCCGGTCTTGAGGTCTAGGGCGTAGAGGTAGCCGTCGTCGCAGCCGAAGATGGCGACTTTGCCGGCGCAGACGACGGCGCTGCTGTCGATTCGGTCGCGCGCGCGGAATTCCCAGAGTTGCTTGCCAGTGACGCGGTCGATGGCGTGGAAGCGTTTGTCTCTGCCACCGACATAGACGCCTTTCTCCCAGATGGCAGGGGCGGCGTAGTATTCGAATTCGCGTTCACCGTATTCCCAGACCTGCATGCCGTCGGCAATGCTGTAAGCGCCGACGCGGTTGCCGTAGTGGCTGACGTAGATGACGCCGTCGGCGATGGCCACGTTGTTGCCGATGTAAGCACCGACTTCGATCTGCTTCTCTTCCTTGCCGGTCTTCACATCATGGACATGCAGGACGCTGTCGCAGCCGCCGAAGACGACCTTGCCATCACCGATGGCGGCGCCGCCGTTGATGTAATACCCGGTTTCGGCGGCCCACTCCTTTTTGCCGGTCTTCGCATCGAGACAATAGACGGAGTAGTCGTAGCTGCCGATTACGACCTTCTGCGCTTTCGTTTCTGGATCGGTCCAGACATTGGCGGCGGCGTGGATCTCGGCCTGCGTTTCAAATTTCCACGTCTCCTTGCCGGTGTTGGCGTTCCAGGCATAGACGAAGCCGTCCTGGCAACCAACGACAACGAGATCGCCTGCGAAGGCGGCGGCACCATCGAAAGCGCCCTTGGCCTCGGTCTTCCAGATTTCTTTGCCCGTGGTGAGTTCGAGGCAGAAAAAGTGGCCGTCCTTGTCGCCGACGTAGACTTTGCCCGCACGCACGACGGCGCTGGAGACGAGCATCTCGGCCTGCCCCTTGGGCTTGTCCATGAGCTTGAATTGCCAGGCGAGTTCGAGGGGGAACTTGAGCTCGACAGGCGAAGTGCCGGTCATGGCCTCATTCCCGCGCGAATCGATCCAGTCTCCGTTTTGTGCGTGCAGAACCGAGGACAGGAGGAAACACAGGAAAAGCGAGGTGCGCATGAGTTTGGACTGTGAAACTGGCATGGTGTGCGCTTTGTTGCAAACAAGCCGATGTCAGATCACGATCTCCAACAGCCGCCGCCGATCCCGCCTGAACTTCAGAGCGAGTACGAGGAGCGTCCGTTTCAGAACTGCACGCGCTGCGGAGAGTCGCTGCCTGATTTTCCCGGCGGCTTTCAAATCTCGAAGGCCTACAAGCGCGGTGAGTGCGTGATGGAATATGCGCTGTGCGATCACTGCCGCACTCAGATGATGGAGGAGTTCTCCCAGGAGTCGAAGAAGCGTCTGGCCCAGTTTCAGGACGAGCAGGTGATTTTGGATCGTGGACTGGATTCATGTGCGGTCTGCAACGCGCGGCGTGATGCTCCCGGCCTGGATGACTTTGTGATCACCGGTGTGTGCGAGGGCGTGGGGCTGCTGCACAGCGTGATGATCTGCGGAAAGTGCGGCGACGGCGTTCAGGGGATCATTTCCCAAAAGACGAAGGACACATGGCGACGCTTCGTGGACGAGAACTTTCCTGGGCCGCCGGTCGATTCGCTGCCGGAGCCGGAGGAGACGTTTAATACTCCAGTGCCGGTGATGTCGAAGGTATGAACCAAACCGTTCTCGGTTCTTCGTTCTTGGTTTGTAGTTGCGCGTTCGCTTCGCGGCAGTTCTTCCAGAACCACTGAAGGAGGGACTAGGAAACAGGTCAGTGTCCGCAGTTGGCGCCCTCGTCAGGCGGATCGGTGTCTTCGATCTTAGCGGTTGCTTTGAGCTCTTCGAGGAAGGCGTGGAACTTTTTGTCGCGGTATTCTTCGAGGAAGCGTTCGGCCACGGCCTCCTTCACTTCCTCAAACGGGCGTGCGACGGCTGGTTTCCGACCGGTGACAGTGCAGATGTGGAAGCCGAGCTGGGTGGTGAAAACAGGGCTGATCTCGCCCTCGCCCATGGAGAAGGCGATGGTTTCAAACTCCTCCATGAATTCGCCGCGTTTGAACCAGCCGAGGTCGATCTGCTGCTGTTCGTCGGCACGGTGTTCTTCCGCGAGCTTGGCGAAATCGGCTCCGGCGAGGAGCTGGGAACGGAGATCGCGCATGGTCTGATAGATTTCCTGGCGGCTCTTGGCTCCTTGGAGGCCTTTGGTGATGTGGGAGGCCTTGATCTCCTCCTCGGTCATGTAGTGCTTAAGGTTTGCCTCGTAGCAGGCACGCAGCTCGGTGTCAGTCGGCACAGGCTCGGGGGCGTAAATCTCCTGCAACGTTTTGTCGAGACGCACGCCACCCGCGACGTTGTCGCGGACAACGGACTCGTCTTTGACGGGCATGCCGAGGTTCATGTAGAACTGCGTTTCACCACCCGCCTCTTCGATCAGCTTTGTCAGGCGTGCAGTGACATCCGCTTCGGGCACCTCAGGATGACGGCGGCGGCTCTCCTGGCCGAGCAGGGCGCGTGAGGTGATGTTGTCCTTGGCCATGCCGCGGAACTCAGGGTCTCTTTCGCAGCAGGCGACCTGAAGGGTGCGTTCGAAATGTCCTTTGATGTGGCGGAACTCCGCCTCGATGATTTCGTCGTCGATGTGTTCGCCGTTGATGATAAGAGCCATGGCGGCGACCATGGAGCGCGGAGCGAGGGGCGCAAGGTTTGACAACGAAAGGGCGGTGGCCTAGATGCCCGAAGTCCCGGCCGCCTGATCGGCATGAAAACTGCGAGCCGGTGCAGCGTTGCTTCATGATGACAAGATTACTCCAGCTTTTAATGACGGGAGCGGCCGTGTGGTCTCTGGCCAGCTGTACCAATCAGGGGGGGGTGCGTGCCATTCCGGTGACGTCTTCCAACGCACAGCACCTTTACGCAGCCGCGGCGGCGCAGGGCGACGGCAGTGCCAGCATGGTGCCGGTGATGCTGCCCGAACAGCGGATGCTGGTGGCCACCACGGGGCCGTCGATTCGCGCTGCGTCCTACCTGCTGTTGGATGCCCGCACCGGCCAGCATCTTGCTGGAAGGAATTTTGAAACTGCCCGGGCGGTGGCGAGCACGCAGAAGCTGGTGACGGCTCTGGTGGTGCTGGACGCCGGAAATCTTGACAAAAATGTCCGTGTGCAATCCTCCGACGTGGCGGTGGAACCGACGCGGCTGGGCGTCAAGCCGGGCGAGGTGTATACCCGCCGTGAACTTCTCTACGCGTTCCTCGTCAAGAGCGCGAACGACGTGGCGAACATTCTGGCGCGTGACAATGCCGGCAGCATCAGCGCATTCGCAACCAAGATGAATGCCAAGGCGCGTTCGCTGGGCTGTTCGAACACGAATTTCAAAAACCCACACGGTCTGACCGTGAGCGGCCAATACTCCACCGCACGTGACATGGCCCGCGTGGCGATGGCTGCGTATCGCAATGGCGTGATTCGTGACGCCGTGAGACGGAAGTATTACACTTTTCATCGTGCGGATGGACGCACGGTGGTGTTGGAAAACACCAATGACCTGCTGGGTGCCATGCCCGAATGCAACGGCATGAAGACTGGTTACACGGTGGCCAGCGGGCGCTGCCTGATCTCCAGCGCGGTCAGTGGCAGCCGAGAGGTGATCTTGGTTCAGTTGGGTACCAAGACCAAGTATATTTGGGACGATGCACGCATCATGATGAGCTGGGGGCTGCAGCGACTGCGTTCACGGGGCGGCTTGGCGATGGTCTGGTCGGGAAATTGAACAACCCTGGGGTTGCGGCGAATCGTTCTTCCAGACAGAGTGTTTTACTCCCCCCAACGTTCCGTACGAATGCCGGCCACCACCCTCGTCTGTCCTCATTGCGAAAAAACTGTCGAAATCCAGGTTTCATCAGTGACCCGATCACGTCCATGTCCTGCTTGTGGTCAGATGGTGATGTTGCAGATGGCGGAAAAGACCACGAAGACCAAGCGTCGTGCCCTGCTGATGACGCAAAACGAGCCGCCAACAACGATTAGTCTGACCCGGCCGGAACCCTCGTCGGAACCGCAGCCGCTGCCGGGAGATGCTTTTGACCGCATGCGCATGGATCCTGAGATACAGCAGTTTCGGCGTCGTCTGATTCTTGGCGCGAGCGCGGTGGGAGTCATTGTTATCTTGATCGTGGTATTTGGGGTCATCTACTCGGTCGAAAACGCCACAAAGACGGGCGGGCTGGGCCAGACACCAGCCGATGCCCAGAGTTCGCCAAACGAGCAGGCGACCGCCACATCCATGATTCAGCCGGATGAAGTGCTGCCCCCGGTGAACAGTGGAAACTTGGTCTTCCGACCTCCTGGAGGTGATCTTAAAACCGCCCAAGCATTGTCGGCGGGGGAGCGGCCCGCCGAGAATCTGGCCAAATTGGCTGCCGCGGAGGATGTGTTGGACAAGTTTCTACAGACTGCCAATTGGAAGGAGCGGGTGCTTCTGGTTCGCAACAAACTGCGCGTGGCTCCTTTGATGAGCATTTACTACGCGAAAAACGCTGACGGTCCGATCCCGTATGATTCCATCGTGGAGGCGACTGAACTCTCCCCTCAGTTCAGCGAGCACGTGGTGGTTCTTGAAGGAGGCGGAAGGCGTTTGGCCACCGTCGAACACACCTCTGAAGGACCGCGGGTGGACTGGGAATCCTTCGTGGGGGCCGGAGAGATGGCATGGACGGATTTTCTCGAATCGAAGCCAACCTCCTCGAAGCTGTTTCGTGTGCTTGTTTCTCCGGCAGGCCATTATGAAAACGAATTTGGCGATCCCCAGACGCTCAAATGCTATAGCCTGCGCAATGTTTCCGAACCGGGGGCCAAGGTGGTGTACGGCTACGCGCCCAGTTCCGGCGCCTTGGCGAAAGAGATGGATTTTCTGCTGCAGCAAAGCGACGACGCCACCGTGCCCGTGATTCTCAGGCTCAAATTCCCAGTGAATGCCCCAGTGGACTTTCAGGTCTGGATACAGGAGTTCGTCCAGGCCGGTTGGGTCGTCAAATGAGGTCTTTTTTCGGCCGATGATCACGATTTGCGTAATTTTTCGCAAGATCTGCAAGAAGCCTCTGGGCGTCCCGTAACTCCTCACGATTCCAGCAACAACACCCCCGTTTCTCATGAAAATGCACCCCCTCTGCCAAGGTAATCACCTTGATCTACGCTCCGGAGCCAGCCGTCGCGATTTCCTCTACGTCGGCATGCTGGGCGGTCTCGGTCTGACCCTCCCCGAGATGCTTCGCCTCCAAGCCGCGCCGCTCATGCCGGAAGTGGAGACCTTCAAGCCGATCGCTGATTCGGTGATCCACATCTATCTCCCGGGCGGCATGGCTCAGCACGAGTCGTGGGATCCGAAGCCCTTTGCTTCCCCGGACTACCGCGGACCGTTCACGCCGATCAAGACTTCGATCCCCGGCGAATACGTCGGCGAGAAGTTCCAGAACATCTCTAAGATCATGAACAAGCTCACTGTCATCCGCTCGATGACGCACGGTGAAGCCGCTCATGAGCGTGGCACGCACAACATGTTCACCGGCTACCGTCCGAGCCCGGCGATCAAGTTCCCCAGCTTCGGTTCGGTGATCTCCCACGAACAGGGCAGCCGTAACAATCTTCCTCCCTATGTGGCGGTGCCGAACGTGTTCGCACCTGAGCAGGGCACCGGTTACATGAGCAGCGCCTATGGTCCGTTCGCTCTTGGCAGCGATCCTGCCGACAAGGGATTCAGCGTGCGCGACCTGCTCACGCCGAAAGACGTGGACGAGAAGCGTTTCGACCGCCGCCGCAACCTGCTTGGTGCCGTGGATGAACATTTCAAAGCCGTGGAGAAGTCGGATTCGATCAGCGCCATGGACAGCTTCTATCAGGCCGCCTACGGCCTAATAAGCAGCCAGAAAGCGCGTGAAGCCTTTGATCTCACCAAAGAGTCCGACAAACTGCGTGACGAATACGGCCGCAACACCGCCGGTCAGCGCTTCTTGCTGGCCCGCCGTCTTGTCGAAGCCGGTGTGCGCATGGTGTCCGTCAATTACGGCGGCTGGGACCACCACTCCAACATCAAGGGCGCTTTCGAAGGTCAGGCTCCGAACTTTGATCAGGCCTTTGCACGCCTTATCACCGATCTTGCTGATCGTGGCATGCTCAAGCGCACGCTCGTCATGGTCAGCTCTGAATTCGGCCGCACGCCGAAGATCAACGGCACCAATGGTCGTGACCACTGGCCGCGCGTCTTCTCCGTCGCTCTCGCTGGCGGTGGCGTCAAAGAAGGCTATGTGCACGGCGCTTCCGATGCCCTCGGCGGTGAGCCTGACCGCGACGCGGTGGGTCCGGAAGACCTTGCCAAGACCATGTACCGCCTGCTCGGCATCAATGCAGAGAAGCGCATCGTGGCTGATGGCGTCCGCCCGATCGACATCGTCAACGGCGGCCGCATCCTCACCGAAGCTCTCGCTTAAGCCGACGCGACAACACTCTAACAGAGAACCCGGACAGCGATGTCCGGGTTTTTTGTTCTCAGAAGGACAGATGTCCCAGCGCAAGCAGCCCGTAGTAGGTGTATTCGCAGTCGAGCATGTCGTCCGTCCAGTTGCCATGAAACCCGCCCGTCGCGTCCCAGAGGGAGTCCACGAAATCGAGGCAGGGCTCCTTAAGACGTGAGAAATCCGCCTGCACCGCATCGAGGGCATGCAACGCGACGGCCGTGGAAAGCAGGTCGGGCAGGGGAGCCGCAGGCAGGGCCAGAAACCCTCCTTGCGGCAGGCATTGTTTCATCAGCCATTCCACCGCTTCGGGGGGCGGTGGAATGTCCATGTGTCGGTGCAGGGCCACCATGGCGGCAGTCGCCGTGGTGGAACCGACCGGAATGCCGGGCTCGTTCGACCACGCGCCGTCCTTCGTCCGCAGCCCACCCATGCATTCGACGAGCCGCCAAGGCTCCGGCGGCAGTCCACCCAAGTCCTGATAGGCACCCCAGGCCAGCAGACATCCATACGCGCTTCCCTTGTTTCGGTTCGGAGCCTGATGATAACCGCCGTCGGCGCAGCGAAAGGCCTCGATTCGCGCCGCCAACGCCTCACGTGAACTCATCGGAAAGTCGTCCATGCCCGCGTTCGCCCAGCAGCGCGCCAGGCAGCAGAGGTGCACGAAGTCCAGACGTTCGCCGTCGCCAAAACCGTTCAGCCACGGACGCACGTCCGGGAGAGTTGCAGAATCGAGCTGCAACGCCTGCAGCCCTTCGATTCCAAACACGGTGTAGTAGAGATCTGGCTGATCATTGCGGTCCAGAAAGCCGCCCGTGGACGAGAGGCGCGAGCGCAAAAACGTTTCCACAAGAGTCGCCGACTCCCCGAGCAGTTTCGGAGCCAGACGCGCCACTTGAAGCATCTCAAGACGGAAGGACATGCCCACGCGACTAACCCGGACCCAGTCGGGCCGCCAGAAGAAACTCATTTTCCCGCTTGAGAAATCCCGCGCTTGGTCAAAACTCGCGTCCCGGTCAACCCGACTCCTTTGCTCACGTGGCGGAATTGGTAGACGCGCTAGATTCAGGTTCTAGTGAGTAACATCGTGGAGGTTCGAGTCCTCTCGTGAGCACCATCCGGCGGCATCATGCCGCGGGTTGCCGGTCATTCATTCAGTCACATGCAGGACGCAGGATTCGTGAGGCAGGCATTTGCGGGAATCGCATCTCGTTACGTTCTTGCGAACCATGTTCTCAGCCTCGGCATCGACTGTCTTTGGCGGCGTGCCACGGCGAAACGCATCGCCGCACTTGAGCCACAGCGCATTCTCGATCTGGCGACAGGCAGTGGTGACTTGGCCCAGGCGGTCCAGTCCGCCTGCCCTGAAGCCAAGGTGCTTGGCGCAGATTTTTCCGTACCCATGATGCGCGAGGCGCAGGCCCGCCACTTTCGTTCTCTGGTGGCGGCCGACGGCCTTGCGCTTCCGTTTCAAGACGGCGTGTTCGATGTGCTCACGGTGGCCTTTGGTTTGCGCAACATGGCCTCGTGGCCTGCGGCCCTTCAAGAAATGAGCCGTGTGCTGCGCCCCGGCGGACGTTTGTTCGTGCTCGACTTCTCGATCCCTCGCATCCCGGGCATCCGGCAGCTTTATCTGTTTTATCTGAAGCGGATCATGCCGCGTATTGCCGGCTGGATCACAGGCAAGCGCGAAGCCTACGTTTACCTCTGCGGCTCCATCGAGCGTTTTCCTTCGGGCAAGGACATGGAGTCCCTGATCTGCGCCAACGGCTTTCAATCCGCGAATGCAACACCGCTGACGTTTGGCATCGCCTCGCTTTACGAAGCGGTGAAGTGAACCTCGATGGGGTGGCGATCACGCAGCCGCAAAAGCTGAAGAAGAGAAATCAAAGTCTGAATGAAGGACTGCCGGAGAAGCCGTTTACTTGGCACCATGAAGCGCCGCCAGTTCCTCCAATCCTTGTCTGCTTTTGCCGCCGCACCTGCTTTGACCGCGGAGGCGCCGTGGAAGCTGAATTACATGCTCGCCTCGTCGATGTATGGAAGCCTGCCGCTGGCGGACATTCTGCCGGAGGTGAAGAAGACGGGGGCGACGGGCATTGAACTCTGGCCGAAGAAGCATGGCACGCAGCGTGAGGAGATGGATGCCATCGGACACGACAAGTTCGCGGAAATGCTGAAGGAGCAGGGCATTGGCTTTGGTGGCACGACGCGCTACGACCTCGGACCGTTCAAGCTGACGGAGGAGATTGGTGTCGTGAAGAAACTGGGTGGTTCGTTCATCGTTACCGGAGGTTCGGGCGAGTGGAAGAACGTCTCGCCGGAGCAGTTGAAGGCGAATGTGAAGGACTTCGTGGAGAAAATGAAGCCGCATGCCGCGCTGGCGGCGGAGAATGGTGTCGAGATCGGCATCGAGAACCACATCAACAACCTCATCGACACGCCGGATTCGCTGCTCTGGCTCGCGGATGACATTCGCAACATTTCCGGCATTGGTATCGCGCTCGCGCCTTATCATCTGCCGCAGGACACGAAGCTGCTGGCCGATCTCATCACGCACATCGACAAGAAGATGACCATGTTTTATGCTTGGGAGCACGGCATGGGCTGCATGAAGCCCATGCCAAAGGAAGAAGAACTCCAGCAGATGCCCGGTCGCGGCTCCTTGAACTGGCAGCCACTGCTTGTTGCTCTTATGCAGACCGGATTCACCGGCCCCACGGAAGTCTTCATGCACCCGACTCCTCGCGGCATTCCGATCATGCCGACCATCGCCGAAACGACGGCGGAAATCATTCGTGCGAAGAATCATCTCGACGGCCTTGTCGGCTGATCCCTTATTGAATCACAACTCATCCATCCAAAACACCATGCCTGAAGCCAAAGTCCTCCTCATCGTCGGTGACGCCACCGAGACCGTTGACACGCTCTACCCGTTCTACCGCCTCATCGAAGGCGGCTACAAGCCCGTCGTCGCCGCGCCGGAAAAACGGAAATACCAGATGGTGCTGCATGAAATCAAACCCGGCTGGACCATCACCAAGGAATGGGAAGGCTACAGCATCGATGCCGACATCGCTTTCAAGGACATCAAGCCCGAGGAATACGTGGGGATCTTCTTCAGCGGCGGGCGTGCACCGGAATACATCCGCGAAGACGCCGATCTGCTGCGAATCACAAAGTGGTTCTGGGAAAACAAAAAACCCTGCGCCAGCGTCTGCCACGGTGTGGAAATCCCCGCACGTGCCGACATCGTCAAAGGTCTGCGCATGGCCACCGTGGCCAAGTGCAAGTTCGACCTCGAAATCTGCGGCGGCATCTACGTGAACGAGCCCTGCGTGATCGACCAGCACATGTATTCGGGACGCACGTATCATGACTCGGGTCACTTTATCGGGCCTTGGATCAAGGCGCTCGATGCTGAACGTGCGAAGATGGGAATTTGAATAGCTGCTCCAAGACGCACATGGCGCAAAAACTGAATCTGATGAAGCTCGGGCTGTTTGCAGCGCCCTTTACGTTTTTTTGCGGCCAGTTGCAAGCACACCCGCTGCAGGCGGAGCCGATCAACCACGCGTTCGTTTACACCTTCGATCAGTTCAACATTCCCGAGGACCCGGATGAAGCTCTGGTGAATGGCGGACTGCTGCTGTTGGCGGAGTTGAACTGCACGGCCTGTCATGCGGCGCCGAAGTCGTGGGAGGAACGACTGAAGGCGAAGCCGGGGCCGGATTTGAGCGCGGTGGGTTCGCGTTTGGATGCGGACACGTTGTGGCTGATGATTCGCAGCCCGCAGAGCCGGAAGAAGGGCACGCAGATGCCGGGACTGTTCACTGCAGAGGAAGGCGATGAGGAGAAGGTCGAAGCGCTGGTCGAATACCTCAGCACGTTGAAGCAGGACCTGCCGAAGGTGCCGGAGGGCGATGTGGAGCGCGGCAAGGAGCTGTATCACAAGGTCGGTTGCGTGGCCTGCCATGAACCGGCCAAGGATGCGCGGCCGCCGAAGGCGCCGGCGGATGCTGAGGTGGAGAAGCCGGGCAATGCCTCGGTGCCCATCGCGCTCGCGGATGCGTATGACTTCACGGCACTGTCTTATTTTCTGAAGGATCCGCTCTCGATGCGTCCGGCAGGCCGCATGCCGGACATGCATTTGAGCGCGCTGGAGGCGTCGGACATCGCCGCGTATCTGCATGTTGGCCGTGTTCCAGAGAAGGCCGCGGCGCGTGCGGCGCTGAAGATTCCGAAGCAGGGCGTGGAGAAGGGGAAAGAAGTCTTTGAGAAGATGAACTGCGTCGCGTGCCATCAGAGCGGCCAGACGAATCCGACCCCTCAAACGAGTCTGGCCAAGCTCAATACCGTGAAGGGATGTCTGTCTGACAAGCAGCCCAGCGGCACGCCGCGCTTTGATCTGAACGATCTTGAAAAGCGCGCACTGAAGCTGGCGCTGGCGATGATTCAGAAGGAGGACGTGCCCAAGCTCACGGCGCAGGAGCGCGTGGACTGGCAGATGTCGCGGCTGAACTGCTACGCGTGTCATGATCGCGATGGGAAGGGCGGACCGGAGGATCCGCGGGCGCAATACTTTGCCGTGAATGATTCGACAGCAGAATCGCTCGGCCAGTTGGGCAACCTGCCGCCGATGCTCGACCGGGTGGGGCGCAAGCTTACGCACGGTTGGTTTGAAAAGCTGCTGTGGGGCGAAGGCGGCAGCGTACGGCCTTACATGGACACGCGGATGCCGAACTTCGGCCAGGCGCAGACGGAGATGCTCATCAGCGCGTTCAATGAGGCGGACAAGCTCGACAAGCCGATTGAGATCGATGTGAGCGGACTGGCGAAACATCATCGCGCGGAAGCGGGACGGCAGCTTCTCGGTGCGAAGGGGCTCGCGTGCGTCGCGTGTCATGGTTTGAAGGACCGCAAGTCGCTCGGGCCGCCGGTGATTCGTCTGACGCATACGGTGGAGCGATTGCAGCCGGCGTATTTCAAGGAACTGTTGCTCAATCCACAGGTCACGCAGCCGGGCACGGTGATGCCGCCGATGTTTGTGGGACGTAAGAAGGCGGATCAGGAGATCGAAAGCATCTGGACCTATCTGCGCGAGATCGACGGCCAGCCGCTGCCGGAGGGACTGATGTCGTCGGAGGATTTCGAATTGAAACCCGACAAGGAGAAGCGCGTGATCCTCTTTCGCAGCTTCATCGAAGGCGCGGGCTCGCATGCGATCGGTGTTGGTTTTCCCGGCGGGTTGAATGCCGCGTTTGATGCGAAACAGAGCCGTTGGGCGATCATCTGGAAGGGCCGTTTCCTCGATGCGATGAGCAACTGGCAGGATCGCGCGATGCCGCCGATCAAACCGCTGGGCACCGATGTGAAGGAGCTGCCAGCAGTGACAGGCGAGCGCGTGTTTGGAGGCTACAAGATCGGCAAGGATGGTGTGCCGACGTTCTTGTATCGTGAAGAAGGGAAGCAGATCGAAGACACGCTGCGCCCGACGAAGAACGGCTTTGAGCGCATCGTGAAGATCAACGGCAAGGAAACGAAGGAGGTGGTGTCATGGTAGCTTCAGTTCGCAGTTCGCGGTTCGCAGTTCTCAGTTTGGGACTTTTCACCCTCGGCTCTTCGCTCGTTGCTCAAGAGCAGTCCGACTACTACCGCATCGAGACGTATGAGCTGCCGAAGGGCGTGAATTTTGAGGCGAGCGGTCTGGCGGTGACGGGCGATGGCAAACTCGCGGTCGCATTGCGCAAGGGGGAGGTCTGGATTGAGGGCAAGGACGGCTTCCGGCTCTTTGCGAGCGGGATGCATGAGATCCTCGGCCTCGCGTGGCATGACGGCGCCTTGTATGCGACGCAGCGCGCGGAGGTGACGAAACTGCGCGATACCGACGGCGATGGTAAAGCAGACGAATACCTCACGGCTTCGACGGGCTGGGGCGTTTCGGGCGCGTATCACGAGTATGCCTATGGTCCGGTGTTTGATGCGCAGGGGAATCTCTACACCTCCCTGAACAGCAGCATGGGCAAGACCTGGAAAGGCGCGGGTGACGAAGGCGTGCATCCGCTTTGGCGCGGTTGGGTCGTGCGCATGACACCGCAGGGTAAGCTGGAGCCATGGTGCGCGGGATTTCGTTCACCGTGCGGTATCGGACAGGATGCGGACGGCGAAATCTTTGTCACCGATCAGCAGGGCAACTGGATGCCGACCACGCCGCTGTTTCACATCCGCAAAGGCGCCTACTTCTCGCATGCGGAGTCCATTCCCGATGCCATGCGTCCGGAATCGCCGGTGAAGATCGCCGCGAAGCAGCCGGATGGCACGCTCACGGTCGCCGAGGCGATGAAGACGGTGCAGGGCTACTGCCCGCCTGCGGTGTGGTTGCCTTATGTGAAGATGGGCCAGAGCGGCACGGGGATCGTGTGCGACAAGAGCGGCGGCAAGTTCGGCCCGTTTGAGAAGCAGCTCTTCCTCGGTGAGTTCGTGCTCAGCGGTGTGAACCGTGTCTTCCTCGAAAAAGTGGGCGGTGAATTTCAGGGCGCATGCTTTCCGTTTGTGGAGGGGCTGCAATGCGCGGCGCTGGCGCTGACCACGCTGCCCGATGGATCGCTCGTCGTTGGCGAATCAAACCGTGGCTGGAACAGCAAGGGCAACCGGCCCTTCGGCTTACAGCAGATCGTGTGGACGAAAAAGACACCGCTCGAGGTGCAGAAGATGGAGCTCATGAAGTCCGGCTTCCGCTTCACCTTCACCCTGCCGGTGGACAAGGCAAGCCTCGGCAAACTGACCGGCCAGAGCTACACCTATCCCTTCCAGAGCAAATACGGCGGCGAAGAACTCGATGCGAAGCCACTGCAAATCAGCGACGCGAAGCTTTCAGACGACGGCCTGGTTCTCGAAGTCACCGTCGCGAACCTGCGCGAGGGCTACGTGCACGAGTTCGAACTGCCGGGGTTGAAAGCGAAGGACGGCTCGCCGCTGTGGCATCGCATGGCGTATTACACGCTGAACCGGCTGAAGGAGTGACGGGCTGAAGCCCGAACTACGAACGCATTACCACGAAGCCACGACCTCATAGGCGTAGCCGCGGAGGTATTCGGTCTCGGGGATGGTGGCGAGGATGGGGTGGTCGGGGCGCTGGGTGTAGGTGGTGACGCGGCGGAGGGTTTTCTTGGCATCGACGGCGGCGTCGGTGATGCTGCTGTGGAACTCGGCGGCGCTGACGTGATGGGAGCAGGTGAAGGTGGCGAAGATGCCGCCGGGCTCGAGCATCTTCATGGCGCGGAGGTGGATCTCCTTGTAGCCACGCAGCGCATCGCGCACGGAGCTCTTGGTTTTGGTGAAGGAGGGCGGATCGAGGATGATCAGATCGTAGCGGGCGGCGGCGGCTTCGTTGCGCTTGAGGAAGTCGAAGCAGTTTTCGGCGATGCATTCGATCTTCGCTCCGGCGATGGCGGCGTTTTGTTTCGCGACCTCGGTGGCGGGCTCGCTGATGTCCACGGCGGTGACCTCGCTGGCTCCGGCGAGGGCGCAGGCCTGCGCGAAGCCGCCTTGATTGGAGAAGCAGTCGAGCACGCGGCGGCCTCTGGCGAGGGCGGAGACGAGTTGGTAGTTGTCGAGCTGATCGAGGTAGAGGCCGGTCTTCTGGCCTTCGAGGAGGTCGGCGTGGAAGGCGCTGCCCTGATAACGGACGACGAAAGGTGTGGGCGTCTCGCCACTGACGACGCCTTTGACCTGCTCCATGCCCTCGGCCTTGCGCACAGCGGCTTCATTGCGCTCGACGATGCCGCGCGGCTTCACGACGTCGTTGAGCGCCTGGATGATGAGGTCTTTGCGCAGATCCATCGCGAGGGTGAGCGTCTGCAGAACGAGGAAGTCGCCGTAGCGGTCGATGATGACGCCGGGAAGGCCGTCGGACTCGCTCCAGACGAGGCGGCATAGGTTTGGATCGACACCGGAGGCTTCGCGCACCTTGATCGCGCGCTGGATGCGACGCGTGAAGAAGTCGAGATCGAGATCCTGGCGGCGGTAGGAGAACAAGCGCGCGGAGATCTGCGACTGCGGATTGTAGATGGCGCTGCCGAGCGGTTTGCCGCGAACGTCTTGCAGATGGACGACGTCGCCGGGCTTGGGATCACCGAAGCGTTTTTGGATTTCGGTGGCATAGACCCAGAGGTGACCGTGGAAGAGGCGGGCGCGGGGCTGGACGGTGAGGGTGGGCATGAGGGGAAATGACGAATGCAGATTGATGAATGACGAATGGCCAGTGCTCGCAGGGGAATGCGAGGGTTGCAAGCGTGGTCGTGAGGTGTTGGCCCCTCACCCTAGCCCTCTCCCCGCAAGCGGGGCGAGGGAATCTGAGTTTGATCACACTGAAACGACCGCCTTGATCACACGGGACTCGGGCTTGAGCCATTCGTCCATCTGCGAGGGCAGTTCGTTGAACTCGCACCGATGGCTGATCCAAGGGCGGGTGTCGATCTGGCCGGACTGGATCATGGCGAGGATGCGGGGGAAGTCGGAGGCGACGGCGTTGCGGCTGGCGAGGAGTGTGAGCTCGCGACGATGGAACAAAGGATCGTCGATGAGGACGGGTTCCTTGGTGATGCCCACGTAAACAATGCGGCCGGTGAAGCGGGCAAAGCGGAATGCGCCGCTCATGGAGTTCGGATTACCAGTGGCGTCGAAGACGATTTGGAAGGCGGGCGCATCGGGCAATGACGCGACGACATTCACACCGGGGTAGTATTGCTCGACGAACTCGCGACGGGCGGCGTTGAGTTCGAGCATTGTGATGGCGGCATTCGCAGCGCGGGCGAATTCGAGGACGGTGAGTCCGATGGGACCGGCGCCGATGATGAGAACATCGTCGGAGGCGGTGACCTGCGCGCGGTTCACGGCATGGCAGCCGATGGCGAGCGTCTCGACGAGGGCGAGCTGCTCGAAGTCGAGCGCGTTGCAGGGATGCAGTTTGTGCGCGGGAAGGATCATGCGCTCGCGCATGCCGCCGTCGCAATGGACGCCGAGGACTTGCAGTGTCTCGCAGCAGTTGGTGCTGCCGCGCTGGCAGGAATGGCAGGTGCCGCAGTTGAGGTAGGGCTCGACGGAGCAGCGATCACCGACTTGGAGGTGCGTGACGCCTTCACCGACGGCGAGGACTTCGACGCCGAGTTCGTGGCCGAGGATGCGCGGGAACTCGATGAAGGGCATCTTGCCGAGGTAGCCGCTGAAGTCGGTGCCACAGATGCCGATGGCGCGGATGGCGACGAGGGCTTCGCCTTGTTGTGGTGCAGCGGCTTCGGGGAGCGTGGTCCACTCGAAGGTTTTGGCGGCGGTGAGGGTGAGGGAGCGCATGGAATTAAGAAACCAGAATGAGGAATGACGAATGAATGTCGAAGGACCACTGACGAATGCGTTAGTGTCCTTATCTGGCGTGATAGCGGCCGTTTTCGACAATGATCGTCGGGACGCGGCGTTCTTTGTCGAAGAGGTCGTGGACGGGGCGGAGGTTTTGCCAAAAGTCGAGGTGCGGGGAGGTTTGTTCTTTTTGCATGCGTTCGTCAGTCATGCGGAACGGGAAGATGTGGACGGGGACGGTGTCGGTGTCTTTGAGAGCGGCTTCAACGACGAGGTAGATTTCCTCGATGAGAGGATCGGTCATGGCGAAGCAGCCGATGCTGACGGTGCTGCCGTGGACCATGATGAGGCTGCCAGTGCGCTGGTGCGCGAGGTCATAGGCGTTGGGGTAACCGATGTTGAAGGAGAGATGGTAGCTGCTGGCGAGATTGAGCTGCCTGGCAGTGACGCGGTAAAAGCCTTCGGGGGCCTGCATGTCACCTTCCTTGGTTTTCGGGCCGAGCGTGCCTGAGAAGGTGGCGATGGGATAGTTGCGGAAGAGTTTCCAGCCGTTGCGGGTTTGCAGCCAGAGTTCGAGTTCGCGCGTCTCCTTGAAGATTCGGATGAAGGCGGACTGACCAAGTTTGAGTTGACGCGCGGCGAGTTCGTCGTGCAGTTTGGGCAGGAGGCGCGAGCGGACGTTGGAAAGTCGTTCCGCTGCAGTCATCGGCTTCCATTGATCTGGTTGCGGAGGCGGAGTGTAGGGCAGGGCCAGATGATCTTGCGTGAGCTGTTGCATGGCGATGTTCAGCCAGGAATAAATGACGATCGGGGAGCCTGCGCGAACGACGAGAAGGCAGGCTGCGACGAGCGCCACCACGAGCAGAAGGGAGCGCGCTCTCATACCGCGTGGCAAACTACGAACCCATCTTGCCGCGGACGATGTTCATTGCACCATTGAGCTCGCCACCGGGTTCGATGGAGACGGAGCGAGCAGTGACGTCGCCGTTGACGGAGCCGTTGCTGCCGATGAGCACCGGACCAGTGCAGAAGATCGTGCCGGTGACGCGGGCCTGGATCTCAACTTCGGTGGCATGCACGGCATTGAGGAAGGCGACGTCCGCGCCTTTCTCGACGACGAAGCGATTGCAGCGGATTTCCCCGATGATGCTGCCGGTGGTGCGGAAAGAGGCATCCCCAGAACAGCTGACGTTGGCCTCGATGATGCCATGGCATTCGAGATCGCGACAATGAACGCTGCTGGCGGAAAGGCGGCCGCGTTTGCGGACGAGGACGTTGCCGCGCGTCTTGACGGACTGTGTGGAGGTCATGTTGATCTCCACATCTTCGAGCGAGATGTAGGCACCGCAGGCAGGGCAGTTGGCTGATTTGGCGGAACGACCGGTTTTGAAGCTGTGCCCGCAGTCGAAGCACTCGGCGTCTTTGAAATACTGGTTCCGATACATGCCCTGCTCCTTCATTTTCTGGAAGGAGCTGGCGGTCTGTGGCGCAGGTGCCGGTGTTGGAGGCGGAGAGTTGGACTGCGGGCGCCGCATGCCGGTGGTGATGGGTTCACCGTCTTCGTTTACAGCGGCAGGGTTCTGTGGCGCTGACGGTGACTGGCTTTGGAGATAGGCGCCAAAGCCCTCCGAGGGCGACAGTTCAGATTCGTTCTCCTGTGAAGATTCTTCCACCGTTCCAGCAGGAGGCGGCGGTGTAGGAGCTGCCCCAGGAGTTGCGGCGGTGTCTCCGTGCGGATCAATGGTCGTCCATGCATCATGCATGCCGGCACCGGAGCGTGTCACGTTAGATGCGGTGACGTGGCGTTTGTGCACCGTGAGATGCACTCCGCATTTTTTGCAGAATGTGGAAACGACGAGGCGCGGCTCATACTGAGCCGCGCCACAAGACGGACACGCCACTTCGATCAGATGCTTCGGTGGCGTGGGAAGGATGCTGGACTTCGAGCCGAAGAGCCGCCCGAACACTCGATATAAGGCAGGTTAAGGTTGTGGTTTCGGGCCGCCCGCAAAGGCAGGCTTGGTTTCGGCCTTCTTGCCAACTTGAGACTGGCCCATGAACGTGGCGCCTTCTTCAATGGCGAGAGTGCCCGCAGCGATGTCGCCGACGAGGATCGCGTTGCTCTTGAGTTCGCAACGTTCCGCGACGGTGATGTTGCCTTCGACCTTGCCGAAAATGATCACCGAGCGGGTTTTGACCTCGCCTTTGATGAGAGCGTTTTCGCCGACCGTGAGGCTGCCGTCGGAGATGACTTCGCCCTCGATCTTGCCGTCGATGATCAGATCGTGGGAAAATTTGATGGAGCCTTTGATTTCGACGTCATTGGCGAGAACGTTTTTGCTGGTGGTCATGACGGGAGCTGAGTGTGAGCGTTGGGGTTGTGCAGCGGGAGCGGATGCGGTGGAGAGAATGGGTGCGCGCTCGGCTGTGGGAGCCGGTGCGGAAGCCTCGGAACGCTTGTCTTCCTTTTGCCCTTCGGGTTGTCCTATGATTTGCCTTAACATGAGGATGAAAATATAGCGGGCTGTTAAGTTGAGTGTCAATCTTTGGCTTGCTTATTTTTTGTGAGGTTGATGTAACAGGGACGTGTCCTGGCGGTTGCGTAGCGTGAGTTTTGCTGCTGTATCGAGGCATGATGGAATCTGTGCTGGTCACAGCCGTTGAGACGGCCTGTGCGCTTGGTTTACAAATGGAGGAATGCCTGTCCGCGTTGCGTGAGCGCCGCTGCGGACTCACGCCGCTGGGGGGCGCTCTGGGAGGGGAGTTTGCCCTCCTCTCTGCGGGCCGGCTGGCCTCACGAGAGCCGGTGAAAGGTCGGCGCTACGGAGCCGCGAGTAATGCGGCGGTGAAGTTGGCCTGTTCAGCAGTGACCCGCGCGGGCTGGACCCCTCAGGACGTAGCCGGTGCGTGGCTGTATGCCGCCAGCAGCAGAGGAAATGCAGGGGAGATGACGGGTACAAACACTTGGCGCAGGCCCCTGCGCAAGTTCAGTGCCAGCAACACGATGCACAGCGAGATCGCGGCGGCGGTGAGCATTGAACTTGGGATTCGTGGCCCTTGGCAGATGATTTCAAACGGCTGCTCCTCAGGGCTCGATGCGCTGGGAATGGCCTGGATGGCGGTGGCCTGCGGGCAGGCTCCTCGGGCATTGGTGGTGGCGGTGGATCTGCCTCTGGTGCCGGAACTGCTACGGGACTTCCGCGACACCGGGCTGCTTTCCGGCAACGGGGTGAATGATCCGTTTGCCTGTGGTGAAGCCATTTCTCCTGAGCGAACGACGAGCGGCTTCATGCCTGGGGAGGCCGCCGTTGCGCTCACCCTGGAGCGCGAGGGGGCGGGACGTCCGAAGCTGTGCCGCCTGGAACACTATGGTGCGAACAGTGACGCGTATGATGCTTTGATGATTCCTGAAGATGGGGGTGGCATCGAGGCTTGCGTGCGTGCGGCCCTCCATGCCGGAGATCGTAGCAAAGCGGTGCTCTTGTGTCCGCATGCGACGGGCACCTTGAACCATGCACGTGTCGAACCGCCCGCGCTGCTGCGGGCGCTGGATGGTGCACCGGTGCCTTTGCTGCCGCTGAAGCCCACCACTGGGCACGCCCTCGGGGCGAGCGGTCTTTTGGATGTGGCGCTGATCGCTGCCTGCATGGGGAATGGGTGGCTGCCTGCGGCGCTGCCCGGGCTGACACCGCCGTCATGTGGGCTGAGCTTGAACGATGAGCTGCTTAAGGTGTCCTCCGGGGATCGGGTGATCAAACTGGGCTCGGGCATGGGTGGTCACAATGCGGCAGTGTCCTTGGCCGCGGTTTGATTCGTGCTTGGCACGCGCGGTGGATTCGCGAAAGTCGTGCACCGCATGACCCGCTTGCCGCTTTCGATTTCCATCATCTCGCTCAACGAGGAGGCCAATCTTCGTCGTTGTCTGGCGAGTGTCACCGACCTGGCGCAGGAGATCGTGATCGTGGATTCCGGATCCACGGATCGCACGGCGGAAATCGCGGAGGAGTTTGGCGTGAAGTGGGTGCATCAGGACTGGCTGGGCTACACCGCGCAAAAAAACTTCTGCCTTTCCCTCTGCTCGCAGTCGTGGATTCTCGCGCTGGACTGCGATGAGGAACTGACCCCTGAACTGAGGGAGTCGATTCAGCAGTTTTTTGCCAACGGTGATGATCAAAAGTTCGACGGTGCATGGATGTCCCGGCTCGTCTGGTTCATGGGGCGTTGGATCCATCACGGCGACTGGTATCCGGACCGGAAGGTGCGTCTGTTCCGCAAAGACAAAAGCCAGTGGGCTGCCGATGGCGGCGGGCAGGTGCATGAGCGGCTGGATGTGGCCGGGCCGTGTACCACGCTTAAGGGAGATCTGCTGCATTACTCGTTCAAGAACATCCAGCATTACTTGGTGAAGCACGTGCAGTACTCCCAGGTGTTTTTACAGACGCAGCAGGGAAAGGGCAAACGCTGGTCGTTGCTACACACGTTGTTTCGGCCGTGGTGGCGATTTACCCGCGCCTATTTCTTGAAGCTGGGGTTTCTCGACGGCTTTCCCGGGTTGTGGATCGCGGTGGCGACGGCATTTTTTGCCTTCGACCGCTACAGCCGGATGTTTGAAAGCGAGGCGGAGGCGGGGGCGAAATCAAACGGATGAAGCTCGCGCTGATCCACCCGCAAATCATTCGTGCCTCCGGTGTGGAGAACTTCCTCATCGAATTCGCGAAGCGTCTGACGGCCGCCGGACACGAGCTGAGCTATGTCACTTCGCTGACCACTCCGGAGATTGGTGCCGCATTGCCGGGGCGATGGGAGCTGCTGCCGCGACTGCGCGGTTCAACGACGCTGCGAATGTGGCACTTCAATCGTCTGGCTTCGCGTGTCGCCACAGGAGCGGAAGTGAGCATCGGATTTGGCCGCACCTGCATGCAGGATATTCACCGCAACGGCACCGGCTGTCACCGGCTGTATGGAAATCTGCTTCCTCTCTGGCAGCGTTACAGCTTCAAGCATCTCTACGAACTGCATCTCGAGCGACGTCTCTACGGCGGCAATGAGACGAAGCAGTTTGTGACCAGTTCTGCGCGCGTGGCTGCGCAGCTTCAGGGCATCCATGGCACCGATGGTGAACGCTTTCACATTTTGTCGCCGCCCGTCGAGACGCAGCTTTTCAAGCCCACCGAAAATCGTGCAAGCGTACGTGAGCTCTTCTGCCGCAAGCTGCAGACGGATCCCGCCAAGCCTGTGCTGCTCTTCGTGTCGCTCAGCCACCGCCGCCGCGGCCTGGAGCCGCTGCTCGAAGCGATGGTGAATGTCGATGCAACGCTGTGGATCGTCGGAAAGGGGCTCAGCGCCGCACTGCGTGAGAGGATCCGGCGTCTCGGCATCGCGTCACGCGTGCGTGCCGTGCCGGTGACGAGTGATCTCGTGGAGCTTTATCAGTCCGCAGACTGGTTCGTGCATCCCACGCAGTATGACGCGTTCTCAAACACGGTGCTGCAGAGCATGGCCTGCGGTCTTCCTGGAATTATCTCCGTGATGGATGGTGCCGTGGACCACATCCGCAACGGCGAGAACGGCTTCATGCTCTATCACCCACAGCAGTCACAGGAGCTGGCTTCCCGTATTCAGGAGGCTCTTGCTCTGGATTCGGCCGAGTGGCAGCAGCTCTCTGCCGCGGCGCATGAAACGGTGATCGCGTTGACGTGGGAGAAGCACCTCGCGGGATGGGAAGAGATTCTCAAGTCCTGATCGGAAACAGATCAGGATGCAGTGTCACAGCGAAGGCATGAGGCCGGACGCGCCTTGGATTCAGGCTTTGAAGGGAGAAGGCGTCTTCACCCGCATGGCACTACTTCTTCTTCAAGATGACATCGCCGAGGCTGAACATCGGGCCGTAGATGGCATAGATGAGGAAGCCGACCATGATGCCGAGAATGAGCATCGTGAGAGGCTCGATCATCTTGTCGAGAGTGGCGGCGAGGTTGTCGAGTTCCTCTTCGTAGTCGTCAGCGATTTCGGAGAGCATCTCCGTGCCGGACCCGGTTTCGGAAGCGAGTTCGATGAGACCGCAGAGGTTTCGCGCGTCAGGGCCGAGCCAGTGGGATTCCATGAGGAAGGCCTCATGCAGGGTTCGCCCGACGGCGATGTGCTCTCTTAGACGGATGAACAGTTCTTTGTAGTGATAGTGCCAGCTTGCCTGGGCGGTGATGTCGAGGGCGCTTGAGAGACGAACGTTCGACTCGGTGAGCATGGCGAGCGTGCGAAAACCGGTGGCCGCGGCAGACTTGCGCACGATGACGCCGATTGCTGGAAGTTTAAGAAACAGGTCCTGAACCGGACGCAACGAGCTGATTTTTCCCCAGTTGGCGAAGAAGAAATACAGGCCGATGAACGGTGCGATGGCCATGTAGGGTTTGTGCATGAAGAGATCGGAAAGTGCGATGAGCACCTTGGTGCCCATGGGCAGCTCGGTCTTGAAAGAGGTGAAGAGCTTGGCCATGGCGGGCACAAGCGTGAAACTCATTACGATGACGACGACGACGCCCAGCACGATGACGACCGCAGGGTAGATGAGACCGCCTTTGAGCTTCTTGATGACCTTCGAAGACTTTTTCTGTGAGACGGCGATTCGTTTGCAGACCTTGGGGAGCTGACCGGCCTCTTCACCTGCGAGGATGAGGGAGAGCATGTCATCCGGGAAGAGCTTGGGGTATTTGGAAATGGCGTCGCTGAACTTGTCGCCGACGGAAATCGCGTGGACGACTTCGGCGATCATGCCCTTGTACACGGGAGATTTGACGCGGTTGGTCTGAAGCAGGAGACTTTTGGTGAGCGAGATGTTGCGCTCGAGACAGCGGCCGAGGCCGGAGAAGAAAGCCGCGCTGTCATCAGTGTTGGGCTTGGGGCTGGTCAGACGATGCAGCTTTTCGTCGATGCCGGTGATGGTCTGGATCGATGTCGTTTCATTCGGCGCAACGCCGGCACCGATGAGGGCTTTTTCATCGGTGTCCGTATCCACGAGGGCGTCCGAGGACTTTCCGGAGTGAACATTGGTGATCTTGACTTTTTTGAGCATGGCGACGGAGGAGTGAAGATTTGACAGTCAGAAGCGCAGGATCAAGGCGGGGGCGGACGAAGTGCGGTCACGAGCTGTGGACGAAAGGCCGAGAGGGTGAAGGAGGCACCGGCTGTTTCCGTTGCAGGGTCTTGCGAGCTGTTCACGATCGCGGTGCAGAGGGCGCTCTCCATGACGACACCGTTGACGGTGACGTTGCCGTTTTCGACGATAGCGGGATTTCCATAGATGGCCTGCTGAAGCACCGCGTTCTGAGTCTGGGCCGGCATGATGGCAGTGATCTGAACCGTCGAAAGGCCGAGCTGCCAGAGGCGCACCATGTTTTCCTGGTAGTTGCGCGTGACTGCGACGCGGGTGGCCAGTTCCTCCTGAAGCATGAGCGTGGAGGAAAGGCTGACCATGGCCGTGGTGCCGATGGAGATGATGGCTCCGGCGGCGAGCACCTCGATGAGCGTGTAGGCGGCGCGTCTTGCGCGCGCGATTTGCGGGCGCAGTTTCATGGAGCGGAGGGAAGGAAGTAGGACTCGAGCCAGGCATCCCGTGGCAGAAAGGTGGCGAAGGCGGGGCCGCTGTTGGTGGCGGCGGGCACACTGGGATCGCTGTCGCTGGAGAACACCAGACGGCTGGGATTGATGCCGCCCGCGGCACGGCGCTTGACGGTCCAGTTGGTCATGACACCACCGATCCAGCGGATGCTTTGAGTCATTGACTGGGGCATGTTGAACATGATGCTCTGGTACTCGTTTACTAGGACGCAGCGCCAGCGGAACTCGGTGCCGCTGATCGGATTGTTGACCCAGGAGAACTCGACGGGTCGTCCGTTGTCATCCTGGAAGGCAAGCACATGGCGGCGGTTGTTTTCACGTTCGAAGCGAACGTCACGCACCCAACGCCCCTTGGGGCCGTTCGGCATGACGGTGATGATGACCGGCTTCAAGGAGGCCGCATTGTTGAAGGCGGTGGCATTGCTCTGCCCGACAAAAATGATCTGATCGACCACGCCGTATATGCGCATGTTTTTGAGATACGAACTGTCGAGCTTTATGAAGAGCACCTTGAGCTTGTCATCGTATCCTGAAGGCCAGCCGGGGGGCGTGTAGGTCGGGGTCTTCTGCTCCGCGATCCAGTAGGCTTCGGTGCCTGAATTGAAGACGCCTGAAACGTCGATGGTGATGGTGCCAGTGCGTCCGGCGGCGGCTTCACGATCTTGAAAGTGCCAGAGCGAGTTGTCAGGGTTTTCGTCATTGCGCACGACGTTGAGGTAGCCCTGATGCTTGAGATCACCGCCGCCGCTGATGGGGCCGGTGGTGCTGGGGACCACGGGCATGTTTGAAGGCAGGAGGTTCTTGCCATTCAGATCAGTGCCATAAACAGGGTAGGGAATGGAGGGCGGCTCCACCGCGGCATGAGATTGAATATAGAGGGACTTGGTGAGAAACGGCAGTTGCAACGGACTGGGGGTGCTTTTGACAAACAGGGACGGCGGGTGTCTCAGGACGGTGCGGCCTTCGACGGTCCAGTGCGCATGATGTCCGGCACCACCGGAGCTGGCGTTGTTATAGACATCGAGCTCGGTGACGACGCCGTCGGGTTTGCGATAGACGCAGAACACGTCGCCATTGAGCACGGGTGGCATGGTCTTCAAAAACTGCCATGACTTGTAGTCGTCAATGTTGCCGGCAATGTCGGCGGACGGACGCGCAAGCTGTTCCACGGTGATGTAGGATGCGCCCGGACGCAGTCCGGTGTGGTTGTAGGGGAACACGGTGCTCATGCCGCCGGCCGTGCTAGAGGAGGTGTACACGTTGAGGTTGTCCCAGCCGTTCACGGTGTTGAAGCTGCCGATGTCAGCCCCGAGCGTGGTGTTCTGCCCGGCCGTCATATTGTCATCGCGTTCGAACGCGTTTTGGGTGACGCATTGCCATCCGAGCAGCCGCGAACTCTCCACACCGATGCGCCGTCTGCACACGTCCTCCAGATAGCTGACCTGCACGGCACGCGTGCTCATAAGAGTCACCCAAGACGACAAAAAGATGCCGCTCACGATCATAAGCATCAGCGCCGCCGCCATGAGTGCGCCGCGTGAGCTTGGAGAACGATGGTGACGAGAGATCCGCATGGCTGGGAGATCAAAGGGCAGGGAACATCGGGACGGTGAACATGAATGAGGTGCGCCCGGCCATCTGATTGTAGGCCTGGCGTGGATCGCTGGAGGGAAGCGTGTTCGCCACGGCGCCGAGATGACGCGCCGAGGGGTCAGGCCACCAGATGAAGTAGAAGGGCCGTTCCGAGGCGCGTTTGAACCGTTCGATGGTGGCGGGCGTCTCCCGAAGCGCGAGGCGTTCGGAACGCTCGAACGTGATGAACAGCGGGGCAAAGCCGTCGCTGCTCCACTGTGTCGAATTCGTGGGGTTCATCACGGATGGAGGGAAGAAGACATCGTAACCGCCTATGAAGGCCAGAGTTGATGGCGTGGTGGAGCCGGAGGCATCTGCGTAACGCTTCACCGATGCATAGATGCCGTTTGGCTCGCTCTTCGCAGTGAAACGCACCAGATCGATATCATAGATGGCGTTGACCTTGAGATACCCGGCGTACTTGCTGTAGCCCAGGATGAAGATGCTGGCATTTTGCGGCACCGTCGTGCCGTCATTGAGCGGATTGCGATAGTCGCGATAGAGCGAGCTCGAAACGCCCGCATTCGCGATGATATGCGTCCGAAACTTCTGCGGAGTGTCGAGTTCGTCGTGCAGTGTCGGATTGTAGGGAATCGTCGATGGTCTCCAGGTGTTCATGCCGTCCCGGGACAGGCAGTAAACCGCCGTGGCGCTGAGCGTGTCTGCCACAAACTGTTCACGCAGTTCCTCTGCCATAGACAAAGAACCGTATTGCGGTGCCATGGCGACGTTGGTGCTGTCGCTGAGCAGTCCATAAAAGTTCTTCATGCGAGCAAGGCCGAGCGGCACGGTGACGGTCGAGGAAACGCTCGGCTGGCTCTTCACGATCGTGCCGTATGAGACGACGGCTCCACCCAGAATCACGGCGGAAAGCGCGAGCACCAGCAGGAGTTCCACGGAGGTGAAGCCCCCTGGCTGATGGACGCGACGGTTCATTTGGGCGCAGGCGTTGGATTGCCAAAGAGCATGCGTACCACGGACTCAACCGCAGGAGAGGAGGGGGGCTGAGTCTGTGCCGTAGCCTGTGCGGGTATTTCCGCCGGCTTCTTTTGAGCGGCTGCCTGCGGTGGCTGGGATGTGGCAACCATTTCTTTCTCCACTGATCGTGGGGCAAAGGGTGATGCAGGATCGTCTGCAACAAATTCAGCTTTTGGCGTTGCTGGTGGGGTGGAGACAGTGGCTGGCGGAGTATCCTCAGGACGGTCCATGAAATTGCGACGGGGGAAGTCCATCGTGGCGTTCACTCCATTGGAGGATGATGGATCATCTTCAGTCTGACCCAGCATCTGGTAGCGCACCTTGGGTGCGATGTTGATCGGGATGATCATCAGCTTGGGCGGCAGGCCGGTTGCACGCTTTTCCTGCCAGGCGAGTTCGATGTACTCTGAGGTGATGTTTTTCACCTTCAGTTCGACCATCTGTTCAGGCAGCACCGGCGGAACGTCACCTCCTGTCTCGAGAATGATGTTTCCCAGCAGCACGCGCATGCGGCCATCCGCCATGCGCTTTGTGCCGACCACGGGCAGTTTCAGAAGTTTGTCGCGAACTCGGTTCTCCTCAGTGTCACCCGGGGCCAGGCGATTCTGCGCCTCGGACTCCGATTCGAAGGGGTTGTGTTCTTCAGGCTTTACGTTCTCGGGAGTCTTTTCTTCAGGAAGAACCAGTTGATACTGCACCCGTTGTTCGGTCTCTTCGCCTGAGACCGCTTCCTGCCCGCGCACGGCGGGTCCTGCGAAGGCGCAGATCAGGCCGGCGATCAAATACATTCTGTGTTGGGAGTTCATGGATCAGGACTTTTTGGGTTTCTCCTTTTCCTTGGCCTTCTTCTTCTCTGCATCCGCAGCGGCGAGGTCGAAGATCGGGGTTTCAAACGAGACCTCCATCTTCAACTGGCGACCGGTGCTGCCGCCGGTGATCTGCACCACTTTCATGCGTGCGGTCGGCAGGCGGCGTTCGATGTCGCCAAGCCAGTTGAGCACCTTGGCGTATTCCTCCTCAATGACCATGGTTGTGAGGACAGATTTTGGGATGAGCTTGTTGCCCGCGGTCTGTTTTAGTTCGGTCTTGCGGGAACGTACGAGATTGATGCCGCGCTCGCGCAAGCTCAGTTCGATCGTTTGCTCCGCCTCCTGCTGCGTCTGCACGCGATCAAGCGCCGGGAGCCAGCCGCGCAGGAACCTGCGCACTTCTTCGGTGTCCGTTCGGAACATGGTGGTTTCGATCTCGGCCGTGGCGCGTTCAGATTCGGCCGTCGTCGCGGCCGATTCAGCATCCTCCGCCGCCGTGCGAGTGGCGGCCACCTTGTTGTGGATCATCTGCGCGGTGTAGGTCATCGCGCCGATGATCAGCAGGAGGACAACGCAGGCGAGTTGCTTGGGGTTCATGGCAGGAGAGGAATTGAATTGGGTTAGTCTGCCTGGCGGACGAGAGTTGAGTGGTATTCGACCACATCACCGTTTTTTGTCTGTTGCGGCGAATAGGACCGGTAAAGAAGCTGGCCCAGCGCTGATTCAATGGCGGCGAGTTCGCTGGAAACCTTGGAGCCGTTCAGGTGGATCGTGAGCGCGAGGTTGGCAGGCACCTGCTCGCTGCGTTCGAGCGCCACCTGGGTGATGCGTGTTTCTGTTTGCACAGCGCGGGCGATCTTGACGGCGATGGGCTGGATGTTGCGGGCACCTTCCATCCATTGGGCGACCTTCTCCGCCTTGGTGGCTTCGGATTCGAGGTCGGACTTTTCATTCTTGAAGGAGTCGCGTTGTGCCTCGCTGGCTTTTTTACGTTCCTCGGCCTCGGTCTTCTGGGCGAGCGCCTTTTTGTAATGGAAGTAGTCCATTGTCATCACGTAGGCGCATCCGACCAGCGCCGCATAAAAGATCGCCGGGATCGCCCGAAAGGACGATGGCAGACGACGCGACGTGTCGACTCGCGGTGTCTTGAAATCGTGGCAGAGGTATTCGTTCATGGGGATATTGAATGGATCAGTGTTCGCCAATGATGGTCCAGAGGAGGTCGTCCTGGGTGAGGTCGGTGGCGCCGACTTTTTCGAGATGAAGCATCAGCTCAGTGCGGAACTTGTTGTCATGCCCTTCGCCGACAAAGTACACCGGACTGCCCTGCGGAACCTTGGCGAGCAGCGGGCTGATGATTTGCAGCGCGGTTTCCACGGCTTCAGGCCCCAGGCCGCTGCGGCAGCGGATGTCGCGCCACTGGCCCTCTTGTTGCACGAGAACCGCCAGGGAACCCTCGCAGGCGGCGACAAGGACGAAGTCCGGAGGCGTGCCGCCTGAACTCGCGCGGTAGATGCTGAGAACCGCATGTTCCAGCATGGCAAACAAGCCGCAGCACACACGACCGGGTTTCAGGTTGATCGTTCGCAGCACGTCCTCGGTCACTTTGACCAGAGACTCTTCCACCGCGAGCAGCAGGCTTGCCGTGGTCTCGGGGTGGTGGCAGATGGCGTAGCGTTTACCGCGGTCGTATTTCGGTCCGAGCACGGCACGGGGATTGGTGCGCAGCAGGCTGACGCAGTTGTCACCGCGCATGAGGTTGTTCTCGAGGCTGATGATGAAACGGTGGTTCACCGAGACCGAGCACCAGCCGTTTTCCACCATGCCGCGCCATTCTTCAGAACGTTGCGGTGCGGCATCGGCGAATTCGCCCTCCTGCACGCCTCCGTCTTCAAACTTGCCACGTTTGTTGATGGAGCGCCAGCTCACCGCGCCGCGGCTGACATTAATAAGAAGAGACTTTCGGCCTTCGTAGCGTTTGCCCCAGGGGACGGCAGAGTCGTCGGGGTCGGCTTTGAAAGCGGCGAAGCTCAGGACAGATTTGATTTCATCCAACAGCATAAATGGAGGTCAGTTGTTCTTTGGAAAGGAAGTCATACACCTCATGTTCGGTGTAGCCGGTCTTGCGGGCGGTGGAGGGCTTCCAGCCGTCGGCCATGCGCATATTCAGACAGCGTTCAAAGCTGACCATGCCCCGGGTGAATCCAGCCTCGAGCTCCTGGTCGAGGTTCTTGAACTCGCCGCGCCGGATCATCCCGCATACGGAGTCGTACGGCAGCAGCAGTTCGTGAATGGGGAAGCGCTTGCCGCGGTTTTCATCAAACAGCAGACGCTGGCAGAGAATGCCGCGGATGGAGTCGGCGAACGAGAGCATGGCGTTTTCCATGCGGTCGCTGGGGATGAGCTTGAGGTAACGTTGCACCGTCTGTGCGGCGGAGGAGGTGTGCAGCGTGGCAACGACGACATGGCCGGTTTCCGCGGCCTGAAGCGCGATTTCCGCGGTCTCGCCGTCACGAATTTCTCCCACGAGAATAACGTCCGGCGCCTGACGAAGAGCTGCACGCAGTGATTTGTTGAAGTCGAGCTCGTCGGTGCCGATCTCGCGTTGTGAAACGAGAGAAGGGATGCCGGAGGGATAGACGAATTCGATCGGATCCTCGAACGTGAGCACATGCTCCTGCCTGCGCTTGGCGCGCTCGAGGATCATGGAGGCGATGGTGGTGGACTTACCGGAACCAGTGGCACCACAGACCAGAAACAGGCCGTTCTTGGCTTCGAGGAACGCCTTGATGGCCGGAGGTGGCACCATGAGCTTGCTGATATCAGGGATGTTCTCGGGCAGCAGACGCAGCACCCAACGCGGACGTCCCCGGGTGACCATTCGGTTGACACGATAGCGCCGCGGGCCTAGCTGCAAGGCGTAGTCCACGCAACCGGGGGTGAACTCCAGAGGGCGTTCAGGCTGGTAGATGAACGAATCGTAAAAGAGCTTTCCGTTGCGCTTGTACGTCAGCGGTTCCCACGGAGTCACATAGAAGTCGCTGACTCCGTTGTCCTTCGATAGATGAAGCATCCGGTAGCCGAGCTGACTGCGTTCGTGAATGTCTTCCATGTTCGTTGGCTGTTAGTGGTTGCTGGTGAAGCGTGCGCGAAGTTCCGCCTTCGCCGTGGCGCCTTCAAAAATGAGGAACTTGCTGCCCTGCACGACGCCTGCGCCCGGATCGAGTGTGACCCATGAGAGCTCGAGGCGATATTCAACGCCGTCGATAGTGACGCGTACGTCTGTCGTAGGGTTTTCGATTGCGACGATGTCGGCGCTGGCGAGGCGGTCGCTGGTGTTTTCGGTGCTGGTAAGACCGAGATCGATGTGTGTAGTGAAGCTCAACGAAGGTTCCGTCAGCGTCAGATTCACCGACAAGGTGACGTTGGTGGCTTCACTATTGTAAAACGTGGTGCCGTTCAGCAGCAGGAGCTCGCCAAAATCAAACCAGGTGTTTGGAGTGATGGAATCAAAGGCCGCAGGAGTGAAGCTCAGCACGTTTTCGACGCCTGCGTCGAGGTACTCACCGTTTCCCAGATCAAGTTTGGTGTTGCCATGTTTGAACGTGGATGTCCCGCTGCCGTTTTGAATGTTGGTGACGAGATTGGTGCCGCCGATGGCGTTGCCCCAGTTGCCCTCTCCAGTTCCGCTGAAGCCGCTGGTAAGCCGATAAAAGGTCTTGGTGATCGTGGAACTGGAGGAATACTCAGCGGGCCGCGTGGTTTCATTGTACGCCTGAAGAGTCATCGCCGGTGTGAGCGGGATAGGGCCACCATGGTAGATGTCCCATGCGCCTGAATTGATGCGGTACATCATGTTTGAAGCTGCGGGCGGTGCTCCATTGCGATCGACGGTGACGGAAGATGGAAAATCCAGGAAGGCGAAGGTGCCGCCTGAAGGACTGATGGTCGGAGGGGGCAGTTTGGTGATTGTTGGAACCGGAGTGGGGCCGCCACCGCTTCCGGAGCCACCACCATTTCCACCGGTCTCGTCGGGAGGTGGTTCGCTTGTCGTGGGAGCCGCCTCGTCAGGATTGAAGCCATCCGACGGATTAGGCGTGCCGAGGGGCTGTGGGTTGAGGTAATTGGCCGCAGGGTCGGCAACGGAAGCTCCCCAGACCCATCCTTTGGCGTTCGTGTTAAAAGTGACCGTGGATTTGGTGCGTTTTTCAGTTCCGAAGTCTGCGCCGGCGAGAGATTCATCGAGATAAAACTCCGAGACGGCAGTGCCACGTGCATTGGTCAGTTCGAACCGCTGCTTGGAACGGTTCCACGCTGCCCTCGGGCTGTTGTTGCCGTCCGGCCCCGAGGTCATCTTTGCTTGCAGGCGCACGTCCAACAGTCTGCCCGAAGCCATCCCAACGTGACGCTGCCACTCCGTTTGGGGACGGACACGCTTCATTTTGTCAAGCACCGCCTGAGGACTGGTCAGACCTGCGACACTGCCACCATCTGCGACATACAACGCCACCATTTGGTTGAGCGTGGAGACGTCGGATTCCAGTTTGGCTGCGTGGGCGGAACTGGTGTCGTTGCCGATTAATGAGACTCCCAAAGTGACGATCACACCGATGATGGCGATCGTGATGACCAGCTCGAGCAATGAAAAGCCGACACAGCAGGAAGGCCTGTGTGAGGCAGAATCAAAGGCTCTGAAGCCGGAAGAAATCATAACGGGTAGAGTAAATAGTCAAAAGTACCTAAATTCAAGGGAAAGATATGGAAATTATGGAAAACAGTATTTAATTAAGATATTCTGTTGGGATTTGTTTCGAATGACTTAGAATCACCATAAATTAGAAGTCACAGATCTAGAGTGTTAAATGGCATTTGATTTGTTTCGCCATAAATGTTATAATTCTAATAATATGCGCTATTTCACCGCAAAGTTCCAGATCATTCTGTGCATCGCCCTGACGAGTGTGTCAGGAACTGTGCTGCGCGCTCAGTTCAATGAAAGCACGATGCATCTCATGTCGCCGGAATATGAGATCGAGGCGAGCAGGCTGCGGGCTGCCCCTCCTCAGCAGTATGACTTTTCCAAGGCGATGCTCAGTGATGTTCTCCGGTTCCTTGCGACCGATGCGGGGATTTCGTTTTTCTCCCTGCCTGATGATAGTGCGGATGGCAGTCGCCTGATTACGTTTTCCATCAGATCCAGCCCCTTTCAGGTTTTGGAGACCCTGTGCAAGGCCAATGGCTTGGCAATCATTCCTGACAACGGGATTTGGTACATCCGTCCGGCTGATGATCGGGAACTCATTGGCAAGTCCTATGAGATCAAACACAACTCGCTCGAAATGGTGGAACGCGTTAATTCTGGTTCCGGTTCGTCCTCCGTATCCTCCAGATCAGGCGGCGGTGGTGGTGGCGGTATCAGTAGTGCCGCCACAGGGATGGATCTTCAGGGATCTAGCCACACTTTCGCTGTCAAGCGCAGTGAAGTGATCAACGACATCCGCGCTCTGCTCGGCCTGCCTCCTGAGGAACTGGACGGCGGGCAGGCGACGGCCGGCATTCCGGGCATCGGCGGTGCCGGCACTGATGAGAATGCCGCCCGTGCCATGAACTCCAATGAACTAAGTTCGGTGCGCAAGCCCAAGGTGATATGGAAGTCAGATTCCAACACCTTGTATATTGTAGCCACACGTCTGCAACATCTGTGGGTGGAGGGTTACCTTGCCGCTGCGGACAAGCCTCAGACGCTCATCGCTATCGAGGTGAAGTTTATCGAGACATCCCGTGACCCGTCGCGTGAGTTCGGCATCGACTGGACGGGAACCCTTGAAACCGGAAACTTCCGGCAGGTGACCAAGACCGACACCACCACGGATGCCACCACCGGACAGCAGACGGTCAATGTCGAATACAACTCCGTTCCCACAAGTGGCGGCTTCCGAACCGACCTGGCTCCGCTGCTCAGTGCGTTCGACATGAACAATGCGGCGAAAACTCTCGGGTGGCCCGCTCTCAGTGTTCTCAGTGCGCAGGATGTGAACATCAAGCTTCGTGCGATGATGCGTGATGAGGAGACGAACACGACGTCTTATCCGCGCATGGTCACTCTCAGCAATCGCGAGGTCGCCATCCGCAGTGTGGTCAATCAGCCCGTGCTGGATGCAAGCTCAACCGCCAGTTCAGGCGCCGTGGGCGCCACCACCACCACACAGGTGGCGTATCTGCCCATTGGTACCGTTTTGAACATCCTGCCAAAGAAGATGCAGGCGGACAAAGTGCTTCTCAACATGGCGGTCACTGTTTCCAGCATCATCGGCACCCAGGTGATCTCGGGCAATCCGTATCCCATCGCCTCGTCACGCGTGTACAGTGCGCCAGTCGAAATTGACTCGGGCTACACAGTGGCCGTTGGTGGACTCGATGAAGCACGGGAACGTGAAGGTCAGGCCGGGGTGCCATTCCTCAGCAAGGTGCCGGGATTGAAATGGCTCTTTAATTACAAGAGCCGGAGCAAGAACCACAAGAACCTCATGCTCTTCATTACGCCGACCATCATCGATGCGCGTCAGGGCGGTCTGCCTCCAAATCCTCAGTCGGTGGTGCCCCAGCGTCCGAATCTTCCCGGCAAACCCAAGGTGGACTCATCCACCGGCGCGTTGATTGGCGGCAGTGCTTCGTTGCCCAATACCGTGGCCTATCTTTCACGCGAGGCCGAGACTCTCGGCAACACCATTCAGGAAAGCCGCATCACCGACGAAGTCGGCCAGAAACTCAAGGAACTGAAGATCGCTGTGGAGCGGGTGCACGCACAGTGCGAAACGCTGAAGCTCAGTGAGCCTGCGAAGTTCGCAATGATCGACCAGCATCAGTTGATGCTCAAAAACATCCTCGATCGACTTGCCTACTTCCAGCGCATGATGTTCACGAAGAAGTACCTTTGATCAACGAGCCGCAACGCGTTGAAATACGCGGGGCGTTCCGAGGTCTGCGCTCTTGGGCATCGGGGCGTTCTTTGGGTCGAGATTCTGTTTCAGATCATCGGGTGTCACCACGGATTCGACGCCGTTTGCCGGCACTTCGGCCTTGGAGACCCAAAGAAGCGCGTTCAGCACCGCCTTGCGCACATTGTCGTTGCCCCAGTTGTCATGGAAGTGCCCGCCGGTGAAACCAAAGCCGCGTCCGCCATCGGCACGCTCAATCGTCCACATCATCGTTTCCGGACTGCCTTTTTCAGCCTGGATGTGGGGATACGGCCCTTTGGGATACACGTAGGGTCCGTCGCGGGTCGCATCGCTCGGAGTGGCGATCAGAATCGGAGCAAACTTGGCACCGTTGTCATCTGCAGGGGCCACGCCATGGCCGAAGGCAGGGCGGAAGCGCATGTGGAAGTACCATTCATCCTTGGTGGTAAAGGGCTGCACACCGTTCGTGACAGGATGTTTGGGAAGCTCGGTGTAGTTGGCGTCCCAGATCGGATTGCATGAATACGCGTTTTCATAGTGACCACCCAGCCATGCTTGGAACTCCTTGCCGGCGTCTGCAGGCACAATTTCGACGCCGTAGTGCATGCAGCCAAAGCCCATACCTTTGGCGATCAGTTTGTGCAGCGTTTCCAGATGTCCATCCACCACGGCCGGATGTTTGCCGCCTCCATCCGCGTAGATGACCACAGCGTCGGCATCCTCAAAGGTCTTCTCGTCGCTCACCCAGCCCTGCTCATGGCGGTCCACCACCAGGTTGGGCACGCTTTTCAGGCATTTCTCCAACAGCATGGTTCCAGCACGGAACTCATGCATGCCGGGCGGATGGGAGGGCTTTCCGGCGATCAAGACCAGCTTCTGTTTCCCGTCGGGTGTGACGGCGTGGAGAGAAGAGGCAGCAGTAACAACAATGATTGCGGCAATGAAGGACTTCATGACCGCATCATTCGCTGTGAATGGATCAAATCAAGGCCGGGCTACGCAATCACGCCCTTCACCAGATTGCCATGAATGTCCGTGAGCCTGTAGTCGCGGCCTTGGAAACGGAAGGTGAGATGTTCGTGATTGAGGCCGAGGAGATGGAGAATCGTGGCGTTCAGGTCATGCACATGCACGGGATCACGCGTGATGTTGTAGCAGTAGTCATCCGTCTCGCCGAAGGTGGTGCCCTTTTTCACACCTGCTCCGGCCATGAAGATGGTGAAACAGCGCGGGTGATGATCGCGTCCGTAATTGGTCTCCGTCAGCGTGCCCTGCGAATAGATGGTGCGGCCAAATTCGCCGCCCCAGACGATGAGTGTGTCATCAAGCAGACCACGCTGCTTGAGATCCTTGATCAAAGCGGCGGTCGGCTGATCGGTGTCACTGCATTGGCCGCGAATTGCATTGGGCAGTCCGCCGTGATGATCCCAGCCCATGTGGAAAAGCTGAATGAAACGCACGTCACGTTCTGCCAGACGTCGGGCCAGCAGGCAGTTCGCGGCATAGGTTCCCGGCTTTTTGACGTCGGGGCCGTATTCATCAATCACGTGCTGAGGCTCCCTGGAGATGTCGATTAAGTCGGGCACGCTCGATTGCATGCGGAAGGCCATTTCATACTGCGCGATGCGGGCGGTGATCTCGGGATCACCAAACAGGGCATGATCGTGCTGATTCAACGCCGACAGCTCATCAAGCATGCCACGGCGCATGCCGCGGTTCACACCGTTCGGGTCGGAGAGATACAGCACAGGATCGCCCACGTTCCGGAACTTCACGCCTTGATGTTGCGTGGGCAGAAAGCCGGAACTCCACAGCCGGTCGTAGAGCGGCTGATCATTGGTGCGTCCGGTGCCGAAGGATGTCAGCACCACGTAAGCCGGCAGATCACGGTTTTCGCTGCCGAGGCCGTAGCTGAGCCATGATCCGATGCTCGGACGTCCTGCGAGCTGCGAACCCGTCTGGCAGAAAGTGATCGCTGGATCGTGGTTGATCGCCTCCGTGTGCATCGACCGGATGAAGCAAAGCTCGTCGGCGATCTTCGAGATGTTCGGCATCAGCTCGCTGATCCACGCGCCGCTTTTGCCATGCTGCGCGAATTTGAACATCGACGGCGCCACGGGGAAGGTCTTCTGACCTGAAGTCATGCCCGTGAGACGCTGCCCCATGCGAATCGAAGCTGGCAGATCCTCGCCGCGATGTTTTTCCATCTGCGGTTTCGGATCAAACAGGTCCATCTGCGAAGGCGCTCCGCTTTGAAACAGGTAGATGATGCGTTTCGCCTTCGGAGCAAAGTGCGTCGGTGCGGCCGCGAGCTGTGAGGCGAGGGCCGTTGATCCTAGCGCGAGCCCGCTGTGCTTGAGAAACGCGCGGCGATTCAAGCGGTCCTGGAGTTGAAGCGTGGGGGAGGTCATGTCAGTCACGGGTGATGGTTCGGTCCAGATTGAGCAGTACGCTCGCGGTCATCGTGTAAGCGGCGAGTTCGGAGGGATTGAGGGACGAATCGGGTTTTGATTCGCCGGTGGTGATCAGCTTCGTGGCGGATTCAGGGCTCGTCTTGAAATCGGCGAGGCGTTGAATCAGCCCCGCCAGCAAAATGCGTTTGGAATCAGCGTCGGGAGCACGTGCAGTGACGAGGCGGTAGGCGTAATCAATGCGTGCACCGGGTGTCGCTCCGCCTTCCTTGATGATTCGCTCAGCCAGTGCACGCGCCGCTTCGACGAAGGTGACCTCGTTCAACAGCGCGAGCGCCTGCAACGGCGTGTTCGTGCGCGAACGTTTCACCGTGCACAGTTCCCGGGAAGGGGAGTCAAACAGCAGCATCGTCGGCGGTGCGGCTGTGCGTTTCCAGATGGTGTACATCGTGCGGCGATAAAGCCCTTCTCCGCTGTCGTGCTTGTATCCTCGTAGATTCCCATACTTGCTCGTTTCGTCCCACACGCCTTCGGGCATGTAAGGACGGACGCTGTCGCCGCCGATTTTCGGCACGAGCAGGCCGCTTACGGCGAGAGCCTGATCGCGTACCAGTTCACCGGCGAGCCGGAAACGTGGTCCGCGGGCGAGCAGCCGGTTGTCTGGATCTTTGGAAACAAGTTCAGGCGTTACCTTGCTTTGCTGACGGTAGGTCTGGCTCATCACCATGAGTTTCTGCATCGCCTTCATGTCCCAGCCGCTCCGCATGAACTCAGTCGCCAGCCAGTCGAGCAATTCGGGATGCACCGGGTATTCCGCCTGCGAGCCGAGATTTTCCGTCGTCTTGCAGAGGCCATAGCCAAAGAACTTTTCCCATGCGCGATTCACCCAAACACGGGCGGTCAGCGGATTGGAGGAATCCACGAGCCACTTCGCGAGGCCGAGACGGTTCATCGGTGCGCCTTTCGGCAGCGGTGGAAAGACAGCGGGCAGGCCCATGCCGACTTTGACAGTGGGCTTGTCGTATTCGCCGCGGTTGAGGATGAAGGCATCCCGCGGTTGCGGCATTTCTTCCATCACCATCACGTTCGGCAGTTTGTTCTGCTCGGCTTCCAGCGCCTTTTGCTTCACGGCGGCGAGGTCGGTCGCGCGTTTGATCGGGCTGTCCACGTTCGCGAGGAAGAATTTCTCGAGTTCGCCTTTCTGTGCCGCGCTGCGTTTGGCTGCGGGGATTTCAAGCACGTTCTTGATGGCGGCCAGTTGTGTGTCGCCGTCGAGCTTGAGCGTTTCCGCCGGCGCGGCGGTCGCGGAAAGGCGGAAGCGGCCGATGTTGTGCCCGTTGATCGCCTCATGGCGCAGGCGCAGCAGCAGTTGGGTGCCATCGCTGGATGAAATCGGTTTTTGCAGCACGAACATCGCACGGCGCGGATCACGCTTCGTCGGTCCGTCAATGGCCCAGCCTTTGCCGCCGTCGCGTTTGAGTACTTTTTCAATCTCGTAGCCCTTTTGCGAATAGTCCGCCGTCGCGCGTGCCAGTTTCTGTTTCTCCGGTTCACCGCCGGGCTTCTGCACAAAGACATCGAAGTCAGTGAGCACGAAGTTTCCGTTCGCGTAGCGTCCCAGGCTTTGATTCGGCAGTGAGGGATCGGGCAGGCACTCGAGGAGGAAGGCGGTCACGCCGTCTTTCGGCAACGGCGCGTCGAAGACGTAGGTGTCTTTGGGGGGATTTGGTCCGCTTGCCAGATACGAGCCGTCACTTTGACGCGTGAGTTTCGCGCCTTTGTCAGCGAGTTTGGAAACAACCTGTGTCGGTTGCAGCGGCGCCCAGGTGTTTTGGGTCTGAGAGAGGTTTTTCAGCGCCTTCGGTTCCCAGGCTGCGACGAGCTTCGCCAGATCCTTGCGCGCGGCTGCGGCCTGCTGCTTTGCCTGGTCGATTTCTCGTTGAATTGATGCCAGCTTCTTCTCCGTGGCGGCATCGGTGACGGTGACGAGCGGTGGTTCGTTGCCTCCGGCGCGGTTCGAACCGCCGGTGATCGTGCCCCGATCGGTCGTGTTGTTGAAGAACGAGAACAGTTGGTAGAACTCCTTCTGTGTGATCGGATCATACTTGTGGTCATGGCAGCGGCAGCAGTTGAGACTGAGCGCGAGCCAGGTGAATCCGGTGGTTTCGACGCGGTCGATGACGTTCTCAATGCGCCACTCCTCGCCGATGATGCCGCCTTCACCATTGATGCGATGGTTGCGGTTGAAGCCTGTGGCGATCTTCTGCTCAAGCGTCGCGTTTGGCAGCAGGTCACCGGCGATCTGCTCGATGGTGAACTGGTCGAACGGCTTGTTTGCGTTGAAGGTGCGGATCACCCATTCGCGCCAGGGCCACATGCTGCGGCTGCTGTCCGTCTGAAAGCCGTGGCTGTCGGCATAGCGTGCGAAATCGAGCCACTGCATCGCCATGCGCTCGCCGTAGTGCTCGGACGCAAGCAGACGGTCCACGACCTTCTCGTAGGCGTTGGGGGATGCGTCGCTTTCGAAGGTGGCAACTTCGGCTGGTGTTGGAGGGAGTCCGACCAAATCGAGCGACGCACGACGAATCAGCGTTGCGCGATCTGCTTCGGGCGAAGGTTGGAGCCCTTCTTTGGTCAGACGAGCCGTGATGAATGCATCAATCGGCTGCTGGCCGGCCTTTAGAGCCGGGACTGCCGGACGAGTGGGAGGGATGAACGCCCAGTGCCCTTGGTATTCCGCTCCTTCGGCGACCCATTGTTGCAGCAGTTCCTTTTCGCGCGCCGTGAGCGGTTTGCCGAGCTTGGGGGGCGGCATCAGGTCGTCTTTGTCGGCCGTCAGGCAGCGGGAGATCAGTTCGCTGTGCTTGGGATCGCCGGGCTTGATGGCCGCGACCCCGGATTCTGCCGGGCGGAGCGCTTCATCGCGGACATCGAGCCGCAGTCCGCTTTTGCGCTCTTTTTCATCCGGCCCATGGCAATGGAAACACTTGTCCGAGAGGATGGGGCGGATGTCACGGTTGAAGATGATCTTTTCCGCGGCAGGAGCCAGCACGGGCAGTAGGAGAAACAGCAGGGACAAAGGGCGCATTCATGGAAGGCAACGCCGTTTTGGCGACCGATCTTGCTGCGAGGGCCGGAGCGCTGTTAGTATCAGCCTAACTCAAGTTTTCTGGACAGGATGCCTGAGACACCTGGCAGTGTCACAAGATGTCAAAACAACTCCATCTGCCCGCCGGGATCACGTGGACGGCGGAATGAGGCGGAACTGACTTCGGGGCGGCGGTGAAGCATGCCGGCACGTTGGATGGAGACGCGGAAGAGCGCTGCAGTTTGCTGGGACCAGACGCCGACGCCTTTGAGGCGCTTGCCGAACTCGCCGTGGGAGAGCGTCGAGCCCTGAGTCTCCTCGATGCGGCTGAGCACCTTGTCCCGCATGCCGGGGAAGTGCTGGTCGAGCCAGGCGATGAAGATGTCCTTCACGGCAAAGGGCAGCCGGACAACGGTGTAACCGGCGAACTGGGCACCGGCGGAACGCGCGGCGTCGATGAGCGCGGGAATCTCAGAATCGTTCAGGCCGGGAATGATGGGCGCGGTGGAGACTCCGACGGGAATTCCGGCTTCGTGCAGGAGACGAATGGCCTCCAGTCGCATCTTCGGGGAAGAGGCGCGGGGTTCGAGCTTGCGTGCGAGATCGGAATCGAGCGTGGTGAGAGAGATGTAGGCAGCGGTGGCGTGGTGACGAGCGAGTTCGGCGAGGTGATCGATATCGCGGGTGATGAGGTGGTTTTTCGTGATGAGGACGACAGGATGCCGTGCCTCGGCCAGGACTTCGAGACAACCTCGCGTGATGCACAGCTTCTTCTCGACGGGCTGGTACGGATCGGTGACCCCGCTGAGAGAAAGCGTGACGGGCTTGTAGGAAGGCTTCAGAAGTTCGGCGCGAAGGAGTGCGGGCGCGTTTTCCTTCACCATGATGCGTGACTCGAAATCCACCCCGGCGGAGAAGCCAAGGTATTCATGGGTGGGCCGGGCGTAGCAGTAGGCGCAGCCATGCTCGCAGCCGCGGTAAGGATTCAAACTGGCCTCGAAGGGGAGGTCGGGGCTGCTGTTGCGCGAGATGATGGAGGAGGAGTGATCGCGCAGGAATTTCGTGGCGATCTTCTCGGGCGATTCGCCCGGATCGTACTCGATTTCCAGTTCGGCAAAACGCCGGGCGGGGTTGAAGGCGGATCCGCGTCCGCGAATGCCGGCGGAAGGAGTCTCCATGCGGGTGAGCTCCTCTCCTGGGATCAGGCGGCGGCGGCAGCGGCCGGCTGCGGGGTGCGCCGGGCAAGGAACTCATCCGCCAGCGCCCCGTAGGCGATAGAGCCGCGGCCCGAGGGTTCGTACTCGATGATGCTCTTGCCGAAACTGGGGGCCTCTCCGAGACGGACGGTGCGCGGGATGAGAGTCTGGTAGCACGTCTCGGCGAAGTAATTGCGCACGTCGTTGACGACCTGGTTGGAGAGGTTGGCGCGGCTGTCGAACATGGTCATGACAATGCCTTCGAGCAGCAGGTTTGAATTAGCGCCGCATTCACGGATCTGCTGCACGACATTGACGATCTTCGAGAGACCTTCGAGGCCGAAGTACTCGCACTGGATCGGGACGATGAGTTCGTCCGCCGCGGCGAGGGCGGAGGTCATGAGCACGCCGAGCGATGGCGGGGTGTCGAGAATGGCGTAGTCGAAGTGGCCGGAATCGCGCAGCGGGGCCAGCACCTCACGGAGGCGGGCGAGGTGGTTGCCGGCCTGGGCGAGTTCGATTTCACAACCGGCGAGCTCTTGATGGGAGCGAATGATGGAAAGGTTGGGCAGGCGGGTGCTGCGAATGGCGAGACGGGGGTCTGTGCCTTCGACGAGGGCGGAGTAGAGACTGCCACCGTCTTCTTGCGCGAGGCCGAGTCCGCTGGTGGCGTTGGCCTGGGGGTCGAGGTCGATGAGCAGCACCCGAACACCGCGCTGGGTGAGGCACGCGGCGAGGTTGACGGCTGTGGTGGTCTTTCCGACCCCGCCTTTTTGATTGGAGATGGCAACGATCCGCATAGGCACTTGACGCTGGACTTTGCAGATAAACCATGGGACACGCCAGCACGAAATGGAAATCACAGAGAAATGGCTCGGAGAGATCGGCGGATGGGCGGTGATGAAGTCCGCTCGCTCGCTGGTGGATGCAGGACTGGCGGCCGTGACCAGCACCAGTGACGGATTGATTCGCGGCACGGCGGGATCAGGAAAAATGAAGTTCACCACCGGCCTGCGCATTCGCACGGCCTCGGATGTGGAAAACCTCTGCACCTGCCCGCATGCACGCCGCAGCGGCATGATGTGCGAGCATGCGCTGGCCGTGGCCTTGGCACATGTGCGTCAGCAAAGTGGAGCACGACCTGTGGCCAAAACGGGTGCAGCCCCAGCCTCGGGTGCAGAATCAGCCAAAACGGGTGCGACTCCACGCCGGGCGCTGCCGATGGCGCCGCTGACCATTCCCGGGCGTTACTCGCTCTATTTGCCGGAAACCCTGCTGCAAGGGCAGGTGCGGGAGCCGTTTGGTGTCTTCGTCAAATATGAGGCAGGGGGCGAATCGGAGTCGTCGTGGTTTGCCGCCTGGCTGGCCGGGCAGGGAATCCAGCAGCCACAGAGCCTGCCGATCTCGCTCAAGGGTGAGAGCTTGAATCTCTTTCTTCTCTCGCTCGCCGAGCATCCTCGGGTGTTTGTGGGCAAACCGAACGGCAGGGAGAAGGCGCTGCACGTGGCTCCTGAACAGGTGCGGCTGCCATTGGTGGTGGAATCGGTCGATCCTCAAACGGTGCGACTTCAACTCGAGGGCAAGTCGCAGCTTCATGTCCTCGGAGCCTGGTGGTTCTGCCGGGAAACCATCACGCTGTTCCGGCATCTGGCCGAGAACTCTGCATTGATCACGCTCGCAGGCGATTTGAGCCGGGGCCCGGTCACACGTCCGCTGCGCTGGCTGGCCGAACAGGGGGAATCCTTGGGCGAATGTTTTCAGATGGAACTTCGGGGCGAAGGGCTTGGGAAATTCCACGTCGCGCCGGTGCCCTGTGAATTCGAAATCCAGTTGGAGGGATCGCTTCAAGTCTTGGATGCGAAAGTCTCTGCCCGATACGGTGTGCATCACTGGCCCGTGCGACATGCCGGAGAGACTCATTGTATTTTTCCCATTCAGGACGACGCGAACAAGTTTGTCTTCTATGCGCAGAATGGGGAGGGAGAATCTCGTCTGCTGAGGCGGTTGGAGTCGCTTGGATTCAAATCGGAGGGACAAAGCTGGCGTATTCAGGGCAGTGAAAACATCCTGAGGTTCTACGCTTCTGAAATGCGCCAGTTGCGTGATTGGGCCACGATCTCCGAAGGTGAACGCTGGCGCACGGTGACACGAGGGATTCAGCGCATCGCTCCGAAGACCAAGTTCGTGCCGTCGGCCGGACAAACGGGAGGCAGCGACTGGTTGAGCATGGAGTTCGCCTACGAATCGAATGATGGCTTCCGCCTGCCGCGAGCCGAAGTGCTGCGGTTGGTACGTTCCGGTCAGCGTTCGGTTCAAGGAGCCAATGGTAAGCGCTACATCCTCGACATCGCCGCGGTGGACGATCTGGAGGAGTCGCTGCGCGACGTGCCGCTGGAACTGACGCCGGAAGGGGCGCGAGTTCACGGGGCGCATGCGGCTTACTTTGGTGACGAAGCCGCCGGAGGTCGAAACGAAATCAAGATCACCGATGCTGAAGTCCGCGATGAAATCGGCGACTTGGCCGGCATGCTTCGTCCGTATCAGATGGAGGGTGTCTGCTGGATGACCTCACGTATTCTCCAAGGCCGTGGTGGCATTCTAGCCGATGAAATGGGCTTGGGAAAAACGGTTCAGAGCATCGCGCTGGCGCTGTTTCTGAAACAGCGAAAAGGGGCGCAGAGTGGCCCGGTGCTGGTGGTCTGCCCCAAGTCGTTGCTCGGAAACTGGCAGGCCGAGTTTGAGCGCTTCGCGTCGGGTCTCAAGGTGCTTCAGGTGCAGGGATCCGGTCGCGAAAAGGCGCTCGGTTTGATCAAGGATCACGATGTGGTGCTGACCTCGTATCAGTTGGTCATTCGTGACATCAAGCACTACCAGGGCATTCGCTTTGGACTCATTCTGCTGGATGAAGCAAGCTTCATTCGCAATCCCGACACCGATGCAGCCAAAACGCTTCGAGGTCTTCAGGCGGACGGTCGGATCGCGCTGACAGGTACGCCGCTGGAAAACGGAGTGAGGGACTTGTGGTCCATTTTCCAGTTCGCGTTGCCGGGTTATCTCGGAAATCAGAGCTCCTTCCGCGAACGGTTCGAGAGCCCTATTCAGTCAGGTCTGGATCTCCCGGCAGGCAGGGCTGCGGCGCAACGATTGCAGAAACTGACACTGCCCTTCTTCCTGCGCCGCACGAAACGTCAGGTGCTCAAGGATCTGCCGGAGAAGATCGAGCAGGTGCTGTGGTGTGCTCCGAGCGCCGCTCAGAGCGAGTTCTACCGCAAGATTCTGGAGGAAGGACGAGAGGAGATCAAAGCCGCTCGTCGTCGTTCGGGTCAGAACGGGGCGAAGATGACGATGTTCACCGTGTTGCTGCGGCTGCGGCAGGTGTGCTGTGATCTTCGTCTTACCGGCGTGCAGGCGGACGCGCTCAAAGGTCTGGATCAGGAGGAGTTGTCCGGCAAGTGGCCCGCGCTCATGGGCCAGATCGAGTCCACGCTTGAGTCCGGCGGCAAGCTTCTTGTCTTCAGCCAGTTCGTGCAGTTCCTGCGGCTGATGCGTGAGCAATTGAAGGCCGAAAAACTCGATCATGCCTACCTGGACGGCAGCAGCCAGGACCGTTCGGCGCAGGTGGAACGGTTTCAAAAAGATCCGAACTGCCGCATCTTCCTAATCAGCCTCAAGGCGGGTGGCTATGGCCTGAACCTGACCGCGGCTGACAACGTCATCCTGGCCGATCCATGGTGGAATCCCGCCGTCGAATCGCAGGCCATTGACCGGGCGCACCGCATCGGTCAGCAGAAAGTCGTGAACGCCTACCGCCTCGCCATTCGTGGCACCGTGGAGGAGCGCATCCTCAAACTTCAGGCGCAGAAACGCGGTCTCGTGGAAGCCGCCTTGAACGATCAAGCTCCGATGATGGAAGGACTCACCGAAGATGATTTGGAAGAACTGATCCAGTAGCCGTTACTTCGTCAGCTTATCAAGCAGGAAGCCGAACAGGTCCGGGTACTTCATGTGCGCGTAATCGTTGTTGTAGTTGATCTCGTGCTCAATGCCCACGGCCTTGAGCTTCTCCTCCAGACCGGCGCCGAAGTTCGCGGAGTGAGGCGGGTCCTTGTAGGGCTGGCCGAGATGGGGTGGGTTGTCGTAGAACAACAGCACCGGCGGATCATCGGCGCTTGCGAGCGCGTAGGGCGAGAAGCGTTCGATCCAGGGCAGGAGGCTTTCGCGTTTGTCGAGAAACTCCTGCATGCTGCCGAGTGCGAAAGCATGGTTGCCATACTGGTTGTTCGGAATCCACGCCTGCATCTGCTGCGGGTCCAACGTGGTCTGCGGAACGAACCCGAGCGCACAGCTCAGACGTGTGGATTCACGGGCGATTGGATCATCACTCGTCGCGTCCGCCATGTCCGGATGAAAGGCAAGCCACAACACGGTGAAACCGCCGGCGGAACCACCGCAGCCGCCGATGCGCTGCTTGTCGATGTTCCACTCGGTCGCCTTGCTGCGAACAAACTGCAGGGCGCGTGCTGCGTCATCGAGGCAGGCCTTCACCGGCGGATCGATCTTCTCCGCGCTGGCGTCGCTGATGAGGCGATAGTTGATCGAGACTACGGAGATGCCGTTTTCGAGGCACTTGGCGAGGAAGTCGGGATTCGCCTTGTCACCGGTCATCCATCCGCCGCCGTGAACGAAAAACAGCAGCGGGATCGGCTGCTCCGCCTTGGCCTGGTAGAAGTCGAGCACCTGCCGTTCATGCTTGCCGTAGGACACATTGGCCTGGGTGGGAGTCTGGGCTTGAGAGATGGTTCCAATCAGCAGGCAACCAAGTGCGAGGCGAAATAAGAGCATTGGGGGTGTTGATCAAACCTCCAACTGAATGCCGAGTTCGATGACCTGGCGTGGCGGCAGATCGAAGTAACCCGTGGCAGGTCGGGAGAGGCGGGAGAGCATGACAAAGAGTTTCTTCCGCCAGTCGGCCATCTTGCCGGGGCCGTTGGTCAGCAGCACCTCGCGGCTTTGATAGAAGGTGATGGCGTTGCGCTTGATCTTGGTCTTCGAACTCAGCGCGGCGCACAGATCGTTGAACACGTCCGGAGATTCGGAGAAACCGTAGCGCAGGATGACGCGGTAAAACTCGTCGTGATATTCGCTGATCTCGTTGCGCTCCTCGTCACTCACATAAGGAACGTCTTCGAACTTCACACTCATCAGCACGACCTGCTGATGCAGCGCCTTGTTGTGCTTCAAATGATGCAGCAGGGCGAGCGGAAGACCGTCGGCGCTGGCGGACATGAACACCGCGGTGCCGGGCACGCGGATGATGCGGTCTTTCTTGATCTCATCGACGAGGTGCTGCACCGGCAGCCTGCCGCGCAGCATCGCCTGATACAGAACCGCGCGTCCATCCGTCCAGGTTTTCATGACCAGCAGCATGCCTGCTGCGACGGCGAGCGGGAACCAGGCACCGTCGAAAAACTTGGTCAGACTTCCCGCGAGATAGCCGGCCTCGATGATCATGAAGCTGACCACGGGCAGGCCGGCCTTCCACAGCGGCCAGTTCCAGATGCGGGTGGCGATGCAGAAGAACATGCCGCTCACGAGGAACATCTCCATGGACACGGACAGACCGTAGGCGGAGGCGAGATTGCTTGAGGAGCGAAATGTGAGCACCAGCGTGACACAGGCGATCATGAGCAGAAAATTCACCTGCGGCATGTAGATCTGCCCGCGGACATCGGGATTGGTGTGAATGATTTTCAACCGCGGCAGATATCCCATCTGCACGGCCTGCTGCGTGATGGAGAAGACACCGGTGATCATCGCCTGGGAGGCAATGATGGTGGCGATCGTGGCCAGGACGATGACCGGGACCAGCACGGGCGCCGGCACCAGGCGGAAGAAAGGATTGCCTGCTGCCGAGGGATCTCCCGTGATCAGCGCCGTCTGGCCGAGATAGTTCAGCGTGAGGCAGGGAAAGGCGAGGATGAACCACGCCCGCATGAGCGGCTTGCGCCCGAAGTGCCCGATGTCCGCGTAGAGAGCTTCACAACCGGTCACGGCGAGCAGCACGCTGCCCATGATCACGATACCGTGCATGCCGTGGTGGGCGAGGAAAGCCCAGCCCCAGTGGGGAGACAGGGCGAGAAGCACTTCGGGATGAGACGCCAGCCGATAGAGTCCGAGGGCGCCGAGGGTGCTAAACCACACAATCATGACGGGCCCGAAGCTGGCGCCGATCTTGGCGGTGCCGTGACGTTGCAGAAAAAACAGTCCGATCAGAATGCCCACCGCCAGCGGGACAATAAACTCGTGCAGGTTTTGACTCAGAACCTCGAGACCCTCGACGGCGGAGAGCACGGAGATCGCAGGGGTGATCATGCCGTCGCCATAGAGCAGGGACGCACCCAGCAGGGCGATGATGACAAACCCCCGGACCATGCGGGGGCTGAAGGCGTTCTTCTTGCCACGAAGAAGGGAAAGGATGGCGAACATGCCGCCTTCACCCTGATTGGTCGCATGGCTGACGATGGCGAGGTATTTCACTCCCACCATGATGCACAGGGACCAGAACATCAGCGACACCGGTCCGTAAAGCAGCGCACGGTCGGGGTTGGCAGGATCGAAGTTCGCGTGATGCAGGCACTCCTTGAGCGCATAGAGCGGACTGGTGCCGATGTCCCCGAATACCACCCCCAAAGCCACCAGGGCCAGGGTCCAGCTGTTTGAGTTTTTGTGTTCTGACATGAGGTGTCTTCGGGGTTTTTCCCGAAGCCCTGAGTGGATCAGGGTCAGATGCTGTTAGCCAGCGGGGGGCGGGATGCAAGGGACAGTTCGGCGCAACCTCCTGCGCCAACGAACAGTGCTTGTTTCCTTAGTGGACGCTCAGTTTTGCGACTTCGTCTGCACTCAAAGCACGATCAAACACGGCGATCTCATCCATGCGGCCTTCCCAGTTCGAGTCGTTGTCGCTGCGGCCGCCGAAGAAGACGGAGGGAATGCCGACGGCCGTTGCTTTTGCCTCGATCTCCAGACTGCCGTTGAGATAAACACGCGCCTGGTCACCCTCGCGAACCAGCACGACGTGCTGCCAGGTCCAGCGTGGGATCTCGGTCTTGCCGCCTGCATTTTGGAACACCAGCCGACCGGCGTTTCCGCTCGTGCCGCCGATGCCGAGATGTTCGCCGAAGGCGCTGGTGCCATGATTGTGATCGCGGGAATAGAACCAGCCGTTCACTTCTCGCGCATCGTTCGGCAGCCCGTTCCAAATCCACAGGGAGATCGTGTAGTTGTCGCCGATACCCGCGACGTCTGCACACAAACGACCACCGACGAAGTGGGGCGCGCGGTTCACCTCGCCAGCGCAGAACTGGTCCGAGTGCGGACCGTCGAGATAGTAGGTCACCCAGGCTTCATAGGCGGCATCGCGATGATTTTTCGTCGCGTCCTCCGCCAAAGGTCCGGCGAATTCGTTCAGCCGCCACCACGCGAAGGGCTTCAGCGCGGCGATCGCTTTAGCGGCAGGACCGTCGCTGAGCTTCCACGGCTTGCGAGGCTTGTTGCTGACGGTTTCGAGCAATGAAATGGCAGCCTGCGTGATCTTCGGCTCGGCGCTGACTTCGAGCCCGGCGGAACGAGCGGCCCAGGTGTTGTAGCCGCCGAAGAGATGCTGCTCGGGCGGCGGGATGTAGCCGTCGCCGCCGTTGGCGAGTTCGATGACCATGGTGCGGGGCAGGGGGCTGGCCGCTTTGATCTTCAAGCCGGTGATTGCATAGGTTTCGTTCGGCGTGGTGGCGATGCCGATGTCGCCGATGCGCAGCGCCTGGACGACAATCTCTGTCTGCTGCTTTTCATGCAGCAGGATCTGCTCACGCGCATACACCTCGGGTTGCGTTTTTGGCAAACGGTCGCCGACTTCCGCCATGACTCGCTGTGCCCATTCAAGGCGCTGTTTGTCGGGCACGCGATAATTGAGCGTCATGCGCTTCTCTGCCATCGCCACATCCACATCGGCGCGATACTCGATGCTCGCATACGCCTTCATCGCGATGTCGAGCAGGCCGTTCGTGTATTCTTCCATCGTCGGCTTCGGGCGGTCCTTTTCCGGCACCTTGTAGTCCACTCGGTAGATGTCCCCGCTGCATCCATGCGACATGATGCCCACCATCTTGCCTTCAGGATCGATGCGCTGGCGCAGGCCGTTCGAGAACAGGCCGAAGTAGTCGGCGCCGATCGCCTTGTCGCCAAAGTAGTGCATGGAGAAGTTGCCGAGCACGGCGATGGGCTTGCCATCCTTCGTCTGGATGGAGATCAAAGAGAGATCCGGATCTTCCGGGCCGGATTCGCCGGTCACATCATCCCAGTTGCGGCCTGCATGCATCGTGGCGCGCACGGTGGGATTGCCGAAGGGATCTTCGCTGATGCGATCGGGACGTTTGATCCAGCGACGCAGCGCGGTGAATTCCGCCGCATCCGCTTTGGCAAAGCCGATGCGCGCCGGTTTCAACGCCGCCTTGGCGGCAGCGATCGCCTCCACTAGTTTCTCCTTCAAAAACGGCACGTAGTTCGGGTCCGCGTCCGTTCCGAGGCAGCCCATCGACGCCGGCACCGAATGCGCATGCGTGGCGGAGATCAGCATGCGGTCGGCGGGGATGCCGGTCTTCGCCGCGGCCATCTTCTTCGCGTCATCGAGCACATCGCGGCTCATCATGCAACTGTCCACCACCACGATCGCGATCTGCGTCTTCCCATCCGTGGCAACAATCGCCCGCGCATTCACGGGCGTGAAGATCTCTTCGGCATAACGGCTGATCATCCCGCCGTTCACCAGCACGGGCAGCTTGGGCGGGCTGACGTCGATCACCGCAGCCCCAGCCTGAAATTCGGCGCGGGCGGATGACGTGACGATGAGAAGAGCGAGCGGGAGGAGTCGTCGGATCATGGTCCGAAACATACGGCCATGAAGAGCAAGCTCTTCCCTCTTAGAGCAAGAGAACGGTAGGGGCACGCTGCGTCGTGTCCGAAGATAATGGGACGCGGCGCAGCGCGACCCTCCCCGGCCGATTACTTCGTCATCTTCAAATACGTCTCGGCATAACGTTTACCGAGTTCGCGAGCACAGAAGGCTGTGCGGAGGCTGACACCATCGAAACAGACAATCGGATCATCGACATTAACGATTGTATTCACGCGCATCGACGCGGGAGAGTGTTCCTACACTCGCTTCAAATGCGCGCGACCATCTGCTAGCAGCTGACACAACTCTCTCTCACCACTCTCTTTGTCCCCTAATTTCTTTAACCCGTTCTTCCCATGAAAGGCCATTCCACTTTCAACATAGTGATCGGCTGCTTTGGGGCCTGTTTTGGGTTTTTGTGGTGCATCGTCAGCTTCGGCTTCATTGGAGACGCCGGCTTTAGCTGGTCCAACATCGGCAAAGGCATTTTGCAACTCAGCTTGGTCCTTGGTCCACTCATCCTAGCCTGCGCCCTGTATGCTTGGTCTGGTGTTCTGCTGTGGGACGATACGACCCCCAGGCTGAAAAAAGCCCTCTACCGCTTAGCTGGCACCATCCTTCTAATCTTTGTCTGGAACATGGCACTTCTCATCATGCTGTTTCGTGATCACTCACCACTTTTGCATGAACCCGTGTCCTACCTGCCGGTGCTTATCCTCATCGCGCTCTGTGTGCAGTGGTGTTTTTTGCAAGTCTGTCACCACCGTCGTCGCATAAATCCCGCAATCCCATCTTCGTGCCACGTCCAAGGCCAACACGACGCGACACCCCGAAGAGCCGTTTACTCGCTTAGAAACTGAATATGCCTCCTCCAGACACTGCAACCACTGTCACGGACTCGCCAACCGACGCCGGGGATCGCCCAAAGTCGAACAAAGGCTGTCTCGGTTGTTTGGGCGTCATCGTCGTTTGCCTCTTGATTTATGAGATTCCAAAGCAGGTCGAGCCCTACTTTCGAAAACCTCGCCCTGTGGACATCACGATCGTGGACGAAACCAGTCATCCGCTTGCTGGTGTGACACTTTCCTACGAAGATAAGACTGAAGTTCCGGTTCAAGAGGTCGTCGGCTTGGGGTATGGCTATGGACGGCCCACTTCCATCGGTCCATACATCACACATCGGAAAGTGCGCACGGTCACGACCGACGCTTCCGGCCATGCGCATTTTGAACTCAAGTGGGACGGTGCCGCCCTTTCGGCCTCTGCACAGGGCTCTGATTTGCATGTCTTTCAGGTGTACAGCGGAGGATACGGCAGCGATCTGCTGGCATACCTTGCCGGCCATATTTCAAAAGGCTCGGGCATGAATAACAACTTTAGTTCCCAACACGCCGATTGGACTCACTTCACTGTTTTTGTCACTTCATTTAAGCGAATACGCGAAAAGGCGGAGCGCGGTGATCCGAATGCTCAATACGTGCTGGCCTGGAGCTTGCGCAACGGGTATGGAGTGGCCGAGAATGGGCCTGAGGCCTTCGCTTGGTATCGCATTGCCGCAAAGCAGAACAACGACGCTAAACTCATTGTATCTGATATCAATCAGACGCACAACATGATGCACTACGAGCGGTGGCGTGAATTCCTTGGCCAGAGTGACAAATATGTGAAGGCGTTTGAGGCGAAGATAAAAAGTCTGGCGCCCTGATGTCTAGAACTTCCATGTTCTCCTGGAAATAGGCCGTCAGTGGCTCAACTTCATCTCTTAGGCTTGCAGCCCGCCTACTTCGTCATCTTCAAATACGCCTCGGCATAACGTTTGCCGAGTTCACGATACGAGGCTGAGTCGAAGTGCACCTTGTCACCTTTGTGATGCAGACCTTCGGCGCTGACGAAGGCGGCGTGCGGCACCTTGGTGGCCAGATCTTGATGCGCCTTGTCCACGATCTCCTTTTCGGGATTCCATGGCACGCCTTCGAACTTGCCCATCTGTCCGGCGATGAACGGCGCATCGGGTGATTTCACAAGTTCACGCAGGCGCTTCACCAGATCGATCAGCTTCGCTTCATACACCGGTGCGTCCTTGGCATTGCTGTCGCTCTCGCCCTGATGCCAGAGGATGCCTTTCAAAGTGCCTGCGGGCAGCGCTGCTTCGACACGCTTCACCGTGTCGTCCCACGGATGGCTTTTCGTCGGCGGATAAAACACACCCGGCTGCCAGGCGCTGATCGGCGAACCGCCAACGGCACAGGGGATGAGTCCGATTGTCACGCCCGGATTCGCCTCCGCGATGATCTGGCCAAACGTCTTGCCGAGACCGACGCCCGCGGCCGGTTTGTCGAAATGCATCGGATCACTCGCCGGCACCCACTGGCCTTCCTTGCTCAGCATGAGCACGCGCGGATGCGGGGTCTTGTCCTGCTCCTCCACGACGCCGCGTCCCGCCATGTTCGACTGGCCGACGAGCAGGAAGAGCCAGAACTTGTCCTTCGCAGGCGGTGTCTGGCCCTGGACGAGTGGGGAGGTGGAAAAGAGAACGGCGCAAAGAAGAAGCAGGGAGCGGATCATGGTGGTTGGTGGGTGAAAATGAAGTGGGGCGGCGTGTTTGCCAAGCTGTTACCGGCTACTTCAGCGTCTTCCTCAGCCACGCGATCATCTGCGCCTGATAGTCCGAGCCCAGTTTCGCCCAGCCGCCCATGCCATGCACGCCGCCGGGCACGGTGATCGTTTCGCAGGCGTTGCCCGCGGCCTTCATCTTCTTTTCAAAGGCCACGCTTTGGGAGATCGGCACCGTTTCGTCCTTGTCTCCGTGAATTTGCAGGAAGGGCGGCAGGCCCGGCTTGATGTGGTTGATCGGTGAAATGTCCGCCAGCTTCTGCCAGGCCGCGTCATTGAGTTCCTCGGTGCCGATCAGGCCGCCGAGTCCTCCCAGCGCGTTGCGGCGCTTCACCTGCACCACGAGATCCTGCGGCGGATAAAACGGCACCACCGCCGCCACCCGCGTGTCACCCTCGCCCGTCACACCCGCCCATGACACGAGATGCCCGCCTGCTGATTCGCCGATGAGCGCGATGCGCTTCGGATCCACTTTGTATTCCGCCGCATGTGCCTTCACCCATCGGATCGCGCTGGCCACGTCATCCGCACACGCCGGCCACGCATGCTGCGGCGCGAGGCGGTAGTTGATCGTGAACCACGTGAAGCCCGCCTTCGCCAGCGGTTCAAACAGCGGCTTGATGAACGAATGCTTGTCCCCCTTTGTGAATCCACCGCCGTGAACGAGGATGCACGTCAGGAATGGGCCCTCGCCCTCCGGCACGAAGGCGTCGAGCGTCAGGGAGACATCGCCCGCCTTGGCGAACTCGATGTCCTGCTTCAGTCCGGGAAAGTTGAAAGGCTTGGGATCGGCGGCATGCGAGACAATGGTGAACAGGAAGGTGAGCAGGGCGGCGCGTTTCATGATGGTCGGGCAACGAAGCACCCGTTTCCGTTCTCGCCAGACCGTGTTTGAAAACCTGTTTGAAGCAGCGAGGGACTGCGTCAGCGCAGGGAGGCGGGGTCTCTGACCCCGTTGCCTTGGGAATCGCGAGCATGGCAGACCTTGTGCGAGCGATGGAAACTTCCAGGGGAACAGAGTTCCCCGCTCCTTGGAGCACTGACCGGTATGTTTGGGGACAAAGAGACTGCGCAAGCGGCTCAACTCCAAGGAATGGGGTCACACGCTCGTCATCCCGGTTTGGTAGGGACGCGCTGCGCCGCGTCCGACTTTTTGGGTTTTGCGTTACCGCTGTGAACCGATAAAAAGGCGGCTGAGTCTCCCCAGCCGCCTTGGTGATGATTTGGATGAAGCGGACAAGAGTGTCCGTGGTCCTATTGGGTTAGCCAATCACTTCCGGCCACTCCGTATGGAAGAACTCGCCTTCGGGCTTGTCGGTGCGTTCGTAGGTGTGGGCGCCGAAAAAGTCGCGCTGGGCCTGGAGCAGGTTCGCGGGGAGGCGGGCGGCGCGGTAGCTGTCGTAGTAGCCGAGGCTCGCGGAGAACGCGGGAACCGGGATGCCGTTCAGCGTGGCGATGGACACCACTTCGCGCCAGTTCTGCTGGGTCTTGCTGAGCACGTCCTTGAAGAACGGATCGAGCATGAGATTGGCCAGCGAGGCGTTGGTGCGATAGGCATCGGTGATGCGGTTGAGGAACTTCGCGCGGATGATGCAACCACCGCGCCAGATGGCGGCGATGCGGCCGAGGTCGAGGCCCCAGCTCTTCTTCTCGCCCATGGTCTTGATGAGATCGAGACCCTGCGCGTAGCTGATGATCTTGGAGGCGTAGAGGGCGTCGTGCACTTTCTTGACGAGCTCGGCCTTGTCGGTGGTGATGTTGACCGTCGGGCCGGTGAGCTGGGTGCTGGCGGCGACACGCTGCTTCTTCTGGCTGGAGAGGATGCGGGCTTCCACAGCGGCGTTGATGGTGCTGATGACGACGGCGTTTTCGGCGGCGTTGAGCAGCGTCCACTGGCCGGTGCCTTTTTGGCCGGCCTTGTCCACGATGAGTTCGACCACGGGCTTGCCGGTTTCAGGATCTTTTTGCTCCAAAGCCTTGCCGGAGATCTGGATGAGGTAGCTGAGGAGATCGCCCTCGTTCCACTCGTTGAAGATGGCGGCCATCTCGTCGGTGGTGAAGCCGGCGTGCTTGAAGATGTTGTAGGCTTCGCAGATGAGCTGCATGTCGCCGTATTCGATGCCGTTGTGGATCATCTTCACGTAGTGACCGGCGCCGCCGGGGCCGATGTGGATGACGCAGGGCTCGCCATCGACCTTCGCGGCGATGGATTCAAAGATGGGCTTCATCACTTCCCAGGTGCTGGCAGGGCCGCCGGGCATGATGGAGGGGCCTTTGCGGGCGCCTTCTTCACCGCCGGAGACGCCGGCGCCGATGAAGCGCAGGCCTTTTTCGGCGAGGTAGGCATCGCGACGCTCAGTGGTCTGGTAGAAGCTGTTGCCGCCGTCGATGACGATGTCGTCCTTGTCGAGGAGGGGGATCAATTGCTCGATCACGGCGTCCACGGCGTCGCGGTCGGTGTCCTTCACGGCGGTGGACTTGACCATGATGTGAATCTTGCGCGGCGTGGCGAGGCTCTGGACGAACTCTTCCAGTGTGTGGGCTCCGACGAGGGCCTTGCCGGGGTGTTTGGCGATGAATTCGTCGGTGACGCTGGTGGTGCGGTTAAAGACGCTCACCTGAAAGCCGCGGCTTTCGACGTTGAGAACGAGGTTTTGGCCCATCACAGCGAGGCCGATCAATCCGAAGTCACTTTTTTTACTCATATTTGGGGGCCGAGACATACCCGTCCCCTCCGCCTTGGCAAAGGAGATTTTCCTCATGGCCGGCATGAGCCGGATTGATGGAGAAGGGCTGATTTGAGGGTTGTATCCAGGGGCTGAAGTCAGGTATTTCTAATCCCTGCCGCCTCGTCAGAAACTTCCCACCCTGTCCTCCCATGCAATACCACGTCGCCAAAAATGGAGAAAAGTCCGGTCCGTTCGAGCAAGAGGAGGTTTACCGCCGACTTACAACCGGAGAACTGACCGGAGCCGACCTCGGCTGGCACGAGGGCATGGGGGAGTGGGAGCCGCTGTCCAGACTGCTGCCTCCGCCCGTTCCGGCAGGCGGCTCGGCGGTGTTCGGGCAGGCGAGCATGCCTGTCGCTGCGCCGATGGCGTCGGCACCCAGTTCCGGTCTTGCGATAGCGAGCATGGTCTGCGGCATCCTGGGTTTTTTCACGATCGGTCTGACCTCGCTGCCTGCGATCATCATGGGCCACATTGCCCGTTCGCAGATCAAAAAGTCCGGAGGAAAACTCGGCGGCGGCGGCGTGGCTCTAGCGGGAGTCATCACCGGCTACCTGGGATTCTGCTTCATTTTCCTCGCGATTCTCGCGGCTTTGGCGGTGCCGGCTTTCAATCAAGTGGCGCGTCAGAGCGATCAAATGAAGGCCATGAACAATGCCAGACAAATCGTGATCGCCATGAAGCAGTATGCGGCGGAACACGAGGGGAAGAATCCCGCCACGCTGGATGTCCTGTTTGATGAAAAGATTCTGATGGATCGCAAAGTCCTCGAGTTTCCGCCGCAGATGAATGTTCCCGGCCAGGGCTGGGAATATCTGGGCGCGGGGCACACCGACACCGATCCCGGCAATCTCGTCATCATGACCAGCAAGAAGCCAGACCGGACCGGGAAGATCATCGTCGCACGCAACGATGGATCCGTTTCAGTTGAGCGCGAAGGCGCGGTTCACTGAGCCGTCATCACGGCACCGGCTGACCCTTGGCTCCGATGCAGTAGAGCGAGGTGGCGGTGCGGATGTAGAGGCGCTTGTCGCCGATGGCGGAAACGGAGTTCACCGGAGCGTCGAGCTTGCTGGCGGCGATTTTTTCGAACTTCGGACCGGCCTTAAGGACAATGAGATCACCCTGCTGGCTGGTGCAGAAGATCTTGCCGTCACCTGCGACGGGGCTGCTGAAGAACTTCGCGCTGCCGGCCGTACCTTCGACGCGCTCGTCATAGACGAGCTTGCCGGTCTTGAACTCGACGCAGCGCATGATGCCGCCATCACCGAGGAGATACATGTAGTCGCCGATGACGAGAGGGGAGGGCACGTAGGGCAGGCCTTTGGTTTCGGCAAACTCAACCGGCACGGGCTTGCCGCTCTTGAGATTGAGCGCCGCGATTTCCTTGCCGCCGCCGCCGCTGCCGAAGGTGCAGAAGTAGAAGTCATCACTGATCACGCCGGAGCCGAGGCTGCGCTGCTTGTAGCCGGGATTGTGCTGCCAGTTGATCTTGCCGGACTTCGGATCGATGCCCATGACGCCGCTGCCGGTGTCCGCGCAGATGATTTCGTTTTTGCCGCCGGGCAGCGCATGCACGATCGGAGTGGAGAAGGTGTTCAGGCAGTTCGGGATGTCGAGCTTCCAGGCCTGCTTGCCGGTTTTGGCGTCGAGACCGACGATGCAGCTCTTCCAGTTCTTCTGCTCCGGCGAATCGGTGAGGTCCTTGCCGTTTTTCTCGATGTCGAACTCGCTGCGCACGATCATGACACCGTCCACGACGAGGGCTGAGACGCCTGTGCCGTGTTCATGGATGTAGTCGGCCACATGGTCGTTTTTCCAGACGAGCTTGCCCGCGTGATCCAGCGCGAGCGCCTGGATGTTCGTGCCGGTGCTCCAGTTCACATAGATGCGCTCGGCATCGATGAAGGCGGAGCTGCTGGCAAAGGTGTTGTAGGTCTTGTGCAGGTTGTGCGGAACGAAGGACTCCTCATGCGCCCAGAGCTGCTTGCCGTCCTTGGCGGAGAAGGCGACGACCTCGCGCTTGCTGGGGCCGGTTTCAGCGGTCACGACGACCATGTCTCCCCACAGCACCGGTGACGACCAGCCTTTGCCCACGGGCACCTTCCACAGCGTCGTGCTGTCGTCCACCACGCTGGGCAGGCCGGTGGTTTCCGCGAGGCCCGTGCCGTTCGGTCCGCGGAAGCGGCTCCAGTCGGTGGCTGAGTAGGCAGAGACGGCAAAAAGGGTGGCAAGGGCGAGGGTGAGTTTCATGCGGGCGAGTAGAACGCGGGAGGTGGAAGAAAAATTACCGGGACAAATCTCAGGAGCTTCATGAGCTCGTGAACGCCTTACGCCGAGGGCGGCAGGAGATCCATCTGCGTGGGTTCTGCCCCGGGCGTTTCCATCTTTGGTGCATCGGCCACGATGGGCTCCGCCCGCACCTCGGGGGCTGGGGTTGGCTCGGGTGCCGGTGTTTCGACAACGGCGGCGGGTTCCGGAGGCTCAGGTTCGGCACGCGGTGGTGCTGGTTCCACTGGAGCGGGTGCCGCCTTTGCCGACGGGCCCTGCTTGTTCTCGAGGGCTTCGCTGAGGCGGTATTCGAGTTCGGCGATCTTGTAGCCGTCCTCACGTGTGCGTTTGCGCGACTCCGATTCCATCTGGGCGAGCTTCTCTTCGAGTTCGCGCACCTTCTTGTCGTTGTTGGAAGACAGGGAGGCGGCCGTGCTGGAGAGCGGCGCGGATTCGACGCCCACGGCGTTCATGAACTCCTTCTGCACCATCTCCACGCGTGCCTCGGCTGCTTTGAGAGCCCGTTGCAGATTGGCGATCTTCGCCTCGGCCTGCTGCTGGGCCTCTTTGGCCTTGTTCAGCTCTGCCTCCGCCCCGCCTGCGGCGGCGTACGCGGCCTGCTCATCACGCACTTTCTTCAATTCGACGGCGTGCTCCTGCATCTCGGCCTTCTGTTTGAGCAGCAGGTCCTGCGCATCGATCATGCGTTTTTCAAAATCAGCGGCACGTGCGTTGGAGGCCGCGATGGCCTGATCCTGCGCCTTCACGCGCCCCTGTTCGGCTGCCAAGGCTGTTTCGAGATCCTTGATGCGGGAGAGCGTGGGCGGTAGCTGGGCGGCGACCTCGCGTGTCGAGGCCAGTTCTCCCTCCAGCCTGGAAATCTGCTGGGAGGCGTCATTGGCGCGGCGTTCGGCGACCTCGCGATGCGTGGCGAAGCGCTGCTCGATGTCGGCCAGTTTGGCGGCAACGGCGTCGGCATTCTTCTTGGCCTCCGCCGCCTGTGCTGCTGCGGCCGCCTTCTCGGCCTGGAGCGTGGATTCGGCCTCGGCGCGCTGTTTGGCCAGTGCCTCCTCGGCGGCCGTGCGGTAGCGGTTCAATTTGCTCCACTGCACCAGCCAGACGATCAAGCTTGGCAGCACAACGCCCACGCAGGCGATGATGACGATCTCCTGCATTCCAAGAGGTGCCAGCCCCAGAAAAGAAGGGGAGTTCGCTGTTACAAACAAAAATCCGTCAGGCATGCGGCTATTCAAACCGGCGCCCTGTGTTCTGTCCAGCACGCATTGCTTCTTGAGCGCGGAACAAAGGTGGCTAGTCTGCGCCCCCTTTCCCCCAAAACAACCCATGTCCAAGTTCAACATTCTCATCGCCGGCAACAACGACCCCATCTCGAGCAAAGGCATCGACCTGCTCAAAGCGGAGCCGTCTTTCAACGTCACGGTCGACATGGACCTGAAGGCCGAGGACAAGATGATCGAGGCCTCCCGCAATGCGCACGCGATCATCGTCCGCAGCGGTGCCAAGGTCACCGCGAAGGTCCTCGAAGCCGCCACGAATCTGAAGGCCGTCGGCCGTGCCGGCGTGGGGGTGGACAACATCGATATCCCCGTGGCCAGCAAGCGCGGCGTGGTCGTCATGAACACCCCCGGCGGCAACACGATTTCGACCGCCGAGCAGGCCTTCACCCTCATGATGGCCCTCTCCCGCAAGACGCCGCAGGCGCATGCCACCATCGTCAGCGGCAAGTGGGACCGCAAAAAGTTCCAGGGCACCGAAGTCTATGGCAAGACCCTCGTCGTGCTCGGCATGGGTCGCATCGGCGCTGAGTTCGCCAAGCGCGCGCAGGCCTTCGGCATGACCGTCGTCGCCTACGACCCCTATCTCTCCAAGAACCGAGCGGAAAGCCTCGGCGTCACGCTTTGCGAAGACCTCGATGCTGCCATCGTGCAGGCGGATTACATCACGATGCACATGCCGCTCACGCCTGAGACGAAGCACATGATCAATGCGAAGCGCCTCGCTTCGCTGAAGCCCACCTGCCGCATCATCAACTGCGCCCGTGGCGGCCTGATCGACGACGCCGCGCTCGCCCAGGCGCTCACCGACGGCACCATCGCCGGCGCCGCGCTCGATGTCTTCGAGGTCGAGCCTCCGCCCGCCGACTACCCGCTGCTCACCGCTCCGAACACCGTTTTCACCCCGCACCTTGGTGCCTCCACCGAGGAAGCTCAGGAAAACGTCGGCATCGAGATCGCCGAAGTCATCAAAGAGCACCTGCTGCACGGAACTGTCGTCAATGCAGTGAACATGCCGAACGTCGATCCCAAGGTGCTCGCCGAGATCGGTCCCTTCCTCAAGTTTGGCGAACTTCTCGGCCGTCTCGTTTCCCAGTTTGCGCCACAGCGCTCAAACGTCGTCCGCATCAACTACAGCGGCAAGGTCGGCACCGGTGACACCACGCTCATCTCGCGTGCCGTGCTCAAAGGCTTCCTCGAGCGCCCCGTCGGTGCGGAGCAGGTGAATTACATCAACGCCAACGGCGTGGCTGAAAACCTCGGCATCCGCTTCACCGAAAGCCGTCTCACCGAGCCGAGCGAGTTCACCGACCTCATCGAAGTCGTCGCCAAGAACGACAACGGTGAAAGCGCCAGCATCGCCGGCACCTTCTTCGCCGGAGATCCGCGCATCGTGAAGGTGAACGGACACCGCATCGAGGCGCGCCCCGAAGGAACGCTGCTCTTCATCGAGAACATCGACCGTCCGGGCATGATCGCCGCCTACAGCGCCACGCTTGGCAAGAACCAGGTCAACATCGCTGACATGAGCCTCAGTCGCGACAAGGAGTCCGGCAAGGCGCTCACGCTGCTGACCTTGGACTCCACTCCGAGCGCCGAAGTCATCAGCGAGCTCGAGAAGATCCAGGGCATCAGCAAAGTGTACTGCGTGGCGGTGTAATCTCCCGACGCATTAAAACAGATCGCATCGCAAGGGGCCCGAAAAGGCCCCTTGCTTGTTTGATGAGCCGGTGGGCTACTTCATGAGCCAGTCGATCGCCGGAGGCTTGCGATCCTCGTTCTCGCCTGCGACCCAGCGCTTCTTTTGATCGTAGAGCGACAGCATGCCGGGAAGATCGCGATACTTGGCGCCACCGGGAAGGAACATCGGGTCACGATAGTCGAGCACCTTGCCGAACCGGAAGCCGTGTGTGCTCAAGGCGGCGAGATCCACCTGCTCCCCGGCCAGTGCCAGCGCTGCGACGGCAATGGGCCCGGTTTGAGCGCCGAAAGCAGCGACGCAAACGGTCTTCGGGCTCGGATGCGAACCGACCTTCGTGTTGCGCAGGAAGCTGACGAGGGTGAGCACGTCATGCGTGCGTTGGGCGAAAAGCGCGTTGTTGTAGCCATAGGTGTAACCGGCGAACTCACGCGGATTGGCGACGATGCGGTTCTGTTTCGCAGGTTCACCTCCCTGAAAGAGCAGATCGACGCCCAGCACGGCGGAACCGCCGGCGATGAGCTTTTTCACGTCATCGTTTTGAATGCCTGACTTGCCGGCGTCATCGAGCCAGATGACGACGCGGCCGTTCCACTTCTTGGGATAGAGCCAATCGACGTTCAATTCCTCGCCGTGCGTCTTGTTCGTGAGCGTGCCGGTCATTTCGAGATGGTCACCGCGATCCTGCTTGTCCTTGAGCTCCCATTCGACTTCGCCCGCTTTGTCATAGGTGCGTCCGATGGTCACTTCGATCCCTTCGCGAAGAACCTTTGGATCGGCAGCGGCGAGCTGCTTCTCCGCGTCTTCGGTGAACCACTTAAGCAGCTTGCGTTCGAATTCGGGATCGCCCGCTTTCGGTGCAGGGTGCTTGTCATCCCACACGGTCAGCTGGTCTCTCGTGAGTGGCTCGTAGTCCTTCTCAATCACAGGAGATGGAAAGCCGAGTTTGAAGTGCTTGTTGACGAAGGTGTAAAAGGCGCTGCGGGTGACGGCGTTGTAGTTGTGCGGGAAGTGCTCGCCGCGCACGAGCAGCACGTTGTCCTTTTTGCCGAAGGTCGTGTAGAGCTTTTGCAAATCGGGGAAGCCCTTGGTGGACATCTCCTTCGTCCAGTCGTTCGCTGTGTTCATGCCCTGGGGTTTCGGGGCGAAGAGCCCGGCGAATTCG
>NZ_JAGRPF010000109.1 GCF_020439865.1 Prosthecobacter sp.
GCGTGGCTTTGGCACGCGTGCAGGCCACTCGATGAGGCAGGGCACGAGAATGTCGCCGTCATAGGCCTGGCCTTTGACGCCGAGATGCGGGCGGACAAGCGAGCCGTCGGCGGAGGTGCCGTTGTCGCCGCAGTAGAAGAGCAGCGTGTTTTCGCGCAGCCCCTGTGCGGCGAGAAACTTCCGCAGCGTGCCGATGGAACGGTCCATGGCGGTGATCTCGGCATAGCGCTCACGCAGCACCTCGCCCTGCGGCCGTGTGGTTTGTCCACCGGTTTCGTTGGAGGTGAGCTTCACTTTCTTGTCGGCGTATTTGGCCGGCAGATCGTCGTAGAGCGCGAGATCGGAAGGCAGGCCGCTGTAGGGCTCATGAGGCGATCCAAACCATACGACGGCGAAGAACGGCTTCGACTCCTTCCCGGCACGTCCGATGAATTGCGTCAGCTCGTCGATCACGATCTCGGAGCTTTCGCCTTTAAAGACTTCCGGCGGACCGCCGTTGCGTGAGAAGGAGGGATTGAGCTCGAAGAAGTTGTCATGCGAGAGCCATTCGTGAAAGCCCATCTTGCCCGGGTTCACCGGCGATTCCGCTTTGACCGCGCCGAGGTGCCATTTGCCCAGATGCATGCAGTCATAGCCCGCCCGGCTCATGATATGTCCGCAGGTGATTTCCTCCGGGCGGAAGGACCAGCCCGGCGCGAAGGTGCCCATGCGGTTCGGATGCCGGCCCGTCATGAAACTCGCACGTGTGGGCGAGCAACTCGGATGACCGGCGTAGAAGTTTTCAAATTTGAATCCGGTTGCGGCCATCTCATCGAGCACCGGTGTCTTCACATACGGATGACCGTTGTAGCCAGTCTCCTCCCAGCCGTGATCGTCGCCCATCAGCAGGATGACGTTGGGCTGCGCGGCGACGGCAAATGAGGAAACGAGGAGGCAAAGGGGGAGCAGTGTCTTCATATAAAAAGCGCGTCAGGTTAACGGCCGTCGCCTTTGTAGATGACCTTGCCGTCCTTCGGAGCGCCTGGCCAGGGGTAGGTGCCGGGCGGATAGCTCTTGGGCTGTGTGGCGCGAATGGCATCGACGTGCGATTTGATTTCGTCGGGCACGTCCTTGTTTTCGTCGCGGCCATAGACGTAGGGCAGGGCGGGATCCATCAGGATAGGCAGGTCGCCGAGCGGCGGACGTTCGGCGGCGATCTGTTTCAAACGCGCCTGCATTTGCGCGACCACCTCGGGATGCTGTGCGGCGATGTCGGTCTTTTCATAGGGATCGCTGGCGAGGTTGAAGAGCTCCTTGCCGACGAGTTTGAAGTCGCCTTTGCGCAGGGTGGGAAGACGCACGCTGCCGGCGACTTCGATGACGATCTCATCACGCGGGCTCTGTTTGCCTTCCAGCATCACAGCGCTCATGTCCATGCCGTCGAGCGGCAGCTTTTGCTTCAAAGAACCGCCGGCGATCGTGACGAAGGTGGGGAGGAGGTCGGTCACGTTGATCATGGAGTCGTTCGTGGCGTCCGGTTTCACCTTGCCGGGCCAACGGGCGATGAAGGGCACGCGGATGCCGCCTTCAAATGTGGTGTTCTTCGTGCCGCGCCAGGGCTTGTTCACCTCTTCGGTCAGACCGCCGTTGTCGTTGGTGAAGATGACGAGTGTGTTGTCAGCGAAGCCCTTCTTGTCGATCGCTTCAAGGATGCGGCCAAGGCCTTCATCGAGGCACTTGATGGCGGCGGCACGTTTTTCCAGTTCGGGCACGTGGCGCGGAATCTCTTCAAGCGGGCCGTGGATCGCGTTGAAGGCGATGTAGTGGAAGAAGGGCTTCTCCTTCGACTCCAATCCGATCAGCCGCACTGCTTCGTCGGCGATGAGGTCGGTCGAGTAGCCCTTTTCGAACACCGGCTTCTGATCGCGATGCCAGTCATACACGGCGAATATCGCAGGCGCGTTGTGCGGGATGGTCTTGTTGTTGTAGTCGATGCCCCAGGCGTAGTGGCCGTATTGATGATCGAATCCCTGGCCCATCGGCAGTTCCTCCGGCAGCCATTCGCCGAGATGCCATTTGCCCACCAGCGCAGTGGAATAGCCCGCCTCCTTCAGCGCCTCCGCGACGGTGCGCTCTTCCGTGGGAAGTCCCATCACACGACGCGTCGGCGTGCCGTCGGGAAGATGCGCGAGTTTCATGCCGAGCAGCGCCAGGTAGTCCGGCTTGCCGAAGTCCTCCGAGCGCCAGTCCATCCACTGTCGGAAAGGATAGCGTCCGGTCATCAGCGCCGCACGCGTCGTGGCGCAGACAGGTGTCATGTAAAACTGCGTGAAGCGTGTGCCCTGCTTCGCGAATTTGTCGATGTTCGGCGTCAGCCGCGCATCGCCACCATTGAATCCCGGATCCGCCCAGCCGAGGTCGTCGGCCATGATGAAGACGATGTTGGGCTGCGCCGCGAATGACGAAGCAGTCAGGCCGAAGGATGAAAGGAGGATGCAAAGGGTGAGCAGTGACTTCATGAGATCAGTTTTTTGGTGTGCGAGTCCGTTGTTCGATCCAGGGAATGATTTTGACTGCCCACGCAGCGGCGTGCGCTTGCAGTCCTATGCCGCTGAAGTGCACGCCTTGTCCGTCGCGTTCACGGAGTTTGCCTTTGAGCGCATCACTGTCCGGACCTTCGAGCGCGATACCATCTTTCCAGAGCGACGCCTGCGCGGCGCGGATGTCCGGCGACGCTTCGTCGCCGGGAACGTGGTAGCTGACCTGCGCCACGAACCACGGCGGATCCCAGCCGATGTCACGAGACGAGTCACGGATGAGTTTTTCGAGATATTCGCGGTAGAGCTTGCCTGCGAGCGTGCGCGTGGCGTCCTTCTGGTTCGCGTCGCTTTCGCCTTGGTGCCAGAGCACGGCGCGAAAGCCCTTCGTGCCAGCGGACTTCATCCGGGCGACAAAGGCGTCATACGCCGCGCCTCGGCTGACCCACGTTCCGTCCGGGCGTTTTTCGACACGTGACTCGACGGTCGGCGGGTTCGGAAAGGTCGATCCTTTAGGCAACCACTCGCGCACGCTCGATCCGCCGAGCCCACAGGAGATGAAGCCGATCGGCACATCGAAGCGTTTCACCAGTGCATCGCCCAGCGGCGGCATAAAGCTTCCGCCACGGCCACTCGCGCCGGGTTGTGGATCGTTCGCGAGTTGCCAGCGCTGTCCGTCGAACGACGCCACGCGCTGCGTCTGCGTGTTTTGCTTCTCTTGACCGTGATTCGCCGAATTGGACTGGCCTGCGACGACAAACACCTCACCGACCCCCAAATGCTCCACGACCGCCGAAGCGAGCACTAGATCGCCTTTTGTGACGCGCACCTCCAGTCGATGCCAGCCGCCTGCGGGAGCCTCCAGATGGCCCGAAAAGCCGTCTTTCGTGATTATGGCGTTCCAAGGCTGCCACTCACCATCTTTGGTGATCCGGGTTTGAAACATCGCACCCGTCAAATCGAGGTCCGTGGTGCCCTGAATCAAAACATCGCCATGATTCGCCGCGTTCCGCTGAATCACCTGATAGTCGAGCGGTTGGGAGAGTTTCAGCACTCCCGCGAACAACGAAGACGAGGCCAACAGCGTGGCGAGAAGAAGCGAGGATCGAAAAGACATGTGAGTGGCGCGAGAGAATGAAAAAACGAGCGCGGCATGCGTCTTTCTCGTCTTGTGTGCAACTTTCTCGCCTGCTTGCCTGTTGGTTTGATCTCATGCGCTCTTTTGCCCTTCTCTTCTTGGTCCTGACCGGTTCGTCGTTCGCGCAGAACGCGCCCTATGATTTCTTCCCGCCCGCCGAAGCGCCGTACTATCGCGTGCGCTACGAGGCTTCGACGAAGCCCGGCGAACTGATTTATCCCGTGAACTACACGGTGTGGATTCCGCCGGACGTGAAGGCGTTGCGCGGCGTGATCGTGCATCAGCATGGTTGTGGCGAGGGATCGTGCAAATCCGGTCTCACGGGTGCGTTTGACCTGCACTGGCAGGCGCTGGCAAAGAAACATGGCTGTGCGCTGATGGGCCCGTCGTATGAGCAGCCCGACAAGGCCGAGTGCCAGATGTGGTGCGATCCCCGCAACGGTTCCGATGCCGCCTTTCAAAAGGCGCTGGTCGATCTCGGCGCGAAGTCCGGTCATCCCGAACTCGCGACCGTGCCTTGGGCCTTGTGGGGACACAGCGGCGGCGGTCACTGGGCGGGCGGCATGACGTTGCTGCATCCGGATCGTGTGGCGGCGGCTGTTTTGCGCTCGGGGGTGCCTTTGCTCACCGAAAATCCGGCCCGGCCAACGATCAAGAGCTACATGCTGCCTGATGCCGTTTCGACGGTGCCGATCATGTGCAATCTCGGCACCAAGGAAGGTGTCACGGTCAAAGAGGGGCGCTTTGCGGGTGCCTGGGCCGCGAACGAGGCATTTTTCACCGCGGTGCGCGGCAAGGGCGGACTCATCGGCGTGTCGGTGGATCCTTTCACCTCGCACGAATGCGGCAATCAGCGCTACTTCACCATTCTCTGGCTCGATGCTTGCCTGACCGCCCGACTGCCGGAGAAAAGCGGTGGTGCGCTGAATCCGATGCCGACGGACGGTGCGTGGCTCGCGCCCATGCTCGGCACCGAGGCCGTTCCAGCGGCGAAGTTTGCCGGGGAGAAGGACAAGGCATTCTGGCTGCCGAACGCTTCGGTCGCGAAAGCGTGGATGCAATACGTCAAAGACACCGAGATCCCCGACACCACCCCGCCGCCTGCGCCGACGAATGTGGTGGTGAATGGGAACGAGCTCACCTGGAAGGCCGAAGCCGACCTCGAGAGCGGCATCGCGCATTTCATCATCGAGCGCGATGGCAAGCAGATCGGCACCGTGCCCGAGCAGGCGAAGAATCCCTTCGGCCGCCCCATTTTCCAGGGCCTTCAATACAGTGACACCCCCACGAATCCGCTCGTCGAGATGCGTTTCACCGACAAGGAGGCCACGGCGGGCGAGAAACACGCGTATCGCGTGATCGCGGTCAATACGACGGGGTTGAAGTCGAAATAGGAGTGGCGAGCCGGGGGCGGCTCTGGCCTGTTCTGTGCTGCAACAAAGGGCGTCCTTTGACCGTATCTAGGCGCCCCCAAAACACCACGCATGAATCGTCGTCATTTCCTTCTCAGTTCCCTCGGCACCACGCTCGCGCTGCCGGGCATGTCCTCGCTCATGGCCAAAGGCGCCACGGGAGGCTCCGTGCAGGCTGCGAAAGGAGCAGGTATGGGAGCCCGGCGGTTCGTCGCCATTGGCAATCTGCTCGGCTACCAGACGAAGAGCCTTTTCCCCACGACCACGGGCCGCAATTACGAGAAAACGGCGCTGCTGGAGCCCGTGTGGGACATCCGTGACAAGATGACCGTGCTGCGCGGCCTCGACCACGGCGTGAAGGGCGGCCACTTCGCGGTGCATTCCTTTCTCTCCGGCGTGCTGAACTCCGAGGCGCAGAACCGCCCGGATGGCAATGTGACCATCGACCAGTATCTCGCCGACGAGATTGGCTTTGAGACGCGTTTCCCGTCGCTCACGGTCGGTTCGGAAGGCGGCATCCATGGTGGCTGCCAGATCGCGTGGACGAAATCAGGTGTGCGTGTGCCGCCGGTGACGAATCCGGCGGAACTGTTCGAGAAACTCTTCGTCACCGACTCGAAGGAGCGTCAGGCGCGTCGCATGGAGGAAAACAAGGTGCAGGCGTCCATCCTCGATTCCGTGCTGGAGGAGGCGAATCGTCTTTCCAAGAAGGTGAACAAGGAGGACAAGGACAAGCTCGACGAATACCTGACCTCCGTTCGCGATGTGGAGAAGCGCCTCGAACTGCGCCAGCGCTGGACGAACCAGCCGAAGCCGAAAGCGCCCTTTGAAAAGCCCGCGAACCGCAACGCGGTCGAAGATCTGCCGCTGCTGTATGAGATGATCGCGCTCGCGTTGCAGACGGACAGCACGCGCATCGCCACTCTGGAAATCGGCGGCGACTTCATGCCGCAGCATCTTGGCATCAAGAAGGACTGGCACGGCCTCTCGCATCATGGCAACGACCCGGAGGCCATCGCAAGCCTCATCACACTCGAGAAGTATCAGATCGAGCACTTCGGCAAGTTTGTCGCGCGTCTGTCGAAGATGAACGACGGCGAGCGCACGCTGCTCGACTCCACCACCGTGATGTTTGGCAGCGGCATGGGCGACGGCAACTCGCACAAGAACTCCGACCTGCCCATCCTCCTCGCCGGCGGCGGCTACAAGCACGGTGAATTCCGCGAAGTGCCGCGTGAAGGCATCAACAAAGTGCCGCTTTGCAATCTCTTCGTGGACATCGCGCAGAAGATGGGCGTGGAAACCGATTCGTTCGGCAGCAGCACAGGACGTTTCGCGTGATGCGCTCCAATCGTCATTCGTGTCTCGTCGTCAGCGTGGCGGCGATGGTTCTCGTGTCCGCGGCCCACGCCGCTGATGATGCACCGAAGCTCGTGCAGCAGTTCCTCAGCAAATACTGCCTGGAGTGCCACGACGCGGATGTGCAGAAGGGCGACCGC
>NZ_JAGRPF010000110.1 GCF_020439865.1 Prosthecobacter sp.
AGCAGCTTACTGGAACGAAACTCAACTAATCCAGCACGACCATGCTCAACTTCCTGTTGGAGTTTTCTGTCCGGCAGCGCGCTCTCGTGCTGCTCGGGGCTTTCTGCCTTCTTGGCGGCGGGCTTTATTCGCTCATGCATCTGCCCATCGACGCCGTGCCGGATCTCACCGGCCCGCAGGTGCAGGTGAATGTTTCCGTGCCCGCCCTCGCGCCCGAGGAATCGGAGCGCGCCGTCACACGGCCCATCGAAATGGCGCTCAGCGGCATGCCTGGCGTGCTCGATTCGCGTTCCATCACCAAATTCGGCCTCAGCCAGGTCACGGTCGAGTTTGAGGACGGCACGGACATCTTCCGCGCACGTCAGCTCGTCACGGAGCGCCTTACCGCTGTCATGCAGGACCTCCCGCCCGGCAGCGAGCTCAGCCTCGCACCGATCAGCACCGGTCTCGGCGAAATCTTCTACTACACGCTGCATTGGAAAAAGGACGCGAAAGAGCGCCCCGCCGATGAGCGCGAAGGTTTGATGCGTCTGTGGGAAACGCACGAGTATGTCGTCAAACCCATGCTGCGCACCGTGCAGGGCGTGGCGGAAATCAACAGCAACGGCGGCCACCAACGTCAGGTCACTGTCGAGCCCATGCTCGAGAAGCTGAAGGCCGCCAACATGACCGTCGGCGAGCTTGCCGACATCATCCGCGGCAACGTGGAGAACGCCGGCGGCGGCATCATCAACCGCGATGGCGAACAGCTCACCATCCGCAGCGTGGGTCGTGTTAGCACGGCGGAGGAGATCGCGAAGCTGCCGATCAAATTCGGTGCGGCGGTGCAGCCGATGAAGGTTGAAGACGTCGCCAAGGTGCAATGGGGCGCCGGATTCCGCGGCGGCGCGGCCACGATGGACGGCGATGAAGTGGTGCTCGGCACGGTCATGATGCTCATGGGCCAGAACGCCCGCGTGGTGTGCCACCGGGTCGAGCCGAGGCTGGAGGAGATTCGTGAGAAGTTGCCGGCCGGAATGGACATCACCGTGGTGTATTCACGCAGCGACCTTGTCGAGGCCACCGTTGGCACCGTGGAGAAGAATCTCGTCGAAGGCGCCGTGCTCGTCGTCGTCGTTTTGCTGGGCCTGCTGGGAAACTGGCGCGCGGCGCTCATCGTCGCGATGGCCATCCCGCTTTCGTTCCTCTTTGCCATCAGCGGCATGGTTCAGGGCGGCTGGTCGGGCAATCTCATGAGTCTCGGCGCGGTGGACTTCGGCCTCATCATCGACGGTGCGGTCGTCATGGTGGAAAACATCGTGCGACGCCTCGGTCTCAGGCAGCATCATCTCGGCCGCATTTTGACTCGGGAGGAGCGCAGCCGCGAAGTGCTCGCGGCGAGCAAGCAGATGGCCTCGCCGATGTTCTTCGGCGTGCTCATCATCACCATCGTCTATCTCCCGATCCTCACGCTCACCGGCATTGAGGGGAAAATGTTCCGTCCGATGGCTGTGACGGTCATTTTTGCACTTGCCGGAGCCTTGCTGCTCGCGCTGACGCTCATGCCCGCCATGTGCTCGTTCTTCCTCGGCGGTGACATCAATGAGAAAGAGAACTTCATCATCGCGGGGCTCAACCGTATCTTCCAGCCACTGCTGCGGTTTGCCATCAAGGCACGCTGGGTCGTCACCTTGATCGCCGTCGGCTTCTTTGCCTTCTGCGGCTGGAAATTCACCACGCTCGGCGCCGAGTTCGTGCCGAAACTCGATGAAGGAAGCATCGCGGCGATGATTTACCGCAAGGTCGGCATGAACCTCAAGGAGTCGCTCCACGAGGACCTCGAACTCGGCAAAATGGTGCGCGAGAAATTTCCGATGGTGACACGCTTCTTTACGCGCAGCGGCACCAGCGAGGTGGCCACCGACCCCATGCCGCCGAACGAGACCGACTTCTACGTTTTCTACAAGCCGCTCAAGGAATGGCCCAAAGGACCAGGCATGCCGACGACGAAGGAGGAACTCATGGCCGCGATCGAAGAAGAAGCGCTGCGCGAGCATGAAGGTCAGACCATTGAGTTCGGCCAGCCGATCGAAACGCGCTTCAACGAGATGATGGAGGGCACGAAGGCCGAGCTCGCCGTGCGCATCTACGGCACGGACTTCGACATGCTCGAAAAGCTGGCAAACCAAGTCAAAGACATCATCAACGACACCCCCGGCGGCGAGGCCGAACTCGAAACCGACGGCCGTCCGAGCACCGTGGTGCTTCAGGTGAAGCGCGATGTGCTCACGAAGTACAACGTTCCGCTCGCCGAGGTGAACCGTGCCGTCTCCGCCGGACTTGGCGGCGAGGTTGCCGGTCAGGTCGTCGAAGGCAATCGCAAGCGTGACATCGTCGTGCGCCTTCCTGAAGAGGATCGTTCCAAGGAGGAGATGATGAAATCACTGCCGCTGCGTGTCGGCGACTACGGCATGATACCGCTTGGCGATGCCGTGGAAATCCGCACCGAAAAAGCCGTCGATCCCATCCGCCACAGCCGCACGCAGCGACGCGCCGCCTTGCTCGTCGGCGTTAAAGGTCGCGACATGGAAGGCTTCGTCAATGAAGCAACCGCTCGCATCAAAAAGGAGGTTCCATTCCCCGAGGGTTACGACTTCGAGTTCGGCGGCACCTTTGAGAACCTGCAGGAAGCCCGCGCCCGCCTCGCCATCGTCGTTCCTACGGCGCTGGTGCTGATCTTGATGCTCATCTTCTTCGCCTTTGGCAGCGTGCGGCAGACGTTGCTCGTCGCCACCGGCATCCCGCTTGCTCTGACGGGCGGCATCATTGCCCTCGGTCTGCGCGGCATGCCCTTCAGCATCACGGCGGCGGTAGGCTTCATCGCGCTGAGCGGTGTTGCCGTGCTCAACGGCCTCGTGCTCGTGAACTACTTCAACGAGTTGCGTGAGGAAGGCATGAGCGTGCGGGACGCGGTGCTCAACGGGGTCGCAACACGACTTCGCCCCGTCATGATGACCGCGCTTGTTGCCGCGCTCGGCTTTGTGCCGATGGCTCTGGCTCATGGTGCGGGAGCCGAAGTGCAGCGCCCGCTGGCCACCGTTGTCATTGGCGGCATCATCAGTTCCACTCTGCTTACCCTGCTCCTCCTGCCGATGCTGTATGACTGGATTGAGCGGCGGGTGAAACCTGACGAGGCGTCCGCGGAAAGCTGAGCTCAGAAATCTTAATCAAGACGGGAGGCCGCCTCAGGCACACGCCGGAGGCGGCCTTTAAGGGCCAAAACAAGCAGCACTGTTCGCAGCGAGGACTTCGGATTAATCTCGGACTACCGCTGTGGATAGCCGGGCGGAGGTGGAGGAAGACCGGAGGGTGGTGTGGTGGTGCCGTAACCTGCCGGAGGGGGCGCACCGTAGTTCGTGGTCGGCGCTGGCGTGGTTCCATATCCCGCAGGTGGAGCGCCGTATCCCGGCGGCGAAGATCCATAGCTTGCAGGGGCCGCACCATAGCCGGCCTGAGATGGGGCGCCGTAGTTTGTCGTTGGGGCAGCGCCACCAGGGATTGTCTTGGCCGTCACCGTTACATCGCCGAGCTGATGATAAGGAATCTGAATGTACTCTGCCGCAGCGCGGGAAAGATTGATGATGCGGTTGGGATAAGACGGGAAGCGGTCATTGACGGTCACATTCACTGTGCGGCCGTTGCTGTTGTTCTTCACCTTGACCACCGTCCCGAAGGGCAGGGTGTTGTGCGCGGCAGTCCAGCCCTGCGGGTAATAAAGCTCTCCCGAACTCGTATGATGCCCCGCGTAGAGATCTGCCACGTAGGAGGCGTAGCCTCGCGCCTTGTAGGCGGGTTTGGCGCAGCTTGCCAGCAGGACCGGCAGCGCGATGGCGATGGATCGAAGGAGCATGGATAAGTTCATCATCTGCTGGTGCTGACCATAACCGGATTGGCACCCGACACAATCCTGCTCATCATCCGGGTGTGAAAAGAACGCGTGTCATGTTTGCCGCCTCATTGGTTCTGCTGCCGCCTCTGGCCGACTGGTTCGCGGCCGATCAGCTCGCGCATCCGCCGCGCAGGCCGTTGCAGAATTATCATCGCGAGTTTCTGGCCGACCCTTCGGCGCACGGCGTGGTGGTGAAGTCGTTCACCTGCAGCAACAGAACGCCCTGTCTCATGTGCGAGCCCGATCCGACGGGCGCGGTCGGAAAACGCGGGCGGGCGATTCGCGAGCAACTGGAGAAGAAGAATCTCGTGCTGCCGCCCGCCGGACGGATTGTCGGCAATCTGGTGCTCGTGCATGGCCGTCGAGGTCGGAAAGAGGATTACCTGCTCATCGCTGAGCGCTTCTGCGCCGCAGGATTTCGCTGCCTGCTTCCGGATCTGCCGGCACATGGAGATCACCCGGGCGGGACAGCCTGTTATGGGGTGAAGGAATGGCCGATTCCTGTGCTGGTGCTGCGTGAGGCGGCGGCGAAGTTTGGATTTGATCCCCAACCATGCGGAATCATGGGGATTTCAATGGGTGGTGCCGTGAGCATTCGTGCGACGGTGAAAAATGAAATGCCCTGGCGCACGGCGGTGTTTGTCTCAACGTTTGACTCGTTGGATCATGTCGTGCGGCATCAGGCTTCGGAGCTGGTGGGCTCGTGGTGCGGTTCAGGGCTTCACTGGATCACCGGCAGAGTGTTTGAATGGCAGACAGGCATGCAGATCGGTGCAGCAAACTCCCTCGCACTGGTTCCTGATTTGAAATGCCCGACGCTGATCGCCCATGGAAATTCCGACAGCGTGATTCCTGTCGAGTATGGCAGGCCGCTCTTTGAAGCGCTTCCGACGAACATCGAAAAGCGCTGGATCGAAATCCCGGGCGCAGATCACGACAACGTGCTGATCACTGATTTTCCCATCTACTCGGAGATGGCGGAGTGGATGCTGCGCCACGTTCCCAATTGAAGCCGGTTTAGGCAGCCGGATCTCGAAGCTCCACTCCACCGCAGTCGGAGCAGGCGGCGGTGCCGGTCTGATACTCGGCGCCGCAACGAGGGCAGGTGGGCAGCTTCGAGGAAGACGGCGGGTCGTAGTCCTTCTCGGCCAGGTCCTCCTGCTTGAAGAAAGCCTGAAGCGCCTCGGCTTCGAGAGAGAGTGATTCGTTTTTCGACCAGCCCGCGACGTAGCGTGCTTCGCGCCAGAATTGAACTGCAGTCTGCAGCCAGCGCTTTTCATCCAGCAGGCCGTGCCAGGCGAGCGGATGCGGCGGCTCCTCCTTTGTGCTCAGGCTCACGCCGTCAAAGGCACGCATCGTGAGCTGAGGCAGAAAGGCGATGCCGAGTGCCCGCCAGCGCCGGTGGGGCAGTGAAACCTTCCGGGTGGCCCGCAGGAACAACCAGCATTGCGCAAACTGAAGCAGAAGCAGCACGCCGGCGGCGGCGAGAACAACGACACTGTCGCCGAAGCGGTGATACAGCGCGCTGATGACTCCGAAACACCAGATGAAGTGAATCGTGGCGACCATGCGCAGTGCACGAGTGGTTTGTGCCGCAACGGATGCGGCGTTGGCTGCGTCTTTGGTCCGGAGCGTGCTGCGTGCAAATTTGAGGAAAGCGCTGCGGCGCTCCTCGGCAGTCAGGTCGCGCCACGCTTCAAGACGCTGCTTCCAGGTTTCTGCCAGCGCGTTCGATGACAGACGAATGCGGGTGATGGCATCGAGATGCAGCGTGGTTTCGTCAGCTCGCGGCGACAGTTTTTCCCACGGGATGGTGACGGTCATGTCGTCGGTCAATCGCACGCGCAGCGAGTCGTGCTCGGGCACAAACAACCATGGCAGTGCCAGGGTGTGTGCCTGCATGGGAGGCAGCGGGGCAAGCAGCACGGGCGAGCCGCCGCCGATTTGGAATCGTGACCAGGGCCGGATCGTACGCCAGACGGATTTGTCCACACCAGCGGCCATCCAGGCGGCGGATGGCACGAGGCGAAGGCATTCGATCAGATACAGCAGCGCGAATACTGCGAAAAGCGTCTGGCCGTCGGTCATGCGTTATTGGCCGGGAGGCTGCTGACGGGCGCCAAAGAGCTTGGCAAAGAATTTTTTGATCGCGGCCAGCACGCCGATGACCACGAGTATGATCCCCTTGCCAAGTTTGGCGATCAACGCGCCGAGTTTCCCGAACAGCCCCATCTTGGCTGCCGCAAATGCTCCAGTGCCGGCAATGAGCGCGGTGAGACCGTATTTTGCGACCTTGTCGCCTTCGCGGAACTCGGCGTAGCGTTCACCTTCGATGTAGCCGAAGCCGGCGAGGATTTTTTCCTGCTCGGCGATCATCTGCTGCATCTCCTCGGGTTCGCAGACGAGGGTGACTTCCATCACGCCTTTGCGGCCGAGAAGGCGCGTGTTGTAGTTGATGGAGACGCCATTGTTGTCGAGCGACTTCAGGCGCGTGCCCCATTCGAGATTGTGGGTCTTTTCGTTGTAACGCGGAGGCACCACCCACCCGATAATCTCCAGTTCAGGCAGGCCGTGCTGGCGGCGGTATTCGTTTCCCTGCTTCTGGCCTTCGCGCAGGCTTTCCATCATCTCGTCGGCGTTGATCTGGTCTTTCTCGTCGTCCTTCACATAGCCGGATTCATCGAACTCAAAGATGATCCATGGGCCAAGACCTTCGACGGTCAGCATGCCGAGTTCGCGATTCGTCGCAGGATTGGCATACATCTCCATCAATTTTCGCGTGCCGTCTCCGGCAGTGAAACGGTAGCCCTTTGGAATGACGATCTCAGCCTTGTCGCCGAGCAGTCCTTTGCCTTCGCGGGTCCAACCGAGCTTTTCAATCGCATCAATGCGCTGCTGAATGCGCTGTTTGATTTCCTCCGGCGTCGGTTGTTTCGGCGCGGCGGGGCTGGGTTGCTGGGCTTGGGTGATGGATGCAACTGCCAGGCAGGCCAGCAGCAAAGCGTGCGGAATGAAAGAATGCTTCATGCGACGCCAGTCTGGCCGGGACGACGGGAGATCGTCAAGGCGAGGTTTTGGCCGGATTCGTAATTGGCAGCTTCGGTCGGAGACGGCATGTTCGCGGGTCGTTGACACTTTTCCCCGCATGTCTGAACCGGATGCCCCCCCAAATGCTGCCCCACGTCGCGGACCTGGATGCTTTACCACTCTGTTGCTGACGCTCTTCGCGGTGATGATCGTCGGAGGTGTCGTCATCTGGAAGGTGGTCGATTCGGGATTCGGCATGAAGTGGCTGAAAGAGCACTTTCAGAAGCAGACCATTACAGAGACCTTCCGGGAAAGCGTTAAGCGCATCGCTTCAACTCAGGGAGATGTGCTGGAGCTGGCCACGCTGGAATCGGAGGAGACGGTGACCAAGTTCGACACAAAGTCGCTTTTTAATGACGTGGTGTACCTCGGGACCACCGTTTCTGAGATTCGGGCGATGGTCGTGTACCGCTACCATCTGAAGCTGTCAGACGACTGGAACCTTAGAGTCGAAAATGGCCGGTGTGTGGTGATCGCACCCGTCGTACGTCCGTCGCTGCCGCCGGCGATTCGTTCGGAGACGGTGGAAAAAAAGTCGGAAGCGGGCTGGCTGCGGTTTAATGCCTCGGAGAATCTGGCGGAACTGGAAAAGGGAATGACCTCCATTCTGGAACAGCGTGCGTCGACTCCAGGAAAACTCAGACATGTGCGCGAGGCCTGCAGGGAGTCGGTGGCAAAGTTCGTTCAGCACTGGGTGCTCAGAGAGCAGAAACTGCATGAGCAGGAGGGGATCCGCGAAATCGTGGTGATATTCCCAGATGAGCCTGCGGCCAAAGATGCGGCGGAATCACGCAAACTACCGGCCACGTTGAAACTCGACGTCAACGCTGACTGAGGGCTCAAGGCTGGTTGCCAGCCGGGTCGTAGAGCAGCAGACCGGCATCGAATTTCACGAAGGTCAGGGCTCCGGGCAGGTCGGTGGGTCGAATGTTGGTGAGGCGAAAGAGCTTCCCCTTCCACGATCCATACTGACCGACGGTGCCGACGATGAGATTGACTGCGGTTGCCTGCTTGTCGTTTTTCACGACGAATTCGGCCCCGCTCATTGTTGCGCACACTCCCAAGGAGACGATCTCCTGAGCGTTGCGCTGGTTGACCACCTTTTCCATCGCTTCCCCGTGAGGACTGCCATACCAGCCGAGCGCGACGCTGCTGAGAATGCCAATCAGGCAGATGATTGTGAGGACCTCCAGAAGGGAAAAAGCTCGCGATCCATCATTCCTAAGACGGGAGGATGGAAGATAGGAAAGTCGCAAGAGGCGGGGCACGGGTTTATAATTACCATAAATATCCATCAGTCGCAATCTCTCGTTTTGAACTGTGCTTGTTCGCACTTAGGACACATCAGACATGGAAACCGACTTTCTCGCATCATTCTCCCGACCTCAGCGTGAGGCGATCGAGTCTGCCGGCTACCGAGTGTGGCGCTGGGCGATCGCGCGTGAGGTGCTGAAGGCGCGCGTCTCCAAGGGGCGGATTCTGAACGAATTAGGCGAGTTTCTGAAGACTTGGCTGCCGCCGGTCGTGCCAAGTGTGGAGGTAGACGAACTCAGTTTGGAGTTCAGCGTCGCACCGGGCCAACTGCATCTCATCGGTGGAGATGAGCCTATTGTCGGATCCCCGGTGGAGCGGGCGCTGCTGCATCTTCCCGCCTTGCGCTCGTTTTGGAGCAGGGAACTGCGTCTCCAGCACTTCAATGCATTGCAGGCCATGGTGCCGAAAGCATGGATGCTGGATGACGCGACGATCCCTCCCGGCGCGGTGATTCATGGACTCGGCTTATCTTCATGGGAACAGTCGCTGCTGGTGTACGGTTCGGATTGGGAAATTCAGGATCAGCAAGGGCGTGTGCAGGATGACAAACTTCTGGCTTTGGCGTCACGAAACAGCGTCTTGATCGCCGATTCACCACCCGGCACAAAACTCAACGCCAAATATGCGCGGAATGTCAGACATCGTGTAGTTTTGCGTTCTCTTGAAGCGTCATCATCTTGACGTGTGTCACGCGCCCGTGCGACAATACTGCATCTCAACAAAAACTCATGGCTCGCGGTTCCAACGTCACTCTCTGCTCCTTCTGCGGCAAAAGCCACGCAGAGGTCAAAAAGCTCATCGCAGGACCGGGGGTGTACATTTGCGACAACTGCATTCATGTCTGTAAAAACATCCTCGACAAGGAAGCGTCGGTGGATTCGGAAGGCGGGCCTTCGTTGCTGGTGCCGCGTCCGGCGGACATCGCGGCCCTGCTCGACAAACATGTCATTGGGCAGGCTCAGGCGAAGAAAGTGCTGAGCGTCGCGGTGCACAATCACTACAAGCGCATTCTTCACTCGCAGCAGCAGGCGGCACGTTCCAGCGGTGGCCCTGCCCGCAAGGTTGCCACGGCAATGCCTGACCAGAACGATGTCGAAATCGAAAAGAGCAACGTTCTGCTCATGGGACCAACGGGCTGTGGCAAGACCCTGCTCGCCAAGACGCTGGCGCGTATTCTGAATGTGCCGTTCAGCATTGCCGATGCCACCACGCTCACCGAGGCGGGCTACGTGGGTGAAGACGTAGAAAATATCGTTCTGCGTCTGCTGCAGGCGGCGGACTATGATGTCGCACGCGCCGAGATCGGCATCGTGTACATCGACGAGATCGACAAGATCGGCCGCAAGACGGAAAACGTGAGCATCACTCGCGATGTCTCCGGAGAAGGCGTTCAGCAGGCGCTGTTAAAAATCATCGAAGGGACCGTTTGCAACGTTCCTCCGCAGGGCGGGCGCAAGCATCCGCAGCAGGAATACATTCAGGTCAACACAGAGAACATTTTGTTCATCTGTGGCGGCGCGTTTGTGGGTCTGGAGAAGATCATGGAGCGTCGTCGGGGTGGCAAGACAATGGGGTTCTTCAACGCTCACAAGCATGACGAGGCAAAAGTCAGATCCGAAGTTGAGCCGGAGGATCTGCTGGCCTTTGGCATGATACCGGAATTCATCGGCCGTCTGCCGGTGGTCTGTTCCTTGGAGGCGCTTACCGAGCAGGAACTCATGCGCGTGCTCACCGAGCCGAAGAACGCCCTGATCAAGCAGTATGCCAAGCTGATGAACATGGATGGCGTGGAGCTTTCCATCACGCGTGACGCCATGCTCGCCATGTCGAAAGAGGCCGTTGCAAGAGGCACCGGCGCACGCGGTCTGCGCAGCATCTTTGAGCGCATCATGCTGGATGTCATGTATGACGTTCCCAGCCGCATGGACGTGCGGGGCGTGACGATCAACGAGAGCGTTGTTAAAGGTGAGCGTTCGGCAATGCTGCGCAAACGTGTTGATCGCAAGGCGGCGTAAGGTTCTGTTACAAAGCAGGGGTGAAAATTCTGCTGGAGGTTTGACGCCTCCGCAGGTCATAGTGTGCGTCATCATGACTACGACTCCTCATTCCTCATCCCGCCGTCGTTTCCTGCAACTCGCCGCCGCTGCGGCCGCCTCCGCCGGTTCACGGCATGTGATCGCCGCTGGCAAGGAACCGCAGTTCAAGATCTCGCTTGCCGAGTGGTCACTGCACAAAGGCATCTTTGGCAAGGGCAGCACTGAGCATTACGAACACCTGGATTTCTGCAAGATCGCCCGCAGCCTCGGCATCGACGGCGTGGAGTACGTCAATCAGATGTTCTTCGACAAGGCCACGGACACCGCCTACCTCGGCGAAATGAAGAAGAGACAGGAAGGCGAGGGTGTCACCGGCCTGCTCATCATGTGTGACCGCGAGGGCAATCTTGGCGATCCTGACGAAGCCAAACGTGCGAAGACCATCGAAAACCATCTGAAGTGGCTCGATGCCGCCGCTGCGCTTGGTTGCCACAGCATTCGCGTGAACGCCGCCAGCGATCCTAAACTGAGCTGGGAGGAACAGATGAAGCTCGCGGCTGACGGACTGCATCGTCTGTGCGTTGAAGGTGACAAGCGCGGCTTGTTCGTCGTGGTGGAAAACCACGGCGGTCTCTCCAGCAACGGACTCTGGCTCACCGGCGTCATGAAGGCGGCGGATCACCCGCGCGTCGGGATTCTCCCTGACTTTGGCAACTTCTACACCGACCGCAACAAGGGCGAACTCTACAATCCCTACAAAGGGCTGCGTGAATTTATGCCCTGGGTGAAGAAGGGCATGAGCGCCAAGGCGTATGACTGGGACACCGGAGCCGGCAAGTTTTACACCGAAGACCGCCGTGAAGGCCGCGAGATGACGCTCGATTTTGAACGCCTCATCAACATCGTCGTCAAGGCGGGCTACAACGGCTACATCGGCATCGAATACGAAGGCGAGAAGCACACTGAGATCGAAGGCATCAAGCGCACCAAGCAGGCGCTCGATGAGATCAAGGCGATGCTCTGATTTTTCCAACTGTCCAATCAACCCACATCCTCAGCGCCATGAACAACGACTCACCCGCTCCTTCTGCTGCAACGGAAACCCCGCTCTGGTCCGGTCACACCTCCCAGTGGGTTCACTTCTGGTATTACTTCCTGTGCGTTCTTCTGGCCGCAGGGATTGCCGTGGCTGCCACCATCTTGGCGTTGCCGACAGGCGCGTTGAGCTATGTCGCATTGGTCATCCCTGCCCTCATGTGGCTCGTGCGCTGGTGGGTCACGAAGTGCACCTTCTACGAACTCACGAGCCAGCGTCTGCGGATTCGCACCGGCATCTTGAACAAAAAAGTGGACGAACTCGAACTCTTCCGCGTGAAGGACTACAGCATGGAGCAGCCTTTCTTGCTGCGCCTTGTGGGCCTTGGCAATCTTACCATGATCACCTCTGACGCCACTTCTCCGACGGTCGCCATTCGTGCGATTCCAGAGATTGAAGCCGTTCGCGAAAAACTCCGAACCGCAGTCCAGGCCGAACGTGATCGCAAACGTGTCCGCCAGCTGGATGTCGATAACGTGGAGGATGACGGTGCCGGCCTGCACAATTAAGCCGGCATGCTATCTTTGATCATCGGCCTGCTTCGTCGGAATTTCGTCCGAGGGCTTGCCATCTTTGGCTGACGCGGTTGCGGCGAGTGAGGCGAAGTGAAAAGCTGGAAACACGCCGAGGCTGAGGGGTTAATCTGCAGGAGCCTCGTCGATCACGCTGGCCTTGCCAGCTTTGACCTCGATCCGCAGCTTGAGGCGGCCAAATTCCTTTTTGTAGCTCCAGCCAACCTCGGCATTCCAGGTGGTGGCGCTGGTGGATTGAAGCTTGCGAAGTTGCAAGATGAAAGCGGCGAGTCGCGTGTCGGGATCGACGATTGTGTGATCGGGTTCAATGTCCTTCAGGTTCTGGGCGTTGACAAATTTGAGTTTCAGGTCGTCGAAGCGATGGGTGAACGCATCGGTGGCGGGCGTCATGCCGTCACGATTGATCTCGCCCAGCACGACCGAGTAGCTCTTGCCGACGCCTGGGTTCAAATCAGGCAGCTTGCTGATGAGATGGCGCACCGCGGCCTCACCTGCGTCGCATTCATAGAGATCCAGAGGCAGAGGGGCGGTGTCCGATGAATCACAGGCGGCGAGCCCGAGGCAAAGGCTGATGAAAAGCAGGCGGCGTGTCATGGGGGCCTCCATGGCATGGAATACGCAGCTTGGCAATGCGCCGCCGCGCTCCATACTCGCCCCTCCATGTTCGACATTCGCGAAAAACCCAATCAAGTTGAGAGCGCCTTTTTGATCGGTGCCTACTTTGACCGGCGGCAGAGGCAGGAGGCCTCGGATCTGCTCGAAGAACTCTGCGAACTGGTGGAGACACTTGGCATCAATGTCGTCGGCAGGGAGCTTGTCTTTGCCCGCGAGCATACGGCGCGCCATCTCATCGGCAGCGGCAAGGCTGCGGAACTCATGAAGCAGGCGAAAGACTTGAATGCCGATTGCATCGTCTGGGACAATGAACTCAGCCCGGGGCAGCAGCGCGCGTGGGAAAGCGAAGGAGACATTTGTGTGATCGACCGCCACGAGGTCATCCTCGACATTTTCAACATGCGGGCGAAGACGCGCGAGGCGCGGTTGCAGGTTGAACTCGCCCGTCTGGAGTACTCCATTCCACGGCTGACACGAATGTGGGCGCACTTGGACCGTCAGGGTGGTGGTGCAGGCGGCGGCGTTGGAGGCGCGGGTGCGGCTCGAGGCGAAGGTGAAACACAGCTCGAAGTGGACCGCCGTCTGGCGAACAAACGACTCGACCGGCTGCGCGCTGATCTCGAAGACGTGAAGAGGCAGCGTGATACGATGCGCAAGGAGCGCAGCCGCGTGCCGGTGCCACACGCGGCCATTGTAGGATACACCAATGCAGGGAAGTCCTCGCTGTTGAACAAGCTCACTTCCTCTGAGGCCTACGTTGAGGACAAGCTCTTCGCCACGCTCGACACGACGACTCGCCGCATGGAACTGCCCGACGGGCAGGCACTCCTTGTGACGGACACGGTCGGGTTCATTCGAAACCTGCCCCATGATTTGGTGCAGTCCTTTCGCGCCACCTTGGAAGAGGCAATCCAGGCGGATTTTCTCATCCATGTCATTGATGCCAGCTCGCCGCAGGCGGTGGAATTTTATCAGACGACGACCAAGGTTCTGGGTGAACTCGGTGCAGGGGACAAGAAGGTGCTGCTGGCGCTTAACAAATGCGATCTCATCGATGGCGAACGAATGACGGAGCTGCGCCGTGAGTTTCCCGCAGCTGTCGTGATTTCAGTCAAAACAGGGCAGGGCATGGACGACTTGCTGCATCGTTTGCACGATTTCATGATTGACCGTGTGGTGAGGCTGACGTTGAGCCTGCCGCTGGATCGCATGGACCTCGTCGCTCTGGCCCATCAGGAGGGCAAGGTTCTCAGCGAGGACTATGAAACCGGTCGCGCCGAGATTCAGTGCGTGATTCCGAAACGTCTCGAGAGCCGGTTTGCCGCGTTCTTGCCGGAAAATCCAGAATTGGCTGGTCGAAAAAAAGGAAAGAAGTAAAAAAGTCGGGCAAACCGTTGTTTCCTCCCACTCATGTTCTCACTTGCCAACAAAACCATCGTCATCACCGGAGCCGGATCTGGTATCGGTCAGGCCATCGCCATTCTCTTTGCGAAGCAGGGAGCGCATGTCGAGGTGCTGGATTTGAAACAGGAAGCCGCCCAAAACACGGTGGATCAGATCAAGGCTGCCGGCGGTTCCGCGAATGGTTCGGCCTGCGATGTGGGCAACTACAGCGAGGTGAAGGCGATTTTTGACGCGGTGGCAAATCAACACGGAACAATCGACGTCCTCGTGAACAATGCGGGCATCGCCCACATCGGCACGGCGTTGACCACGAATGAGGAGGACATGGACCGTCTCCATCGCGTGAACATCAAAGGCGTCCATGCCTGCGCTCAGGCGGCTTTGACGCACATGACGGAGCGCAAGTCGGGAGTGATCCTGAACATGTGCTCCATCGCCGCTCAGATGGGGCTGGCGGATCGTTTTGCGTATTCTATGACGAAGGGTGCGGTGTTGATGATGACCTATTCGATCGCGAAAGACTTCATCAAGCAGGGCATCCGCTGCAACTGCATCGCGCCCGCACGTGTGCACACACCGTTTGTCGACGGCTACCTCGCCAAAACCTACCCTGGCCAGGAAGCGGAGATGTTCCAAAAGCTCAGCGAAGCGCAGCCCATTGGCCGAATGGCGAAGCCGGACGAGATTGCGGCGCTGGCGTTGTATTTGTGCAGCGACGAAGCCTCGTTCGTCACGGGCAGTTCTTATCCGATCGATGGCGGCGCGGTGAATCTGCGGTAATGCAAAACGGCACCGGGCTGACCCGATGCCGTTTTGATTTTGATCGTTTTAGATGTGCTTCAGCTCACTTTCCAGCCGTCGCGATAGGACGGGCGGGTGATAAACTGATTTGGCGCTTCCACGTTCGTGACTTTCATTGCAGACTTGTTCCACTGCACCGTCTGCTGCGCGCGGATGGCGAGGTTGCCGAGCAGCACGAATTCGGTGAGCGGAGCCGAGTAATCGAAGTTCGAGCTGGGCAGGCCGCCGTTGACGATGTGGTGAGCCCACTCGCCCTGCGGATTGTCCGGCATCACGCTGCGAGTTTCCGTCTGCTTGATCTTGCCGGCTTTCATGTCGAGGCGGACCTGCGTGTATTTTTCCAGCGGATAGATGACCGGGCTCTTGCAATAGGCGTCGCCTTCGAAGACCACGCCGTCTGTGCCGATGAACATCATGCCGCTGGTGGCCTTTTTGAAGGTTTCCTCGGGAATGTCGGGATGACGTTCAGGTTTGTTCGGCACGCCATCTTTCTCGCCATCGTGCCAGGAGACTGTCATGGCCGGGTGTTTGCCCGCAGGCATGTGATATACGAGCTTGCTCCACATTGGCGCGTTCAGATCGCTGATCGGACCGCTTTCAGCCTCGATTTTTTCGGGAATGAGCTGGCCGAGAATGCTGAAAGTGGAGTCCATGATGTGGCAGCCCATGTCACCAAGTGCACCGGATCCGAACTGCCACCATCCGCGCCAGTTGAAGGGATGCGGGCCGGGGCTGCGGAGTTTTTTCTTGGGAGCGGCCGGATCGAGATCGAATTCGAAGTAGGGCTCGCTTGGCTCGCAGGAGAGCCAGAGATCCCAGTTCAGGTTTTCCGGACACTCGACGAGCTTCTTCTTAATCGGTCCCTGCGGCCAGATGGGGCGGTTTGTCCAAAGACGAATTTCCTTGAGGGTGCCGATGGCGCCCTGCTCGATCCATTCTTTTGCCATGCGCTGGCCGTCCATGGTACGGCCCTGGTTGCCCATCTGGGTGACAATCTTCGCCTCTTTGGCGGCGCGATGCAGGTCGCGAACCTCGGAGATGTAATTGCAGAGAGGTTTCTGCACGCAAACATGTTTGCCATGTTTGATGGCCCACATGGCGGCCAGGTAGTGGGTGTGATCCGGCGTGGAAACGATGACGCCGTCGATCTCGTTCGAGATGTCATCGAACATCTTGCGGAAGTCCTGATACAACTTCGGCGCAGGTGGTGCGGGCTGGCTGGAGTCGAGGTGGTGTTTCTCACGCTTCTTCGCAGCCTCATCCAGGCGCTTGGAATCGACATCTACCATCGCTACGATGTTGTGATTGAGCGTGACCATGCCTGTGTCGGCCAGACCTTTGCCGTTGGCGCCGATCTGGACCAGGTTCAGGCGCTTTCCAGCCGCATCCTGACCGCGGAGAAGAAGATTTGGCCCTGCGAATGTGCTGGCAGCAAAGCCGGCTGAGGTGGCGAGAAAACAGCGACGAGAAAGGGATGTTGAAGACATGGGGTGAATAGATGGGTGGATGCGAACCCGGGAAACGCGTCCGCACGGGCGATGTTGCTTCGGATTCAATCCGCAAACGGATGTTGAAACGTGGTCGAACCAGTGGAAAAGGCGGTTCGCCAACCTTGTCTCCGTAGTTCAATGGATAGAACGAGGGTTTCCTAAACTCTAAATACAGGTTCGATTCCTGTCGGGGATGCCAAGGTGAGGTTTGTGGTATGCGAAGGGGAGGCGGTAAAGGTAGTCTTGGAGAAGGAGGCTAATGGTTTAACCAAGGATAAAGATATCTTTATTGGCGGGTTAACTAAGAGTCGTTCGGCTGGAGTGGAAATAATCTTTGGGGATGTCCCATTTCACTGGTTACCAGACCATTACTTTTTTTGCGAAACTAAAGAAAACATTTGTCGAATAAGCCGGTTCCGTGTTTCAATACAAAGGAATCCTTTAGATGCCGTCCAACCGACATAAGACCAAATACAAGATTTGGAGAACAGCTGCCCCGTCGTTTCGCGGGGTCGCTTGCTTCTCGGCGATGGGTCTCCGGACCTCGATTTAGACTCATATGAAGACGCTACGCCAATACCGTACACTGCTTGGTTGGATCATGACCTGCCTGATGGCCGTCTGGATTCCAAGCCCCTATCTGCAGGGCGCAACCTTTTACTGGGATTCGGACGCAACCGCGGCGGGCAACAACGTTGACGGCACGGGCCTTGGCGGCACGGGCACTTGGGACACTACCTCGCTGAACTGGTGGGATGGCATCTCCACCGATCAGGCTTGGACCAACGGCACGGACTTTGCTGTGTTCAATGGTTTGTCCGGCACGATCACCCTGGGAGAGGCGATCAGCGCGGGCGGGCTGACGTTCAATTCTTCAGGTTACGTCGTCGACGGACCATTCACGCTGACCTTGGCTGCGTTGGCAGGGACGACCTCGCCGATTATAGCAGTCAATAATACTGGAAATGGAACCAATGTGGCCACCATTAGTTCTGTGCTTGCTGGCACTGCAGGCTTCACCAAAGCTGGCAACGGATCCCTGTGGCTTACCGGTAATAACACCTTCACCGGTGATATCTCCATCAAGAGCGGCAATCTCGTCATTTCAGACGCCGGCCAGCTGGGCATGGGCACGTCGGCCATTTCCATCACTGGCATCGCTCAAACGGGCAACCCGGGCTTCTCTGGCGGTGCCTTGGTTGTGCAAGGAGCCGCCACTTCGGCTTCTGGTGCAGGCGTTACGGTCAACCGCGAGATTTCCGTCTCGGGACGTGGTCCGGGCGCGGCGAATGCCACAGCGGGGTTGATCAGCGTCGGCTACAACACCTTTGCCGGTGGTTTGACGCTCGCCTCGGCTGCTTCAGAGGCACGTGCTTGGGCCTCACACGGCACCACCACCGTCAGCGGCTCACTTGACCTTGGGACTGGAGCCGCGCAGCTTCTGTATGGAAACGGCAACTGGATCATCAACCAGCCGATCGTCGGCGTCGACACCGCAGGGGACCGGTTCATCAAAACGGGCACGTTGATCGGCACCACTCTCTGGTTGAAGGGGACTAGTAGTACCTACGCCGGCACAATCCGTGTGGACAGCGGCACGCTGCGCGTCAACAACAACTCCGCGATCGGCATTAACACCGGAACGGGAACCATCGACTTGAACAACGGCACGTTTGAAGTGCGGACAGATGCCGCCGCCGGCTTCGCGGGACGCAATGTTCGCCTGCGCAACAATGTCACCGGCACGATCTTTGTGGATCACGACACAACGGGTGCGCTGGGCATCGGCTCAAACATTCAAAACCAGACCGTGACCCTTGGATCGCTGATCCGTGACGGGGGCGCTAACACCACCACCTTCACCTATAACAGCCGTAACGGAACCGGCGTCTCCTTCTCCAGCGCCCTGCCCGGTGCTGGAGACTACCGCGGGTGGTCTCTGAACAACACGAGCAGCGGCACGGTCACCTATATCGGCAACGTTTGGAATGCCAACAACGCCACAGCCTCCACTTTCACAGTTACGGGCAATGCGGAGTCCGTCATCACCGGGAGCGTCATCGCCTCGACGGGTGGGGCCCATGTGCTCACGAAGTCCGGTTCCGGCACCTTCACCTACGGTGGTACGGCGGGCACCTACACTGGTGCCACCAACATCAGCGCTGGCACATTGTCCTTTGCTGATCCTGGCGGGTTTGCGGCCAGCAGCCAGATTAACATAGGCAACGCTACAACCACAGCGGGAACCCTGACCTACACGGGGGCTGGTGCGACACTCAGCAAGAACATCCTGCTCAACACGACCACGGCCAACGTCTTCATCAATGCCAGTGGCACCGGGGCTTTGACGTATAACGGCACCATCCTTAACACCGTGAACGGAGCGCATACGCTTGTGCTCGGTGGGACGAGCTTAGATGACAACACAATCACGTCCGTGATCCCCATCAATACGACACCAGCTGCGGTGACGAGCCTTCAGAAAATCGGAACGGGCACCTGGGTCATCGCGCCCACGGCCAGCAACACCTTCACTGGCAGCACGACGGTCAGTGGCGGCACCCTCAAAATGACGGACGGGACGGCGATTGATGTCCTGCCTGACGCTGGCGCGGTGGTCTTCAATGTGGACACGTTCACCCAGGTGGCGGGCGGCACGTTGATTTACACCGGTGGTGCCAATTCGGAGACTGTGGGCGCGCTTACCAGCACCGCAGGTCACGGTATCGTCACTGCCGCCTCTGGAACGCTTACCTTTGCTTCCCTTGGCACCCGCACAGCTGGCGGAACGATCAATATTTCCAACTCAGGCACGGTCAACATCACGGGCACGTCGGGCTTCATCAACAGCGGACTGTTTTTCAATGGTGCTGACTTCGCCTACTCGGGTGCGGGCACCACGCTGCGTGCCGCCGTTTACGGCACGGATGCCGGGTTTGTCACCAGCGGTTCAGCGTTAACTGCTGCCAGCCACAACGAAATTACTGGAAGCTTTGCCACCAATACGATTGCGATCAACAGTCTCAAAATCAGCGGGGCGCAGACCTTGACCCTTAATGCCGCCCAGACCGTCACCCTTGGTCTGGCGGCGGGCAGCGGCATCATCCAGACGGGCGGCAGCGGTTCCATAACCGGCGGCACGGCTCTCGCGGCATCGGCGGCGGCCAATGATTTCTCCATCCGCGTGGATGGCGCGAACACGCTGACCATCAACACACCCATGACTGTCAGTACCGCTGGCCTTACGAAGAGCGGCGACGGAACGCTTGTCTTGGGTGGAGCCAACACGTACTCTGGCACCGTGCGTGTCAACGAAGGCAGCCTTCAGATGGCCACGGGCGGTTTGCTTGGCGCGACGAACATCGGGTTGGAAGTGCGCCAAGGCGCGACCTTTGATCTCGCGGGAATCAGCGTTGGTACGGTGGCTTCTGGCACAAACTCCGTGGATGCCCTTCGCGGAGCCGGCACTATCACCAACACAGGCGCGCTGGCGACACTGCGCGTCGGCAACAACAACACTGCTGGTTATTTCACTGGTGCGATCACTGGCGCAAACTTGAACCTCGTGAAAAACGGCTCCGGCGCCCTCTCGCTCACCAACACGACTTCCAGTTTCGGCACCCTGACCATCAGCGCGGGCACGGTCGCCTTTGCGCTGCCGGAAGGCACGACCACGATGAACGCGGGCAGCAACAGCCCCATCGGATTCGGGGCCACTGCCGGTGCGCTTGTCTTCAATGGCGGCACGCTGCAGTACACCGGCTCCAACGCCACCATCTTCTCCTCCACCCAGTCGCCGTCCTTCTCCACCGACCGCGAATTCACCCTCGCCGCCAACGGCACCATCCAGTCCTCCGGTCAGTACGGCAACAACGTGCTTGCCGCTGGCGCACAGAACAACGCGTCCATGATCTGGAGCAGCACCGCGGATGTCACCTTCAGCGGCGCGGGCACGAGGACATTGACGCTCGGTGGCAACTCGATCGGAGACAATGAATTCCGTCTTCATCTGGTGAACAACCCGAATGCAGGCGAGGCGCTCGCCCTGACTAAAGCAGACGGCGGCTTGTGGATTTTGAATCCGTCATCGGCGAACACCTACAGTGGGGCCACCACGATTTCCGGCGGTGCTTTGCGTGCCATTGACGGGGGCGGGCTGTCCTCGGGCAGCAACCTCGTCATCAATGGCGGCGTGCTGGAGACCAGCGGCACGTTCACACGCGCCTTGGGCACAGGTGCAGGCCAGGTGCAGTTGACCGGCGGTGCCTCCGGCTTTGCGGCAGCCACTTCGGACCGCCTTGTGGTCACGATCGGTGGTGGTGATATCACTTGGGGTGGCGCCACCTTCAATCCCACCAGTTTGGTGCTGGGTTCATCGACTTCCTTGGGTGAGACCGAACTCACCAACAATATCATCCTTGGCACTGCGGCGCGCACGGTCACGACGAACAATAATGGCAACACCGGCACCATGATCACCGCGGGCATCCTCTCTGGTGTCATCAGCGGTGGCGCGGGTGGTAACTTGAACAAAGCCGGCGGCGGCGTCCTCATCCTCGGTGATGCCAACACCTATGTCGGCAACACCCAGCTCCAAGCTGGCTCGCTGGTGGTGACTTCCATTGGTGCCGCCGGCGACACAGCCACCAGCTTCGGCACCAATGTCAGCGGTGGCACTCTCCAGCTTGGCAACGCCACTACGGGCACAGGCAACTTGGTGTACGTCGGTGCGGGAGAGACCACCACCCGTCTGATTCAGATCAACACCACCACGGGCAGTCCAACCATCGACTCAAGCGGCTCCGGTGCCCTGGTGCTCGCCAACATCACCAACAACATCGCCGGTGCCAAGACCCTCAACCTCCGCGGAGGCAATACAGACAGCAACAGGATCACGAGTGTTCTTTCCGATAATGGTGGCAACCTCACGATCACCAAGTCTGACGGCGGCGTGTGGATTCTCGACCCGACCGGCGCACAGACGCTGGCGGCTGCCATCAATGCCAACGGAGGTCTTCTTGGACTGACGGCCAATGCGATCGGCGCCGGTGGCATCTCAATCAGCAACGGCGGCATCTTTGCTTATGGTGGTGCACTCACCACCAGCAGGAATATCAACCTGGCCAACAATACGACGGCAGTGTTTGCCGGTCAGAACGCGATCACCATCGGTGGAACCGTAACCAAAGCAGCCGGCACTGGCGACCAGACCATCAGCAACAATCTTGAGGGGGGCGCGTTGCTGATTTTCAACGGCAACTTCATCAACAACGAAACGGCGGCCGCCACTCGAACCATCAACATCCGCGGTTTCGGCTCCACCGAATATAACGGTGTCATCGCGAACAACAGCGGCACCTCGCTGACCGCTTGGAGCATTGCTATCGCGAATGATGCGTCATTCACCTTCGGCGGGTCCAGCGCCAACACTTACACCGGGGTCACCACTCTTTCGCAAGGCACATTGATCCTGAACAAGACACTCGGCATCGCCCAGATAGGCACAGGCACCAGCCAGTTTAACTTCGGCGGTGGTGTTCTCATGTCGTCTGCGGGTGCGCTCGTCGGTGCAGATGCCCTTGCTAATTCTGTCTTCTTCACGGGGGATCCCGCCACCTTCGCCGGCACCAACAGCATCCAGCTCAGCGGTACAGTCACCAACAACGCTGGCAACCGCCAGGTGCTTAACAACCTCACTGGTCCTGCCACTCTCACCCTCAGCGGCACGGTGAACCTCTCCAATGACGCCACTGGTCGCACTTTGACTATCCGCGGGACGGGGGACACCACCATCAGTGGGGTTGTCACCAATGGCGGTGCCGGAGCTGGTGGCTTGGCTTTCTCCGGAGTGACTGGAAGCCTGACCCTGACGAATACCAATACCGCCACAGGGGCACTGACCGTTAACCGCAACACCACCACGCTCTCCGGCAACGGTTCATGGGCCGGCACCATCGCTCTGAATCCCACGGCCACCCTCACGCTCGACAACAGTGCTGGCAGCGTGAACCGTCTTGCGGACGCGAACGGTGTCACCGGCGCGGGGGGCATCCTTAATTTCATCGGCCACAGTGCCGGGAGCTCCGAAACTGCGGGCACTTTGACACTCAACAGTGTGCAGACCTACATCACGACCAACGCGCCGTCGGCTGGTGCCAACGTGCTGACCTTTGGGGCGGTGAGTCTCGCCAACGCCGGCTCGTCGCTCAACCTTCTGGGTGTTTCGAACCTTGGATCCAGTGGCACCGGCGGCAACCAGATCAAGTTCACCACATCGACCGGCCTCAATGCCAGCAATGGCGTTGTGGCCCGCGTCTTCATCGGCGGGGGAGATTTTGCTGAATATGATGCCACGAACGGCTTGAGGGCCTTCACCGGCTATGCCTCCGGCACCAACATCAACACTCCTGCCGCGACCGGTACCGTCAAGGTGACCAGCCTTTACACGGTGGACGACCTCACCGCGTCGAAGACCTTGAATGCGCTGTCCATTTTTGACACCACAGCACGCACCATCGGAACCGCTGGTGGTGTGGATGCGACGCTCACTCTCACCAGCGGCGGCCTCATCGTGAGTGGCGGCACCATTGGGACGCCCGTCAGTCATACGATCAGCGTTCCCCGGCTCAACGTTGGCACGAATGCTTTTTTCCAAGTGGAGCAATACACCACCCTGAATCTCAATGGTGCCGTCACCTCCGCCGCCAGCAACGTTGCCAAGGCGCTCGCCGGCACGCTAAACATCAACACCCGCCAGTTCTACTCCGCTCAGACCAGCCTGCTCAATGGTGTGACCAATCTGAATGTCGCGCTCAACACGCTGTTTCCGAACCAGACGCTCGTGCTGAATGATGGTGCCACCCTCGACCTCAATGGCAATGTGCAGTACATCGGCACCCTCTCTGATCCGGGAACGATGCCCGGCGCTGGCGGTATCATTCAGAGCACCGGCGGGACCGGCACCCTTGTGACCAACAGCGGCACATCGCTCTTCTCGGGGAACATCACGGGTGCGGTGAATTTTATCCGTCTCTCCGGCACCAGCGCGACCACCTTCACGATCAACAGCGCCCAGTCCTACACCGGTGTCACCACTCTCATGGGCGGCACGCTGGCGCTGGAAAGCGACGGCACACTCCTCAACACCTCCGCCATCAATATCAACTCGGCCACGCTGTTCCTGAGCAACAACAGCGGTCTGCAGTATCAGAACAACGACCGCATTGGTGACAGCATCGCGATCAACTTGCGCGATGGCACCCTCAGCGTCACTGGTCGTGTCAGCACCGCGGCAACGGAAACACTCGGCATAGTCACCTCCTCCCAAGGTGCCAACACCATCACCGCCACGGCAACGGCCGGCACCATCTACTCGATGGATCTGGCCATCGCCAGCCTGGTGCGTAACAGCAACACCACGGTGAACTTCACGGGCACCAACCTCGGCCAGCAGGGCCTCAATGCCCGGATCACCGTCGGAACACCATTGAACACCGTGCTAGGCGGCGCGCTGGGAGCGTGGGCGATCGCGAACAGCACTGATTACGCGGCCTACAATTCCGGCAATGGCATCGGCATCGTCGGCCAGGGTGGTTATGTGGGGTATGACGCAGCGTTCGGTTCCGGCCTGATCACCCAGCTTGCTGCCACGGCCAACACCACGACGACCCTCGCGGCGGGAACCACCACCACCGGCATGCTGCGAATCGCGAGTGCGTTTAACAACAGCATCGTCTTCACCAATGCCACCGATGTCCTGAACTTGGAGCAAGGCGGCCTGCTGCGCAGCAATGACAGCTTTGCTGCCAGCCTCGGCACCACCCTCGTCCGTGGTGTGCTCACCGCCGGCGGCACGGAAGGCGCTGTCGCGCGTGAGTTGGTGATTTACAACAATGCTTCCGGCACCACCGCACTGGCGGCCACCGGTACGACAACATCTGGATCACCGATCTTAACCACCGTCCCCTCCACCGCGAATCTCCTTCCGGGCATGACGATCACCGGCACCAACATCCCGGCGGGCAGCTACATCGTCTCGGTTGACGGCCCGAATCAGGTGACGATCAGCCAGAACGCGACCGGAAGCTCAAGCACCGTCGCCTTCACCTATGGCGCCAGCAACGTCATCGTGAACTCGGTGATTGCGGACAATGGCTTCGGCAATTCGGTGAACCTGGTCAAGTCTGGAGGGGGCGTTCTCGCACTCTCAGCGGCCAACACCTACACTGGCGGCACGATTGTCGTCCAAGGCACGGTAAACCTCATCAGCCCCGGAACTGGCGGCATCGCTTCGAATGTCGTCATCCCTGCAGGCGGCCTCATTCTGGGCGGCGCGAACATGACCATGCTCACCAATTCGGGCCAGATCGACCCCACCAACGTGGTCACCCTTCGCCGCGGTTCACTACTGACCTTGGTGGGCAGCAACACCCTCGACAGCCTCGTGTTTGAAAACAACGGAGGCATCGCCAATCCTCAGGTCACCATCGGCGCGGGCAACACCCTCACGCTGACCCGCACCGGTTCGCCCATCGTTTCCGTCACGGACATGGTCGCCACGACGGTGCCAACCATCAGTCTGGGCACCTTGGTGCTGCCCAACGCGGTTAACGAGTTCGCGATTGGCGGTCCCACCATTGATAGCACCCTCTATTCCACCCGTTTCGCGTCTCTCAATGTGACATCGGTCATCACTGGCACCGGCTCCATCAGCAAGACGGGCACCGGCGTGCTTCAGCTCTCCGGGCAGAACACTTTCAGCGGTGGCGTCACCGTTACGGCCGCCACCATTCCGCAAGGAACCTTTGGCGGCATCCTGCTCGGGGCGAACAGCACGCCGACGGGTGTGAGCGCGGGAACGGGCGTGTCGGCGAACGTCATTGCCGGCCCGGTCGGTTCTGGAACACTCACGATGGGAGCTGGCAGCCAGATCCTCGTGGATGCCAGCCGCACGATCGCCAACCCCGTGGTCTTCCAAGGGGATCCGATCTTCGACAGCACGGCCAACACGGTCTGGACCACCACGCTCAACGGTGCCATCACCCTGCCGGACACTGCCACTGTCACCATCAATGTGCTCAATCCGAACCTCACCGCCGCGCTCGTCGGCCCTGTCAGCTACGGCGGCAGCACCACGGCCATCGTCAAAGACGGTCTTGGAAACCTTAACCTCAACACCACCGGCTTCAGTGGCTCGATCACTCTCGCCGCCGGCGGCTCTCTTGGCATTTTGAATGACGGTGATGGTGATGTGCAGAACGAGACCATTGCCATCGGGGCCATCTCGGGCCTGTCTCAGCCCGCGACGATGACCATTGGCCGCGCCGGCCAGAGCGTCCTCTGGAACCAGGCGATCAACAAGATCATCGCTCCGTCCAGCATCTCCAGCGTCGCTTCCGGTCTGACGCTCACCAACAGCAACCAGTACCAACTCCTGGTTTCCCAAGCGACCACGCTGGACTCCACTGTCGTCGGTGGCGTCGCCTTCAGTGTCTCAACGGCCAGCAATTCGAACATCCTCGACGGCCTCGTCTTCAGCAATGTGGTCAGTGGCGGAGTGACAGGCGCCTCGAATGTCGTCTTCACCAAGGCGGGCGCGGGCACCCTGGGCCTGACCAACAGCGGCAACACCTTCGGCGGCAGCAGCGCGATCATCGACGTGACGGGCGGCATCCTTTCGGTGACCAGCAACGGTGCCCTTGGCGACACCTCCAATGTGGTCCGCCTCAGCGCCAACTCGGCTACCCAGGGCCTGCGTTTTGCCAATGACGGCGTGACCACCGCCTACACCCTGACCGGTCGCACCATCAACCTGAACGCCGCCTCCGTGGGCATTGATGTGACCGCCGGCACGACGGCCACAATTGACACAGCCTTCACTTTCAGCGCCGCGACCAATGCGCTGCAGAAGAACGACCTGGGCACTTTGGTCATCGATGCCAACAACTCCACCCGCACCGGAGTTACCAACATCGCTGGCGGTATTCTGCTGGTTGATAACGCCAACGATCTTGGCACAGGGGCCGTTCAAATTGCGTCATCGGGGTCCGGTATCGGAGCAGCGTTGTATCTTGATGGAACAACACCATTGACGTTTGCCAACGCGTTCAACCTGAACGTGGCGAACGGTGCCGGCATGAACAACACGGGTGTGTTGTTTGTTTCTGCCGGTACGGTGGACGTGAACGGACTGATCACCCAAGGATCCGGGAATGCCGGCACCTACGGTGTGGCCAGTGGTGCCGTTCTCAACATCAACGGTGGCGTCACGAGTGCCAACAGCATTGCCTTCAACGCGGTGGGCACAGGTATCATCAACCTCAATTCCAATGTGGGCAGTGGCGTGACCCTTACCAAGATTGGAACCGGCACCTTGAACATCACCACTTCGCAGACCATCAATCCCTCCACCGGCATTGTTGTGACGCAAGGCACACTGGATGTCAGCGGCACGGGAGCGTTCTCCACCAGTGCCACGACCAGCATCACGATTCAAAACAACGCCTTGCTGAATGTGAGTGACTCGGGAACGCCGACGAACCGTTTTGTTGGCACGCGGACCATGTCTATTGCCACGGGCCGGTTCACCTACACGGCCAACGGTGGTGCAGCCTCCTCCCAGGCGTTTGGAACTCTGACATCCGCTCATGGCGCGAGCACGATTACGTTGAGCAATGCGCCTCAGACCAACAATGCAACGCTGACGTTCTCCGGCCTCGCCAGCAACGTCGTCAGTGGCGGTTCAGTGCTGACGTTTAACAGTGCTGAGACTTTCAACGCCACCACCAATCGAATCATCTTCTCCACCACGCCAACCCTGACCAACAGCATCATTCAGCGTGCGGTGGTCACGGACGCCACAGGCACGAACTTCGCCACCTACAACGGATCCGGTGGTTCGGGCAACATCCAGGCATTCTCAGGCTATGCAGTGAGTGACGGCACCGGCACCGGCACGGACGTGACCTTCACCAACATCAACGGCGGCACGGCCTACGGCATCAACGCCTCGAACGTCGGCGGCGTGGCATCCACCGCACCGACCTACAATATCACCGGCGACACCGCTGCGCTCAGCAACCCCGGCCTGAACTTCCGCCAGATCAACGCCCTGCGGATCGAGGGTGCGAACACCGACGTGATCTTCGGCGCTTCCGGCGGTGTCCAACTCGCGCTGGTCTCCGGCAACCTCATGGCCGTTGGCACCGGTCAGACCATCGGGAACGCGACGCTGGTCGCTGCAAATTCGGCCCCGACCATTTTCTTTGGAACCATCAGCAACACGAACAGCCCGATCTCGGCCTCGGCTCCCGCCTTCGGCTCGGTGGAAGGCGGCATCTTGGTGGACACCGGAGACGACCTCACGGTGAACGCCTCGATGTGGAATACTGCCAACGTCACCAAGGGCCTTGGTGGCGACCTGACTTTCGCCACCAAGCAGTACTTCAATGCGGGCGGCAACTACTTCACGATTCTGGGTGGCACGGTGACGCTCGACGGCGGTCAGAACACCCTTTGGCAGGGTGGGCAGGGCAGCGGCACGCAGGGGCAGAGTTTGTCGGTCGGCCCGGGGGCCACTTTGCAGCTCAACGGCAACAGCCAGATGGTGGGTGACTTGCGCTCGCCCAACGGCGTCGCCTTCGCAGGCAGCGGCGGCACCATCATCAACGGTGTGGCTGGCACGGTCACCTTGATCAGCGTGAACGCCAACAGCGCCTGGGGCGGCAACATCTCCGCAGGCACGGGCGCGATCTTCTACAATAAGGCGGGTGCGAACACCCAGACGCTTTACAGCGACAACACTTACACCGGAGCCACACTGATCAACGGTGGTGCGCTCACGCTCATTGATGAGGGCCGTCTCTCCGGCACATCGGGCATCACGGTGATCAATTCCTCGTTCACAATGAACGATGCCGGCACTGTAGCGAATGACAACCGTGTGCCCACCGTGCCCGTGACCTTGCGCGGATCGGCCATCAGCTTGGTCGGACGTGATCTCTGGAACACCACGGAGACTTTAGGCAGCCTTACCCTCAGCCTCGGCAACAACAACATGAACGCCTCCGCCGGTGCCAACGGTGCCGTGCGCTCGGCCGAACTTACTTTCGGAAACGTCTCCCAAAGCAACCAAGCGGTGATCAACATGAACGGTGCCAGCGGTCAGATGGGCACGACGGGCCGGATCATTTGGGCCAACGGCTTGTCCCACCTTATTAACGGCATCATTCCTTGGGGCTACAATGGTGGCAGCGATTTCCTCAGCTACGTGACTCCGACCGCCGGCAATGATGCGGGTGGTGTGGGCGGGCTCAGTGCTGCGGGCTATCAAGGCTTTGACGGGTCGATTCTTCCCTTGGTGTCCAATCCTACGGGCAACTACACCACGAACCTCACGACCATCGCACTGCCTTCAGGCGGCTTGAACATCAACGCTCTGCGCACACAGGCCTCCGCGACTCAGTCCATCACCTTTGCCGCGAACTCCGATTTGCTCAACCTGACGGCAGGCGCCTATCTGAAGAACTCCGCGTTCAACACCACCTTTGGTTCCGCATTGGACAATGGGCGGCTCACGGCGGGTGGCACCCTCGGTTCCGGCGTGTTCGACTTCTACTTCACCACCCATGCCGGCAACGCGGCCAACTCGACCACGATCAACTCCCGCCTCGTGAACAATCCGAACGGGGCCGAGGTGCGCATGGTGTTCTCCCAATATACCTCGGCGCCCACAATCCTGACCAACGGCCTGAACAGCTACACCGGCGGCACAACCGTCAACGGTGGCGCTTCCTTCGTCGGTGGGCTCGATCTCAGCGTCATCGGCGCGGACGGCACGACTGGCAACTCTGCCATCCCGCTCGCCACGGTGGCTGCCGATTCTCTCGTCGTCAATTACGGCACCGTGCGCCTGCTGGCCGCTGATCAGATCCACTTCGGTATCGCCCCGGTCCTGAATGGCGGGGGCATCATCAACCTCAACAACTTCAACCAGACACTTGCCGGGCTGACCATCAACAACGAAGGCGGCACCAATGTGGCCGGCATTACGACTGGCACAGGCATCCTCACCTTGAACGGCAACATCACCGCCAGCTCCGGCAACGTGGGTGCGGTCGCCGCCATCTCGGGTGCGGGCAATAACACTTCAGCGGCTGCCATCGCGGCAGGCGGCACCATCGCCGTCGATTTGAACGGCTCGACTCGCACTCTGACCGTTGATCCGGTCACGGTGAACGGCAACAGCACCATCGCCAATGTGACGCCGACGCTGAACATCAGCTCCCCGATCGGCTCCTCCTCCAATAACGGCACCACCGGCCTCATCAAAGCAGGCACCGGGCTGCTGCAGCTCAGTGGCGCAAGCCTCTTCGGCGGTGGGGTGAACGTGCAGGCAGGCGGTCTCGCCGTGGGCGGCAGCACGAACGTCACCACCCGTGACGGCGTCACCGGCTTTGTCAGTGCTTTCGTCAGTGGCCCTCTCGGCACCGGTGCGCTGACCATCGGCGCGGCGGGCACCTACCTGACCTCGACAGGCGCGAACACCTTGAGCAACGAAGTCGTCCTTGCTGGCACACAGCTCACCCTGAAGGGCACCAACAGCCTCACGCTCCACGGCAACAACGTCACGTCGACCCTGCTGGGCAACACCACAGTCACAGTGGATGCGCCGCAGGCCATCCTGACTCTGAACATGGTGCTCGATGACGGCGGCAATAACTACGGCATCATCAAGGAAGGCCTCGGCACCCTGATTCTGGGCAACAACAACACCTTCACCGGGGGAGTGACCATCAACGCCGGCACCCTGGCCCTCGCCGGACTGAACGGCAGTTCCACCGCTCCCGTGTTTACGGGCACAACGGTCACCATCGACAACAGCGGCATGCTCTCCCTCCTCAACAGCGGCACGGGCAGCAACGGGCTCATCTCCTACGCCAACGACATTGTGGTCAGCGGTTCCCTTCCGGCCAATCTTCACATCGGCAACAACGGCACGAACACCTCGAACACCATCGAGGTCGCCAACCTCACCCTCAGCGGCGGCCAGATCCTCAACATCAGCGGCCAGAACAACTACAGCCTGCGCCTGCTCAATGTGATCGGTGACACTGCCGACAGCAACGCTCCTTTGATCAACGTGGCCGCAGGAACCTCGGTCATTGTGTTCAACTACTCGGGCGACAAGCCTGTCAATATTGGTCAGGGCACCTTGGTGTTCCCGGACATCGTGAACATCGGCACCACCACCACCCTTCAAGGCGGAGCCGCCATCGTCCTCAACGGTTCCTACCCGCTCAGTGTGCAGAACGCGGTGCTTACCGGTGCCAACATGTCGAGCTTCGGCTACACCAGCGGCGGATTGAACGGCAGTTTCGCATCTCTGGCCACCGCACCTGCGGCGGTTGTCAGCCAGCAGGTGGCCGGCATCGGCTTCTCCGGCTCCAATGTTGTCACAAACCTTCTCGCCGATGGTGGTCTGTCCAACCGTCCGGTCAATTCCCCTGGCACCTTCGCCAACGGCGAAGCCGCCTTCGCGGGCTTCCTTGAAGTCACCACGGGCGGCAGCTACACCTTCCGCGGAGCCTCCGACGACGGGTTCACCCTCTTCATTGACGGCAACGCGATCTCCAGCGACGCATTCGGCCACGCAATCACCGATGCGACGGCTGTCACCACCACGCTTTCGGCCGGCTATCATTCGATCGTTTACAAGGTGGCAAACGCATCCGGTGGCGGTGGCTATCGTCTGCTTTATTCCGGTGCCGACACCGGCGGCAATGTGCAGACCATTTCGCCGAACAAGCTGTATTACACCACCGCCGCTCCGACTGCCGCCAATGGCTTCAATGGCGCCGCGATCATCAACAATGACTACTCGATCGCGGCGAGCACCTCGGCCACAATCGACACCTTCGGCACCCAGTTTGGCGCGGTGATCGATCCGTCCAAGACCTTCACTCTGGGCAACAGCTCGGTGCTCAACATCGTCAACGGCAGCAACGGCAGCTTCGGCACCGGCTGGTTCGGCTCCGCCGCGCCAGTCACCATCGGCACGGGTGTCATCCTCGCCACCACGAACACGGCGACGTCAGGAGCCGGCACGCTGAACCTCATCGGTGCCATCACCCAGAGCGGCACGGGCCTCGTGACCGGAACCGGAACCAGCGGCGCGCTCATCAAGACCGGCCAGGGCACTTTGATCCTGGGCGCTGACAACGCCACGGCGGGCACCTTCACCGGCGACCTCGCCGTTCAGAACGGCACCCTTCTGCTCAATCACGCGGGTGCGCTGCCCTCGGGGTTGGTCACGGTCAGCGGCACCACGCTCGCCGCCCAGGCTGCCGCCACGACGAGCGCGGGTTCGACCGTCATTACCGGCATCACCTCCACGGCCTCCATGCAGCAGGGCATGGCTGTGACCGGCACGAACATCCCCGCCGGCTCCTACATTGTCAGTGTGGACAGCGCCTCGCAGATCACCATCTCGCAGAATGCCACCGCTTCCGGCGCCATCACCAACCTGGTGGGCAGCACGAGCGGCATGCTTGATGTCAATGGCTTCAGCATCAGCCACGACCTGACCCTCAACGGCGGCGGCACTGCAGCGCTGGCCACGAACTTCAAGGGTGCTCTCTGGAACAGCAGCGCTACGGCGGCCACCATTTCGGGTGCCCTGAACCTGGGCAGCAACACCTCCATTGGCGGTTATGGTGACCTGATCCTCAGTGGCGCCGTAACCTCCGGCAGCGGCTCGACCCTGACCAAGACCGGCACGAACACGCTTACCTTGGGCGCGGACAACAGTGCAACGCTTGCCGGTCCGATCAGCGTGGCTCTCGGCACTCTGAAGCTGGGCGATGCCGGTGCCCTCGGCACCACTGGCAGTGGCACCACCATCGTGAGCGGCGCAGTGCTTGATCTCAACGGCTTCTCCATTACCGGCGAAGGCCTCACCATCGCAGGCGCAGGCTATGGCGGTTCGGGCACGCTCACGGGCTTCGGCACCGTCAGTTCCCTCGGAGCATTGATCAACTCCTCCAATGCGGCTGCGACCTGGTCTGGAACTGTGGCCCTCTCTGCCGCCACAAGCATCGGTTCGAACCGCGTCAACGCCACCTCCGGCGTGGTCACGGCGGGGGACATCACCATCACCGGCGTCATCAGCGGCAACCAGACCCTCACCAAGGTCGGCAACAACACTCTGACGCTCACAGCTGCGAATACCTTCGACGCTACCACCATCAATCTTGGCGCGATCGTCGTCAGTGGAGCAGGCACGCTCGGTGACGCCGGCACGGTCACCTTGAACGGCAGCACCTACACCGGCCTTGTGGCGGGCACCCGCCTTACCCTGGACAATTCCTTCACAGGCAAGGCCCGTCTCGGCGGTCGCCCGGTGACCATGAACGGAGGCGAATTGGAAATCATCGGCAACAGCGGCACGGCGGTGAATGAATTGTTCGCAACCGACCAGCAACTGAACATCAACGTGGGCTACAACGTGATTACGCTGGACAACGCTGGCGCAAACCTCCGCATCACCACTCAGGGAGTTGGCACTTTTGAGCGTGCCAACAATGCCACCGCCTTCGTTCGTGGTGATCTCCTCGGCCAGGGCACGGGTGCGACGAACACCAACATCCTCCTCAACACCACCACGGCCCAGACGAACTTCCAGACAATTGTCGGTCAGACAGCCACGAGCGGCACCAACACCCGCATTTATTCGTGGGCGATCGGCGACATCTCTGCCACCAGCGTCGGCACCAGTGCCACCACTCAGTTCCTGACTTACGACAACACCAATGGTCTTCGTCCCCTGAATGCCGGCTCGGAGATGTCGACCACCTTTGTGGCCAATGCCAACGTGCGGCTCACGGGTGCTCTGAACTCCGGCGCCGCTGCCACTGGCATCTCATCCAACAGCATCAACTCGCTGACCTTCGAAAACAGTGGTCCGTTCACCATCAACACCTTCCGCAACCTGCAGATCGAGTCGGGCGGCATTCTCGCCAAGACCAGCTCCAGCATCACCGGTGCGGGCACCTTCACCACCACCACCCAGAGCACCAACCTGAACTTCCACGTTTACGGTTCGGGCACCATCCTCACCATGGATGTCGCGATCGGTGGACGCGTGGCCCCGACCTCCGGTGGCCTGACCTTGGACGGCAATGGAAAACTCCTTCTCAATTCGACGACCGGCAACAATTACACCGGCCTTACCTCGCTGAACCTCGGCACCCTCGAGATTGCCGCTGCCGCGCCGGACACCAACCCGCTGTTCTATCGTTTCGCCACCTCCACCATCAACACCACCGGCACGGGTGACAACGATGACGCCCTCGTGATCACGGCTGGAGCGACGCTCGAACTGAACGGCAACTCGCAGATCTTCGGAGATCTTCTCGCCCGCACCAGCACGGTGGGCAGCGGCGGCATCATCAACAACGCCGGTTCCAACGCCACCTTCATCACCACGGTGAACACCGCGCGTGACTGGACCGGCCAGATCAATGGTGATCTGAACTTCATCAAGACCGGCGGCACGCAGTTCAACATGCGCGACAACAACCAGTTCACCGGCAATCTGACTCTCATGGGCAGCATTACCGCCCTGGTCGATCAGGGCCGCCTGTCCGGCATGGGCGCGGGTGACACCATCAGCATCCGCAACAGCCTCCTGCGCTGGGATGACTCAGGCATCCAGGGCATGAGCAACCGCGTCGCCAGCGACGTGGCCTTCGAACTCGATGGCGGCGCCTTTGAATACATCAGCCGCAGCGGCACTGTGGGCAGTGTTACTCTGGGCGACCTGTCCCTCGTCGGCGGCAGCTCCATCCTGCGTGCCAACCCGGGCAACACCGGCATCGGCCAGGCCACCGTCAATCTCGGCGGCACCTTCACCCGTTCGGCAAACTCCACCCTGACCTTCGTCTCCGGTTCCGGCATGGTGGGGGCCAATCCATTCTTCATTGCCACAGACGCCGCATTGAACACCAACACCAACGGCATCCTCGGCGCCTGGGCGCTGGTGAACACTTCGGATGGCACGACAGCCAGCGGCAATCTGGAATTCGCCACCTACGAAGCTGCGGGTGGCATCCGTGGCCTGAATCTGCTGGAGCAGACCACCACGCTGGCTGCCGCGGGTGCGACGAGCAATGTCCGCTTCAGCGGCACGCAGACGGTGCTCGGCGGCGGGCAGACCATCAACACCCTGACGCTGAACGGGGCGGCTTCCACGGTGAATTTCGCGTCTGCCTCCGACACCCTCACACTGGCCGCCGGTGGTCTCCTTTCCGGCTCCGACAACAACGCGCGCACCATCGGCTCCACTGCCGTCCGTGGCGTGATTACCACGAGCGCCTCGGAGTTCTTCATCCATAACGGCGCCAACACCCTGACCATCCATTCCGAGATCACCGGTGCGGGAACTCGTCCGGTCTTCACATCGGGTGGCACGACCGGTGGTGCCACCATCCGTCTGACCAACGCCAACACTTACGCCGGCGGCACGGCCTTCTCGAACGGGGTGATCCTCCTCCTCGACAACCAGACGGGCTCGGGTCTGACCATCACAGGCGATCTGACCATCACCGGCGGAGATGCCAACGGTGGCGACACCGGCTCGGTGGCGAACTCGACCACCCGCATCCTCGGCAACCAGCAGATCGCTGACACCGCCACCGTCACGGTCCGCGGTGGCGCGGCCTGGGATCTGAATGGCTTCAATGAAACGATCTCCAAGCTTGTCTTCAACTCGCAGGGCGGTGTCTCAGGCGGTGCCGCGGTGATCACCGGCATCGGCACGCTGACCCTCACCAACACGCTGGACACCATCAGTGCCACCAGCCTTGACGATGTGCGTGTGATTCCGACCCTCAATGGTCGCCTGATCCTGCCCTCCACGGCCACGATTACCGTGGCCCAGGTCGCGGGTGGTCTCACCGCAGTTCAGGGCACGGCCGGCCAGTCCAACGAGCAAATCGGTCTCGCCATCAACTCCAACATCACCAGCAGCGGCACCCTCAACAAGGAAGGCCCCGGTGTGCTGCAACTCGGCGGCTACAGCAACCAGATCCTCAACATCAATGTCAACAGCGGCACCTTGGTTCTTGGCACGAACACAGGCAGTGGTGCGTCGAACTACGCCAATTCCACGATCAACCTGACCAATTCAGGCTCGACCCTCGACATGCGCGGCAACAACAACGTCGCGATTGGCACCATCAGCGGCGTTGCCGGTTCCATCATCAAGAACTTCAACCCGCTGGCCGCCAGCACCTTGGTGACGGGCAACAGCACCAACGGCACCTTCGCAGGCACTTTCACCAGTGACTACACTTCTGGATTGCTGAATGTGACGAAAATCGGCTCCGGTGACTGGACGCTCACTGGCGACAGTTCCACCAACCTGCTCGGCACCTTCACGATTCTCGGTGACGCCGTCGTTCTGGACCAGGCAACCGGTCAGTTGGGCTTTGTCACCACCAACCTTGGCAAAGGCGGCGTGCTCACCCTCAATGGAGCGAATGCTTTGACCAACCGCCTCGGCGGCAATCAGTCCATCCAGTCAGGCGCGGCTGACCGCGTGTTCAACAACCGTGGTGGTGTGCTCAACTATCAGGGCAGCAGCACTGGAACCGTCGTTGAAACGCTCAACACCGTCACCAACGTCGCCGGCGAGAGCCAGTGGAATCTGACTTCCAACGGCAGCTTCCAGACCCGCATCACCCTCGGCACCATGTCGGGCCAGAGTGGAGCCAACCAAGGCTCGCTCATCCTCAACGCAGGTGCCACGGGCACCCTCGGTGGTGGCGCGGCTGGCGCGAACCGCGTCAACGTCATCGCCTCCACGCCGACACTCGTCGGCACCAATCCGGCGGTCAGCGGTTCGAAGACCAACGGCATCCGCCCTGACATCATCGGCATCGACAGCAGCAACACCACGGGCGCCTTTGTCACGCACGACGCCAACGGCTACCGCCTGCTGACCTCGTCAGAGTACCAGATTCTGCCCACGGGGCTCGGGCTCGGAGCAGTCCTCCCAGGCACCACTCTCAACGCATCTGGAATCGTCACCCTTGCCGACGTCACCGGCTTCGTCATCGGCCAGAGCCTCGGTGCTGCGGTCAATGGCATTCCCACGTCCGCCACGATCAACAACATCAACGTCGGTGCCAACCAGGTCACCTTTAGTTCCAACGCCACCAGCACGGCCGTTGGCCGCTTCAACTTCATTGTGCCCACCACGGTGAACGCCCTCGCAACAGGTGCCACCAACGTGCAGCAGGCCGTCACGGTGCAAAGCCTCACGCTGAACAGCGGCGGTGGCATCGCCTATTTTGGCGGTGGCAATCTCACCTCGACCAACAGCCCGAACGGCCAGTTCTATGGCCTGAACGGTACGCTCAACACCTTGACCATCACCAGCGGCGGCATCATCGCCAATTCGGGCAACATTGGCTTCAGTGGCGGCACGATCGCCGCAGGAAACAACCCGGTGCACTTCCATGTGTTGGGTGCTGCCACCACCATCACCATCAGCAGCACGATCCTCTCAGGCACCGGAGGCATCGTGAAGTCTGAGGAAGGCATCGCGGTTTTGAATGCCCGTAGTTACAACTCGGGTGCCACCACCGTGAATCAGGGCACCCTGAAACTTGGCGCCGGGTTGGGGCTGAATGCCCTGCTGGTCACCCCAACCGCCACCGTCGCTACGGTTGCTGACCTCAACGTGAACGGCGGCATCTTCGACCTCAACGGCAACACCCAGGCGGTTCGCAGGCTTACCAATACCACGCTGAATATTTATGCCAATGGAGCTGGCACCGTGACCAACAGCAGCGGCTCCACTGCCACCTTGCTCGTGGTCCAGGATAATGCCGCCATCACCTTTGCGGGCGACATCAACGGCGGAAACATCAACTTCGAGAAGCAGGGATCCAACAACCTGACCCTCGTAAGCGCGAACGATCTCGGCACGGGCACGCTGACTGTGCGCGGCGGCAGTGTGATCCTCCGCGACAGTGGCGCCCTTGCCTCGACGGGAACGATTAACCTGACCTTCGGGGGGCTGACTCTGGACAACACCGGACTTGGGATCAGTTCGACACGTATCGGAACGAATGCCATTGCCATGACCGGCGGTACGTTGTCCGTCCTGGCTTCCGACTTTTCTGACTCTCTGACCCTTGGTGCGGTCACGATCAATGGTGGCGCCAATGTCATCCTCAATCAGATCTTTGGCACTGGGTCGGCTTCCGGCTCCAGTTCAGTGGTGACGATCCCAAGTTTGACCCGCGGCAGCGCCGTCCAGTCCACCATCAACTTCACCACCAGTGGTGGCAACCTCGGTGGCCCGGTTTCCACTCTGGTGAACACCGCCAACACCGGCATGCTGAATCAGGCCGCCAATCCGCAGGTCATCATCGGTTCGGCGCCGACGCTCACCAACAGCATCATCGGCGGCTGGGCGGTCGTGAACGGCTTTGACTGGGCCGGTTACCTTGCCGCGCCCGATGCAGTCACAGGCGCGTTCGGTGTGGGTGCCCTCAGTACCAGCATCAACGGCACCACCCCCTTCGGCAACTACGCCAACAACCTGACCAACGGTACCGCGACGAACAACACGTCCGACAATGCTGATCGCAACGGTCTTCTATTCCGTGCTGTCAATTCGGTGGCGATTCGCAGTACGACCGCCACCGCATCCGTCACCCAGAACCACACCGGCCGTGATCAGCAGGTCAATGTGCTGACGGGCGGCATCCTCACCAGCAACAACGGCCAGGCAGTGAACTTCCGCATCGGCTTCACGGCTGGTGCCGTGGCGAACTCAACGCTCTACGCCTACGCCAACAACGGCACCACGACCTTTGCCGGCAAGATCTCAGACAACCCGCTGGGAACCGTGAACTTCGTCAAGTCGGGCGCAGCGCAGGTGAACTTGGTTAACTCCGTGATCAACACCTTGGACCTCACCCCGAACGGCGGCTCAACCATCACCACGCTGGGGGCGGGCAGCACCGCCGGTCTTGTGGTCGGCATGCTTGCTCCGAACGTCATGACCATCGGGGCCAACAACTACATCACGAGCATCCTTTCCGGCACGACCTACACGGTCGGCGTGAACACGGGCGCGGGTTCCGGCACTGACACCGACGGAGCTTACGGTTACCCTGTGGCCCAGGTCCTTTCCGGACTGACACTGACCAACAGTTCAAACACCATCACGGTTCCCACCGGCACCAACATCATGCCGGGTGCCACGGTCTTGGTGGCTGTTGGCGGCACCGCCACTGCGGGCGCCACCGGCCTCACGGTGGTAAGCGTGGCCGGAAACACCCTCACGCTCTCCGGCAGCTACACAGGCACCACTGGCACGAGCACTGTGGTCTTTGGTCCTGCCTCCGGGGCGGTCCTGCGCTCACAGCCTGCCTCAGGCACATCCGCCAGCACCACGGTCAACGTTCTCTCGGCCACCGGCATCCAAGCCGGCATGTTCGTCAGCGGCGCCGGTATCGCACCTGGAACCACGGTCAGCAGCGTCTCCGGCAACACCATCACGCTCTCCAACGCCACCACCGCTGCGGTGAACAGCAACATCTCCTTCAGCCCTGCGCCGGTTGGTTTGAGCGAATCAGGAGTGGCCCTCACCGTCGCGGGCGGCAACACCATCACCGTTTCAGCCGCCAACGCACCCGGCATCTACGCCGGCATGAGCGTGACAGGTTTCGGCATTGCGACCGGCACCGTGGTCTCCAGCATCAGCGGCACCACTGTCACTCTCTCGCAGAACACGACCGCACAGCTCACTGGCTCCAGCAACACGACGACTGTCACCTTCGGTGCCCAGCTCACCAACTCCGCGACCTCGCTTCTCGCGCGCGGCACGACCACGGCTAACAGCTCCACTGTCACCGTCGGCAGCACCCAGGGGCTCTATCCCGGCATGAGGATCACCGGCACCGGTATCCCGGCCAACTACGAGATCACCGGCATCTTGTCCTCCACAACTTTCTCCATCGGCCCTATTTCCACGGGTGCGGCTACTGGCACCGGAGTGACTGCGGGGACCAACAACTTCACGATCACTGCTCCGAGCGTCCTTCCGACCTATGCGAACGCCTACAGTGGCGACACCGTCGTGAACCAGGGCACGTTGCAGATCGGCAGCAACAGTGCAGGCACGGACGCAGGTGCGATCCAGGTTCCCGGCAACCTGATCCTCAACAACGCCAACGCCACGCAGAACACGAACAACGGCACGATCGCCTCCACCAGCAACGTGACGATCAATGGGGCCGGCACTCTCACCTTGGTCGGCGGAAACACATTGGGCTCCATCACCTTCAATGGAACGGGGGCCGCCTCGAACCCCACCGTCACCGGTGGCACCATCATTGTGAATGGTGCGATCACTTCGGTGAACGACAACTACGCCAGCACGCCCACGATTGCCTCGATTCTTGAGCTCAGTGGCGCAAATCAGACGATCACCGTCGACGGCGTGTCGCCGATGGGCCTGTCCATCACCGGCGTGGTTCAGAACACCATGAGCACCACACCGGCTGGTCTCATCAAAAACGGCACGGGTTCCCTCGTGCTGACGGCCGCGAACACCTTCGACGGCGGCGTCCAGCTCAATGCGGGCACCTTGATCGTGAACAATGACGCCGCCCTCGGCACGGGCGCGCTGACCATTGCCAACGGCACCACGCTGCAGTCCGGCACCGCCATCCGCACGCTGAGCAATGCGGTTACGGTCAACGGCAACTTCACCTTTGGCGGCACCGCCAGCACTCACGGGGTCATCCTCAGCGGAACAGTGGACCTCGGTGGCGCGGTTCGCACCGTCGCCGTCAGCGGTCCGCAGACCACCAGCACTCTGAGTGGTGTCGTGAGCAATGGCGGAATCGTCAAGACCGGCAACGGCATCCTCGTGCTGAGCAACGCTTCCAACTCCTTCACCGGCGGCGTTACCGTCAGCGGCGGATTGCTGCAGATCGGTTCAGCGACCGCCATCTCCTCCGGCAATGCGCTCTCCGTCCTCTCCGGAGGCACGCTGAACCTGAACAGCAACAGCCTCACCGTTGCTTCCCTCGCGGGCGACTCCGCCACCCAGGGCGGCCTCATCACCAGCTCCGGCACCACCGGCACGGTGACCGTGACCGTGGGAGATGCGAACGACACCGGTTTCGGTGGAGCGATCACCAACAACGTGGGTTCCACTCTGAACTTCGTGAAGGTGGGTGCTGGCACACTGACGCTCGGTGGCCCGAACAGCTACAGTGGTTCCACCACGATCAACCGCGGCACCATTGCCCTGGCGGCCGACAACGCGCTGCCTATCAGCACTGCCGTCACGATCAATGAGACAACGGCGGACGAGACCGCGCTGCTGGATCTCAACGGTTTCAGCAACTCCATCGCATCGCTCACCTTTGGTGGGACGGGTGCCACCAGCACCAGCACCAACAATGTTTCGATCGGAAGCGGGACGTTGAACCTCTTGGGCAGTGTGACTTACAACGCCACGAACAATCCCCTTGGTTCCACCATCTCCGGTGCAGGAGGAGGCGTCCTTTCTCTGGGCGGAACTGCGGCAGCGGCTGTGGCGCGCACCTTCTCTGTCGACGACAGTACAAGTGCCACCGAGGAACTGACAGTGACGGCGGTTGTAGCCAACGGCACAGGCAGCGCCGGTGACAGCGTGGTCAAGACCGGAACCGGCACCATGGTTTTCGCTGGAGCTAACACATACACCGGCGGCACTGCGATCAATGGCGGCTTCCTTCGTGTGGACAGTCTTCTTGCCTTGGGCACCACCGGAACGATCAGCTTCGGCGGCGGCTGGCTGCAATATTCGGCAAACAATCAGGTCGATTACTCCAGCCGGTTTAGCACGGCAGCCAGTCAGGCGGTCAAGATCGACACCAACGGACAGAACGTGACCTTCGCAACCGGGCTGACCAGTTCTGGTGGCACGCTTGCAAAGGCGGGTGCCGGCACCTTGGTGCTGACAGACGACAATACCTACAATGGTTCCACCACTGTAACCGGAGGCACGCTGCAGGTTGGCGACGGGACCAGCGGCCAGATCAGTGGCACGGGGCAGGTATCCGTGTCGGGTGCCACCCTGTCGGGTGCAGGTAGCATCGCTGGCAGCACCATCATTGGCAGCGGCAGTGTTCTTGCTCCGGGCGTGGGAGACACCACCACCAGCAACAAGACGCTGACCTTCACCGCTGCTTCCTCGACGCTGACGGTCAATGATGGCGGCAAGATCGAGCTGAGCGTCACAGCACCCACTGCCCAGGCCACCGGTGTATTCTATAACGGTGTGTACAATGCAGGAGGCAACACCTACGCCAACGCGTCGCTGTATCTCCAAGGCAGCGGCTCCGGTGATCTGACCACCTGGAACAGCGCGACACCTGGAAACCACGACTTCGTCAACCTCGGTACCGGCAGCCTCTCCTTGGGAACGGGCACGGGAACAATCACCGTCCTGAACAATGGCTACTCCACTCCCAGCTATGGGGATGTGTTCAACCTGATGGACTGGAGTTCGTTCAGCGGTGGGTTCCAAGCAGGCGGCGGCTTCACCAGCGGTGGCACGTATAACGACTTTGTCCTGCCGGATCTCAGCTCCTTCAACCTCGCTTGGGACACCAGTGCCTTCACCACCTACGGCATCCTCGTCGTCGTTCCTGAGCCGTCCCGCATGCTGCTTCTGATGTTCGGCATCCTCGGTCTCTTCTTCCGCCGTCGCCGCCGTTCCGGCATCTGCTGACTCGTTTTCTCCCGAGAGACGCCCGGTCTGCCCGCTTTGGGCATGCCGGACGTTTTGCTTTTCGGCTCAACCCGGCAGCAGCCGGGCGGCGATGGCGCGGGCGGTGGCGATCAGCCGGTCCTTTTCTTCCAGGGTGAAATCATAGGGCTCCAGTTTGCCGATGCCCAGGGTGCCGCAAAGGCGTTCGCGATCGAGCACGGGCACTGCCAGCGTGCCTTGAACCTGGGTCTGTTTCGCGCCAGGTTTCGCCACGCCGGAGGTGTCGGTTTGCAGATTGCACATTTCCACAGGCTCCTTGCGCGCTGCAGCCACGCCGGCGATGCCTTTGCCCACGGGGATGGATTGAATGATCGGCATCAGCGCTTCTGGAATGCCCTGATGGGCCACCAGTTTGAGATGGCGGTCCGCAGGATCCAGCCGGTGCAGGGTGCCGGTGGTGCAGCCGAACTCAGAGATGGTTTGAGAGAGAAAGTCAGCCCAGGAAAGATCAGTGGAGGAAAGCATGGCAGAAAGGTGGTGGCTTGGGGCGGGATTAATCGTTGTCGGGGCGGATCGGGGGCGTTATTCTGGCACCATCTTCGTTTGTCTCATGAAATCCTGCTCTGCCTTTTTTGTCCTTCTTTGGCTGACATCTGCCTCCGCGCAGCCTGCGGCCCCGGCCGCCACGCCCATCGTGGCCAAGAGTACCTATCATCCCGACAACTCACATTCTGAGACCGTCGTGGACAAGACCACCAACGAACTTACCGAGGCAACCTACAACGCCGGGGGGGCGCTCATCAGCAAGAAGCACTACCTTCTCAACGAACGCGGCCTGCCCACCCAGGGGCACATCTACGATGGTCGCGGCAATCTCGTCGCCCGCTCCCAGGTCTATTTCGACGAATATGGCCGCGCCAAGGAGATGCGTTCCTTCAACCTCAACGGCCAGTGCTATCAGCAGGTGCTTTATGAGTATGGCAACGACGGCAAGCCCAAGACTCCCAAGGTCGTCAATGTGGATCCCCGTGCCGCCCCTTCGATCAAACCGGGCATCATCGACTTCACACAGAACACCGCTCCGCCAGGTCAGGTCGTCCCGCAGCAGCAGGGGCAGCCCCAGCAGGCCCCGGCTCCTGAAGAACCGAAGAAGAAATCCTTCTTCGGCCGCCTCTTCAGCAAAAAGGAAAAGAAGTAGTGCCACGCCTGGATGGAATCTCCCGCTCCCGGCCAGCGCTGGATCAGCCAAAGCGAGCCCGAACTCGGTCTCGGCATCATCAGCAGTGTTGAAGGCAGCTTCATCGACCTGCGCTTTCCCGCTGCGGGTGAAAAGCGCCGCTACGCGCGCAACGGCGCACCGTTGCGGCGTGCCAGCTTTCAGGCCGGAGATGCCATCACCCTGCGTGATGGAACGGCGCTGCAGATCGACTCGGTCAGTTCCTGCGACGGCGCTTTGATCTACCTGTGCGGTGTTCGCAGTGTCCCCGAGTCCGATCTCGCCGACACTCTCAGTCTTGGCGGTCCACAGGAGCGCCTGCTCGCCGCCAGTGTCGATGATCTGCAGGCATTCGCGCTTCGTGCCGAAGCCGTCGAATGGCGCTGTCGCATGCAGGCCTCGCCGGTTCGTGGGTTCATCGGCGGTCGTGTCGATCCCATCCCTCATCAAATGTCCATCGCGGCGGATGTCACCGGCCGCCTCCTGCCGCGAGTGCTGCTCGCGGACGAAGTCGGTCTTGGCAAGACCATCGAAGCCGGCCTGATTCTCCATCGTCTCCACCTCGCCGGGCGCGCCTCACGCATCCTCGTTCTCGTTCCTGATGCGCTGCCACACCAGTGGTTCGTCGAGCTCCTGCGTCGCTTCAATCTCATGTTCAGCCTCTTCGATGAAGAGCGCTGTGCCGCCATCGAAGCCGGCGATCCGGAGGGCAATCCTTTCCTCGACAGCCAGCTCGTGCTGTGCCCGCTCTCGCTGCTCAGCGGTTCAGAAAAACGCGCGCAGCAGGCCGCTGATGCCGGCTGGGACCTGCTCATCGTCGATGAGGCCCATCATCTGGAGTGGGCCGTCGATGCTCCCGGTGTCGCCTATCAGGTCGTGGAAGCCATTGCCCGGCGCGTCCCCGGTGTTCTGCTTCTCACCGCCACACCGCAGCAGCTCGGTGCCGAAGGTCATTTCGCCCGCCTCCGACTGCTCGATCCCGACCGCTATGGTGACCTGAACGAATTTCTCGCGGAGTCCACACGCTACGAACAGGTGGCGCAGATGGTGGATCGCATTCTGCAGGGCGGTTCGATGAACGCTGAGGACGGCGAACTCTTCGCCAGCCACTCACCGCGCGTTCAGCAGCACGCTGCGCAGCTTGCAGCCGGAGATGAATCCGCGCGCCAGCGCCTCGTGGCGGATCTGCTCGATGAATTCGGCACCGGCCGTGTCATGTTTCGAAACACGCGCTCCGTCATCCAGGGATTTCCGCCCCGCCAATGTCATCTTCGGCGGCTCGAGCTTGAAGCCAGTTTAACACCCGAGGACACGCTCGTCCGCTGGCTCGCCGCCACGTTGCGTGAGCTGGGCGAAGCGAAGGTGCTCCTCATCTGTCGCACCCGAAAACTCGCCGAAGACATTCACGAACGGCTTCTGCGCGAGATCAACGTTCACGCGGTGCTCTTCCACGAAGGGCTCAATCTCATGCAGCGCGACCGTCACGCCGCGGCGTTTGCCGATCCTGAAGGCGCGCGCATTCTGATCTGCTCCGAGATTGGCAGCGAGGGCCGCAATTTCCAGTTCGCCCAGCATCTCGTGCTGTATGACCTGCCGAGTGATCCGGAACTGCTTGAGCAGCGCATCGGCCGCCTCGATCGCATCGGGCAGAAGGGCACGATCAACATCCACGTGCCCTTCATTGCGGGTTCCGAGGGCGAGATCCTCGCACGCTGGTATCACGAAGGCCTGGACGCCTTTGAGCACAGCCTGCAGGGCGCCACGCAGCTCCTCCACAGTTTCGCCGCGGAAATCGAAGCCCTCTGTGCAGAGTTTGATGATGCCAGACTCGACAGTCTCATCAAACGCAGCCGCAAGCTGCGCCTCGAAGTGCGCAAGAAGCTTGAGCGCGGCCACAACCGACTCCTTGAACTCAACTCATGCAAGCCACGCCTTGCCGCGCGCTTGATCGAGCGTATTCGCGATGTGGACGCCGGTCTCGACTTCGAGCGCTTCTTCATCCGCCTGCTCGATCACTTCGGCATGCACGTCGAGGAGATGACGAACCGCACGTGGTTCATTCGTCCCGACAATCTCATCACCGATGCCCTGCCGTCGCTGCCCGCTGAAGGACTCACCTTCACGTTCGACCGCGAGCGCGCCCTCTCACGCGATCACGAGGCGTTTTTGACCTGGGATCATCCGCTCGTTTGCGGTGCGCTTGATGTGCTGCTCGGTTCGCATGCGGGCAACGCGGGTTTCGCCTTCTGGAAAGCCTCCGGCGGCGAAGGTCTCGTGCTGCAAACCTGCTTCATTGCCGAGTGCATTGCGCCGCCTGCGTTGCATGCGTCACGCTTTCTGCCCGCGACGCCCGTTCGCATCGCCATTGATCATCAGGGCCGTGATCTCACCGCCGATTCCGCTTTCATCCGCGCCAAACTCACTTCGGGTGATCCCACGCGCACGGTCGAAAACGAAACCGTCCGCCACAAGCTTCTGCCCACGATGTTGGACAAAGCTCAGAAACTTGCCGAGGCGCAGTTGAAGGCTGTTCAGCAGCGCGCGATCACCGCGATGCGAAAACACCTCGATGACGAAATCGCCCGTCTTGAAGATTTGCAGTCGCGCAATCCGCATGTGCGCGCTGAAGAAATCATCGCATTGAGCGAGCAGCGTGATGCGCTGGCCTCTGCCATTGAATCAACCGCGCTGCGGCTCGACGCGGTACGTTTGGTGCTGCGGCTGAAATGAAGAAGGGGGATCATCTTGATCCCCCCTCAACGTTTCGAAATCACAAGGGATCAGGATGACCCCTCTCCTTGTTACGCCGGCACGCCGGTCAGGCCCGGTGCCAGGCCGCCTTCATCCTCGTCTTCCTGTTTGGCAGGACGTGGATCGGTGACTTTGGGAAGAGGCGGCGGCGGCGGCGGCTTGCTCCTGCTTTCCGGCGGGTTGATCAGTCGGCCGTGTTCCATGATCTCTTTGATGTGCGAACCGTCGAGGGTTTCATACTCGAGCAGCGCGTGGGCGATGGCGTCGAGCTTGTCCTTGTATTTAAGGAGGATCTCCTTGGCCTGCGCGTACGCTTCATCGATGAGGCGCTTCACCTCTTCGTCGATCTTCTGGGCGGTGTCCGGGCTGTAATTGCTGCTGCCGCGGCCCATGAAGGCGGTGCTTTCGTTCTCACCGTACTCGACCATGCCGAGCTTGGTACTCATGCCCCAGGAGCAGACCATGCTGCGGGCGATGCGGGAGGCCATGCGGATGTCTCCGCTGGCGCCGTTGGTGACGTCGCCAAACTGGATTTCCTCGGCCACGCGACCACCCATGGCGACGACGAGATCGTCGATGAGTTCGCTCTTGCGGTCGTTGTGCTTGTCCTCCTCCGGCAGCCACATGGTGGAACCAAGGGAAGGACCGCGGGGAATGATGGTGACCTTGTGCAGCGGGTCGGTGTGCTCCAGCACTTCGATGAGAATGGCATGGCCCGCTTCGTGGTAGGCCGTGTTTTCCTTCTCCTTCTCGCTGAGGGCCATGCTGCGGCGCTCGCGGCCCCAGCGCACCTTGTCACGGGCTTCTTCGAGCTCGGGATTGGTGATGGCCTTCATGTTTTTGCGTGCGGCGAGCAGCGCGGCTTCGTTGAGGAGGTTGGCCAGTTCGGCGCCGGAGAATCCAGGCGTGCCGCGGGCGATTCGGGCGAGGTCGGCGCTTTCGGCCAGCTTCACCTTTTTGGCGTGAACGCGGAGGATTTCTTCACGGCCCTTCACGTCGGGCAGATTGACGGTGACCTGACGGTCGAAACGGCCCGGGCGCAGGAGCGCAGGATCGAGCACATCGGGACGGTTCGTTGCGGCGATGATGATGATGCCTTCCTGGGTGTCGAAACCGTCCATCTCAACGAGCAGCGCGTTCAGGGTCTGCTCGCGTTCATCGTGACCGCCGCCCATGCCGTGACCGCGATGACGGCCCACGGCGTCGATTTCGTCGATGAAGATCAGGCAGGGGGCGTTCTTCTTGCCCTGCTCAAACATGTCACGCACACGGCTGGCGCCGACACCGACGAACATCTCGACGAAGTCGGAACCGCTGATGCTGAAGAACGGCACATCGGCCTCGCCGGCGATGGCCTTGGCCAGCAGGGTCTTGCCGGTGCCGGGAGGGCCGGTCATGAGAACGCCCTTGGGAATCTTCCCGCCGAGGCGCTGGAACTTCTTCGGGTCTTTGAGGAACTCGACGATTTCCTGCACCTCTTCCTTCGCCTCTTCAACGCCGGCCACGTCCTTGAACGTCACCTTGTTGCGATCCTGGGCGAGCATCTTGGCTTTGCTCTTGCCGAAGCTCATCGCACCACGACCCGCGCTACGAAGCTGCTGACGGACGAGGAAATAGAAGAAGGCGAGAATGATCAGCAGCGGCAGCAGAAAGCCGATTAGCGAGGACCACATCTCATTCTCATAAACTGGGATGAGCACGAGGTTGTGGGCATCGAGCAGCTTATGCAGTTCCTCCTTCTGAAACTCGATGTTCACCGCGACGGAGAACGGCTTGGAGTCACCTTTGCCGAAGACGGGGGATTTTCCTGTTTCGTCCTTGGAGGGTTCGGGAGAGAGAGGCTTGCCGAGATTGTCAGGCTCGTTGCCAGCCGGTTCTTCGGTCTTGCCAGCCTGCGCGGGTTTGCCGACGAGCGAGGGGAAGTAGTAGCCGCGAATGGTCTGCTCGGAGGTGGTGTCGAGATTGACGAGTTCGAGCTTCTTGTCCTTGTCGATGCGTCCGGCTTCGACTTCCGTCTTGAACTGGGCGTAATCGAAAACTTTGCGGCTGCCCGACAGCCCCTTGTTCATCATGAACCCCGAGATCAGCAGGGTGATCGCCAAGGCGAAGAGCATGAAACCGCGCCAGTTGAACTGCGGATCCTGATTGCGACGGTTGGGGCCGTCGGGGCGGTTGTTGAAGGGGTCGTCGGACATGTGCGGGGGGGTGTTACAGCTTAGTAACGCGAGTCCGAGCATACACGCCGGTAATTTTTTTGCAAAATGCGATTCCGACCAGCTCAGGCCGCCCTAAGCAGGTCTTCTTTATGGCGCAGGGGTGCAGTCCTTAGCGCCCCATGGGTACGCGTTTGAACTCGCGCGTCAGATTCGTCAGCGAATCCTCCACGCCCATGCGCTCGAGGCTGCTCGCGCCGACGAAACCGTCCGCGCTCGTCTTGCTGAGGATGTATTCGACGTCCTTCGGCGTGTTGATCGGGCCGCCATGCGTCAGTGTGAAGACATCCTTCCGCACGCTCTTCGCGGCGTCGATGATCTCCTGCGTGCGCTTCATGGTGAAATCCCAGTCCACCACGGCATTCACCACGCCGATGCTTCCACCGACGGTGGTGCCCACGTGGGCGATGATGGCATCGGCGCCTTGTTTCGCCATTTCGACGGCCTCTTCAGGCGTGGCCACATAGACGACGCTGAAAAGGTCCATGCGATGGGCGAGCCCGACCATTTCGAATTCCTTCTGCACGCTCATGCCGGTTTCTTCCAGCACCTGGCGGAAGTGGCCGTCCACGATCGTGTGGGTTGGGAAGTTGTTCACACCGGAGAAGCCCATGTCCTTCACCTTGCCCAGCCAGTGCCACATGCGGCGGCGCGGGTCGGTGGCATGCACGCCGCAGATGACAGGAATCTCCTTCACCGTGGGCAGCACTTCGTACTCGCCGATCTCCATGGCCACCGCGTTCGCATCGCCATAGGCCATGAGGCCGCAGGTGCTGCCGTGACCGCTCATGCGGAAGCGGCCGCTGTTGTAGATGATGATCAGGTCGGCGCCGCCCTTCTCGATGAACTTTGCGCTGATGCCCGTGCCGGCGCCGGCTGCGATGATGGGTTCGCCTTTCGCCAGCGTCGCCTTCAGGCGGTCAACGACTTCGAGGCGGGTGTAGGGATTTCCGATTCCGGTCCAGGGATTGGGCATGGCGTGAGGTTGGTTGACGGTGTTTTACGATAGATGACGGTGGATGACAATGGTTTGAAACCACGGTCAGTTGGCGACAACAACTGCAAACAACCGTAAACGGCCACACATGCACGCCCAAGCTGCCATCCAAGAGCTATCCGAAACCCACACGCACGGGCCGGATACGAAGTTCCGCGTGGTGCGCGCTTCGGAGAAGGACACCCGGCCGTGGATGCGTGGGGCGCCGGTGTGCGTTACGCTCGGCACGCATCGCATCGCCCATGCGGGCGTCATGACGGCACGCGCGCCCTATCGCATCGTGCGCATGCATCAGGGCGGACTGTACTTCCTGGCCTGCCTCGAGGGAGAAGGCCGTGTGCTCGTCGATGGCACCTGGAAAAAATGCGCCGCAGGCATGGCCGTGGCCCTGCCGCCCTTCATGGTGAACGCCTTTCAGGCCGTTCCTGGCAAGATCTGGCGCTGCTGCTGGGTACGTTATGAGCAGCAGCCGGAGCAGAAGCCCATCCTCAGCAGCAGTTCCCCGCTCATGGCCTCCTTTGACGGTCGCGCCCTTTGGAACGCCATTGAGGGGCTCATCGAGGAGTCAGGGAACGAAGCCAAGCCTGCCGCCATGTTTCACTGGGTCGAACTCGTCCAGCACTACATCGAGCGCTTCGCCCAGCCTTGGCAGGTCGACGACCGTCTGCATCGCATCTGGGAAAAAGTCTCCGCCAACGTCGGCTTCGACTGGACGCTCGACGAGCTCGCCCGGCAGGCGCACGTGAGCGCGGAGCACCTGCGCCGCCTCTGCCGTAAAACACTTGGTCGCACACCCATGCATCACGTCACCTGGCTGCGCATGCGCAAGGCCGCCGAGCTGCTCTCCACCACGAACCTCAAAATCGAGACCATCTCCCACGAGATCGGCTATCAGAACCCCTTCGTCTTCAGCAACACCTTCAAAAAATGGATCGGTTGGCGCCCGAGTGAACATCGATCAAGGATGGGAGGATGACTTGGAAGGGTGAGCCAGCACGGCCAGGCGTAATGATTGCAGAACGAAGGTTCCTCGATTGTGTAAGCGGCACATGACTGGAATTTTCCTCGAGTTCGGCCTGCTGTTCGTTTTGCTCGTTGCCAACGGGGTTTTTGCGATGGCCGAGATCGCGGTGGTGTCCTCCCGCAGGGCCCGTCTGCAGATGCTGGCGGACAAAGGGACCCGAGGAGCGAGGACGGCCCTTCGGCTGGTGGAAAATCCCGGGGTGTTTCTTTCCACGGTACAGGTTGGCATCACGCTTGTGGGCACGCTGGCGGGTGCGTCCAGCGGCGCAGCCATGATTGGTGACTTGACGCCGGTGCTCGCCGGAGTGGCATTTTTGCAGCCGTGGGCGGCCACGCTGGCCACCATCATTGTGGTGGGCGGCATCACGTTTCTCTCCGTGGTGATCGGTGAACTGGTGCCCAAGCGGCTGGCGATCGTTTCTCCTGAAATCGCAGCTTCGCGTCTGAGCCGGCCGATGGCAGCGCTGTCTCGCCTAGCGGGACCGGTGGTGAACCTCCTGGATGTGGTCAGTGGGCTTATCGCCCGCATGTTGGGGGCAAAACCGGGAGGCGAACCGGGCGTGTCGGAAGATGAAGTGCGGGCGTTGATTCACCAGGGCACGCTGAGCGGCGTTTTCAAACCGAGCGAGCAGCGCATGGTCGAGGGAGTGCTGGAACTGGACGACCTGGTGGCTGCTGACGTGATGACGCCGAAGAACAGCATCGTGTGGATCGATCTGGACGCGAGTGACGAGGAAAACGGCCAAAAAATTGCCGCCAGCGGCCATTCGCATTTTCCGGCACATCGCGGCATGCGGGACAACGTGCTGGGCATGATTTCGGTGAAGGCCTTGTGGGCACGCAGGCAGCAGGGAGAATTGCCGAAACTCGAGTCCATGCTGACGGAACCGGTGTTTGTGCCGGAGACGATGTCCTGCCCGCGTGTCATTGAGGAATTTCGCAAGCAGCGTCGTCACCTGGCGCTGGTGGTCGATGAGTTTGGAGGAGTGGCCGGTCTGGTGACACTCAATGACATGATGGAGGCCGTGCTCGGTTCCATGCCGGACCAGGACCAGCGTGAGCGCCCGCAGGTTCGGGAACAATCAGAAGGTGTTTGGATTGTTGATGCGCAGATGGACATCGAGGACGTGGCGGACGCCACCGGTCTGGTGCTGCCGCGGGAGGAGATCCGTGACGGTCTCTATCGTACCCTCTCCGGCTTCATCCTGCACCGCCTGGGCCATGTGCCGAAAGAGGGCGAGCGCTTTGCTTCCGGTGCTCATCAACTCGAAATCACTGACACGGACCGCCAGCGCATCGACAAAGTGACGATCCGGCGAATGGGGGGGGCGTCCATTACGTGACGAGGCGGGATCATCGAATCACGCCAGCCTTTCGATACACGTCCACGATGTCCAGAATGGTGCGTGCGAATGGAGCGGGGAGATACCAGTGCACGTTTTCATAGGTGCGCCCGGTCATCATGCCGGGCATGCCGCCGGGAGGCTGCATGTTGGGAGGAAGATTGGGGATGTTCGGGACTTGCATGGTTTTGTCCCGGAAGGCGGTCTTGATGCAGACGACACCGCCGCCCCCTCCGAGGATCTGATAAGGCACCTCTTTTCCATTGCTGCCATTGTGCGTGAGGCTGATCAGGTTGTAATAGGGCTCGCGAATGCCGTCGGGGACGGGGAACCAGCGGACATTTTTGCCGTTTTGATCCACAAACTGCACGGAGACGACTTTCCGCTCCTTGTCGATGAGCAGGAACATCTGGTTGAAAGGCTGTTCTCGGTCCAGGAAGCTTTTGAACTGAAATCCGCAAAGGGTCAGTGAGTCCGTCGGCAGGCATGAGTGAACCATGGGGCGTTCCATGAGCTTGTTGTAACCCCGGGGCAGAGTCTGGATCACTTCATCAATTGGCATACGCCAGCGGATGGCCCCCACAATGTTGCCCGGCACCGGCTCTTTCCCCCTGGCGGCATTCCCGATGGCGGCCTTGCAGTAGAACTCCAGCGACTCCAGCAGTTCGCGTTTGGCGGTGAGCGTCTGAGGCAGCCAGTTCGGTGAGAATACCATGCCTCCCGGCAGCGGCTGCGCGCCGGGGAAGCTGGATGGAGTCTCGCCCCCCGTGCGTGACGTTTTGAGCCATTGCTGGTCCGTCTGGCTCAAGGTGGAAAGACCGATCGTGTACACCTGGCCGTTCTCCAGTTTCAGGGTGACCTGATTGTTTTGGATGGAAACGAGCGACGCGCGAAGACTGCGGCCTTTGGCATCTGTGAAAGTGCGCAACGTCTCGGCCGACAAGGCGGCTGAGTGAAGCAGGAACGTGAAGGCAAGGACGAGTCTGAGGGATGATTTCATGGGAGCAAAGGGTGTCAGGGAAAGACTTCGCAAAGGCGGAGGCAGGGTTGCATCGGTTCAGCGCTTTTTTTCAGAAAGAGCCCGGGAGACGGCGGGCTCGAGGTCGCTGCCGCGCAATCCGCACGCGAGGACCTTGCCGGTGTCTGCATCAATGAGGAAGTTGTTCGGCACGGAGTGGCACTCGAAGAGTTTCAATAGCGGATGGTTCATCGCGTCGGTTCTCCTTCCACGTCGAGCACGAGACGAAAGCCGACGCCATTGGGGGCTTCCTGAGGCGGTCGCGTGTGACGATGGGATGACAGCATGGCATCCACACTGTTGCTGTTCCAAGACCCGCCGCGCTGCACCTTGTACCTTTGCTGCGGATTGAACCAGTCTTCACACCACTCCCACACGTTTCCGCCCAGGTCATAGAGGCCAAAACGGTTCGGCGGATAGGAGCCGACAGGTGAGGTCGCGGCTGCTCCGTCCTTGTAGCCGGGAAGCTCGCCTTTGAAGTGATTGAACCCCGGTTGGCCAACCATTGGGCGGAGTTCCTCGCTCCAAAAATTTCCGGAGCCAGATGGTGGCGGCCATTCTTTCTCCCATGGGTAGATACTAGGCAGTTTCTGATACTTTTGCTCGGGGATGAGGTCCGCCTGCTCCCGATCACCGATGCCCGCCGCGCAGCTCCACTCGTGGTCAGTCGGCAACCGGTAAATGGCACCGGTTGGCAGTTTGCGTTCCTGCCGTTCACGCGCGGTGAGCCATCCGGCAAAAGCCCGGGCATCCGTCCAGCTCACCATCACGGCTGGATGAGTGGGGCCTTGGGTGAATTCAGGGCTGCTCCACGTCCGCATCGTTGCCTGCACAAATGCGTTGTAATCCTGCACCCGTGTCTCCCAGATGGAGAACAACATGCGTTTTCCTCCCGTGGGCCCTCCCTTGATGGGAACCGGCACAAATTTCATCCCCAGAGTGTTCACGAACGGCTTGTCCTTGGCGGCCTTGGCCGGATCGCCGACCTCCGCCAGTCGAAGGGCCGCGTCCAGTTCCTGCGCCAGCTTCTGGCTCTCTGTGGAGAGCGTGTTAAGCGGCACGGGCGAGATTTTGCCGGCAATGTCGAGCAGCACGTTGCCGCCGGTGATGGTTTTGAAGGTGGCGTTGAGGCTGCGACCCTTGGTGTCCGTCCAAGTCGTGGGTTCGGTGGGCAGGGCCGGGGCGGCCGTGGACGATGGCAGGGTAGAAGCGGCAGCATCCGTCGCCTGTGGTTTGGTCGCCAGAGAGAGCACTACACGGAAGCCGTGGCGAATGATCCTTGCGGCTGGAGCATGGCTGCCCCTGTTGGACGATAGAAGTGCCTGTGCGGTGCCGCCGTTCCAACTGTGACCCCGCACCACCCGATGCTGCCGACTTTCATCGGTCCAGTCCTCACACATCTCATAGACATTCCCCGCCAGATCGAAAAGACCGAGTTTGTTTGGCTTGAAACTCATGACGGGAGCGGTTCCCGCCCAGCTGTCCGAATAACCTTCGATGAATGATGCCAACGTCTCCAGTGGAAACACCTGTTTCGCGGTGGCATCGGAAAAATTGCCCGAACCCTGAGGCGGAGGCCACTCGGTCCCCCAAGGATAGACCCCAGATCCCAACTGCATGAGTTGCAGTTCCACGGGAGTCTTCCCGGCAGGTTCGTTAGCCGCGATGCCGACGGCCGTGCTCCACTCGCGGTCTGTGGGCAGGCGATAGCTGAAGCCTTCCTTTTTTCCCAGCCAGTCACAGAATGCTTTCGCATCATCCCAGCTCACATTGCACACGGGATGATCGTCACCTGAACTGACCGGAATGCCGCGCAAGTCCGGGTTCTTCCAAGATGCATCCACGGCGGCATTGCCCGCGGCATAAGCGGCATAGTCCGCCTTTCGTGTCTCATGAATGCAGAAGAGCACTTCAGTGTCGGGCACGGGCACAAACTGCATGCCGAGAGAGTTCACGAAGGGCTTGTCCTTGGTGGCACTGACAAGTTCAGCTTTGGCCGTGACGGCTGTTGTTGGCCTGGGCGGCGTTGATTTGCTACCCCTGCTGCCGGAGTCCATCACGACGCGGAAGCCATCAGCGGCGCTTCGGCTCTGGAGAGGGCGGGAAACACGCGAGGCGCTGCGCAAGTAGTTGCCGTTGTCCAACCCTCCGTCGCGGTAGCATCCGCCTCGCAGCACGTGGGTCTGCTTGGACGCGTCATACCAATCTGAGCACCACTCCCAGACGTTGCCGGCGAGATCATAAACGCCGAGTGCGTTGGGCGGGAAACTCATGACGGGCGCCAGTCCGCCAAAGCCGTCGTGATACCCGGGAATGGCCTTCGTATTGAGCAACTCAGCAGCGCTGGCGTCGCTGAAGTTGCCGCTTTTGGGCGGCGGAGGCCAGCTCGTTCCCCATGGATACTCTCCGTGCAATCGGGCCACGAGAGCGGAGGGAGGCGTGCCTGGGTCCTCTTTGTCACCAATGCCGACGGCCCAACTCCATTCACGGTCGGTAGGCAGGCGGTACTCGCGCCCGTCCTTTTTCGATAGCCAGGCACAAAATGCCTGAGCTTGATCCCAGGTCAGGTTGCACACCGGATGCAGATCAGTGGAACCAACGTCAATTCCGTCATGTTGAACACCTGTCATCGTGCTCTTGACGGAGGGGTTTGCACCCAGATAGGCCGTGTAATCCTTCCGGCGCGTCTCATGAATGCACATGAGAATCGTGGTGCCTGGAACGGGTACAAACTTCATGCCTAGCGAGTTCACGAAAGGCTGATCCTTTGTCGCCTGGTCGGGATCGGCAGTAGATGGCCCAGCTGTTACCTCCGTCGTGACCGGCGCGGCATCAGGCGTTCTCAACAGTTTCCCATTCCCGGTGACCTCACGCACGGAGATTTCGTGAAACACCGTCTTGCTCCACCAGATGCCGATGCCGAGGGCGCGGGAGTTTGGCATGACGTGGGCGGGATCCGCACTCAGGTCGCTGTAATCGGTCTTCCACTCGACCAGCATCTCCCCGTCCACATAGCCGGTCACACGGTCGCGACGCACCTCGACGAGGGACTCGTAGCGCCGGTTCAGCTCGCGCCGGGTCGGGAGCTTCACACCGGCGCCGCTTTGCATCATCGGCTTGCCCTTGATCATGTTGAAGCCCGCCCATTTCTCCGGCTGACCACTGGCGGTGCCCCAGGTGAACTGGCGGCCGGCGGCGCTGAGAATCTGGGAGATCTCGGCATTGCCGTCCAAGGTTGTATAAGAGACTCGGAAATCATACTCCTCTGGCGGTTCATAGGGGAGTTGGAGCACCTGGGCGCCTTTGCCATCCGGGAACCGCTCGCCTTGCAGTCCGTCGGCGATTCGCGACCACTTTCCGGACACGGTGCCGGCTTTTGGATCGACAAGTGCGAGGAGATCCCTCCACTCTCCCGCATCGGCTGGCAGTCCCACCGGTGAAACGGTTTGCCCACGATTCAGGTTCAGGAAGTAGAAGACGGCAGCACCCGTCACAGCAAGAAGGACCACCGCGACAAGGCCGCTGCTGGAGGATTTTGTCCGTGGTGCAGGCCGGGGCAGACTGACCGGTGGACGATATGGCTGGCCGGGTGAGCGTTGAGAACGCACTTGAGTGGGCAGCGCGGCGGGAGCTTTCTCGTCCGTGGCTTCCACCTTCACCACCGGCTGGGTGAGGATCGCGTCCAGATCTCGCCGCATGTCCAGCACTTTGGGATAGCGCACCTCGCGATCTTCCCGCAGCGCTCTGCCGATGATCCCATCATAGCGGGGATCAAGACCAGGAATTTGCAGGGAGGGCAGCTCAAACAGGCCCTGCGGCAGCTTGCCGGTGAGCATCTGGTAGAGCATGACGCCCACGGCATAGATGTCCGCACGATGATCGACTCCCGCACCGAGCATGAGCGCTTCCGGGGCCATGTAGTGCAGCGTCCCCATCGCCATCCCGCTTTGAGTGAGGCCGAGCGTCTCCCCGGTGTTGGTGCTGAATTTCGCCAGACCAAAGTCAGCCACCTTCACCACCCCGTCATCTCTGAGCATGATGTTCGCCGGCTTGATGTCGCGGTGGATGATGCCGCGCTCATGCGCGTAGGCGAGCGCATCGCACACGTGCGCGGTGATCGCCATCGCGTGCTCGGAGTGCAAGCGGCCCTGCCGGGCGATCATGGCGCCCACGTCCGTGCCCTCGACAAACTCCATCACGATGTAGAGCAGGCCGCCGGCTGCTTCGCCAAAATCATAGACCGCGACGATTCCGGGATGCGAGAGCTTCGCCATGGCGCGGGCTTCGTTCTTGAACCGCTCGATAAAGCTGGCATCCACCCCGGCGAGATGACTGGAGAGGATTTTGATGGCGACAGGTCTGTCCAGCGAGATCTGCCGCCCCTTGTAAACTGCGCCCATGCCGCCGCGCCCGAGCATGCGCTCGATCTCATACTGTGGCAGAAGATCGGCCAGATGTTTCGGTGTTGGTGGCTCCCATGGGGATGATGGAGTCGCGCCCGGAGCGCCTTCCAACGCGCCGCGAATCAGATCGCTGGCAGGGTTTCCAAAGAGCGGGTCGTCGGCAGGAGCGGATTCTGGCATGCTTCAAAAAGGTTTCAGAGAGCAGATTCGGAATGGAGGCACGCGGGTTGCATGCCAGATCGAAGAATCAACAGCGTGCGTTCATCAGTTCGCGCAGCTCGGCGGTGACCGCCTCGGGTGAGGGATCATCCAGCGTGGCGGCAACTTGTTCCCGGATGAGCTGCTGGCATCTGGCGCGGATGCGCGAGATATCGCTTTTCAGCGTGCCTTCAGGACGGTCGAGTTTTGCGGACAGCTCCGCGATACGGAGATCTCCCTTTCCTGTGATGAATGGAGCGAGTGCGGCAAAGAGGTCGGCGAGACCGCGCTGTTCGTAATCGGTGCGGAGCTGGTTGATGGCGTTGGTGGCAATGGTCTCCATCCACTTACGCTGGAAGGCGACGATGGGCGTGGTGTCGTCCACCGGTTCGGTGAGGAGGGCCTGAGTCTCGCTCAGATCTGCCATGCGGGCCACCTGGCCGGCTCCGCGTTTTTGGGCCATGTAATGCCGGTGGTGGTCGATGAGGAATCCTTGCAGTTTGGTGATCAAGAAGGCCCGCAGCTTTATTTTGAGGCCGGACGCATCCTCGAAGGCATTCTTGGCGATCAGGTGCTCAAAGAAGGCCTGCTTCAAATCTTCCGCCTCCAGCGGCGGGAAGCCTTTGCGAAGGATGAAGGTCAGGATTGGCCGTTCGTATAGCTGGCAAAGTTCGTTCAGGGCTTGATCCGAACCGGGACGACCCTCCGCCACAGCCAGTTGAACCATACTCCACATCGTGGGTGGGAAGTTGCCAGTTACCGCAGGCTGAACTGAGGATGAATGCATCAAGTGCTTCTATAGCAACATATCTTAACCCGGGAACAGAAAAACATGCCGGGACTGGAAGGATGGCATTCATCATTCGATGCGGTGGCGCGCAGTTCCAATGGGGGCGCAAGCGGTGCGCAACCAGTGTTTGACCAGATCTCAATCATCCCCGTCCTCCCGCGAGATGCCGGCATATAGCTGCGGGAAGCGGCGTTCGAGGGATTTTGGTGTGATGTAGCCAATGAGCTGGGCTTCGTTCCAGTCGGCGAGACCCCAGAACTCGTGCGGAAAGGCCATTATGACGGCGGCACAGGTGGGAACCTTGGGAACGTTGGCCCGGGCGAGGATGTGCTCAGCGAAGTCATGCAGGCCGGGATTGTGACCGAAGAGCATGACGTGATGCCAGCTTTCTTCGAAGCCGCGCATGACGTCGAGGATGTGGTCGGACGGGGCAAGGTAGAGGCGAGACTCGAGCAGAAGTTTGTCCACGGGCAGGGCAAAGGTCTCACGCATGATCTGCGCGGTGCTCAGGGCGCGAAGTGCGGTACTGGTGACCAGACGATCCGGCAGCGGAAGCAGCGGAGGGCTGTCGTTGCCGCCGAAGTAGGTGCGATGCAGAAAAGTCGCGACGGCCGGAGCCGCACGTTTTCCCCGTTCATTGAGCGGTCGATCATGATCCGCGAGTCCAGGCTGACCCCAGCTGGATTTCGCGTGTCGCACGATCGTGAGATACTTCATGGTGGCTGAATCAGGCGGCGAGTTTTTCGAGTTTCACGGGATAGGTTTGAAACGCATTCCACTGGCAGACAATGAGGTCGCCGTTGTCCAGCACGCAGACATCATGCCCATGATCAAAAATGCGTTCGGCCTGCATCAGCGGTTTGAGTTTGCCGTCCTCATACACAGGCTCCGTGCCGCCCGGCGCGCTGACGACTTTGCCAGCGGCGTCGAGCACGACGGTGAAGCCGCTGGGGTTCTGCGGGAGCTTGTTGATGTCGGGTGTCTTCGACCAGCAGACACCGGCGTAGAGTTCCTGACCGGCGATGACGGGACGGCAGACCATGGCACCTGGCACTGGGATCGTTTCAATGAACTTGCCGTCGAGCGTGAAGCGCTGGAAGCAGTTGTCGGCGCGTGAGGTGACGATGACGGTGGCTTTGTCGGCGCCGTTGCGTGTGTCGATGGCGACACCGTGGGCGTTGTTGAGGCGTTGGGCGGCGGGCATGCCTTCTTTGCCGCCGAAGCGCTGGATAAATTTGCCGCGTGCGTCGTAGCGCAGCACGAACTGCGAACCGTAGCCGTCGGCGACGTAGATGTCGCCATTCGGCGCAATGGCGGTCTCGGTGGGATTGAAGACCATGTCGGGCTCGTAAGCGCCGACGCTCATGGGATGGCTGATGGAGAAGATCTCTTTGCCGGCGAGATCGATCTTCGTGATGCGTCCGGTTTGACGATAGCCGCCGCTGCCGCTCTTCCACAAGCCGCTGTCGGTGACGAAAAGGAACTCCTCACCATTTTCATTCGAGAGCGTCAAGCCGTGTCCGCCGGGCCACACGCTGCCCCAGGAGTCGAGGATGGTGCCGTCGGGCTTGAAGACGAGCATCTGGTTGTCCCAGTGGTCGCCGATCATGAAGAGGCGGCCGTCTTTGACCTGCACCATCTCATGGCAGTTGAGGATGGGATGATGACGGCCCTGTCCTGCGGGGACCCAGTCCTTGTTCACCTTGTAGCGAAAGGCACCATGTCCGATGACGACATCCTTTTTGGGGTCCGGCGCGCCGCGGAGCGTCTCGGTGAACGTGGCGGCCGCAGCAGTGCTGAGTCCGGCGAAGAGGAAATGGCGGCGAGTTTTCATGCAGAGAGAAACCTTCGATTCAAGCACGCCGGGGCGCGTGCTCAATGGCGTTTCATCATCGTGGCGACACGATGGACGACCTGGGTGAGCTCGCCGGCCTCATAGGGCTTGGGCAGGACGCCGACGAAGCCGCGCTCAAGGAAGACCATCTGCACCTCCTCCGTGACACTGCCACTAGTGCAGACGATGCGTGCATCCGGGTCAAACTGGAGAATCTCAGAGGCCGTTTCGGTGCCGTTCATGCCGCCACGGAGTGTCAGATCCATGAGTACGACATCAGGCGGTGTGCCGGTGCGGAAGAGGCTTTGATAGATGCGCACGGCGTCCTGTCCGTTGTCGCATTGAACGACTTCATAGCCGCTGCGTGTAAGGATCATGTGCGCCACTTTGCGCAGATCGTCCTCGTCATCGACGATGAGCACCTTGCCGCTGCCAGATTGGAGCGGAACGGGTGCCGTGTCCGCAGGCTTCAATAGTCGCGTGCCGCCGGAACCTTCCGCAGCTGGCAGATAGACACTGAACTCGGTGCCAATGTTCGGTGTGGAACTGACACGAATGTCGCCGCCCATCTCGTCGATGAAGCGTTTGCAGGTGGTGAGGCCGATGCCGTTGCCATCCGCCTTCGTGGTGAAGGACTCACGGAACAGGCGTTCGAGATTCTCTTTGGCGATGCCGCAGCCGCGATCGCGCACGACGATGCGCACATGCGGGCCGGGTTTGAGAACGCCTTCGCCCTGGGCGCTCACCAGATGGTTTTGAGCCTGTACATCCATGTATCCACCGTGTGGCATGGCCTGGATACCGTTCATGACGAGGTTTTGCAGCACCTGGCTGAGTTTGACCGGGTTGGCGATCGCATGACGCAGGTTGTCATCGCTGCTGACGCAAACCTGCACGTTGGACCCCGCACCGGCGAACTCGACCGTGTCACGTATCAAGGCAGCGATGTCAGTAGGTTCCTGCTTGCGTGGCGAGGCCTTCGACGCCGTGACGACCTGCGAGGTGAACTGCTTGGCTCTCTTCAATCCGGCGAATACGAGCTGCAGCTCCTGCGCCAGCGCCGGATGCTCCTGCACCTGCTGGATCAATGCCGACAAGCGCATCGTGACGGGACCAAGGAGGTTGTTCACGTCATGCGCGATGCCTTGAGCGAGCGCGGCGAGGTTTTCTTTTCGGAGCTGAACGGACTGGGCGTCCAGATCATCTGCTGCAGGCTTGGGCTCTGACTTGGTGCTGCTGGCGGCGACCTGGGAAGGGCTGATGAGAATGGTGAAGTTCAGCAGCTTGCGCAGGCTGTTGAAAACCGCCCGCACGCGCCATTTGCTGAGCACTGGCGTCTGTGTGCGCAGGCTTTGCAGATGGCATTCGCATTCATGGCAGCCGCCGTTTTCGACGGCCAGTCGCAGGCTTTCTCTCAGCGTAGTGGCGTCGCTGTCACCTGCCACGAGATCATTCAGGCCTAGGCCGCGCAGGCCGGCCTCAGGGTCGGCACCGGCCATCATGGCGGCGGCGGCGTTGCTGAACAGCACCTTGTGGCCGCTCCTAGGATCGCTGGCTGTGCTTTCCACGATCACCACGCCATCGTTGACCTGGTCCAGCGCCACCCTGAGGTAATAGTTGGCCACTTTGAGGTGCTCCAGCCCCTGCTCCAGCTCAGCGATTGCTGCTGGAGTTGCGGAAGAAGTGGAGGGAGAGGAAGTCATGAATTATCCGCGTGCTTCCAACCCATTTAGCAATCTCAGATAATTAAGACAACTTTAATTTTTGATATTTTGAGTTTTTCTGACTCCCACATTTGAGACCGAGCGTTTGGAGTGGCTCGATTGGTTCTTTGGAACTCGGTGAAAAACACCTTGCCGAAAGGCGCTTCTCCTTTACCATCGCCGCCCCTATGTCCAAAAATGCCGGTATCGCCAAGACGAGGAAAGCTTACGCCAAGCGGTTCAAAATAACTGCCACGGGTAAGGTGCTGCGCCGTAAACAAGGCAAGCGCCACATCCTGCAGAACAAGAATCGCAAGCGGAAGCGTAACCTCGGTAAAGTCGCCCTCGTGGCGGAAGTGGATGTCAAAGCAATCAAGGCGAACATGCCGTTCTCCCATCGCTAAGACGACCACGGTCTCTCATAAGTGACCACGATGATTTTGCCTGATCCCCTCCGCGGGATCTTCGAACAGGTGAGGCAGACCATCGCTACCCAAACAACAGCCTGATCATAGACAAAGAAAAATGCCAAGAGCCACCAACTCCCCCGCCAGCCGCAAGCGCCGTAAGCGCGTGCTGGCAAAAGCCAAAGGTTACCGCGGCTTCCGTTCCACGCACTTCCGTTATGCGAAGGACGCTGTCCGCAAGGCCGAAACCTACGCAACCCGCGACCGCAAGGCCAAGAAGCGCAGCTTCCGCAACCTTTGGGTGCAGCGCATCAACGCCGCCACACGCCCCCTCGGTTTGAGCTATTCCCGATTCATGGAAGGCCTCAAGTTTGCCGGCATCGAACTCGACCGCAAAGTCCTCGCCGACCTCGCCGTCAAAGACATCGCCGCCATTGAGGCTCTCGTTCAGCAGGCCAAGGCCGCGCTGGAGAAGAAGGCCGCTGCAGCTCCCGCTGCCTGATCGCAGGTTCTAATTTAACCTTTCACCGCAGCCGGGACGCATTGCGTCCCGGCTGTTTTCTTTTCCGACCCATTCTCCTGTCTCGCCATGCTCTCCCAACTCGACTCACTCAAAACCGAAGCCCTCGCCGCGATCGAAGCTGCGCAGGATGAATCCGCGCTCGAAGCCGTGCGTGTGAACTTTCTGGGCAAAAAAGGCAGCGTCACCGCCCTGAGCCAGGGGATGAAGGACGTGCCAGTCGATCAAAAGAAGGAAGTTGGCGCCAAGCTCAACGATGTGCGCACCGCCGTCACCGATGGCATCGAGTCAAAGAAACTCGCGCTCCAAGCCGCGAAGGACGCTAAAGCCGTCGAAGGCATTGATGTCACGCTGCCGGGTCGTCCGGGCGCTGGTGTGGGGGCGTTGCATCCGCTCACTCAGATTCGTGATCTCGCTATCCGCACGCTGCGCCGCATGGGCTTCGCGCTGGCGGAAGGTCCGGAAATCGAAACGGAATGGCATTGCTTCGACGCATTGAACACGCCCGCCGATCATCCGGCCCGCAATGAGAAGGACACCTTCTATCTGCCTGACGGCCGCCTGCTGCGCACACATACGTCCAGCGTGCAGATTCGCACGATGGAAGCCGCGAAGTCACTGCCTGTTCGCATCATCGCTCCGGGTGCTGCCTATCGTCGTGATGAGATCGACGCCACGCACCTGAGTGTCTTCAACCAGCTCGAAGGCCTCTATGTCGCCAATGACGTGAGCCTCGGTGACCTCAAAGGCACGCTCGAATACTTCTTCCGCGAGATTTTCGGTGCGAACACCGCCGTGCGCTTCCGCCCGCATTTCTTCCCGTTCACGGAGCCGAGCTTTGAGATCGACGTGAAACTCGAAGCGAAGGGCAAGGATGCGCGCTGGATCGAAATTGCCGGTTGCGGCATGGTCGACCCCGCCGTCTTCACCGCCATCAACAAAGCGCGTGGCGACACGCTCTTCGATCCTGACACCACCACCGGTTTTGCCTTCGGCCTCGGTCTCGACCGCCTCGCCATGATCATGCACGGCATCACCGACATCCGTCACCTCATCGACAACGATGTCCGTTTCCTTCAGCAGTTCGCCGCTTGATCCATTCTGACCATCTGAACGCGTAAACGTCATGCAAACCTCCCTTTCCTGGCTCAGCACCCATCTTGATCTGAGTTCCTACACCGTTCCGCAGCTCTCCGATCTTCTCACCTTCGCCGGTGTCGAAGTCGAAGGCATTGAGGAAAAAGGTGTCACCACCGACAAAGTCGTCGTCGCGCAGATTCAATCGTTTGTGCAGCATCCGGATGCCGACAAACTCAGCGTCTGCCAGGTCGATGACGGCAGCGGCACGCCGCGCCAGATCGTCTGCGGTGCGAAGAACTTCAAAGCAGGTGACAAGGTGCCGCTGGCATTGCCGGGTGCTGTGCTGACCGGCGGTTTCACGATCAGAGAAGGCAAGCTACGCGGTGTCGATTCGCTCGGCATGATGTGCAGCGGCAAAGAACTCGGCCTGGGCGAAGATCACAGCGGTCTCCTCATCATGTCGCCAGACTCACCCGTCGGGACGCCGTTCAACCAGCTCAATCCCGCCGACGTGCTCTTCGATCTCGAGATCACACCGAACCGTCCGGACCTTCTCAGCCATCTTGGGCTCGCACGCGAACTCGCCGCGCTCACCGGTCTTCCGCTCAAGAGCGAACGCGATCACGCGAAGACTGCCACGAAGCCCAAAAGAGCGGCTGAGGATCAAATCGCCATTCAGGCTGCTGAAGCCTGCCCGCTTTACACCGCACGCTTGATCAAAGGCGTCAAAGTCGGCCCCAGCCCTGACTGGCTGCGTCGTCGTCTCGAAAGCATCGGCCTGCGTCCGATCAATAGCATCGTGGACATCACAAACTTTGTGCTGATGGAGATGGGGCAACCGTTGCATGCCTTCGATCTCGACAAGCTCAACGGCGGCATCGGCGTGCGCATGGCGGCCGAAGGAGAAAAGTTCCTCGCGCTCGATGGTCAGACCTACGCGCTGCAAACCGACGACCTCGTCATCGCCGACAGCCAGCGCCCGGTCGCGATCGCAGGCGTCATGGGTGGTGAAGAAACCGGTGTCACCGACACCACGGTCAACGTGCTGCTCGAAAGCGCCTACTTCGCCCCCAGCGGCATCCGCCGCACCTCGCGTCGTCTTGGCCTCAGCAGCGACAGCAGCTACCGCTTCGAACGCGGCATCGATCCGCAGCAGGTTTCCGGTGCCTCCGAACTCGCCACCAAACTGATTCTCTCCATCGCTGGCGGCACCGCCGAAGACGTCATCCTCGCCGCTGGCGAAGCGCCGACGCTCGTCGGTGAAGTCACGCTCGATGAAGATCGTGCTCGCAAGCTGCTCGGCACGCCGGACATGCAAGGTGATGAGATCCATGCCATCCTCGAAAAGCTTGGCCTCACCAAGAAGTCCGCCAGCAAGCAAGAGAGCCGCTGGCTCATTCCCAGCTACAGGCTTGATCTCCAGCGCCCGGTTGATCTCATCGAGGAAGTCGCTCGTGTCATCGGCCTTGATCGCGTGCCGTCGCGCCAGACCGCTGTCGCATCACCCGTGGAGGCCGCCGACCGCGCTTATGACTTCGCGATGAACCTGCGTCAATCGCTGGCCAGCCGCGGCTTCTTCGAAGCGCAAACACTGCGCCTCATCTCCACCGCGCAACTCGCCGACAATCCCAACACCGCCGAACCTGTCGCCGTCAAAAATCCGCTCAGCGAAGACCACACCACGCTGCGTCCGAGCATCGTTCCCGGCCTCATCGCGACGGCCGCGCTGAACATCCGCCAGGGATTGCACCGCCTGCGTTTCTTCGAACTCGGCCGCGTGTTCCTTCAATTGCCGAAAGGCGGCAGCCGCGAGGAAGAACGTCTCGCCATCCTGCTCAGCGGACCCGTTTCGCCATCGAGTTGGCATGCACGCGAGCCGCAGGCTGCGGACATTCACGAACTCGTCGGTCAGATTCAAAACCTGACGCGCACGCCGTTTGAAGTGCGCCCTGCGAAGGAAAACACCGCGAACTTCCTTCTCACCAGCGAGCTTCGTGCCGGCAATCGCGTGCTCGGCTGGATTGCCCAGCTCCATCCTGCGCGTGCCCGTGACATCGACGCTCGTCATCCCGTTTACGTTGCCGAACTGCTCCTCAGCGCCCTGCGCCAGGGCAGCACCGGTCCCACCAAGTTCGAGGAACTCCCGCGCTTCCCCGGCATGACGCGCGACGTCGCCATGGAAGTCCCCGCCGACCTCCCTCACGCCAAAGTTGCCACCTTCTTCGCGAGCCAGAAGCACCCGCTCTTCGTCGGTGCCGAGGTCTTCGATGTCTTCACCGATCCCACCGGCACCAAGATGGCGAAGGACCGCAAATCCATCGCCTGGACCCTCACTTATCGCGCCAGCGACAAGACTCTCGAAACCGCTGAGGTCGATGCCGCGCATACGAGCATCCTGAGCGCGCTGGAAAAGACGTTGCCCGCAGTGGTGCGTCGCTGATCAGACGGCTTCGCTGATCACCTTTGCCACGCGGTCCATCTCGGCTTCCGAGTTGTAGAAGTGCGGGCTGAAGCGCAGCAGCGGCTGCCCTGCGCGGTTGTGGCGCAGGGAGGTGACGATGTTGTTGGCCGTGAGATGCTTCGAGATGTCTTCGAGCGAACGTGTGGCGTGCCGCACGGTCGTGATGCCGGAGGCGTTGATGCTTTTTGGATCGGGACCGAGGAAGGTGAAGCCCTGCGGAGCCAGACCGGCATGCAGGCGGGCTTTGAGCTTCAAAAGCTGGGCGCTGATGGCTTCGAGGCCGACTTCTTGAATCAAGTCGATCCCTGCTTTCATGCCAAGGATGCCGGAGATGTTCAGCGCGCCGGGTTCGTAGCGACGCCCTCCGCGTTCGAAGGCGATTTCCTCCTGCGCGATGAAGTTCGGGCTGCGCACGTTCCAGGAGCCGAGCAGGCTGGGCCTTAGCATGTCCTGCAGTTCTTCACGCACATAAAAAATGCCCGCGCTCATCGGGCCGAGCATCCACTTGTGCGAGTCGGCGGAGAGGAAGTCGACGTGATCGACGCGGGTTTCGAATGCGCCGACGGTTTGAATCGCATCGAGACAGAACAACACGCCGCGTTCACGCAGCATGCGGCCGATGCGATCGATCTCGATGCGGTAGCCGCTCTGGAAGTGGCAGGAGGCGAGGGCGACGAGCTTGGTTTTCGGCGTGAGTGCCGCCTCGACGAGTTCAGGGGTGATTTCGCCGAGAGAAGCCGGTTGGAGTCGTTTCAAGACGACACCGTGGCGTTCCAGATCGCTCCACGGATACACATTGGCAGGGTAGTCATCGAGATAGCTCACGACTTCGTCGCCCGCCTGCCATGGCAGGCCATTCGCGACCAGGCTCAATCCGACCGACGTCGGGCCGATCAAGGCGATCTCGCTCGCTTTCGCGCCGATGAGTTGTGCAGCGACGACACGCGTTTCATTCACCGCACGCCATGCTTCGGGATACTCCTGCATGCGCAGGCAGCTTTGCTCCAGATAGTCCTGCATCGTGCGCGCCACACGGCGCGGCAGGATGGTCACGCCGGCGTGACCGAGAAACAGGCTTTCCTTGATGACCGGAAACTCCTGCTGACGCAAGGATTCGTCGCTGAGCAGGGCTTCAAGCGTGAGCGCCATATCACGCGACCTTCAGCGTCTTTGCACCTTCGTCGATTAGGTGCCAAAAGCTCTTGGACTGGCTCAGTGCGTCATCCTCACCGCCGCCTGGCAGATTGCTGCGGAAGAGGAAGTCCTGCAGTGTGTTTTTGTGAAGCACGCGATGCACACGCACGTTGCCGTCGGCGATGCTGAAATAGATCCGGTGGTCGCCGGCGCGGCAGCGGTAGAACTTTTTGCCACCGCGTTCGAGCACTCCGTAGCGTTTGCCGAGGATGTCCTCGTCGATGTCGGCGGGCTGGATGTTCAGCGCTTCAAGCAGGTGAAATTGGACCTGGGTTGGTAGCTGGGAGAGCTCGGCGGCGCTGATGTCATTGAAAACAATCTGGATCACGGGGCGGGGGCGTGTTGGAGGATTAGAATCTCTTGATCACGTGCTTCTTGCGGATGCTGTCCATCCACTTGTCGATGTTGGCCTTGGACTTTTCCTGGTTGATCATCTTCTCGATCTCAGGGCGCATCTTTTCGAGATCAGGTGCCGTGCCGAGTTTTTTGGCGTCACAGGCGACGATGATGTAGTTGTTTTCCAGATCGAGCACCTGGCTGACGCCTCCGGTCTTGAGTTCCATGGCGGTATTGGCGATGGCGGGCATCATGTCGGTCTTGGCCATGAAGTCCCAGGAACCGCCGGTGTCCGCGTGACTGTCCTGAGAGTAGGCTCTGGCGGTGGCGCCGAAATCAGCTCCGTTGACCACTTTCGTGCGCAGATCCTGGGCGAGCTTCTTCTGTTTTTCGGGGGTGGAGCCGGGTTCGCCTGAGAACTTGGGAATGGTGATGGTGGAGATTTTGATCTGATCCCCCTCGCGCCATTTGTCCACATGCTGGTCGTAGTATTCCTGAACTTCGCGCGGAGTCGCGGGGGGATGTTCGCCTGAATTGCGCGCGCGCATCACGTTCATGATGACCATCTTTTCGCGCATCTCGCGGAACTTTTTGACCGACATTCCGGTCTTGGCCAGCTCATCCACGAACGCATCTCGATTTCCCTTGAAGCTCTCACGGATGATGCCGTTGACGTCGTCATCAACGTACTGGGCTTTGATGACCCCGCCGATCTTTTTGAACTCGGCCAGCAGGAGTTCGCGGTCGATCAAGGATTCGACGGCGCCATCACGGAGGAGTTTCAGCTCCTTGTTGATGCGGTCCGGGTCGTTTTGATATTGATACCGGATGATCTGTTCCTGCGTCCTGATCGTTTCCTCGACTTCAGAAGAGGCGATGGGGTATCCGTCGACGACAGCGACGATCCGGTTGGTGTAGCTCTGGGCCGGGACAATCGTCCAAGGAGTGGCGGCGAAGAGGGCGATTAGACAGTTGCGCAGGGAAATCATGACAAATGGGTGCGTATCGTAAGGCGTGGGAACGGTGTGGCAAGGCGAAGTTCGGCCCCCGGATGGACCGGAGATGCAGCTTCGCCTTGCGCGCAGGCTGCTCCGGTTTCTACTCTGCGCCTCCCAATCGCGACCCTACCCAGCCATGAGCAAGAAAACCGCAGCCAAATCCGCCCCGAAGAAAGCCGCCAAATCCGCCGCAAAGGCCGGAGGCAGTTCGAAGTCTCTCCTCGTCGAAAATCGCGTGTTCAAACCCGCTGCGGAGTTTGCCAAAAAGGCGCGCATCAGCAGCATGGCGCAGTACAAGGCAATGCATGCGGAGTCGCTCAAGCATCCCGACAAGTTCTTCGGCCGCGAAGCCAAGGAGCTTCTATGGTCGAAGCCGTTCAAGAAGGTGCTCGACTGGAAATGCCCCAACGCGAAGTGGTTCACCGGCGGGAAGCTCAATGTAAGCGAAAACTGCCTCGACCGTCATCTTCACGATTCCCGCAAGACCAAGGCCGCGCTCATCTGGGAGGGGGAGCCTGGCGAGAAGCGCGTGCTGACCTACCAGCAGCTCCACCGTGAAGTCTGCCGCTTTGCCAACGTCCTCAAACGCCACAAGGTGAAGAAGGGCGACCGTGTCATCATCTACATGCCAATGATTCCAGAGGCGGCGATCGCCATGCTCGCCTGCACCCGCATCGGCGCCGTGCACAGCGTGATCTTTGGTGGTTTCAGTGCCGAATCCATCAAGGACCGTGTGCTGGACAGCGGCGCGTCCATCATCATCACCGCAGACGGCGGCTACCGTCGCGGCGCCGTGGTGCCGCTGAAGAAGAATGTGGACGATGCGCTCAAGGGCAAGGACACGCCGGTGAAGACCGTGGTCGTGTTTCGCCGCACCGGCCAGGATGTGCACATCGAGGAAGGTCGCGACGTCTGGTGGCACCGCGAGCTGGAATACGTCGATGCGCATTGCGCGGCCGTGGCGATGGATTCCGAATCCCCGCTGTTCATTCTCTACACCAGCGGCAGCACCGGCAAACCGAAGGGAATCCTGCATTCCACCGGCGGCTATCTGCTGCATGCGCAGATGACCAGCAAATACGTCTTCGACCTGCGTGATGACGATGTGTACTGGTGCACTGCCGACGTCGGCTGGGTCACCGGTCACACCTATATGGTCTATGGACCACTCGCCCTCGGGGCGACCTCGCTCATGTATGAAGGCGCGCCTAACTGGCCTGAGAACGACCGGTTCTGGCGGATCATCGAAGAGTACGCCGTGACCGTGTTTTACACCGCACCAACGGCGATTCGTGCCTTCATGAAGTGGGGCGACAACTGGCTCAAGAAGCACGACCTCAGCAGTCTGCGCCTGCTCGGCACCGTCGGTGAGCCGATCAATCCGGAAGCCTGGATGTGGTATCACAACAAGGTCGGCGGTGGCAGATGCCCGATCGTTGACACCTGGTGGCAGACTGAAACCGGCGGTCACATGATCACCCCACTTCCTGGGGCGGTTCCCACCAAGCCCGGTACCGCCACGCTGCCGTTCTTCGGGGTTGATGTCGGCATTGTCGATGATCTGGGCAAGGAAGTCGGAGCCAACGAACAGGGCAAACTTGTCATCAAGAAACCCTGGCCTTCCATGCTGCGCGGCATCTGGGGGGACAAGAAGCGCTATCAGGAAACCTACTGGAGCGAGTTCAAAGGCTGGTACTTCGCAGGTGACGGAGCTCGTCGCGACAAGGACGGTTACATCTGGATCATCGGACGCATCGACGACGTGCTCAATGTCGCCGGACATCGACTTGGCACTGCTGAGGTCGAAAGCGCCCTCGTATCGCATCCGACCGTCGCCGAGGCTGCCGTTGTTGGCCGTCCGGATGAGATGAAGGGCCAGGGCGTCGTCTGCTTTGTCACGGTAAAGGAAGGTGTCAAAACTAGCCACGAACTTGCGTCCGAATTGAAGAAGCACGTGCGCAATGTCATCGGCCCGGTCGCCACGCCGGACGAGGTTCGCTTCGCCGCCGCGCTTCCGAAGACGCGTTCCGGCAAGATCATGCGCCGCCTTCTGAAGCAGATCGCCGCCGGCGAACTTATCAAAGGCGACACCACGACACTCGAGGACATCAACGTCATCGCCCAGCTTGCGGCGAGCGGCGAAGACTGATCTTCTCGGACAGAATCTTTCCATCATGGGCGATGGCTGAACGTTTTAGTTCGCCATCGTCCGCTTTATTTTGATCAATGCAGACGTTCTCGTCTGCACACACCTCTCCCACCATGATCCGCCCTCTTGTTGTCTCCCTCATCCTCGCTGTGAATTTTCTGTCTGCCGCCGACTGGCCGACGTTTCGTGGCGCAGACCGCACGGATATGTCCACTGAGACGGGCCTGCTCAAGACCTGGCCTGCTGACGGTCCGAAGCGTGTCTGGCTCAATGAAAACGCCGGTGTGGGCTATTCGGGTTTTGCTGTCGTGGAAGGGACGCTTTACACGATGGGTGCCCGGGATGCGGTGGAGTATGTGATTGCGATCGACGCGGCTACTGGGAGAGAAAAGTGGTCCGCTGAAGCGGGAGCATTGCTCACCAATGGTTTTGGAGACGGTCCGCGCTCGACGCCGACAGTCGAGGGCGGCAAAGTGTATGCTCTGAGCGGGAAGGGGGCGCTGGTCTGCCTCGATGCTGCCGAAGGCAAGGAAGTCTGGCGCGTGAGCATGACCGAGCAGCTGGGAGGCAAGGTGCCCGGATGGGGCTATTGCGAGAGTCCTCTCATCAGCGGCGAGAATGTCATTGTCACCCCCGGCGGTGCACAGGGTACGGTGGCTGCGTTCAACAAGAGCACCGGCGAGAAGGCCTGGCAGTCCGAAGGCTGGACTGACGGTGCGCAGTATGCCTCCGCCATTGTTGCCGAGTTCAACGGCGAGCGGCAGATCATCCAGCTCACGATGCAGAGCGTCGCCGGGGTGAATGCCGCGAACGGTGACCTGCTGTGGAAGACCGAGTTTCCCGGCAAGACCGCCGTCATTCCCACGCCCATCTTCAGCCAGGGGCAGGTCTTCGTCGCCGCTGGCTACGGCGTCGGCTGCAAGTCCGTCAAGATCGGACCCGGCAACACGGTGGAGGAGGTTTACTCGAACACCGACATGGTGAACCATCACGGTGGCGTCATTCTGCACGAAGGGAATCTCTACGGCTACTCGGACAAGGGCGGCTGGACCTGCATGGATTTCAAATCGGGTGCGGTGAAGTGGCAGGAGAAGAAGGCCCTCGGCAAGGGTGCCATCCACTACGCCGATGGCATGTTCTACTGCCTTGAAGAAAAGACGGGCACGGTGGCCCTCATCGAGGCCTCGTCCGAAGGATGGAAGGAAAAATCCCGCTTCACGCTCAGTCCACAGACGACACAACGGAGCCCCAAAGGCATGATCTGGACCCATCCCGTTGTCAGCGGCGGCAAACTCTTTCTGCGCGATCAGGAGTTGCTGTTCTGCTTCGATGTGATCGGGAAGTAAACCGGGAACAGACCTCCCCAAACCTTTCATCTCCCGCATGAGGCGCTCACTTTGGATGCTCCTGATCGTGGGAGGCCTTGTGTGTTGTTCCAAGTCATCGCGGTCTGTGGCTTCCGCCAGTGGCCTGCCTGAATGGGTCGAGGGGGAGAGCGAGCCGCTGAATCTAAAAAGCCCCGGGTCGCCTGCCTATCTTAAGGTCAATCAATCGGCCGCGATCATCCGACCAAAACCCTTGACCAAAGCAGCCGACCTGGAGCAGCTGAACCCTGGTCTGTCGAATGCATGGCCGAAGCTTTCGGAACTGCTGCATTCGGCCGTGGTGTCGCCGAAGTTCAAAGCTTTCTACGATGCAAAAATCAGCGCCGTCGCGGAAGGCGAGAGCATGAGCACAAAGCATTACTTTGACTGCGCCACCGTGCTGCATCTCACGGACGCCGCGACTGGCCGCTGCGCGGTTCTGTTCCAATCGGACATGGATGTGGATACGGACGGCACCGACCCGGTCCGGCTGCCGCGTCTTGAAGATTACGATGACGCGCGCATTTCGCGGAGCTTCCAGCCTGTTTTGGCTTATTCATGGGCAATGCGTGGTGCAGACAAGGCGGAGAACCCGTTCATTCGATACTATTCGGACACGCTCACACGTCTGCGTTTCTTTGAGCAGGAGATCGCAAAGGAGGCAGCGAACGATCACGGCTACATCTGGCAGGGGGCGGAAAAGTACTTTGGAGACCAGATCAACAGTCTCGACAAAAAGGCGAAGTACTATGATCAGGACCTGCGCGAACGTCGCTCGCTGGTGGGCAGTCTTGATCCGTTCATCGTGGTGCCGCAGACATGGCCCGACCGCTTGAAACTTCCATTCAGCGTGCAGGTGGGAGATCTGGTTGCTGTGATCTACAGCGGGAACGTTTATCCCTGCCTCATCGGTGACACTGGAGGCGATACAAAGGCTGGCGAGGCGTCTCAGCGTCTGGCCATAGCGATCAATCCGAAGGCTTCCGGCCGAAACAGCGCGGTGGAGACTGTCGGGGTGACCTATGTGATTTTCCCCAAAACCCGTCTTGCCATGGGCCCGCCTGATCTGTCAGTCTTGCACTCAGAGGTTGCCCGTTTGCTTGGAGAGATGGGTGGCCTTGGCGCAGGGGTGGCTCTTCACTCCTGGCAGTAAACGTAACTCACAGACCTGAACGACCATGAGTGATGACGCATCAAAACCATCTGCTGAGAAACCTGCGGCCAAGCCTGCGGCGACTCCTCCTCCATCACCTGCGGCAAAGCTCATGGCTGATCTCAAAGGCAGGTTCAAGCCGGAAGGTTTCAGTGCCACGTTCAGCTCGGTGGCGCTCGTCGCAGTGCCGCTGGTCATCTTCCTGCTGCATGCACTTTTTAACGGCGGCGTTGTCGAGCGCCGTCAGAAAGGCGATGTCCGTGTGCCGAAGGGAACCGAGGCTGCGCCGCAGGTCGTGTTCGCCGCGCGTCTTGGAGCCTGTTCGGACAGGGGAAATTACGAGGACGGAGGCCGTGGTGTTTTTGTGCCGCCGATGCTTACCGTATGGGTCCGCAATTTCGACGGCTGGCTTATGGATCGTGCCGAAGGCAACGAGGCTCTGCTCAAGGACTCGGGTTTTACCGCGGCGACCTACCGCAACTATCTCGCGATCAAGTCACGTACGGGCAGCGTGCAGTCGTGGAGCGAGGAACTGGGCTTTCGCAGCTGGCTGACAAAACTCGCGGAAGATCCGGTGGCTCAAAAGGTCGAGGGAGTACCGGATTCTGCAACGGTGGCTCAAATAATCAGAAATTCCGGTGGCGGCCCTGGACGGAACGACATGCCCGTCAGGGTGGATGCGGTCGCTCAGCGAATGCAGGAGGGGCTTCTCTCGGCCGTGAAAAAGCTGCCTTCATTGCTGGATGGTTTTAAGATCAGTCAGACTGTTGACCACACGCCGGAAACCTTTGCGGCTTTTTTAACCGAACGCGGAATGACGTGGCCGCAAAAGCTCAAGGACGACAAGCTGAAGTTTCACAACTGGCTGGAGACAAGCCGGCTGAATCTCTGCCTGACCATCGGCGGACGTGAATTCGCCAGCATGAAGCCGGATGCAAATGGCGTGAGCAGCATCAGGATGGGTGTGCTGGAGGGGCAGACATCGGACGACACCATTCAGAAGCTGCTTTTCCGCCATGTTGCGCCGGTGGACACCGAGATGGAAAAGTGGCGTGATCTCGTGGCCACCTACGGAGTGGACAGCAAGGCCTCCGTCTCCGTCGGCCTGCGCGTGATCGACGGCAAAGGTGATGCCATGACCTTCAAGATGGCCTCATTGGTCAACAGCGGGCCGGCTGAATACGCCTTGGAGCTTCCACTGCGGCCGGTGCTCATGCGTTCGATCGCCTGGGCGGCGCTGGCGGGCGTTCTTTGGTTCATTGTGCTTGTTTCCATCTATACAGGCACGTTGCGGTCCACCGTGCCTGCTGGAAATACGGAGATCGAAAACTGGACGCAGAGTCCTTGGAGCGCCTCGCGCGTGGTTTTTGCCTGGTGGCTGGCCATCTGCACCGGCTGCTATCTCTTTCTTTGGGCCATGAAAGCGCAGATGGACGTGCTTTCCGGATCCGCCCCGCTTCTGCTGGGCATCAACGGCGGCACGCTGTTGGCGTCGTCGTTCGTCGGTTCTGGCAAGCCGATGGTGAGGAGCCGCAGTTTCCTGGAGGACATCGTTTCGGAGGGCGGAGACGCCGAAATCTCAAGACTCCAGATGCTGGTTTGGAACGGATTGCTCGGGGTGGTGTTCGTCTGGCAAAGCGTGTCAGACTGGCAGATGCCCACGTTTGACTCGTACCTGACCACTCTGCTGGGCATCAGCTCGACCGCTTACGTCGGCTACAAGGTTACGTCCAAGTGAACCGTATTCCGAAGCAACCATACCATGAAAACCATGCTTTCCCTGCTCCTCGCTTTCTGTCCGCTGCTCTCCTTTGCCGACAACTGGCCGATGTGGCGCGGGGCGAATGGAGATGGCACCTCCTCAGAATCAAACCTCCCGGAAAAGTGGAGCCAGACGGAGAATGTGGTGTGGAAGGTGGCGCTGCCAGATCGCGGGAACTCGACGCCGGTGGTGTGGGGGGACAAGGTTTTCGTGACGCAGGCGATCGAGAAGGAGGGCAAGCGCCTGCTGCTGTGTTTTGACAAGAAGACCGGGAAGCAGCTTTGGGACGCGGGCACGATCTACAAGGAGCCAGAGTTGACGCATGCGACGAACCCATACTGCTCGGCCTCGCCAGCGACTGATGGGGAGCGGGTGGTGGTGTTCTTTGCGTCTGCGGGAGTCTTCTGCTACGACATGAACGGGAAGGAGTTGTGGAGGCGCACGGACCTGGGCAAGCAGCATCACATTTGGGGCAATGGCACGTCGCCAGTGCTGGCTGGTGATCGCGTGTTTCTGAACTTCGGCCCGGGTGAGAATACGGTGATGTATTGCTTCGATAAAAAGACCGGCAAAACACTCTGGCAGCACAAGGAATCCGGCGGTGCGAGCGGTGAGGCAGGCAACAAGAGCTGGCTCGGTTCATGGAGCGATCCGTTGCTGCGCAAATCGGGCTCCCGCTATGAACTGCTGATGTCGTATCCCGGACGCGCCTGTGCCTTTGATCCGATGAGCGGCAAGGAACTGTGGACCTGCGGCGGACTGACCCCGCTGGTGTACAACTCCCCTCTTTTCGCGGACGACATTGGAATCTTCATGTGCGGCTACGGTGGCGCGGCAATGGCGGTGAAACTGGGGGGGAGCGGTGACGTCACCGAAAAGAACCGCGTCTGGCATCTGCCGCGCGTCCAGCAGCGGATCGGCAGCGGAGTGATTCACGAAGGCCATCATTACATCCTGACCGATGGAGGCGTGGTCGAGTGTCGGAACGTGAAAACGGGTGAACTGGTCTATCAGGAGCGCCTGAAGGGGCCCGGTCCCACGGGACAGAACTGGTCCTCTCTCGTGCTCAGCGCCGACGGCAAGTGCTACGCCGCAAATCAGGGCGGCGACTGTTTTGTCTTCAAAGCGAGCCCGCAGTTCGAGTCTCTGTCCACCAACTCGCTCGGTGAAAAGGTCATCGGTTCCATTGCCGTGAGCGACGGTCATCTGTTCATCCGCGGCCACAGGAACCTTTGGTGCATTGGTGGAAAGTGAGATTAGGGGGATTTTGGGCTGCCTCGGCCCTCCTGCATTTCCCTTTGACCCTGCCGGGGCGAGACGCTAACAGACGCCTCTCCTGCCCCGCCTATGGCCTCTGATCGTCAGCACACCCTCGCCAAAACCGTCTCCATGAAGGGGACCTCGCTGCACACCGGCGAGCAGGTCACTCTCACCCTCCAACCGGCACCGGAAAACTTCGGTTTTAAATTCCGCCGGGTGGACTTGGAGGACAAGCCCTTCATCCCGGCGCTCGTCGAGAAAGTACAGAAAGTCGAGCGCGCCACGACCATCGCCGAAGGCGGCGTTAATGTGCACACCGTCGAGCACGTCATCTCCGCGCTCGCAGGCATGGGCGTGGACAATGCCATCATTGAGATGGACGCCAACGAACCGCCGATTGCTGACGGGAGCTCAATGCCGTTTGTCGAATTGATCAAGTCCGCAGGGTTGCAGGAGCAGGGCGAGGCCCGGAAGTTCTTCGAAGTGCGCGAGCCTATCTATCAGGAGACTCGCGACGGCACCATCCTCACCATCGTTCCTGATAAGAAGTTCCGCATCTCCTGCACGAACGTCGGCCCGGGAGGTCGCTTCACACAGTATTTCAGCACGGAGATCAATCCTGAAACCTACGAGAAGGAAATCGCCGCTGCGCGCACCTTCGTCTATTACGAAGACATCGCTCCGCTGATGGAGAAGGGCCTCATCAAAGGCGGTACGCTGGAGGCTGCGGTGGTGATTCGCGGGGATACGCTGCTCTCGAAGCAGCCGCTGCGCTTTGCTGACGAGTTCGTCCGCCACAAGATTCTCGACATCGTGGGCGATCTGATGCTTTCCGGCAAACGCATCCTCGGCCACGTCATCGCCGTGCGACCCGGTCACGGGCCGAACACCGAACTCGCCCGTGCAATTGTGCAGCAGTACAACCAGATGCGCAGCATGGTGCCGGCACCGGTGAACATTCCTGGCGGTGAGGCGGTGCTCGACATCAACGAGGTAATGAACATCCTCCCGCACCGCTATCCTTTCCTTCTGGTGGACCGCATCATCGGCTTCGAAGGCGAGACCAAGTGCACGGGCATCAAGAACGTCACCATCAACGAGCCCTTCTTTCAAGGACACTTCCCGGGTCATCCCATCATGCCTGGCGTGCTGCAGCTCGAAGCCATGGCGCAGGTCGCGAGCATCGTGCTCCTCCGCATGCCAGGAAATCAGGGCAAGATCGGCTACTTCATGAGCGCCAATAACGTCAAGTGGCGCCGCCCCGTGCTTCCTGGAGACACACTCACAATCGAGACCGAAATCCTCAAGACCAAGCGCAGCATCGCCAGCGGCATCGGCCGCTGCAGTGTCAACGGCCAGGTCGTCTCCGAAGCCGAGCTAATGTTCAGCGTGGTGGATCGCTAAAACTGACTGCTCACGCATGCCTTCCTCGATTCATCCGACTGCCATCATCGATCCGACCGCCAAAATCGGAGCGGACGTCCACATCGGACCCTACTGCATCATCGGAGCGGATGTTGAAATCGGAGACGGCTGCTGGCTCCAGCATCACGTGACGATCATGGGACCTTCCAAGATCGGGAAGAACAACAAATTCTTTGCCTACGGCTCCATCGGTCAGCAGACACAGGATTTGAAATACAAGGCCGAGCCGACGTGGCTCGAAGTGGGTGACAACAACACCTTCCGCGAGTTCTGCTCCGTGCATCGCGCCACCTCGCCGAATGACAAGACGATCATCGGCAGCCACAACAACTTCCTCAGCTACGTGCACATCGCGCACGACTGCATCGTGGGGAATCACGTCATCTTTTCCAACAACGGCACACTGGCCGGTCATGTCGTGGTGGAAGATCACGTCATCATCGGCGGGCTCACCGCCGTGCATCAGTTCTGCCGTATCGGCACGCGTTCCATCACCGGCGGCTGTGCCAAGGTGGTGCAGGACATTCCACCCTACTGCACGGCTGATGGCAATCCTGCCCGTGCACGTGGTTTGAACATCGTCGGCTTGCAGCGTGCAGGTTTTACCCGCGAGCAGATCCGCTCGCTGCGGGACGCGTTTCGCAAAGTCTATCGCAGCGGATTGAACAACGCCCAGGCGGTGGAGGAACTGCGTGCCGGCGAGCTCACGCCAGAGGCGGCCGCCTTCACCGACTTCGTCGCCACCACCAAGCGCGGCATCATTCCTGGCGGCAAGGCGGTGGACGAAGAAGATTGACGAGGTCGTCTCGATCAAGATTGCTTCATCGCTTTCGTGCCGGGGCCGATCCGTGCTAAAGTGATGAACTTGTTTTCTTGATGCAAATCCTACTAGCCACCGAGCCCGGAGTGGACGGCGTGTTTCGGCACGTCGAGGCCCTCGCGTCCTTCCTGCTGAAGCGTGGCCATCGGGTGCACTTGGCGTTTTCCGATGTGCGTGGTTCGGACAGGCTTACACAACTCGTCGAAGACATTTCGGCCGCAGGTGGTCAGACGGTCAATCTTGCGGTCAGTAATGCGCCTGGTCCGGGTGACCTCGCGGCGTTGTTGAAGTTGCGCAAGCTGGTGCGGGAGGCGAAGCCGGACGTGATCCATGCCCACAGCTCCAAGGCGGGGGCGCTTGCACGCGCGTTGATATGGCTGGGAGTTCGGCAGCCGGTCTTTTACACGCCGCATGCCTATTACGGTTTGTCCGGCAAGGGAGGGATGAAGTCGCTTCTGTTTAATTTCATCGAGACCCTGCTGGGCCGCACGGGCATCACCATCAATCTTTCAGCCGGTGAGCGGGCTTTTGCTCACGGTGTCTTGAAAATCCCCGAGCGGCGGCTGCGGCTCATCCCCAATCCGGTGGACTGTGAGCGCTTCCGTCCGGCGGATCCGCAAACGCGGCAACACATCCGCGCCGAACTGGGAGTTCCCGACGATGCCCTGTTGCTCGGCTCGGTGGGCAGGCTCGCGTTTCAGAAGGATCCGCTGACGCTGTATCGCGCCTTCGCTCAGGCATGCCAGAACCGGCCGGAACTCCGGCTCTATCATCTGGGAGATGGTGAACTCACGGCTGAATGTACGGCTCTTGCTGATCAACTCGGTATCGCGTCGCGCATCATTCGCAAAACCTATCTGTCCGAGCCCTTGTCCTTCTATCAGGCGCTGGATGGCATGATTCTGACCTCACGTTACGAGGGGTTGTCCTTTGCGGTGCTTGAGGCTCTGGCATGCGACCTGCCGGTGATTCTGAGTCAGGTGCCGGGAAACAACGACTTCACGGAGATGGGCCTGTCCCATTGCTGGTCCGCACCCAAGGAAGACGTGAGTGCGTTCGCAGAGGTGATCGGGAACTGGGCAGGCGATCGCGAAAATGCGCGTGCATCCAATCATCGGCAGATCGCGGAATCCCGGTTCAGTCAGGAGGCCTGCTTCGGTGCGTTGGTGCGTGAATACGAGCAGCAACTCACCACACGCTGACGTTTGAGCGGGGCGATTGAGTACCACGCAGCTTGATCTCATGAAAACAGGCGCTTAGCGTACCTCTTTCATGCCTCCGCCCGGACAGATTTTCGGTCTGCTCTGCCTGCTTTTCCTGGTTCGCCTGGAAGCGAACGGGCAGGAGGTGCCATGGGAGCCGGCGGTGCGTTCGGAGTCGGCCGACTGGTTCCAAACCGTGAAGGAGCAGGCCGCGGCGGTGAAGCAGTCGCAGGCAAAAATCATCTTCATCGGCGATTCGCTCACCGAAAGCTGGGACGAGGAGATTTGGAAGACTCGTGTCGCACCTGCCCAGGCGCTCAACTTGGGCGTCGGTGGAGAAGGCCCTCAGCATGTCCTCTGGCGCATCGATCACGGCATTCTTGACGGTCCGGCACCCGAAAGCGTCGTGCTCATGATCGGCATCAACAACTTCTGGCGCGAGTTCACGGCTGCTGACACGGCGCGTGGCATCGAAACAATCGTTGCACGCATTCATGATCGGCATCCGACCTCGCGCATCGTGCTGCTTGGCCTGCTGCCGGTTTATGAAGCGGCTTCACCGATCCGTCCTTGGATCGGAGAAATCAATGAGCGGCTCAAACGGCTCGACGGCCGGGACAAGGTGGAGTTCTTCGATCTTTCCTCAGGCTTTCTCGAAGCGAACGGCGATCAGCGTCGTCAGCTCTATGTCGAGGACAAGGTGCATCTTTCCAAGACGGGATATGTCGTGCTGACCCATGCGCTCGCTCCCATTCTCAAACTGCCCGCCGCCACTCCATGAACAAGATCAATCCCTCGCTGCGAATCTCGGAACTGGACGCCCTGCGTGGCATTGCAGCCATGGCGGTGATCTTCTTCCATTTCACCAGCAGCATCGCGAAGAACTGGTCTTTTCACCTCTACGACCCGCCGTTTCAGTTCTGGTATGGAGACAAGGGGGTGGACCTGTTTTTCATGATCAGCGGCTTCGTGATCTTCATGACGCTGGATCGCGCCAGGTCCGCCGCCAGCTTTGCGGTGGGACGCTTTTCGCGACTGTTTCCCACCTTCTGGGCCTGCGCGCTCATCACCCTGCTGGTCACGGCGAACTTCGGCCTGCCCGGTCAGGAGGTGAGTCTGCGTGATGCTCTTTGGAACATCACCATGATGCCGCGCTTCGTCCGTGCGCAGATGATCGACGGCGCCTACTGGTCGCTCGAGTTCGAACTGCTTTTCTACATGGCCATGCTCGTTCTGCATCAGCTTGGAGCCTTTCGGAAGCGGACGATTCCGGTGCTGCTGCTCTGGCTGGCCGCGGCCGCCGTTGCCTATGGCATCCTCACGCATGGGAATCCTGAGTCGTTGCTGTATAGGCTCACGGGCAAGATCAAGGCGGTCACCAGTCTCGATTACATTCACCTCTTCGGTGTTGGCATGGTTTTGTATGATGCCCATCGCGGGCGTTCGTGGCGCGCCGGTCACACGCTGGTGCTGCTGGCCTGCGCGGCCATGGCGTGGTGGAAAGCCATCATCCCGATGCATTTCGCGCTCACGCTCGCCTTTGGCCTGCTGCTGCATCTGGCCACCACGGGGCGCCTTCCATGGCTCAATGCGAAGCCGCTCGTGTTTCTTGGGGCCATCTCTTATCCGCTCTACCTCATCCATCAAAACATCGGCCTGGTTGTGATCAATGCGCTGGGAGCGGTCACGAACTCCTCCTGGCTGCGCTTTGGCATCGCGGTCGCGGTGTCGATTCTGCTCGCGTGGATGATCTCCATTTTCATCGAGCGTCCCTCGATGCGCTGGATTCGCGACAAGATGCGCCGCTTCACCTGAGACGGGCTACAGCTTGTTCGCCTGAAGCCACGCCTGGAACATCAGGATGTCCCAGAGATAGAAGTGCCAGTTGCGTGTGCCGCTGAGATGCTCCTGCCACTTTTGCCGGATCGGAGCGGGATGGAAGAAGCCTTCGCGCTTCAATCGTGATTCGCTCAGCAAATCCTCCGCCCACTCACGCAGCGGACCCCGCAGCCAGATCTCCAGCGGGATGCCAAAGCCTTGCTTCGGGCGGTCGATCAGCGCCTTCGGTACGTGACGATAGAGCGTTTCGCGCATCAGCCATTTGCCTTTGCCGTTGCGCACCTTCATCGAATACGGGATGCGCCACGCGAACTCGATCAGTTCCGTGTCCAGCAGCGGAATGCGTCCTTCAAGGCTCACGCCCATCGCAGCACGGTCCACTTTGACCAGAATGTCACCCGGGAGGTAGGTCTCCATGTCGAGATGCATCATGCGGTGGGTGAAGTCGCTGACGCGGGGCCAGGAAGCCGTGTTCGTAATCGCGGTCACAGGATCCTGGCCGTCGATGACAATGTCCGTGGGCTTCTTCCAGTAGGACATGAGATTGAGATAGAGCGTCTCCACTCCCGGTGCGGCCACGACTTCGGCCAACTTGTGCAGTTTGTCGCCGACCGGGATGTGACGCAGGCGTTTGGGCAGCAGCTTGGCGCCTACAGTGTTCATGACGCCTGGTGGCAGCAGCGTGAGCGCTTCGGCGGTCAGTCGCTTCATCACCGGCGGCATCCACGAGATGCGATCCCAGATGCTGCGGCCCATGGCATAGCGTTCGTAACCACCGAACAGCTCATCTCCTGCGTCGCCGCTCAGCGCCACGGTGACGTGCTGGCGCGCCATCTTGCAGACGAGATGCGTGGGGATCTGCGAGTAGTCGGCGAACGGTTCGTCATAAAGAGCTGGAAGCTGTGGGATCACGTTCAGCGCGTCCTCGCCCGTGACATACATCTCCGTGTGTTCCGTGCCGAGATGTGCGGCCACGCTCTTGGCAACTTCGGCCTCGTTGTACTGCTTCTCGTGAAATCCGATCGTGAAGGTGCGCACAGGGCGTGCGCTCTGCGCCTGCATCATCGCCACGATGAGAGAAGAGTCGATTCCGCCGCTCAGGAACGCGCCCAGCGGCACATCGGAGATCATGCGCATGCCCACGGCCTTCTTCAGCAGCGCTTCAAAGGCGTCAATGGCCTCGGCTTCGGTGCCGGTGAAGGGATGATCGAGCCCATGTTCGACGACTCGCGGCAGACTCCAGTAGCAGTTGGGTTGAGGTCGCTCGGACGGCGATTTCAACGTCAGCATCGTCGCTGGCGGGAGCTTTTTGAAACCCTGATAGATGCACAGCGGATCAGGGATGTAGTTGAAGCGCAGCAGCGAGGTGAGCGCTTCACGGTCCACCGAAGCATTGAAACCGGGAAAGCGCTGAATCGCCTTCAGTTCGGAGGCGAACACAAACGTTTCGCCGACCCAGCCGTAGTAGAGCGGCTTCTCGCCCATGCGGTCGCGTGCGAGATGCATGACACGCTCCTGCCTGTCCCAAACCGCAAACGCGAACATGCCATTGAAACGCTTCGTCGCCTCGACGACGCCCCACTGGCAGAATGCGGCGAGCATGATTTCGGTGTCTGAGTGTCCGCGCCAGGAATGACCGAGAGGTTCGAGTTCTGCGCGCAGGTCTTGAAAGTTGTAGATCTCGCCGTTGAACACGATGACGAACCGGCCGTCGGCGCTGTCCATTGGCTGATGGCCGAGTGGCGAGAGATCGAGAATGGAAAGACGACGATGACCAAGCGCGATGCCGTTGGTCGAATCGACCCATGCGCCCGCGTCATCCGGACCGCGCAAAACGATGGCGTCTGTCATCGCCGTGACGATGGCGTCCATCTCGTGGGACGGTCGTGATTGAGCCGGAGCGAAAAAGCCTGCGATGCCGCACATGGGTCAGGAATGGGGGAGCGGTGTGGTCAGCGGAACCGACACCGGTAGTTTGGCAGACTCTGATGATCCGTGCGGCGCGTTGAGCAGGCTGTTGAATTGCAGGAGGACGCTTCGGAGGGAGAATTGCTGTTCGATCCGCTGCCGTGCGTCGAGGTCTTGCAGGATGCCCGCGTCGAGGATTTCGAGACAGGCCCTCGCGAGTGCCTCGGGATCGCTTGGCGGAACGATGCGGCCGGTCTCGCCCATGACCCAGCGCGTGTCGCCGATGTCTGTGGCGACGACGGGAACGGCGCATGCCATGGCTTCACCGATGACATTGGGAAAGCCTTCTCCAAACGCGGAGGACGACACGGCAATGTTGAGTGACGCCGTGAGTTCGGGCAGGTCGTGACGTTCGCCGAGGATCTGGATGTTGTCGGGCACCTCGAGTTCTTCGGTTCCTGCGCCGACGATGATGAAATGCGTTTGCGGACGTTTTTGAGCGATGATTTTGGCGGCGGCGATGAAGGTGGTATAGTCCTTCATGGGCGCGTTGCGGCCGAAGCGGCCGATGCGACCTGCGACCGGCGTTCCGGGCTGCCATTTGGCGAGATCGAAGCCGTTGGGAACGAGTTGCGTTTTCGAGGCCCGATAGCCGATGGCCTCGTGTTGCTTTGCACCGGTCTGCGTGTTGTAGGTGATGCGTTGTGGCATCCAAGACAGCCATGCGAGAGCACGGATGACCAGCGCGGAGCCGCGTTTTTCGTGCTTCAAGTCGTAGAGGCTTTGGCGGATGTTCCAAATTAATGGAATGCGTTTCAGACGCATGAATCTGGCCAGCACAGCGGCGAAACAGCCGTGATACATCCAGCCCATCAGGATGTCGGCCTTGGTACGCCTAACGATCCGGAATAAACGCCAGAGCGAACGCAGCGTGGGTTTGCCAGCGGGCATGTCGAGGCTGTGAACTTCGATTCCCGCTTCGCGCAGCGCGGTGGCGTGCTTGCCGCCGGAGGTGAGCGAGATGACGACGTGCTGAAACTTCGGCAGCCCTCGGATGAGCTGGGCGAGCATCATCTCCGCGCCGCCGCTGCCAAGACCGGTGGTCAGCCAAAGCACTTTTTGAGAGAGCAGACGGCTCGTGCGTTCGATGAGCTTCTCGACGCTGAACTCGTCCACGATGCGCTGACGTGGATGGTTCGCTTGAAAAGCAAGCATGCATTGAGCCAGTGCTTCGTGATCGCCTGCAGGAAAGGTTTGCGCCTTGTCTCCGATGATCCACGCGCTGTCGCCGACATCGCTCGCAATGCAAGGAACGCCGCAGGCCATCGCTTCGCCGATGACGTTGGAAAAACCTTCGCCAAACGCCGAGGAGTTTACGAGGCAGTCCATTTTCGCGTAGATGGCGGGCATGTCGTTCTGCGCAGGAAGCCAGGTCACGCGTTCGGCAATGCCGAGTCTCGCGGCGAGGTCGCGCATTTGTTGTTCGTAGGCGTCGTCGCCGGAACCGACGATCAGGAACCGGGCGTGAGGATCGAGCGCAGCGGCGGCGAGGAAGGTGGCATGATCCTTCATGGGGTTCATGCGTCCCACAAGACCGAAGGTGAGCGTGTCGGAAGCGGTTCTCGGCTGAGGCCTGAAACGTTCAATGTCGATGCCGTTTGGAACGACATGCATCGTGGCGATTGGATAACCACGGGCTGCGTAGTAATCGCGTCCTGCCTTGGAATTGCAGATGATGAGATCGGTAAAACGCGCGAGCAGGCAGTTGAGGCGGAAGCTCAGTTTGCTGAGCGCACCCCAGAGATGTGCATCGGTCTGTGAGTCACGCACGCCCCAGACCACACGCGGCGAGCCGCAGAAGGGTTTCAGGAACAGCGCCATGAGGTTGGACTCGGCCAGATAGCCGTGAAGAACTTCAGGTCGAATGCTGCGCGCTGCGTGGACGAGGCGCAGGAAAAAGCCGATCAAGTCCCAGCGGCTCTTTTTGCCGACACAGATCGTCTGCACGCCGCCGGATTCGAGTTCTGCGCGGAAAGCGCCGTCATAAAAATGCAGCACGGTGACCTCATGGCCTTCGCGCACGAGACCCTTCGCGAGCAGGACGAGCTGTCGCTGTGCTCCGCCGTGACCAAGGTCACGAATGATGAAGGTGATCTTCATGACTGGGGCAGGGGAGTGTGAGGACGTGCCGCCGCCTTGGCGGGCGAGTTGAGCACGAGGCGGAACCTCCCGCTGAAGACGAGATTGCAGCAGACTGCGGCGGTGAACCAGTAGTGCGGTGATTCGACGAGGATCTGGCTGCACGGAACGAACAGCCACAGAGGAACAAGACAGTAAAAACCGCGGAACTTGAGCGCGAGTGAGCGGAAGGTCAGCAGGAAGAGCGTGCTGACATAGAGCAGTGGACCGAAGATGCCGATGTCGATCCAGAGCGAGACGACCTGATTGTGCGGCTTCCAGACGCTGGTTCCCGCGCCGGTGCCGTGTCCCCACATCGGCTTCTTGCCCGCGGCCTCCCAGCCGTCCTGCAGGTCTTTGCCACGTTCCGGTGACTTGATGCGCTCGAAGTCGAGTTCGTAGATCGCCTTGAGACGGTCTGCCGTGTCCTTGTTGGTGACAATTCCCACCTTGGTCGAGGTCTCTGAGAGAATGGCGATACCCCCAATGGCCAGCGGCACGCTGACGGCGACGATGAGGAGCATGCCTGCATAGTGCTGGCGCAGGTTTCCCACCATGTAGCAAAACAACAGGCAGGAGTACACCGCCATGCCGCTGCGGCTGAGCGTGAGGGCGATGGCAGGGGAGACGACTGCGATGAGAGCGACGTTCCACCAGAAGCGCCGGTTCAGCGTGAACATGACTGCGAGCATCAGGCTGATGATGATCGGCGGATCGTTTGGATCTTCGGGGAAGCCGGCCATGCGACCGTCGATGCGCGTGAATTTCTCAAAGCCCAGCCATTCGTAGTAGACACAGCCGGCGCAGACCAGCGAGGTGCAGACGGCCACCCACATCGCGACGCGACGCCACGATTCTGTCGAGAGGAGCAGCACGGTGGTGAACGTCACAAGGAAGTTCGAGAGCAGACTCATCACGACGATGCTGTGATCTCCGAGCGCCGTGATGGTGAAGCGCTGCAGGAAGGTGGCATCGAGCACTCGCAGCAACGGCACCAGCAGCATGAGAAAGGCGGGCGGGCAGATGCTCGGCCGGTTCAGCATGACCATCACGCCTGCGGCGGCGAGCGTGAGCAGGGTGTAGTCGCGCGGCTTGAAGGGCAGCACGCCGACATCGTCCGCCCACGAGAGCGATTTGGTCATCGCGGGCACTAGCAGTGCGAGTGCGGCGAGGATGAGCAACTGCACCAGACGTTCGTGGCGTTTTTCCACCGCAGACATGCGGGCATGTCTCATGGGAACGGAGGGGACGGCGTTCATGCAGCTTCCTCCCTCCGGCGAATGACGACAAGGCAGGTGCCGCAGGTGGCCGCTGCACAGATGGCATGCACGATCACGGTGGAGAGCGCGATGCCCGCTGCACCGAGATGACGCATGAACAGCCAGTTGAAACATGCATTGAGCACGAGGGCGCTGAAGGCGATCGTCAGCATGAAACGCGAGGCCTGAAGCGACACCGCAATGCGCGCTGCGACAGTGCCGAGGATGTAGAACGGAATCTGGAAGGCCGCTAAGCGCAGCACTTCGGCGACGCGCCGGGTGTCATCCGGCCCGAAAGCTCCGCGCTCGAACAACGTGCTGACGATCCACGGTGCCAGCAGGCACAGCATCAGCGTCAACGGCAAGGCGGCTGCGACGATGATTCCGGCGCTGCCGAAGAGACGTTTGCGCAGGCCGTTCCAGTCGCGGCGCGCGACGAGTTCGGCGAAATGAGGAAACAGCACGTCCGATGCCGGTCCGGCGGTGACTGCGAGCACGATGGCGCAGACTTTGTCGGAATAGCCAAGTACGGCCACGGAACCTGCGGTGAGCCATGCGGCCATCGTTTGATCCACGACGATGGCACTGCCGAAAGCGACGCCGCCGAGCAGAAACGGCAGCGCATTGCGCAGCACGACACGCAGCCCCGGTTCCCAATGCTGCAGCGAACAGCGCCACCAGCCTGAAGAGCGGGGCAGACGGCGGGCGATGGCCACCAGCAGCACCGTGAGATGCGCGGCGGCTCCCCAGACAGTGCCGGACACGAGCGTCCATGCGCTGACCTGATCACCTGCGAGAAGCAGTGCGGTGACAATGCCGAGCGGAACGAGCATCGGAGCCGATGCGGCCAGCAGAAAGGTTTTGCCGGCACGCAGCCATGCACCGAGATGCTGGGCCAGTCCGAAGCAGAGCAGGAATGGGACGAGACCGCGCAGGAGTTTCGCGGCGAGCGTCTGCTTGGCGGGATCGAACCCTTTGGTCGCCCAACCGACGACCCACGGGGCGGCGAGTGCCAGGACGGAACCGCAAATCAGCAGGGCGGTGAAATGCCACGCAGCGCACTGGACCCCGAGCCGGTCGGCACGGCGCAGACCGCGACGCTCACGCAGTTCGGCGTAGGCCGGCACAAACGATTCCGGCAGTCCGCCTGCCAGCACGGTGCTGGCGAAGGTGAAAAAGGCGAACACCAGCATGAAGGCGTCGAGGTCATCCGCCGTGCCCAGTTTGGCGGCGACGACCGCGTCTTTGGCGAAGGCGACGACCTTCCCCACCATCGTGAGCATGGCCACCAGCACGAAGCCCGAAACCACGGCGGACCCCCTCCCTCTGGCAAGCAGAGAGCGAAGCGGGGCGGGCAGGGCGATGCGGATTGCAGGCATTCATATAAACTATAAACACCATAAAACATTTGAGCAAACGACCGCTCGGAGTTTTTCGGGGGTGCCGACGCTTCTTTCAGGCTCCTGATTTGACCGTCCGCCCCGGTCAGAATCAGAACGCTAGCAGGCCTTGGGCTCGAGGTCCAAACCTGCGCCCGTTGTAGTCAGTTCCAAGCACACCACGCTCTGCCCTTGAAGCGCGTATTTCCGGCCTCCGGCGTGGGTTACTTGTCCGTTGGGAAAGGAGGGGCTCAGGGAGGTGTCAAAAGCGAGTGTCCAAACGATGTCTTTGTCCCCGGGTAGAATGAAAGGCTCGGAGGCGGAACCGTTGTTGAACAGGAGCAGCAGGGGAGTGGAGCTGTCGTTTTGAGGCCCCAGCAGCGCTCCGAAGCAGCGCCTCTCCTCGCTATGCCATTCCTCGTGACAGAGCAGGGTGCCGTTGCCTTCGAGCCAGGTGACATCGCGCAGGCCAATGGTGGGGTTAAGTTTGCCGTCGAAGTAGGTGCTGCGGCGGAATGTGCCGAGTCTGCGGCGAAACGTGGTCATGCGCCGGGTGAAGTCGAGCATGTCCTTGTCACAGTGGTTCCAGTCGAGCCAGCTGATCTCGTTGTCCTGGCAGTAGGCGTTGTTGTTCCCGCCCTGCGTGCGCCCGCGCTCGTCTCCGGCGGTGAGAAAGGGGACGCCGAGGGAGCACATCATGGTGGCGATCATGCCGCGGCGGAGCCGTGCCCGCGCCTGAATCACCTTCGCATCCTTGGTTTGTCCTTCGACGCCGCAGTTGGTGCTGTGGTTGTGGTTGTCGCCGTCCCGGTTGTCCTCGCGGTTCGCCTCGTTGTGTTTGTGCGAATAGCTCACGAGATCCATCAGGGTGAAACCATCGTGCGAGGTGAGGAAGTTGATGCTCGCAATCGGCGGACGCTGGTTCCAGCCGTAGATGTCCTGACTGCCGCACAGACGTTTGGCAAACTCGGCGGTGGCACCCGGATCACCGCGCCACCAGCTGCGCACGGTGTCGCGATACTTGCCGTTCAGTTCGCGCCAGGGCTCTGGGAAATGGCCCACCTGATAGCTGTCCTCGCGTGAGATGTCCCAGGCTTCGGCGATGAGTTTGACCTTGGACAGCACCGGATCCTGCGCCACCGCGCTGAGAAACTGCGACTGAGGATTGAAGCCATCCTTTTCATTTCGAGCCACCGTCACGGCCAGATCAAAGCGGAAACCGTCAACGTGCATCTCCGTGACCCAGTAGCGCAGGCTGTCGAGGATGAGCCGCAGGGCCGGCGTGCTGGCGGAGTCGACCGAATTGCCGCAGCCGGTGACGTTCAGATAGCCTGCGCCGTCCTCCCCGTAATGATGCCGGTAGTAGCCATGATCGTCGAGCCCGCGAAACATCAGTGACGGGCCGTATTCGTTGCCTTCGGCCGTGTGATTGTAGACCACGTCCAGAATGACCTCGATTCCGGCGGCATGCAGGGCTTTTACCATCGTCTTGAACTCGCGCACTTGTTCCTGCGGGTCCTTGGCGGCGGCGTATGTGTTGTGCGGCGCGAAGAAGCCGATGGTGTTGTAGCCCCAGTAGTTTGTCAGCTTGCGGCCCAGAAGAAAGCCGTCGTCCAGATGCTGATGCACCGGCAAAAGCTGCACGGCGGTGATGCCGAGATCCTTCAGGTAGGACGTCACCGAGGGATGCGCGAGGCCCGCGTAAGTGCCGCGGATTTTTGCGGGAAGGTCAGGATGCGTTTTGGTGAAGCCCTTCACATGCAGCTCGCAGATCACCGTGTCACGCCAGGGCACCCGTGGCGCGGCATCTCCGGCCCAGTCGAACATCTCGTCGATCACGACGCTTTTCAGGGCCTTCGCCCCGTTGTCGACACAGCCGGGCGCGTGCTGCGGATCAGGCACGGTGCGCATGTGCTCCGCCTCGTCAGGCCGGCCGTGGATCGCACGTGCGTAGGGGTCGAGCATGAGCTTCTTGGCATTGAAGCGCATCGCGTTCTTTGGCAGCCAGGGACCGAGCGCTCGGTAACCGTAAAGCGTGCCCGCCTTGACGTCGCGGACGGTGGCATACCACAGGTCGCATTCGGTCCGCCGCATGCGTATGCGGGCGGTCTCGCGGGAGTCGTCGTCAGGATCATACAGGCACAGGTCCATGGCCGTCGCATGCCGCGAATGGACCACGAACCGCGTTCCTTCGCGCTGCAGCGTCACGCCTGGAGTCAGCGGCTGATCGCCGGTTTCAAATGAAACAGGGGCTGGGGAGACGGGGGCTGGCACGGCTGTATGAGTGGGGAGCGCTTTCTTCCGCGCAAATCTTCGTTTCCAGCTGTCGAGCAATGGTTGCATGAGTCCCATCACGCACAACGTTTGCCACCCCGCCATGATTTATCGCCCGATTTTTGCCCTGCTTGTCCTGCTGATTGCCACAACACAGGCTTTGGCCCTTGCTCCTGCAAACCCGGCACGTTTTGAAAAAGCCATCCTGGCGTTCGAAGCGGAAGACGCCGCCAAGGCGCCGCCGAAGGACGTTACTTTGTTCGTTGGCGCTTCCAATGTTCGCCGTTGGGAGTCGTTGTCGAAGCGATTCAGCAAGACGCCGGTGCTCAATCGTGGGTTCGGCGGCTCGCAGATCAGTGACCTGGTGCATTTCGCCGATCGCGTCGTCATCAAATACAAGCCGAAGCAGATCTACCTCAACTCAGGCGGCAACGATCTGCACTACGGACGCACGCCGGAGGAGGTCCTGGCTTCATTTGAAGCTTTCGCGACCAAAGTTCACCAGGATCTGCCGCAGACAAAGCTCGCCTTCATTTCGATTCCCACCGCGCCTTCACGTCAGGACGACGTCGAACTCGTCAAAAAGACCAACGGCCTCATTTCTGCCTGGTGTGCGAAGAACGGTGTCGAATTCATCGACATCTTTCCACATCTCCTCGGCGCGGATGGAAAACCGCGTCCTGAGCTCTATGTCGAGGACAAGCTGCACTTCAGCGAAGCCGGTTACGACGTCGTCACCTCCGCGATCCGCTGGCAGAAGGAGATTTTCGCGTTCGCCGCCCAGGATGCGAAGAAAGCACCGCCCTCGAATCCGATCATCTTCACCGGCAGCTCCAGCATCCGTCGCTGGAACTCGCTCGCAGACGATTTTCCGGGCCTTCCCGTCATGAACCACGGTTTCGGCGGCTCCGAGGTCTTTGACGCGTTCAACTATGCCGATCTGCTCGTGATCAAATATCATCCGCGTCAGGTCGTGATGTATTCAGGCAGCAACGACATCGGCGCAGGCAAGACGCCACAGCGTGTGCTGGCCGACATCAAGGCCTTCGTGGCCAAAGTGCACGCCGCGCTGCCCGACTGTCGCATCAGCTACATCTCCAATGCGCCGAACCCAAAGCGCTGGAGCTTGGTGGACAAGATGCGCGAGCTGAACCGCCTCGCCGAGGAGTTCTGCAAGACCGACAAACGCCTCGAATACATCAACACGCACGACGACATGCTTGGCGCAGACGGCAAACCGCTGCCGGACATCTTTGTCTCAGATCAGCTTCACATGAATCCGAAGGGCTATACGATCTGGACCAAGATCATCGCCCCGTATCTGCTGAAGTAGCCGTTCACACCAGCCCTTCCTTCACCGCCTTCGCGATGGCGCTGCCGCGGCTGCGCACCTGCAGCTTCACATACACGCTGCGGATATACTCGTCGGCGGTGTAATAACCGATGCCGAGTTGAGCGGCGGCGTCCTTGATGGTGCTGCCGTCCACGAGGAGTTTCAGGATGTCCATCTCACGCGGTGTGAGGCCATAGTCATTGGGCGCGGCCGTGTTGGCCTTGGAAAACATCTCCAGCACGCGGCGGGCGATGGTCGGATTGATCGGCGATCCTCCGGCCGCCGCGCTGCGAATGGCGGCGGCGATGTCCTCGGTGCTGGATGTCTTGAGAAGATAGCCAGCCGCACCGGCACAGATGGCGCGGAAGATCTTATCGTCTTCTTCAAACACCGTGAGAATGACGATGGCGGTTTCCGGTGCGAGCTGCCGCAGACGTGCGATGCCGTCGATCCCGCTCATTCCTGGCAGCCCCACATCGAGCAGCAGTACCTGCGGCGCGGCCTCGGCGGACAGCGCGGCGAAGGCATCCTCGCAGGCGGTGAGACGTCGCGAGCATGAGATGCCTTCGAGGCGGTTCAGGGCGCGCGCGAGGCGCGCGCCATAGGTTTTGTGATCCTCGATGAGCCAGACGTGGATGGTTTCAGGCATGAAGCGGAAGTTTGATGGTTAATACGGTGCCCGTCGATGAAGACGTGATCCCGGCGCTGCCCTGATGCTTCGCCGCACGGCGTCGCAAATTGGTGAGGCCCATGCCTGAAGTTTCAGCGGCGGGATCAAAGCCTCTGCCGTTGTCCTGCACGGTCAAAACGACCGAATCACGATCGGGCGCGAGGGAAATGCTCACCTCGGTGGCCGCGGCATGACGCGTGATGTTGTGCAGCGCCTCCTTGAACATGAGGATCAGGTCGCGCTGGCGGTCCACGGCGAGAAGCCGGGTCTGCGCGTGACCGTCGATGCGGATCTGATGCTGGATGCCGCGCAGCATGCGGTCCGCCGTCTCGCGCAGGAGTGTGGGCAGATCATCGGTGCCGTAGCGCTCGCTCTGCATCAGCCGTGTGATGTCGCGCATCGCGCTCACGGTTTCATCGGCGATGTCCTTGATCTCGGTCAAATCATCGCGTGCAGGACCGTCCTTGCCGCCCTCCGCGAGGATGTCCTGCGCGATCAGTGCGATGCTGCCCAGGCTGCTGCCGATCTCGTCGTGCAAATCCTGTGCGATGCGCTGGCGCAATGCCTCCATTTCGGCGAAGCGCGTCCGCCGGTGCTTCTGCATGATCATCAATGCCGCGATGATGCCGAGCGCCAGCACGGCGGCGAGCACCCCGAGCCCCAGCCGCTGCCACCAGCGCATGATGCTTTCACGTCTCGCGTCCAGCACAGCGAGCTGATGTGTGATTTCACGGCGTTTCGAAAGTCCGGCGAGCCACGCAGGCCACGGCACGATGTCGGCGCGGCTCGTGAAACCGTCCACCAGAGCAGCCCGCGACCAGCCGCCTTTTTCCGTCGAATCCGACGCAGTGACATCGCTCCCCGGGGCGATGTTTTTCTCGCCGGACCACACCTGCATCTCCGCCATCGCGAGCACCACACTGCCGTTGCTCACATGCGGCTCCAGCACCTGCAGGCGCACAAAGCGCGCGCGGTGGCCGCTGACGATCGTCACCACGTTGTCGCCCGGGACGGCGTTGTAACTGCCGGACTGCGGCCCGTTCAAGAGGAGCGGTACGTCATTTTCCTTCTCGCGCAGCTCGATCTGATAGCGCACGGGAAAGCCATAGCCGTGGCTGTGCGCGAACTGCGGCGGATGCGCGGGGAAAAGCCGGACCTCATCGACCTCCTTCACGCTGCCGAGATCAACCTCCACCCACGGATTGTTCCAAGGGCGGCTCTCGCTCGTGGGAACGCTGCGAAAGCCGAGGGTCGGACTCTTCTTCGTGCCAAGCGCTGGACCGAGGACAGTGTGCCCGTCCACGAGATTGATGCGTCCCCAGTCGGGTCGTGTTCCCTGGCTGCTGCTCGCCCGCACCGCGTCCGGGCCGATCGCCTCCAGCCGTGCACCAAGGTTTTGATTGCCCTGAAGCAGCATCGCTTCGCCCAATGCGAAGAAGCTGCGACCCTTCGCCTCAAACAACCGCGTGGCCGTGATGCGCACCTTCTGCGCCATGCGTCCGTCCGCGGGGATCACCACGGGAAGCAGGCCGGGATTTGGAAAGTCCTCGTCTGTGTAGTCGGCGATGATCGTGCGCTCGTTGTCGTCGCCCTCGCCGAGAAGTTCGACATAGAATCTCCGCGGAAAACCGTAACCCACGCCCACCGTGCCTCCGTTCGGCGGCGGTGCGATGAGCACCACGGCATCGATCTTCCGCGCCTGTCCGAGATTCAACTCCACCCACTCCGCCTTGTCCGGCGAGGTCGAGTAATCGCTGTGCCAGCCAAGTCGCTGCGTGAGCTGCTCATCTGGCACAGCGGGCAGGCCGGCCAGTTGCTCCTGCAAAGTCACACGCTGTGCTTCGAGATTCCGCATCTCGGGAATCCAATACGTCGGTGAAAAATCCGCACGCACATGCAGACTCCACAGCAACGGCAGCAGAGCCATGCCCGGCCAGGAATGGAGGAGCAAACGCACGACGCGCGAGTGTAGCCACGCCATCGTCCCGCTGCCACCGTGATCTCACGCGTCCTCGTCCCCCGAGGATTCGGGGGGCTTGCAGAATGCGTCAGTCTCGGTCGTTTGAGAATCATGCCATCGTCCAGCCATCGCTGCTCCGTTCTGCTTTTGTTTTGGGCCGTCCTCGCGACGGCTTCCGCCGCCGAATTGCACTTTGCAGGCACGCTCGGCAATTCAGACAACTCGCAGGCGGTGTTCGCTGGGAAACTCTTTTCTGGCATCGGCCCGGTGCTCGATGACGAGGGCGCGCTGTGGGAGCGCGGTGGTTCGACACGGCTGAATCGCTATGCGCTCGATGGGCGCCTGCTGGCGAGCTTTGAGATTCCCGAGGGCGATGAACGTGGCAACGATCAAATCACAAGAGTCGGTGATCTGCTCGTGCTGAAATTGAAGAAAGCAATCTACACGCTGCCGTTGAACGCCACGCCGGGCACGAAGCTGACGCGTCTGAAGGGCGATGTCGATCTGATCGCCTCGAGCGCGGTGAAGGATCGTGTGATCGTTTTGGAGAAGGACGCGCTGGCATCGCTCGATCCCGTCACAGGCGGGCGCACGCCGATGATGCAGCCGGGCGCGAGGCTGAACGGGCTGCACATCGAGCCGGATGGCACGATCTGCGGCTTTGGCGAAGGCAGGGTCTTCGCGTGGCAGGACAGCACGCTGAAGGACGGTTTTCCGAAGCCTTTTCAAGGCGAGCGTCCGCAGAAGATCGGGCGCCATTGGTACAGCCAGTCGTGGCACGGCACGATCAATCGCTTCAACGAGGCCTTCGAGCCTGATCCGGGCGTCGTGCTTGGCGGGGCTTCGGGTTCGTTCATTGGCTACATGCCGATGAGCAACGACATCGTGAATGGTCGCGGCATGGTGAAGCTGCGCGATGGCCTGCTCGCCATTTCGGGCATGGGCGGTGTGATTCAATTCGTGCAGTGGAATGACGCGGAGAGCCGCTTTGATGTCGTGCGGCGCATCGGCGGCCTTGTGGGACTCAAAGGTCTCGCACTCGACGTGGACGGCAACATCTGGACCACGCGCGGAAGCTGGCGCTGGCAGGATGAGCCGCACACGCCCCACACGCTCGGCGATCTGGAGCCGTCCATTTGCGCGCAACCAACGCTGCTCGGCGGCAAGACGCTGTGCATCCTCAAGAAGCACTACAGCAACGTCCAGCTCGCACGCGGACCGGTCATCGACGAAAACGGCCTCTCGCATCTCGACACACCGGGCATCAAGGACTTCACCGTGCCGGAAAACATCAGCGGCGCGGCGGTGATCGACAAAAACATGATCGTCACCACGCCAAACGGTGACGGTTTCAAGCTGCCCATCTCATCCGACGGTCATCTCGCGGGCAAACCGCAGCCCATCAAGCTGCCAGGCCTCACGAACTGCATGAGTCTCGCGTGGTTTCAAAATCACCTGCTCGCCGGAGACACGGATGCCATCGTGGTGCTCGACCGCGACCTCAAGGAGGTGAAACGCCTCACGCAGTTCGGCGGCGCGGTGTTTGTGCACAGCGACGGCCAGCGTTTCGCCGTCAGTGATCCGAAGAATGGCGCGGTGCACGTCTATGACTCGCTCGATGCCGCGCCGGTGAGCTACACCGGCCTCGACTCGCCCGCGCACATCGCCATCGCCGGTTCGCGTGTGGTGGTGAATGAACTGGGAAAGCAGCGGTTGGTGAAGCTGGAGCTCGGAGAGCCAGCAGCAAAGAGCCAGATTGCGTCACGCTCCGTACAGATGGCCAAACCTGTTGAAGTGAACTATGTGGAGATGAGCCGAGCTGGCGGATTGCCCTGCGCAATATCTATCACCGGAAGCAAAGTCTCAGTGCAGGCTCCCGGCTCGAAAGTTACTCTTGGTGTGCTTGCGTTGGATGCCTCGAAGAGGCCTCTCGCGTTCATCACTCAAGGTAGCGCCATCAAACTGCCAGAGTTCGTGCTGGCAAAGCTGCGCATCGCCGTGGCATTGGAACATGACGGTCAGCGCGAGCGTTTCGGATTCAACGACCACCAAGCGATTCACGCGCCTTTCAATGACGATCCGGCCTCGTGGGCCGAGTTTGACCTCGAATCGTATCGTGAGGCCGTGACCGCAAGGCAGCAGGAGATTCGCATTGAGTTCACGCAGCCAAGCGAAGGCAAGGCGACCATCGTGATCGAGAACGACAAGGGTGAGCGCGTGCGCAATCTCGTGAGCGGTCGCAGTTTCGGTGCGGGGAAGCAGTCGCTCGTGTGGGATGGACTCGATGAAACGGGCTGGCTCGTGGCTCCAGGCAGCTACACGTGGAGCGGTGTGACGCATGAGGGCATCCGCCCGCAGTATGTGATGAACTTTGCCAACGGTAACGAACCGACGACGGAGCCGTGGGGGCCGAATCACAGCACGCTGCATGCGGCGGCGGCGAACTCGAAGCTCGTCTTCTTCGCCGCGCCGGTGACGGAGGGTGGGTGGGCGCTGGTGGCGCTCGATGATAAAGGCAAGCTCGTGCAAGGCTACGAGCACCAGCAGGGCTACGGCATCCAGCACGACGCCATCGCGGCGGATGAGGAGCATCTGTATGTCGCGCAGGATGGTTTCGCGTGGGGTGGACGTCCGGACTTTGCCAAGGCCGATTGGAAAGCGACATGGACGGTGACGATCTGCCGCTTCGACATCGCCACCGGCAAGCTCGTCGAGTGGCCCGGCAAGGTGCGCGGCCTGCCGGTGGACACGATGGAAGTGAACGGGCAGTCCGATTTGAAGCAGTTCAACCTCGGCGGCATCGCCGTGCTCGACGCGAAGCTGTATGTGAGCTGTCGAGATGAGAAAGCGATCCTTGTGCTGGATGCGAAGACAGGAAAGCAACTCGACAAGATCGCGCTCGCAGACGTGCGGCATCTCGCAGCGGGAAAGGACCTGTTTGCGGTCACGGATCGCGGCGTGGTGCGTGTGAATGATAGGAAGCTCGTCGTCGAAAACGCGGATATCAGCGGCATCACCATCGCGCCTGATAGCGATATCCTCATCAGCGATGCCAAGACGCATCAGGTGCGTCGCTTTTCATCGGCGGGCATCGAACACGCGATCACGGGCAAACCCGGTGGGCCGTATCGTGGCAAATACGAACCTGAACGCATGGTGAATCCGGCAGGGCTTGTGCTCGGGCCGGATGGAAAGCTGTGGGTCACGGAGAAGCGTTGGAATCCGAAGCGCGTGTTCGCGTGGGATTTGAAGGCGAACAAGGTCGTGGTCGAAAAGTTCGGCATGCCGCACTACGGCGGCGATGGCAGCGGCTTTGATCCCGAAAATCCACGGCGCTGGATCGGACTCGGCTGCTTCTGGGATGTCGATTTGGAAAAGAAGACAGCGCGGCCCACGAGCATTCTCAGCATCGACGAAGGCCACCTCGGCCACTACGAGCCACACAGCTACGCGTTCTTCCGCGAGGCCGGACGCATGTTCGTCGCCACGCGTGGAAAGATCGCGCTGATCAGCGAGGTGCTACCGGATGGCACGCTGAAGGACATTGCTGCGACGGCGGGCACGCATCATTTTGGCTACGCCTTCAACTGGCAGCCGCCGCAGGCCTACATCGACGCGTTTTACGCGAAGTGGCCGGAGAAACGCGCGGGCGAGAAGCCCGGCAAGAAGGGCGAGGGCAAACCGTGGTCGCAGCGCGGCATGGGCGTGCTGTGGGTCGATCGCAATGGCGACGGCGAGGCGCAGAAGGAGGAATTCGACTTCTGTGGCGATCAAATCGACTACGCGGGCGGTCCGTGGGGGCACATGCAGAACTCGCTGACGTTTTACATGCCTGTCGCCGACAAGACGCAGGTCAAAGTGGTCGCGATCAAGCCGAAAGGCTTCCTCGCGAACGGTGTGCCGGATTATCCGACGCTCGACGAAGCGATCGCGCAGGCCACGCCTGTGAGTTTGACTCCCGGCTACAAGCGCAGCGGCGTGGCGACGACTCGCGATCGATTTGGTCGCTTCCTTTTCAACTCCGATCCCGAGATGAACGCGTATGCGAGCGATGGGAAGCATCTCTGGAGCTATCCGAACCAATGGAGCGACGTGCATGGCAGCCACGATGCGCCGCTGCCCGAACCCGGAGTGATGCAGGGCGTGATGGCCTTCCTCGGCATCGCGCCGTTCGATGACGGCGCGGACGTGTTCTTCGTGAACGGCAACCACGGCCGCTGCTTCACGTTGACTAGCGACGGCTTGTATCTCGATGAGGCCTTCGTCGATGTGCGCGTGAGCTATTTGAAGAACGAGTATCGCCTTGGTGGCGAGATCTTCGGCGGTTCGTTCGGTCGCGATGCGAAGAGCGGCAAATACTACGTCCAAATCGGTCACGGCCCCTACCGCATCTATGAACTGACCGGCTTTGACAAGGTGAAGCGCGTCAGCGGCAAGCTCACTGTGACGAAAGCGCAGATCGCCGCTGCGGAAAAACAAAACCTGCGTCAGGTCGCCGCGAAACAGCAGGCGCGCGAGGCCACGATTCCCGGCAGCATTACATGGGACAAAAGCGGCAAGTTCAAAACGCAGTGCGACATCGCCGCCGATTCCACGCACCTGCATCTGACCTGGCGTGTGCAGGATGCGTCGCCGTGGATCAACAACGGTCGTGACTGGACGAAGCTCTTCGCCACGGGCGACACGGTCGATTTCCAATTCGCCTGCGATGCAAAAGCCGATCCGAAGCGTCGCGAGCCGGTGATCGGCGACAAACGCCTGCTCATCGCTCCGCACGAAGGAAAACCGCTCGCCGTGCTTTACGAACATCGCAAACCCGGCGGTAAGAATCCGGTCGAGTTCACCAGCCCGTGGCGCGGCGCGAAGGTCGATGATGTCCGCCAACTCCCCGAGGCCAAAATCGAGGTCAAAACGGACGCGAACGGCTACACGGTGAAGGCCAGTCTTGCGCTGAGTGACCTCGGTTTGACGCTGACGCCTGACACCAAGCTCCGCGCGGATTTCGGTGCGACCTTCGGCGACGCCGCAGGCACAGACACCAACCTGCGCTCCTATTGGTCAAACCAAAGCACCGGCCTCGTCGATGACATCCCAGGCGAGATCATGCTCTCGCCCAATTTGTGGGGCGAAATCGTCATTTCACCACTACTCTTGAAACGCTGATCCTCACAATCATGAGCAACATTCAATCCCAACGCTGGCTTGTCTCACGTCGCCATCTTCTGCGTGGTGCGGGCGCCTGCCTGGCGCTGCCTCTGCTCGAAACGATGGGACTCGGTGCGGAGGGAGGATCGCAGGTGAAGCGCTTTGTCTGCGTGGCGAATCCGTTTGGGATGATTCATGACGCCTTCTTCCCGACGGAAGCTGGCAAGACTGCCGCGTTGCCGGAGAATCTGCGGGCGTTCGAGCCGCTGCGCGGAAAGTTCACCGTCTTTTCGAACCTCGACCACGGCATCAATGGCGGACACTCGGGCACGCATGCCTTTCTCTCTGGCGTGCGTTCCAACGAAGCCGCGGGCATGCCGAACGGAAACATCTCGCTGGACCAATTCTGCGGCGAAAGCGTGGCGGGTGAGACGCGCTTTCCGGTGCTCAATACTTCGGCAGGCAGCAATGACGGTGGCGCGGTCGAGTTGTCGTGGACGCGTTCGGGCGTGATGGTGCCGTCGATTCAAAAAGTGAGCCGCGTGTTTCAGATGCTTTTCGTGGACGATCCTGCGGACATGGCTGCGCGGCGCACGACGCGCTATGAGCGGCAGGGGTCGATCCTGGATGCGGTGCAGGAGCAGGCGAAGATCATGAACAAGCGGCTGAGCCGGCCGGATCAGCAGAAGATGGATCAGTATTTCACCTCCATCCGCGAGGTGGAGAAGACGTTGCAGCAGGAGAAGGCGTGGGTGTCGCGTCCGCGTCCGAAGGTGGACATGAAGGAGCCGAAGAACGGCACGGTGTCGCAGCAACTGCCGATCCTATATGACCTGATCACTCTGGCGCTGCAGACGGATTCGACGCGCGTGGCCACGATCGAGGTGCCGGGCGCCTTCGACACGGCGGCGGTGGGCATCGAGGCAAAGGGCTACCATGCCTATTCGCATCATGGCAAGGATCCGACGTTGATGGCCGGGATGCGCAAAGTGGAGCGCTATCAGATGGAGCAGATGGCGAAGTTCATCACGAAACTCGCCGACCTGGACCTGCTGGACAGCACGCAGGTGCTCTTTGGCAGCGGCATGAGCGACGGCAGCGCGCACACCAACCGCAACCTGCCCATCCTGCTCGCGGGCGGCGGCTACAAGCATCAGACGCATGCGAAGATGCCCGAGGAGCAAGGGAAGAAGGTGCCGCTGAGCAATCTCTACCTGACCATGGCGCAGCGCTTTGGCATTCAGACCGACGCCTTTGCCTACAGCAAGGGAACCCTGACGGAAATCATTTGACCATGTTCGAATCCTTCACTCATCGGATGGTGCGCAAGGACCGGGTCGGTTCGGCATCTCCGCGTGTCGCAGCCGGCTTGCAGATTTTGATCGCGCTGATTCTGCCGGGCATGTCGTCTGCGATTGCAGCGAGTGATTTCAAAACATTCGTCTCGGAGCACTGCATGGACTGCCATGATGATGCGACGAAGAAGGGCGACTTCTCCATCGAAGCCCTCGGCACGGATATCACGACTGACAGCTCGCGAGAATGGATCAAGGTGCTGGAGCAGATCGAACGCCACAGCATGCCGCCTGCGGACAAGACGCAGCCTGCGCCTGAAGATCGTCATGCAGCCGTTCTGGAGCTGGAAGGAAAGCTGGTGGCACATGCGACCACGCTGCCGCAGCGACAGACAGCAGTGCTGCGCCGTCTGAACCGCGCGGAGTATCGTCACACCGTGCGCGATCTGCTGCATCTCAATGTCAGCAGCTTTGATCCATGCCGTGAATTTCCCGAAGACCAGCACACGCACGGCTTTGCGAGCAACGGTGCCAAACTGGTCACGTCCGGCTTCCTGCTGCGCCAGTATGTGGAGGCCGCCGAGCAGATCGTGGCGCGCGCGGTGCACTTTGAGCCGAGGCCGGAAACGCGCCGCTGGGATCTGCGGCCGCCGTTTGACCGCACGACGAAAGGTTTCATCTACGCCGAGAACGCCTACTACAAGAAAGAGCTGAAACAGGATCCGCCGCATCAAACGCTGACGGAAAGAATGCGCGGCCTGCCGCAGAGCGGCTACGCACCGGTGGACGAACTGCGCGAGGGCGTGCCGGAGAGCGGATGGTATCGCGTCCGCATTCGCGCGGAGGCGAAGTTTCGCTACGCGGAGCTCGATCCCAAAGATCCGAAGCTGGATCTGCGAAAGCAGAAGTTCCCATCGATGTGGGATCCCGCCGAACCGATCCGCCTCGGACTCTACACGGGCACGCTGGAAGGCATCGACCCTGAAAACAAGGAGGCGCTCGATGTCGCGGCCAAAGGTTATCAGTCGGGTCAGCGTCAGCTCGCGGTGTGGGACCTGCCTGACGACGAGCCGACCTGGCTGGAGTGCCGTGTGTGGCTGGATCGTGGCGAGTTTCCGCGCCTCGGCTTCCCGAACGGCCCGAGCGACTCAAACAACCGTCTGCGCAACTATTTCAAAGCGAACATCGACCGGTTGTTGAGCCAGGAGCAGCGCGCGAAATTCGACGCGAGCAAGAGCAGCGACTGGAATCTCTTCATGTGGTTCGAGTCGCCGCGCATTCTGCTGTCGAAGATCGAAGTCGAAGGGCCGCTCATTGAGGCTTGGCCACCTGAAAGTCATCGTGTGATCTTCGGCACAGAGGCTTATCGCAGCGAAGATGCAGCGCACATCCTCGAAAACCTTGCCACCCGTGCATGGCGCCGTCCGGTGATGAAGGACGAGGTGGCTCCGCTGGTGAAGCTGGTGCGCGATGCGGAGAAGGACGGCATGAGTGCAGAGCTTGCGATTCAGGAAGGCATCAAAGCGATTCTCTGCTCGCCCGAATTTTTGTATCGCGAGGAGAAGGTGCAAGCCCTCACCGATCACGAGATCGCCTCGCGCCTGTCCTATTTTCTCTGGGCCTCGATGCCCGACGAGATTCTGCTGAAACTGGCCGTCTCCGGTGAATTTCGAAAACCTGAAGTGCTCCGACAACAGGCGCTGCGCCTGCTCGACGACGCACGCTGCGAGGCCTTCGTGGATGAGTTTCTCGACGGCTGGTTGGCTTTGCGCAAGCTCGGCACCATGGCGCCCGACGTGCACAAGTTCAGCGTGTATTACAACGACGATCTGGAATCGGCAATGCGCATGGAAACGCGCCTGTTCTTCCGTCAGTTGCTCAACACGAATGGTTCCATCACGCGTCTGTTGAATTCTGACGACACCTTCATCAACAAAGAGCTCGCCCAGCTCTACGGCATCGATCCGAAACGCGTTACCGAAGCGCAACGGAGACCAGTAGAAGGTCTGCCGCAGGAGCAACTGGTGCCGGACGGCGACGGCCATGCGCCGACACTTGCCTTTGCCCAGGTGAAACTCGCGGATTCATGGCGCGGCGGACTGCTGGGGCAGGCCAGCGTGCTGACGCTCACGGCCAATGGCGTGGACACCTCGCCGGTCATCCGTGGTGTCTGGCTGCTGGAGAACATTCTCGGCGCCACGCCCGCACCGCCGCCGCCAAACGTGCCCACGATCGAGCCGGACATCCGTGGAGCGAAGACCATCCGCGACCAGCTCATGAAGCATCAGGAGAACGGCAGTTGCCGGACCTGCCATCGGCAGATCGATCCGCCTGGATTTGCACTGGAAAACTACGACGCCATCGGCCGCTGGCGCGGTCACTACGTGGACGGCAAAACCGTGCTGCCAGTGGATGCGAGCGGCCAGTTTGGTGCGACGAAGTTCACGGACGTCAGCGGGTTCAAAACGGAACTGCTGAACCGCCGCGAGCAGTTTGCCCGCTGCCTCGTCGAGAAGCTGCTGATCTTCGCGCTGGGACGCGAACTCGAAATCACCGATCGACCACACATCCGTCGCATCCTCGAAACGGCCGCGACCAACGACTACCGGCTTCGCGATCTCGTCGTTCTTTGCGCCACGAGCGAAATTTTCCGCCTGAAGTGATTTAACCTGCGCTCCCACGAACCTCATGAGCAACATCCAATCCCAACGCTGGCTTCTCGTTCGCCGCCACTTTCTGCGCGGCATCGGCACCACCATGGCGCTGTTGGGCATGGTAGCTGCATGCAGCACCGCCTTCGCAGCCGACGTCGAACTCTCCGAGACGCTCCAGCTTCCCGAGTGCCATAGCATCGGCTGGGTGCGGGCGAACGCAGGTGTGAAAGGACAGGGTGCGGGTAACATCATTCTCGACGAGGCCAAATGGGGAACGCCTGCGCCGAATCAGGTCATCGAGCAGCATTGGGACTGGAATCTGAGTGACGCGCAATGGGCCGAGGCGGTGAAGCAGAAGGGCGAAGGCAAAAAGGAAGACGTGAAGTTCGATCTCTGGATTCCGGAAGGAGTCGAATTGGCACGCGGCATCGTCGTCGTCTCCGGTCACGGCAGCGGCGAGGCGCTTTTCAAGCACGCGGAACTGCGGAAGCTCGCACGCGAGCTGCATCTCGCACTCTTCAAATTCGTCGGCAATCCGATGCAACGCGGCTTCTGGCCTCGCAGTCTGCTCTATGATCGCTTGAAGGGCTTCGGAGCCCGCTCGCAGCATCCCGAACTCGAGAACGCACCGCTGTTTCTCTACGGTCATTCCAATGGCACCGGATTCTCCGCCATCTTTCCGGCCACGGAGGGCGCACGTGTCTGGGCATGGGTTTCAATGCGTCCCGGAACGACTTATCAGGTGTATCAACCCGGCGCGGCTCAGTTGCCTGGCATGATCATCTTCGGCGAGGACGATGCCTTCTTCGCGCGTCCCTCCAAGGAGCAGAACATGGCCGTTGTTGAGGCGATGCGGAAGAAGCATCACGCGCTTTGGCACTACGCAGTCGAGCCGAAGACCGGTCATGGCCCCGGCGAGAAAACCTGGCCGCTCGTCTTCTCCTTCCTGCGCCTCAGCTTCGCCGCCCGCGTTCCTGCCGATGCTGACGCATCAAAAGGCCCGGTGAAGCTGAATGAACTCAAAGCCGAATCCGGTTACCTCGGTCAAAACTGGAATGCCGAGAAAGGCGGCTATCAAACTCTGCCTATTGCTCCGGTCGCTGACTTCGCCGGCGACAAGTTCACCGCCTCCTGGCTCCTCAATGCCGCTTTCGCCGCGGACTGGCAGACCTCCCAACGTGATGGTCAGCTCGCGAAGTAACCTCATTTTATCAACCCACACTCCAACCACCCATGAAACTCACGCTCGCCCTGTTCACTTCCTTTGCCATCTCCGCCTTTGCGCTCGATCCGCACGTCGAGGCCGTCATTCGCACCGTTGAGGGCGCGAAGGGCAAGGTCGAAAAGACGGAGGATGGCCAGAGTCTGAAGCTTGTTGATTTGCAGGTTCCGAATGCGGGTCCGCACGATCATCGGAAGGACGACCCGTATGACGCGGACTTCTTTGAACATCTCGGCCACATCAACACCCTGGAGTCGTTGAACGTCATCTCGACGAAGGCGAACGACGAATGGATCAAGCCACTCGGGCAGCTCACAAATCTCAAGTCGCTGCGATTCACCAACAACGGCAAGCTGACCGACGCAGGCATGGAGATCTTCGCGGGTCTGAATAACCTCGAGAATTTCTCCTTCGTCGGCACCGCGATCACTGGTCGTGCTTATGCGAAGTGCGCTGACTGGAGCAAGGTGACGAAGGTCAGCCACCGCGGCAGTAGCATTGATGACGAAGGCTTGAAAGAGCTCTGCGAACACCTGCCGAACCTCGAGAGCATCAGCCTCGCGCACGCCAAGTTCACCGACGCTGGGGCTCCTAATCTGGCCAAGCTTACGAAGCTCAAGGGCCTGGAACTCGGAGCGCATGCCACTCCGGCGGCGCTGAACAACATCGTCGCATTGCCACTCGAATATCTCCAACTCGGCGAGGGCTTCGACAAATCCGAGTCACTGCCGATCGTCAAGAACATCAAGACGTTGAAGAGCCTCACGCTCACGAACTGCAAGGAAACCACCGATGATGACTTCAAAGTACTCGCCACCATGACGCAGCTCGAATCGCTCGAACTCGGCAGTCCGCTGCTTCCCGACGAACGTCTGCCGTTGCTGCAAGGCTTCACCTTCCTGAAGGAACTCAAGCTCATCGACCGCAAGACCGGCTATCCGCCGGAAACGCAGGCCAAGATCAAGGCGCTGCTGCCGAAGGTGGATGTGAAGTTCCAATAGCGAGTGCTACGACAAAGCGCCGGAGCTGCGGTTTGTCACTTCGTTGCTTCCGCTGGCTTGGCGTTCTCGTCGCGCTGATGCAGCGGACGGACCCAGATGTTGCGGTAGCGGGTGGGATTGTGGTGATCTTGGAGCGCAAAGCCGAACTCTTGTACCTTCGCGTCCATTTCCACGGCGTGCTGCACGATGACGCCGTTGTGAATCACGGTGAGGCGGGCGGGTTGCAAGACGTTGCCCTTGTCGTCGATCTTCGCGCACTCGCAGATGATGTCGTAGCTCTGCCACTCGCCGGGTTTGCGGCTGGCATTCACGAGCGGCGGATACCGGTTGTAGATGGCAGCGGCCTGGCCGTCGGGATAGGTGTCGTTGTCGTATGAGTCGAGCACCTGCACCTCGCCCCAGCCGTGGATGAGCACGCCGCTGTTGCCGCGGCCCTGGCTGCTGCCGACAACCTCAGTGGGCGTGGCCCACTCGAGGTGAATCTGGCAGGAGCCGAATTTGTCCTTCGTGTCGATGTCACCGCCCTTCGGTTTGATCTCTGCGTAACCGTTTTCGATCTTCCAGCTTGGAACGTCACTTTGATCAGGATCTCCGTTGCGTGGCTTGCGGATGAATTTGGAGAGGTCCTTGCCATCGAATAGGACGATCGCATCGCTCGGCGGTGTGTTTTCCGTCGGCGGCGTGATCACCGTAGGCCGAGGTCGCTGCATGTCACCCTGCCGGTAGATGCCGCCGGGGGTGAAGGGCTTTTCTTTTTTCGGTTCGGCTTTCTTCGCAGGTTCGGCACCAGCAGCGAAAACGACGGATGCAAAGAGGACAAGCAAGGCAGTTTTCATCGGCAGGGATTATTTAAACACTTTGTCGTCCTTGTTCCCGCCGCTGACGACGTAGGCGACGAGGTCGAGGAGTTCGTCTTGATTGAGCGAGTTGATGAGGCCGGGGGGCATCATGCTGACTTTGCGGGTGCCTTTCTTGGCGATGTCGCTTTCATTGATGGCCATGTGGTCATTGGGCGCGAAGGGGTTGGTCATGATGAAGACCTTGCCGTTTTCCTCGACGACGATGCGGCCGATGATGATGCTGCCGTCTTTCTTGGTGATCTCGTGGCTGTCATACTGGTCGGAGATGACCTTGCTGGGATCGACGATGTTCTCCATGAGGTCGCGCATGGTGTAGCGGTTGCCAGCGCCGGTGAGGTCGGGGCCGATGCTGCCGCCGTCGCCGTTGAAGCGATGGCAGATGGCGCACATGGTGCTGCGATACATGGCCTCGCCATTCGCAAAGTCGCGGCCTTTGAGTCCGCCCGCGGTGAGGGCGACGACTTCATCGACGGTCCAGTTTTTGCCGGGTCCCTTCGGGGCGACGTAATTGGGCGCGGCGGTGAGGGCCTCTACTTTGCTGCTGAGCGTGTCGAGTTCGGCGAGTTCCGGCTGAGGCACGAAGGTGGCGAGCGCGTCTTTGCGGATGTTTTCGATGAAACCTTTGAAGCTGTTGCCGCCCTTCCACGTGCGTGCGTGCGGGAACCAGGAGAAGTAAGTCTGACGCAGTTCAGGCGTCCAGCCAGCAGTAGCGTTGCGTAGCGCGGCCATGTAGCTGATCTGCTGCGCGTTCGGGCGGCTGCCTGCCGCGGCGCGTGCGGCGTTAGCGTAGCCGTCATTGCGGCTCAGCACGGCATCGCTGGCGACTTCCTGGAAGTCGTCTTTGGCAGTGGCCATGAGCGCGAGTGTTTTAGAGACGACCTTCGGCGAATCGACGGCAACGAGAATCTGGCAGAGCTCGCGGTTGATCATCGGATCTTCGGCAGGATAAACAGCGTCGAGTGCCTCGGCGATTTGCGTGCAGACTTCGGCACTGGGTTTGCCCAGACGGGTCAGCACAAGTTCAAGCGCACGCAGGGCGGCGAGTTGCTGGCTGAGAGGAAGTTTGGTGCCTTTGAGATTGCCGAGAGCCGTGAGCATTCGGCCCTGCAATTCGACATTTTCGGGCACGACATTTCCGATCGGTTCGGAGGAGGTGCCGGTGGGTTTGGCAGCGGGTTTGCCACCCGTGTGAGCCGACTTGGCGCCCGTGACACGAGCGAGGGCGATGATGCCTTCGATCAATGCGACTGGTTGCGTTTCATTGAGAGCCTTGTCTTGCCAAAGATCGACGGGCAACTTTTCGATCGCGACGCGTGCGGCGTAGCGCACGTTGCGATCGCTGTGGCTGAGGTAACCCCAGAGCTTCCCGAGGTCACCCGCGGTGGTGTGGGAGGCCTCGATGGCGTGGCGCATGCGCGTTTCTTCATCGAGCGGCAGCGCCTTGGCTGGCGCGGTGGATTCATCACCGACGTAAGTCACGCGATAGACGCCGGACTGCGTGCGACGTCCGCCGACGGCAAAGTACATCGCACCATCTTTCGGATGAATGACGACGTCGGTCAGCGGCAGCGGCTTGCCAAAGACGAACTCCTCCTTCGTGGCGTCGTAGCTGGCACCTTTGCTCTCGAGGTGGATGGCCCACATGGTGCCATAGGTCCAGTCGTTGATGAAGACGGCGTGCTGATACTTTGCGGGGAATTTTGCGCCGGTGCCGGCGACGACACCCGTGGGACTGCCTGGCCCGATGTCGAGCGTGGCGGGCAGTGAGTCGGCGTAGTAGCTCGGCCATTTGCCGCTGCCGCTGCGCCAGCCGTAGTCCGCGCCGCTGACGCAGTGATTCACGCGTGTGGGGCGATACCACGGGCTGCCGATGTCCCATTCCATGTCGGCGTCATAGGTGAAGAGTTCGCCCTGGTCGTTGAAGCAGATGTCAAACTCGTTGCGGAAGCCGGAGCAGAATAGCTCCACGTTTTTGCCATCAGGATCCATGCTGCAAATGAAGCCACCGGGAGCGAGGCGCCCGCGTGCATGACCATTCGCGTCCCACAGGCGCGGCAGCACATGATCTTCGGACCAAATCTTGGCAGGGCGACTGGTGCTGAGTTCCTCAGGCAGTTCGGTGTGGTTGCCGCCATTGAAGAAGATGCGTTTGCCGTCCGGGCTCACGACCATGCTGTGCAGGCCGTGTTCGCCGCCGCCCTTCATGGTCACGAGTTTCTCGGTCTTGTCGTATTGATCGTCGCCGTTTGTGTCGCGCAGGCGGTAGAGGCCGTTTTTCTGGCCGTCCTCGTTCACCATGACGTAGAGGCTGTCGAAGGCGGCGAGCAGACCGTGCGCTTTGCCCATTTCAATCGCGAGCTTCTCGGGCTTGAGGTTCTCGGGCTTGCCGATGGCGGGAACGCTCATGCGGTAGATGCTGCCATACTGGTCGCAGGCGATGAGGCGGCCCTTTGGATCGACCGTCAGCGCCACCCAGGAGCCTTCCTGGTCCTTCGGCACGTTGTAGAGCTTTTCCACTTTGAAACCTTTCGGCACCGTGATCTCAGCAGCAGCGATGGATTCGGCCGGGCCATCGTTTTTTCCGCCGCCTGGTTTTCCATCCAGCGCCAGACCCCAAGGGCCTTTGCCATAGATCTCGATCTCTGCAGCCGGTTTCCACGCATTCTTGCCCGTGGCTGTGGCCTCCCACGTGCCGTTCGTCTCCACCAGCACCTTTTCCGTGCCGTTCGCCACCTTGATAGTGAGGCGTGCGATCATCGCCGCGATGCCTCCTTTGTTGTGGGCGCTGACGGTGATCTCATTTTGTTCGCCTCGTTTGATCTCCTTGCTCACATCCACTTTGGACCGCTCCTGCCAGTCGGGATTGGTCAGCACCTTTTTGCCGTTGAGGAAAGCCTCGGCACCGTTGTCGCAGGTCAGCTCGAGGGTGGCAAAGTGGGCGTTGGCCGGGATTTCAAAACGATGACGGAAGGTCACGTCCTTGTCTTTGGTGGCATCTTTGGTCAGCCAGATCCAGAGCGGGGCTGCGGATGCAGTGTTGAGCAGGAAGACGAATGCGAGCGTGGAGAGAATACGGGGCGACATGGTGGGCGAAAAATACGCTCCAAATCACCCGACGTTGCACGCGATCATCGCTCACGTGGGAATGGGCCATAACAGCCGGTTAAGCTGTTCGAATGCCCGTTCTAAACGTGATTGCCATTCATGGCGTGATCACCGTTCATGCTGTGATTGCCATTCATCTGGCTTACCGAAAGAGCGGCCACCCGGGACTTGAGCTCCTTGCTGGGCTTGAAACGCACCACGCAACGATCGGGAATCATGACTTCAGAATTTGGCTGCTTAGGGTTACGTCCAATTTTGCCTCGGGCTACCCGAAGGTCAAAGGTTCCGAAAGTTCTCAAAGTGACCTCGTTCCCTTCACTTAGATTCTTTGAAACCAATTCCATAAACGCCTCGACCATGGCCAGTGTGTCGGCGTGTTTGATACCGGTGGCGTTGCTGAGTTCGGCAACCAGATCTTTTTTGGTGATCGTTGTCATATGGGAGGTGACTAGCGAGACGTTTAATGAGGTGCAACTAAATTCTGTGTCGAATTATCGGCATTACCTACGACACAATCGGCATATTTTGATCATCGCAATCCGAAACTGACCCGGACAGCACCTCTGAACTGGTGCGGAAGTGAATTTTGCAATGGGTCCGCAGAACATCGTTCCCATGTTGGCTGACCAAGTTTGCCGCGGTTTCTTTGACCAGACTTGAGACTCCTTTGTGAAGCACGATTCCAAGCTTCTGGCCCTGCGACTTCAACCATCCAACAAAGGCTTCCCGCGCCAGGATGGAGGCGGCCGCCACTGCAGGGTCGCTCTCAGCCTTGGTCCGCTGAATGAGTTCGATTTTGCGCCCGCGCTCCTGCAACGCACGTTGCAACACAGCGGGGTTGGCAAACTGATCGGAGATCGCGCGCGGACAGTCGGGCACGCGCTCCAGCAGGTTCTCAATGACGCGGGCATGTCCCCAGGCCAGCAGGCGGTTCAGATTGCCAAACTTGGCGTGCAATTCGTTGTACCGCTCAGGGTGAATGGAGATCACCTCCCAGGCGAGCCCGGGTATGCTTCGAATGTCGGCCGCAATTTTAAATATGCGATCGTCGCTGCTGATGCGCTTGCTGTCCACGGCTCCGATCTCGCGCAGTTGGCGTGCCACATCGCCATCAATATAGACGCCCGCGATCACCAAGGGGCCGAAGAAGTCGCCCTTGCCGCTCTCGTCTACGCCGATGTGCGGTTGGAACATCTCTGGATGATGAATCTCCTCATAACCGAGTTTGGCCTCACCCAGCACTTCCGGTTCGAGCAGGTTGGAGACGAAGTCCTCTGTTTCTTTCCCTTGGACGACTACCTTCGGGCCCTTTTCATAGACCAGGACATTTACTTTCGATTTGGCCGCAGCGTAGAGGCAGTAGGGTTTGGTTTGAAACTCAAAGCCCCGCTCTTCCAGCAGCGTGCGCAGTTTCTCCGCCTGGGTGGAGGTAAGCGCGTGGGTGTAGCTGGTCAGGGCAGGCATGAGGGGTAAAATTAAACGCACAAGCGATCAAAGATTCATGAAAAATGCGAGGGCTCGTTGATAAGTGATGCACAATGTCCTCTCACACTGCCACGCCTCAGCCCCACGCAATCGTGGAAGAGCTTGTGAACTGGTTTCAGCAGCACGCGCGTGACTATCCCTGGCGGCGCACGCGTGATCCGTATGCGATTCTCGTTTCCGAAGTGATGCTGCAGCAGACGCAAATCCCGACCGTGCTGGGACGCGGCTTCTATTCACGATGGATGGAACGGTTCCCTGATTTTTCATCACTGGCCGCCGCTCGTGAAGAGGAAGTGCTCAAGGTGTGGGAGGGGTTGGGGTACTATCGGCGTGCACGTAATCTTCAAAAGCTAGCCCGGGAAGTGATGGAGAATCATGCAGGAGAGTTTCCGCGTGACCACGCGGCCATCCTGGCCCTGCCCGGTGTTGGCCCTTACACAGCGGGTGCGGTGGCCAGTTTTGCCTTCGGCCTCGCTGAACCCATCGTTGATGGCAACATCGCGCGTGTCCTTTCTCGCATCCATGATGACGCCACACCGGTCGACTCAACTGCAGGGGCGAAGCGGTTGTGGGAGCGGGCGAGGGCGCTCGTGCACGCCACGGATGATCCGCGTGCGTTGAACTCCGCACTCATGGAGTTAGGTCAGACGCATTGCACGCCGACAAAGCCAGCGTGTGATCTCTGTCCGGTGCGCAGCCATTGCCGCACCACTGATCCGGAGTCACTTCCTGTGAAGAGTGTACGTCAGGAGATCACGGCGATCACGGAGCGGGTCATTTTTCTGCGCACCAGCGAAGGTGTTTTGTTGGAACTCGAGACAGGCAGGCGACGCACGGGCCTTTGGAAGCTGCCTGCCATGAATGCAGACCAACCGCCGCCGGTGCTGATGCGCACGCACTACAGCATCACTCGTTACAAGGTCACGCTGTGGGTGCATGAGCCGCATGCCCACGACGGCGTCTGGCCGGATACGCATCGCATCATTCCTTTCACAGAACTGGAGTCCACGCCCATGTCGGCGCCCTATCGTCGGGTGCTGCGGGAACTCATGCAGCGAGGTGAATTCAAACTGGATGTTTGAAACTGCATTTTGCCATTTACTTCCGAAGCATTTCAGACTGCTATCTTCGCACACTATGAAATTACGATTCTTCCTTTCCAGCCTCTTGGTTCTCCTTGGTGCCTGCAAACCTAGTTCGACTGAGCCGGGTGATGGGAAGTCAGTTGCTGTTCCGGCCAGATCCGGCAAACCGCAGGTGCTTGTCGCAAATTATCCGCTGCAGTATTTTGCCCAATGCATCGCAGGTGATGCTGTGGAAGTGAGGTTTCTTGCGCCAAAGGACGACGACCCTGCCTTCTGGCAACCGGACGATGCGGCGATCACCGCGTTTCAAAATGCGGATCTCATTTTGATGAACGGCGCTACGTATTCGAAATGGGCGGACAAAGTCACGTTGCCGGAGTCCAAGGTGGTGGATACCTCTGCTGCTTTTGCCAACACGTTCATCGAAATCAACGACGCCACCACGCACAGTCACGGTCCGGGCGGTGCGCACAGTCACAGCGGCACCGCATTTACCACTTGGGTCGATTTCAATCAGGCGGCCATGCAGGCCCAGGCCGTTGGTGAGGCGCTGACGAAACTTGTGCCCGACGCCAAAGATGTGATCGCCAAAAACACCGAGGCGCTCAAAGACGAACTGGAGTCCTTGGATGATCGCATGAGTGCGCTAAGCCGTCGGTTGGTGCAGCATCCGCTCGTCGCATCACATCCTGTGTATCATTACCTCGCACGGCGTTATGGACTGAATCTGAAGTCTGTCTTGTGGGAACCGGAAACGGTGCCGGATGACAACGCAATGAACGACTTGAAGAGCATTCTTGCCGGCCATCGAGCGCGCTGGATGATCTGGGAAGGTGAGCCTGCGAAGGAGAGTGTGGAAAAGATCGCAGCGCTCGGTCTGAAAAGCGTTGTGTTTGATCCCTGCGGCAACGTGCCGGATAGCGGCGACTTCATGACCGTCATGAAGGCCAATGTGGAGGCAATGGAAAAGGCGTTTCAGTGACGTGTTGAGGTTTTAGGGATAAAAAATGCCTTGGGAATTCCAAGGATAAGAAAAATTTAGATTTTGTGTTTGACCGGCTAATAAAGCCGTGGCAAGATGC
>NZ_JAGRPF010000111.1 GCF_020439865.1 Prosthecobacter sp.
ATGATCCTCCCGCGATGTCCAAAGCGCCTCCGTTAGATCAAACGTCGTGCCATCCGCGACCACCGGAAACGCCGTGTAGGTGGACCCCAGCCTCCCCTTGATCTTCACCACCGGTCCCGCCTTGGCTGTTGCAGGAATCGTCGTCACTTCGAGTGGAGGAGGAGGCGCCGCGAAGCTAGCCAGCCCTGTCAATAAGAGGCATGTCAGGGAAAATCGCAGAAGCAGGCGCAGCAAAGTCGATTTCATGTCCGAGATCGGTGAAGTTCTACAAACGCAATCCACAACGAAGCTCCACCCCGCTGAAATGCAGATTTGTGATGGGTTTCAGTCAACAACCCCAAGTTGGAATACAATGGAGCAAACAGTGACGCCATCCTGCGTCGTGGAACGATGAGGGTGCCCTGTTCATGATGAAAAGGGCGGTTTCCCTGCTACCGGGACTGGACTTTGAGCGTTCACTTCGGAAGACTCCCTCCGCATGTTGCTTTCCCTGACCTCCCGCATCCTCCGCACCGTCGATCCCGTCTGCCTGGCGAAGATCGGCTGGAACTTTGGCTACAAGGGGGCGCGCTCGGTGATGCTGCACAAGCAGCGCATGAAGCAGGGGCAGTTCTTCCCGCCGTTCTTCTACATCTCCATCCTCAACTCCTGCAACCTGCGCTGCCAGGGCTGCTGGGTGGACGTGGACAAGCCACGCGAGTCGCTCAACCTCGAAGAGTTGAACAAGATCGTGAACGATGCGAAGCGGCGCGGGAATGCGTTCTTCGGCATCCTCGGCGGCGAGCCGTTCATGCATCCCGAGCTGTTCGATTTCCTCGCGGGGCACCCGGACGCTTACTTCCAAGTTTTCACCAACGGTCAGATGATCACCGCGAAGGCTGCCGGGAACATGCGCAAGCTCGGCAATGTCACGCCGCTAGTCAGCATCGAGGGCACCGAGATCGTCAGCAACGAACGTCGTGGGAACAAGGACGTACTCACCCGCACGCTGCGCGGATTACAGAACTGCCTCGACGCCAAGGTGCTCACCGGTGTGGCGACGAGCCTTTGCAAAACGAACATCGACGACCTTCTCACGGAGTCGTGGCTGCGCCGGCTGATCGACATGGGTGTGCATTACGCGTGGTATCACACGTATCGCCCGGTGGGACCGAAGATCAGCGCCGCACTCGCGCTCACGCCGGAGCAGATCACGCAAGTGCGCAAATTCGTCGTCAACATGCGCGCGAAGCTGCCGATCGCCATCGTCGATGCCTACTACGATCACAACGGCCAGGCGCTCTGCCCGATGGCGAACGGCATCAGCCATCACATCAGCCCCACGGGTGCGATCGAGCCCTGCCCGATCATCCAGTTCGCGAAGGAGAGCGTGCGCACCAAGGACGATCTCTTCGATGTCTTCACGAAGAGCGAATTCCTGAACGACTTCCGCACCATCGCCTCACACAACACACGCGGCTGCATCGTGCTGGAGCGTCCGGATCTGGTGAAGGCGGTCGTGACAAAGCACACGGCAAAGGATTCAACCATCCGCCAGACGGCGATGGCGGAGATCGAGAGCATGACGCCGCGCACCAGCCAA
>NZ_JAGRPF010000112.1 GCF_020439865.1 Prosthecobacter sp.
TCGTGCAGGGCCGCGAGGCACTGCAGGCCCTCGCCGACACTCCCGTGCTGAGCCAGGCACAGGTGGACCGCCTCTCCGACTTCAACGACCAGCTCGATGCTGGCATCCTCAAGCTCAAAGCATGGACGGCTGACGCGCTGCTGAGCGTTTCCGACTTTGCGACGGTCACCGGCGTGGCCCTCTTCGGTGGACTGGGCGGCAGTTTCAGCGACCGCATGGAACTGGCGGCACAAGCTCTCGCTCAAGGCAAGATCGAGGCTGAGGAGGCGGCCGCCGCCCAGGAGAAGCAGCGCCAGGCTGCCAGGGAAGCCGCTGAGTGGGCCAAGAAGATCGCCGACGCGCAGAAGGCAGCCGCCGAGAGCATCGAGAAGGGCCAGAAGGAACTCGAAGCGCAGGAAAAGCGCATGCAGGGCATCCGCGACCAGATCGACCAGGCCAAGGAAGCCAACCTCAAGCAGCAGCTCAGCCCGGAGGAGAACCTTGAATATGCCAAGGGCAAGGTGGCCGATCTCGAAGCCGCAATGCAGGCCGCGCGCGAGAAGGCCTACATGGAGGGCATGGGCGGGCAGGACACCGAGGAAATCCTCCAGCTCGAACTGCAGCGCCAGAAGCTCCTCGGTGAAATTCTCTCCCTCGAAGAACAAATCAGCAACGAGAAGGAACGGCAGCAGAAGGCGGAGGCGGAAAAGAAAGCCCAGCAGAACGAAGCCCGTGCCGGCATCGCCAACGATCTTCAAGTGCTCGATCTTCGCGCGCGTGGCCGCAACAAGGAGGCGGACGCGTTGGAAAAACAGCTCCGCATCCAGCAGGAAGCCAAGCGCATCGCCGAGGAGACCGGCATGTCGCAGGAAGAGGCACTGCGCATTGCCCAGGCCAAGTCCGACCTTGAGGACAAGGCGGCCAAACGTGGCGAGCGCACCGAGAACGGGCGCAAGCGCATCATGGGCTACTCCCGTCCTGCGGGCCTGCCATCCTTCGGCGGACTGGCCTACTTTGACGCTCTTCAGGAGAAGAACTCCAACGGGCAGTACAAGTATGACGCCTTCTATCGCGGCACCGACCGTCGATTCCAGAATGGTCCGCAGCGCAAGTCCGCCCTCGAACGCGCCGGTGAAGTGCTGCGTGGCAAGGCGGCGGCCAATCAGTCGGGTGGGCGCGGCTCCGATTCGGTGAAGCTCACCGAGGGCAATCAAATCGTTCAACTCCTCACGGAAATCCGCGAGGGCATCGGAGACTTCATGGCCGTATGAGTGTCGCGCCCTTCCATGAATTCGGCGACACGAGCTTCGCCATGCCCGGTGCGCGGTTCAACCGCCGCATGGACGGCCTGGACAGCGGCACGCTGGAGTGGTTCAGCCCCAACATTGTGGCCTTCAATCCCGGCGCGGCGGCTCCCGGCTACAGCGGACTGGTCATCCAGGAGGTCGAGATCGAGGAGGATTATCCCGGGCGCTACGTCCACCGCCTGCAATGCCTCGGCGTGCTGGGCAGCAAGCCCAACCGGAAACTCAAGAGCAGCTTCCGCCGCACGATCGACACCTTTGACGAGGGCAGCGAGGAATGGATCGCCCTGGGCACCGGCTTGATCGCGCTGGGATCCTCCCCGGACGGCCATGCCTCCATGCACTGCGTGGACGTGACCGAGGATGAACTTGAGGCCGGTTACTTCCGCATCAGCGCCACCTATCGCGGACTGCTGGGCGAGAAGCCTTACAAGCGCCGCATCGCGGTCAACGAGCAGATCCTCTCGCCGGGCGATCCCGTTTACCTCAACGTGCCGGGCGGATGGCAGGACCCGCGCAAGTCGCAGTTCAGTTTCCCCAAGGTGGTGGTGATGGACACCTACATCACGACCCAGCATCCCAACACGGCGGCCATTCCCGGCATGATGGCACCGCCCGACGCGCCGCCCATCCAGAACCTCTACTACGAGGGCACCAACGTGGTGTTTCAGTGGCCGTGGAACTGGAAGCTCGCGAGCATCGACGCCGACAACGTGGGCACGGTCTGGGCCACCACCTACACCTATGAGTTCGTCTGGCCGGTGCTGCCCGGATAATCGCCATGTCCCTGGTCCAAACACACAAGGCACGTCCAGGCGGAGGCAGCGTCCCGTCTCGCGCCTTCGTACGCTGGGGCACGCTCATGCGCGTGCTGGCGCCGCTCATCCAAAGCGGAAAAATCAGCGTGGAAGGCATCGAGGCCCAGGAGATCGCGCAAGGCGTGCATCTTCGCTCCAAGGGCGGCGGTGGCAGCACCGTCGATCATCCGTGGCGCATCCGCTCCTCGGGCAACAGCTACAAGCTCACGCCCGGCAGTGTGAACGGCATCGTGCCCGGCAACGTCGCCACGTCCTTCACCAAGAACCGCTACGTGTGGGTCCATGCCACTCTCAATGCCTACGGCTCGGTGACAGCCGTGGAGATGCAGAGCGCGGCCTCGCCACCCAACATCCCGCCGTCCTGGTTCAGCGCGGATGCTCCGCCCACGGACGCCTACTACCCCGTCGCCTACGTGGACGATGACGGAGTCACCTATCAGATGTGCTCCAAGAATCTCTCGCTCACGCGCAACGTCGTGCAGATCGACTGCGCGATGAGCCAGTTCATGATCCGCTGGGAGGAAAACTGACACCATGGCAACTCCCAACTGGAATCCCTGCCTGAGCGCGGCTCAATCCTTCTTCGCCGCACCCATGCACTGCGGCTGCAACTGCACCGCCAGCGCACGCCTGCAAACCCGCAGCGCCAGCATGCGACTCGGGCCGCTCGGACATCGTGCGTTCAACTTCCTCAACGACAAAGCCTATCGCAGGCTGGTCAGCTCCACCCAGTTCAACAGCAGCCGTTCACCGCTCAATGGCGCGGGCAACTGGCATGGCTCCGAGCAGGTCACCGCTGTTTATGATCAGTGGGGCAACATCACCTACAGTGGCAACCGCACGCGCAGTTGGAGCGAGCAGTCTGTTCACTTTGTCTGGAAAGGAGTGGTCATGCAGAGCGGTCAGTATTCCGAATCGGCCACCATCGACGAACACGGTTGCTTGCAGGGCACCTGGCA